>NZ_JBQFVE010000008.1:0-184588 GCF_056539605.1 Ruegeria sp. BA2 | reverse complement strand
TAAGTTCCCCGGCCTCAATCCGCACCGCCTCCATCCGGTCAAAAAAGGCCTTGTTGCCGTCCAGCTCCTCGGCGCATTCATAGCCTGCCAAAAGTACGGTGGAATGTGCGCGGATCAATTGAAGGAACTCAAACGCCTTCAAAAAGAGAATGAGCGTCTTCGAAAGGCCATCTCGGATCTTACCCTGGAAAAACTGAGCCTGACGGAGGCGGGCATCCGCATTCGCCACGTGGCAGATTAGCAGGAACAGGCGCCTTCGGCGTCTGATCTGCAAATCAGCCCTGATTTTACCAAAAGGAATTCAGGATCAATGAAATCAGTCTAGGTGCTGGATGAAGGAAGTGAGGGGAAAAAGTCAAGGTTCTGTCGCTGGTGGCATAACTATCTGTCGTCTGACACAAGGTGTGTGGAACGTCACTGATACTTGACCCAACAGACATCCAAAACCTCAACAAATCGGCCGATCACGTCATCCATTTCTGACCCTAACGTCAAGCAATTCTGACCCAGATCGAGCAAAAACCTCTCATCGGCACTGCTAACGATAGTCGCCGAACCAGCTTGCCAAATAGCCCGTTCCCGGGCGTCAAACACAAACGCTTTAATGAGGTGCCTTGGACAGCGTGACCAAAAATGCAACTAAGTCTGCAATCTCCTGCTCAGACAAATTCAATTGCGAGAGAATGGCTTCACCGTCGGCGTGCAACCTTTCCGTATCAATACTGCTGTAATGGCGGATCACGGCGTTCAGATCATTAAGGCTGCCGTCATGCATATAGGGCGCGGTTTCAGCCACTCCCCGCAAGCTGGGGGTACGAAAAGTTCCAAAATCAGAATGGCTCCTACGCACGTTTCGAACTGCCCAGGCACCTTGCTTATCCGGATCGTCACTCCAGTTGCCGGCCAGCGTGTAGGGGCTCGAGAGTAAAAAATTCAACCCACCGAACCGCCCTTCGTCGACCTCGGTTTCATTCAGAAAATATGGTACACCAGCATCATGGAACTCATTGTTGGAAAACCTCGGGCCGTTGTGGCAAAACACGCAATTCCCACGCCCTAAAAACAGCTGAAGACCTCGCTGGGCTGCTTCGGGGTAGTTCGCAGCAGCTGGAAAATCTCGGCGCTCTAAGGCATCGCGAAAATCGTCAAACTGCGTCCGGTCGGTAACCAAAGTCTCCAAGTAGGCCGAAAGGGCTTTTGCAGTATTCACCAGAACAAGCTCTGGGCCTTGATTTTGGATTTCTCCAAAAATAGCTTCAAAATCATCAATGTAGGCACTTTCAGAGATTGCTGTTTTTAGGCTTTCGGGGCTATGCGCCATCTCTTGTTCTTCGATGATCGGGTGCAGGCTGGCCGCCCAAAGATTATCGCTTTTGCCGCCCCATCCGTACCAACGGAGACCGGCAAGGTTCCGAAGCGATGGTGAATTCCTGTCTAACAAGCCTCTGCCGATCGCTCGAGCCTCCGGCGTTGTAAAAGCCTGTTCAGGATCATGACAACTGGCACAGGAAAACGCCCCGTCGAACGACAGTACCGGATCATTGAATAAGGACCCACCAAGCTTAATCGCTCTGGCGTCATTGGAAACCCCGTTGCTTGGGTCAGACTGGAAGGATGGTGGCCACGGTCCAAAGGAAAGCGTTTGTTCAATTTCGTCTTCTGACAGCAAGACCTCGGCACGCACCGCACTGGTCAGGACCATTAGCGCCGCTGTCATCCAAAGCTTCATTTCAGCGCAATTTCTGACGTATAGAAAATTGATTGGCCATTGATGTCGACATCAACCTGCAGCTCCCACAAACCCGGCATGTGAAACAGCATATCATCAACGCGGAACGTTCCGTCGCCCAAGGCGGTAACTTTGGGGGTATAGTTCATTCCGTGTTGATGAGCAGGCATGATTGCATCCGCACGCATTTCGCGCACGGCAGTTCCATCGCAAATTGAAACCAGAACGGAAAACGGTCGAGCTAATGGAATTTCATCGACAACCAGATAAACGTCCGGTGCGTTTTGAACTTCCGAATTCATGCGTTGCCCCGTAGCGTCGCAAGCAGCGGCCGCGCTGGAGCAAATCATGAACCAGACAGCGCAGCGGGTCATTCTAATGCCAGCAAACGTTCTGCGTTGGCATAGGCGATGTTGTCCGCAATCTGGTCCGGCAGCAAATCCAACCATTCACGCGAAAAATCGGCATGTGGTCCTACGTAATACCATCGTTCCGGGGCAAATGTATCCGTTCCAACCATGAAGCGATCTGGATGAGCTTCGAAAGCCGCCTTCCAATCCGGCTCAACTCTGCCTCGTGAGACCATGTCTGAACGAAACGCCAGGTCGGCCCAAAGCCTGGGATACGTGTCCAGCGCGTCAACAACGCTTGCTGGATCATCAAAGCCAGAGTGGGCCCACAGGACACGAGCTTCAGGCCAGGTTTCGAAGATCAGGTCGACGGCCTCTCGATCGCCGTGGTGGTGTAGAATGAGGTTCCGCTCCTTGGCCAGTGCAATCATACGCTGGACGACCGGCGTTTTGATATCGTCGCCGTAAGCGTGAAACTCGCCGATGGCTTCGTAGTCGTTCTTGGCAAGATTTGTTTCCAAATAGTCGATTACAGTTTCATCGTGCATCCAGGTGTTGATTTCACCGCGACGACGGTATGGGCGCAACGCTGGAACAACGATGTCCGGTGCCGCGGCCAACAACAGCTGAGTGCCATTATCGTCTGAGCTGGAAACCAGCGCTTTTCGAACGCCCGCGTCCCGAAGAATTTTGGCCACTTGTTCTGGAGGAACCAGTTTGACGGCGTCGTGGCTATAATGAATATGCGCGTCGAAGATCGGGCGCTCTTGTGCGATAGCGGTACTGCAAAACAGCGCAGCTCCCAAAATCAAGATACGTTTCAGCACCTCAAGCCTCCTATCTATCAATCAGTCCTTGGCAAGCGTCACGTCGAAATTCACATGCAAGTAAGGTTCAGAGATCTTACCAGATAGCTCCATGCCATCAGGAAATTCAGAAGCTGGACGTTCAAAATATGTCATCACCAGATCGTCGCGCACACCAAACACCGTGTCTTCATCCAGATAGGGATCATCGTCGGGAAATATTTCCGTCACCAGCGAGCGATAACCGGGGGCCTTGATGATGTAGTGCAAGTGCGACGGTCGCCAGGGATGGCGGCCACAGGCGCGCAGGATATCCCCGACCGGCCCGTCCGATGGTACAGTGTATTCCACTGGCTTGACAGTGGTGAAAGCATAGCGGCCATCTGAGCCGACCGTCATCAAGCCATGAAAAGAATAGGTATCCTGTTCCTCATCCTGACTGGCGTAAAGCCCGTTTGGCGCGGTTTGCCAAATGTCGAGCTCAGCACCCGCAATCGGATTGCCCTTTGTATCCCGGATCACGCCTTCGGCCAGCAGAACCGGCCCTCCATAGTGACGTTTCATATCGCCACCGATCGGCAGCGGGGGTGCGCCGGAGACATGGAATGGGCCCAGTACGGACGAGCTGGTCGCGTCGGGACTGGAATGCAGCATATCCACCAGCGACGACAGGCCCAGCACATCTGACGCCAGAACAAACTCGTGCCTGTCCTCAGTCTCTACCGCAGCGCATCCTTCCAGAAATGCAATCCCGGCGCGCCATTCGTCATGTGTCAGATTGGTCTCACGGGCAAAGTCATGAAGATGTCTGACCAAAGACCCCATGATTTCGCGCATCCTCGGTTCGGTGTCCGCGGACAAGTACCCCATAAACACGTCGGTTATGTTGTCTTTGGTGACAGTACGCATCTGTGCCTCCTTAAATCAGGGCAAGGCTGAGGATCGGGAATTCGATCAGGATGAACAGGACAATCAGCATTACGAACGCAAATGGCAGCGCACCCATGAACACGTCCTTCAGCGATATGCGGTCATCGTTAATCGTAGATTTGATAACGAAGCAGGATATGCCTAGCGGCGGGGTCAATAGTCCGATTTCAGCGCCGACAACGGTGATGATCCCGAACCAGATCAGCGACATATCCAGAGCTTCGGCCATGGGCAGAAACAGCGGGACAACGATCAGAATGATCGATGCAGTATCCAGAAGTGTTCCAAGGAAAAGCATTAACAAAACGTAAAGCAGCATGATCGACCAGAATGACGCGGAATTCCCTGCAAGCAGGTCCTGCAATTGGTTGGGCAGCCCGGCCAGCCCCAACATTCGACTATAGATCGACGCCGCCGTGATCAGAAACAGGATCGCCGCCGTGATGTGACCGGTTTCCAGCAATGCGTCCCAGAACGCTCTTGGTGTCATCGACTTGCGCACAATTGCGATGATCAGCGCCACCAATGCACCGGCGGCACCGGCTTCGACCGCTGTCAGCCAGCCAGTGTAGATACCGCCGAGCACTACAGTGATGATGAACAATGTCGGCAAGGTTTTGGACGCGATCTCACGCCCCGACATCCATTCGGTATCTTCGACGACGCGGCCACCGACGAATGCTGGGGTGAATCGCCCCATGACCCAGATCGCGGCGACATAGGCGATCGCCAGCATGATCCCCGGAATGACGCCCGCAAGGAACATGTCCCCCACGGATTGCTCGGCAACAAAGGAATAGATGATCAACATGGCAGATGGTGGGATTATCATGCCCAACACCGAGGACCCCGCGACCACGCCAACCGCAAATCGCGGGTTATAGGCCTGCGCCATCATTTGCGGGACCGAGACCTTGGTGAACACAGAGGCGGATGCAATGGACGACCCTGTCACCGCCGCAAAGACGGCGTTGGCTCCGACGGTTGCCATACCGATACCGCCTTTGACCTTGCGAAACCGCATGGTCATAACTTCGTAGATATCCCTGCCTAACCCAGCTTTTGAGACGATAAGTCCCATAAAGGTAAACAACGGGATGGTCGCGAAACTATATTCCATCGCGCTGTCGCCAACCGCCACTTTCAACAGGTTGAGCGCCAGTGTGAAATTGTCCCGCATCAGCCAGATCGACACGAACGAGACCACACCCAAAGCAATTGGAATGTAAACGCCCGCGTAAATCAGGAAAACGATAGCGACGACCGAGATCAGGCCAATCTCAATCGGCGTCATTCTGCGGCCTCGTCATGCTCAGGGGTGCGGACAAGCTGCCGGCGGTCTTGCGCCGTGACGACCTTAAGCAGGAAGATCACGCAGGCAAGCGCAGTACCGCACGCGATGACCAGTTTGACCGGCCACCATGGCAGTGTGAAAAGACCGGGTACTCCGAAATAGTCCTGCGTCTCCCACATATGAAGAAATTCGGGAAAAGTCACATACGCAATCAAAGCCATAAAGATTGCCGATATGGCGTTGATGATGCGCCTCAGGCTGGCTGTCAGACCCGGGCGGCGATGGTGCAGCAGGTTCAGGAACCCGTCTGAGCGCGTCAGCCGATCCACTCTGACGACGTCGGCCAACTGCAAAAAAACGATCATCACGACCGAAAACTGGACCATTTCGTAGGTCCCGCGCAGAGGGGCTGAAAACAGACCGCGCGCAATGACGTCGACATTCAGAATGACCACCAACGCAAGGACGACAAGCGTACCCAATGCGTTGGTGGCGATAGCAAGCGAATTGGCGACCCGCGACAAGCCAGCAACTGCGGTCTTCAGCATGAAAGGCCCCTTTCGTGGATCGCCAGCCGGTTATTTGGCCGTCCAATCGCGTACTCCGGTGAAACCGGCATCCTGAAGCTTCCCTATATAGGCGGCCAGCATTTCTGTGCCTTGCTCACCATTATCGTTCAAAGTCGCAGCCCATTCCTGTGCGACGTTCGGCATTGCATTTGCCCATGCCGCTCGGTCTTCATCCGAAACCTCGACAATGGTTCCACCGGCCTCGACATACGCATCCCGTGAAGCAGCAGCCCGGTCCATCGCAATACCGGCGACATGGTCGCGGTAGTCGATCGCGACAGCCTTTAACACATCTTTCACTTCATCGGGCAATCCAGCCCAATAGTCCGAGTTCACCGTGATGGTTTTGGAGTTCACAGCGCCCAGATCAGCCTTGAGCATATAAGGGGCAACTTCAGCGATCTTGAACGTTTTTGCTGCTTCAGGCCACAGCATGCCGCAATCGACCAGACCGGTCTGAAGCATGTTGTAGAAATCAGTCAGCCCGCCACGTACACCCGCAGCATCCTTTATGCCTTCAAGATACCGCAGGTTTAACCCTGCTCCGGCAATCTTGCGGCCCTCAAGATCGGAAACCGATGAAACAGGTTCCGTGCAGAATATCTGATAGGTATCGAGCACAACACCGGTTGCCAGATAGACCTGGTTTTGCGCGGCGAACTCGTTTTGCATTGCCGGGAATTCACGAGCGATTTCATCCACGGCTTTGGCGACGGCACGAGAATCTGAAGCAACAAAGGGCGTCGAACCGGAAATGCCCTGACTGGGCAGCTTGGATGAATGGAAGATGGTCGTAACGATGCCTATGTCACCAAGGCCCAGTTGAATCCCCTCTAAAACGCCCTTCGGCTTAACGATTGAACCGCCATAGTTCTCTTGCCAGTTCATCTTGTAAGCGCCGGACTCAGCCAGCCGTTTGTCCACTTCGGGAATGAAGAAATTGGTGAATTCTTTCACCCACAAAGCCCGATCCGGGTATCCGTCTATGACAACTGCGGAAATGGTTTCCTCGGCGGCAAGAGGTAATGCCATGGCACCCGCCAGAGCGGCCCCCGCAAGGCTACGTTTGGTCCAGTTCTTCATTTCTCTCCTCCCAGAAAGTCGGGTCCTATAGGTTTTTATTCGTTGGTTTTGACCCAGTTGACGGTCAGGTCCGTGCCTGCCGCTTCGAACAGTTTTGCAATGGCGCAATACTTGGCTGTTTCTTCGCCTACGCGCGCCAGCTCCTCCTGGCTGGCGCGCGTATCGCAACGTACCGTGAGTGTGATTTCGGGAAAGGGTACGTCGATCTCTTCTTCCATCAGGACACCACGACGATCCAATTGGCATTTTGCATCGATTGTCACGGTTCCCAGGTCAATTCCCAGCCGCTTGGCATTCTTGTGACCAATGACATTTGTGCAGGCGATCAAAGCCGCCATTGCGGTTTCGGTCGGAGAAGGGCCTAGATTTGTTCCGCCGCGTTCGATGGGTTCATCGACAACAACATCAAGATCGCGAATTGGTATCTCGGTGCGCGCAGGTGTCGGGCACTGAGCTGTTGTGCGGTACGTCACGACAGGCTTCATCTTCATAGCCACTGCGTCACCTCCTCATGCATAAGAGCAAACCTTTTCGAACGGAAACCGTGGAAGCTTGTGGAACAATCCGGTCTCGTCCGCGTAGCCCAGATTGCAAAGAAAATTGGACTTGAGCGTCGTGCCTGCAAAGAATTCCTCGTCGACGATCTTGTTCGAAAAACCTGACATGGCGCCGACGTCCAACCCGACCGCCCGAGCCGCAATCATGAAGTAAGCGCCCTGAAGCGTGCCATTGCGAAACGCGGTGTCGGCTACGTAGTCGGGCTTGTTTTCGAACAATGGCCGGCGGTCTTCGTGCGGGAAAAGAAAGGGCAGTTCCTTCCAGAAGTCCGTGTCATATGCAATGATCGCCGTGACCGGAGCATCCATCATCTTTGGCACATTCTTCGGCTTTAAAGACTTTGCAAGCCGCTCTTTCCCTTCGGGACTTTTCACGAAAACGAAGCGCGCGGGCAACGTATTCATGCTGGTCGCGCCGTTGATCGTGATGTCGTAGATCTCTTCAAGCAACGCATCAGAAACTGGCTTGTCGGTCCACGCGTAGTGAGATCTGGACTCGCGCAGGATCAAGGCAATTGCATCGTCCGACAAACGCGGAATGCGCTCACGAAGATCACGATGGTCTTGCTGCGCCTTGGCGCGAAGTGCTTCAAGCTCTGTCCCTGTCGGTGCGCTCATGCTGCGGCCACTTTTGATTTGGCATCTTTTTCGTCGATGATCGGGCTGGCGCAAACGCCAATGCCCTCAATCTCGACTTCGACGGTTTCGCCCGGTTTTAACCAACGAGGATTTGGCTTCTTGGCATGGCCCACGCCCGGCGGCGTTCCCAATGCAATCAGATCACCCGGTTCGATGGTCATGAACTCTGAAATTGTCGCAATCACCTGACGAACACCCCAGATCATGTTGGCGGTATTCGAACTTTGAAGAACCTCGTCGCCAACGCGGCTTTCAATCTTCAGGCCCGAAGCGCCCTCGGGTAACTCATCCTGAGTCACGGTGAAGGGGCCAATTGCACCCGTGTCGTCAAAATTCTTACCCGGTGTCCATTGTACCGTTTTACGCTGATAGTCCCGCACCGACCCATCGTTGAAAACCGTATACCCAAACACATGGCCCAACGCGTCCTCTTCCGAGATATGGCGACCGCGTTTACCGACGATCAACATCAGCTCCGCTTCGTAGTCGAAATGCTCGGAAGCCGCCGGTCGCACCATGGGCTGGCCCGCCGCCATGACCGAATTCTTACCGCGCATGAACAGCGTTGGATATTCAGGGATGTCGTAGCCGCCCTCTTTGATGTGATCCGTATAGTTCAACCCCATGCAAATGATCGTGCCGGGTGACGCCACGGGCAACGCCGGTGTGATTGAGGATAACGGCACACTATCTGCCGAGGTGACTTTTTCAGCCAGCGAGTCGGCCAGACCAGGCTTGCTGATCACGCCCATCAAGTCGGAACCGACGGCAGGGTCCAAAGCCGTTAGATTCACTGCGTTTTCACCGTTCACGGCAAAAACCGCTGTGCCTTCCGAAGTCTCTCCCACCAGGTATTTCATTGTCACCTTCCATATTAGCTTGCTTGATTTTTGCCGACTATTTTGCCATATGTCAAATAATATCGATATTTTTGGAGGCCGCAAATGGTTGCTTGGGCAGACTACAAATCAGAAGCAAAAAGCCGCGGTGCGCTTGCTTTGGAGCTTTACGTCGCACTGAGCACGCCAGCCAAAGCACCCGAAGATGTAAAGGCGTCACTGCCAGATCACTTGGCGTATCAGGCGCAGCTTGAACATTCGGGGCAGCTGGCTTTTGCGGGTCCAATGTCGGATGAAACCGGCGAGCATATGCAGGGAATGGGCCTGATCATCTATCGAGCCGACAGCCTTGAGGCCGCGCGGAAACTGGCCGAGGACGACCCCATGCATAAAAGCGGGGCGCGCAGCTTTGTGCTGCGTCGCTGGATGATCAACGAAGGCTCGCTGAACCTTTCGGTTGGCCTATCGACTGGAACGAGTGCCCTCAGTTAAGAGCTCCCAAGAGTTTGAGCCGCAAAAAAAGGAACGGTCAGATATGGACGCCATGCTTGATACAGAGGGCAAAGAAACATCAGCCACTCATGGTGCCTATCGAAGGCTGCGCGAAATGATCCTGACCGGCGAATTGCCTCCGGGGCAAAAACTCAAGATCGAACAACTCCGCGGATTATTGGACACTGGCGCCAGCCCGGTTCGCGAGGCGCTTAGCCTTTTGACCTCGGACATGTTGGTCGAACGTATAGACCAACGCGGTTTCAGGGCTGCGCCTGTGAGCAAATGTAATTTTGAAGAAATACTCTTGCTGCGATGCAACCTCGAGGAAACCGCGCTGCGCGCCTCTATCGCCAACGCGGATGCAGCTTGGGAGGACAGGCTTGTTTTACGTCACCACCATATGAATAAAGCAAGCCAAAACGGCGCGCGCGATTTTGAAGACGCTCACAAAGCCTTTCATATGGCCCTGCTGGACAATTCGAAACTGCCGTTGCTGATGCGTTATTGTTCGCAGCTTTACGACCTGAACATTCGCTACCGCTATCTGGCCGCCGGCGGTTCGAGCTACAAAAAGAGGGACATTGCCGCCGAGCATCGGCAAATTCTGGACGCCGCTTTAAATCACGACGCAGACAGCGCTACTCGGCATTTGGTCGACCATTATCGGCGAACAGGCGAGTATCTGAGCAGCCAGATGGTGCCCTGAAATGCAGCGGAATTGGTTTCTGGGTGATCTACTAAACCAATTGCTGGACCGTCCCGACAAAAGGCGTGGCAAGGATGACAAACGGTCCATTGCCGAACTATGTGAGGCGCTTTTATCTGCGGAAGGTGAAGTTTCAGGATTCACGCTCGCGTCTACGATCCTTGAGCGCTACCACACCCTGAATGATGCGGAGAAACTAAACTTTTTTGTCTATTTGAATGACCAACTTGAGTTGGACGCAAATCAGCTTTCTGAAGCAGCCCGCCTCTACGCCAGTGACCAAAGTGTCAATCTTTATCAAAGACTTAGTGAAGTTTCAGAGCCACGGCGGCAAGAGTTATTGCGACGGCTGAACCAGCCGTCTGGTGCGACGCAGGAACTTGTAGCCATGCGCGTCGATCTGCTGCGCTTTCTCAAATCCAACCCCGAACTCAAGCGAACGGATATCGATTTCGTCCATTTATTGCGCAGCTGGTTCAACCGGGGCTTTCTTGTCCTCAAGCAAATCAGCTGGGACACCCCTGCCCGCGTTCTGGATAAGATCGTCGCCTATGAAGCGGTGCACCAGATCAACGATCTAGACGATTTGCGTCGAAGGCTCTACCCGCCAGACCGTCGTTGCTTTGCGTTCTTCCACCCCTCGATGCCAGATGAGCCACTGATTTTTGTTGAGGTCGCTCTGACCGCTGAAATCCCGAATGCAATAGATACACTTCTATCCGAAGCACGAGAACCGATCCAAGCTGAGCAGGCAAAGGTCGCAGCGTTCTATTCAATTTCAAACTGCCAAAAAGGGTTGGCGGGCATCAGCTTTGGGAATCTGTTAATAAAACAGGTTGTGACCGAGCTTTCGCGAGAGCTTCAACAACTTGGTACCTTTGTGACCCTGTCACCGATACCAGGACTGAATCGTTGGCTGGCCGGGGAAACTGGACATCCAGAACACGGCAATGCCGCGCAGGCCGTGATGGCAGAAACAGCCACGCCGCAGGACACGCGCGCGATGGCTGCCCGATACTTGATGTTCGCCAAGCGCGAAGATGGGATGCCACTGGACCCCGTGGCCCGCTTTCATCTGGGCAATGGTGCCGAGCTTCATGAAGTGCATGCCGACGCCGACCCGTCGCGAAACGGACGCGCCCAGTCCGGAGGTGCGATGGTCAACTACCTATACGATTTGAACCAAACAGAACGTTACCACGAAGAATTCGCGACACGTGCCACGATCCAAGCCTCGCGTTCAATTCGCGCGGCTTCAACTGCGACGCTTGCGGTAACGCCTAGGGAAAGTACAGCGTGACTAATACACTTTACGACAGTTTGTTTGCCCACCACGAGGGCAACACGGCTCCATTTTTACAGCTAGATAATGGCCAAGTGGTATCTTATGACGCGTTTCTGCAGCGTACCGCGCAGATCGCGCATGTCTTGCAGAACTGCGGAGTTTCCCCTGGTGATCGCATCGTTGTGCAGGCCCCCAAGTTGGCCGACACGATTGCGCTTTATGCCGCTTCGGTTCAGGCAGGTGCTGTCTACCTGCCACTCAACACTGCCTATACCATGGCAGAGTTGGACTATTTCATCTCTGACGCACAACCTGCGTTAATCGTTTGCGACAGCAACGACAAAGTTGAATTCGAGCAATTGGCAACCCGGTCCGGCGCAAAGCTGCTGACCTTGGGTGGCGAAAATTCAAGCCTGAGCCGCGAAGCGGATGCACAGCCTTGTGTGTTCGAAACCGTGGATCGCGCGCCAGAAGACCTCGCGGCGCTTCTTTATACATCAGGTACCACGGGCCGGTCCAAGGGCGCGATGCTCAGCCACCAAAACCTGCTGTCCAATGCCCAAGCCCTTGTGGATATGTGGAGTATCACCGACGGTGATCGCTTGATTCACGCGTTGCCCATCTTTCACACGCACGGGCTTTTCGTGGCGATGAACACATCACTACTCGCCGGTTCCAAAGTGCGGCTGATGAAAAAATTCGACACTGATATGATCTTGGAAGAATTGCCGAATTCAACCCTTCTGATGGGAGTACCCACTTTCTATACCCGATTGCTGGCGGATGACTGTTTCACCGATGAGATCACAGAGAACATGCGTCTGTTTGTTTCCGGCTCAGCCCCGTTGCTGGCAGAGACCCATGTGGCGTTCGAAACGCGCACCGGCCACCGCATCCTCGAGCGATACGGTATGACCGAGACGAACATGAACACCTCGAACCCTTATAGCGGTGAGCGTCGCGCGGGAACTGTTGGTATGGCTCTACCCGGCACCGAGGTGATCGTAACCAACCCTGAAACTGGAGAACCGCTGCCCCAGGGCGAGGTCGGAATGATCGAAGTGCGTGGCCCCAATGTTTTTAAGGGCTATTGGCAAATGCCCGAAAAAACCGCTGAAGAGCTTCGCGAGAATGGGTTCTTCATCACCGGAGATCTGGGCCAATACAGCGAGGATGGCTACCTGTCGATAGTAGGTCGGTCAAAAGACCTGATCATCACTGGTGGTTACAACGTCTACCCCAAAGAAATTGAAGATGTATTGAACGATGTCGATGGCGTTCAGGAATCGGCGGTCTTCGGCGTCCCCGACAACGAATTTGGAGAAGCAATTATTGCCGCTTTGGTTGCCGAGCCTGGAGCACAGCTTCAGGTGGAACCGATCGACTCGATCATCAGAAACAAACTGTCGCGATTCAAACATCCTCGCCGCTACGAACTCGTCCAGGAGTTGCCGCGAAACACTATGGGAAAAGTTCAAAAGAACGTGCTGCGCGAACGGTACGCGAACAAGGAACTATCACCGGCGGCATCTTAGGAAGCCTATCCAGACGCTCAATCAAATCAAGACCTTCAGATCGGATACTACCCACCCTTCAGACTGCCAAACTCATCAGGAGATCCACAATGACTCGCATGACCGCAAAAGACTTCGACCAGGAACTTCTGGACCTGTATGACTTTTACGCGCACGGCAAGATCACCAAGCGCCAATTCCTGGACCGCGCAGGCAAGTTCGCGGTCGGCGGCGTGACAGCGGTCGCGCTGCTGAACATGCTCAGCCCGAACTACGCGATGGCTCAGCAAGTGTCGTTCAACGATCCTGATATCCACGCGGACTACATCACCTACCCTTCACCGAATGGAACCGGTGATGTTCGCGGCTACCTTGTCCGACCCGCCGGCGTTGAAGAGCCCCTGCCCGCGGTATTGGTAATCCACGAAAACCGCGGCCTTAACCCCTACATCGAAGATGTGGCGCGCCGATTGGCGAAGGCCGGGTTTATGGCACTGGCCCCCGATGGTCTGACGTCAGTGGGAGGATACCCAGGCAACGACGCGGATGGGCGCGAGCTGCAAAAGACAGTGGACCGGGTCGAATTGATGAACGATTTCTTCAATGGATTTGAATATCTATTGAACCGAGATGATTGCACTGGAAAGGTCGGCGCTGTCGGTTTCTGCTACGGCGGCGGTGTGGTCAGCGCAATTGCTGTGGCCTATCCCGAACTGGCCGCTGGTGTCCCGTTCTACGGGCGCCAGCCAGCGGCCGAGGATGTGGCCAAAATTCAAGCGCCGTTGCTTGTTCAGATGGGTGAGCTCGACGAACGCATCAACGCGGGCTGGCCAGACTTTGAGGCCGCCCTGCAGGCCAACGACAAGGTATACGAGGCCTATATTTACGAAAACACCAACCACGGTTTTCATAACGACAGCACGCCACGCTATGACGAGGAGATGGCAAACCTGGCCTGGGACCGCACAATTGAATGGTTCAAAACCTATCTGGAGTAATTGGGGCGTGCCGCGAATCCATTCTTGCGTTGATATCGCTTCGCTGAAAGGGAAGTCAGAACAAATTAAACTGCCTGCGAGAGCATAAAATGGGGGCGGTGTGCTGGTTGATAACGCAAAGGTCAAATTCAACTGATGTCCAACGTTGGAGATGCCTTCTGCAGTCAAACGTTCATCATATTTTTGGTCCAACTGTGACGGTTGGGTCAGGTTCGGGTGACGTTCAACAAGTACTGTAGAACGTCACTGATAATTGACTCAATCGACCGCAAAAACCTCTCTTCGTGTCCTCAGCTCCAAGGGCGGCTTGGCGTGGCTTATGATAACAGCGGAAAACACCCAAGTTTGGCTGTTAAACAAATCTGTTCAAATAATTCTCTAGTATTTCCTGGCGCCCAGATTGCGGCTCGGGGTTTATTCCTTCATCTAAAACGCGCGCGGAAATTTCATCCAGGCTACTGCCTAACATGGCCTCCGCTCTTGGAGACTCCCAACCGGAATACCGTTGCGAAAGCGCGTTCTCCAAACCTCCATCTTCAATCATAGCAGCCGCTGCTTTCAAACCACGTGCGCATATGTCCATTCCACCGATATGAGCCGCCACCAGATCGGCAGCGTCAATCGATTGCCGGCGAATTTTGGCGTCGAAATTTGTGCCGCCGGTGGTAAAACCACCAGCTTTCAGGATGTAGTAATAAGCCAGGGCAACTTCTGGTGTGTTGTTCGGGAACTGGTCTGTATCCCATCCAGATTGGTAGTCGTTGCGGTTCATATCAATCGAACCCAGCATCCCTTCAGCTGCCGCGACCGCTATTTCATGCTCAAAGCTATGCCCGGCAAGGATCGCGTGGCCCTGCTCGAGATTCAACTTCACTTCTTTCTCCAAACCGTACTTCCTAAGAAATCCGATGCAAGTAGCTGCATCATAGTCGTATTGGTGCTTGGAAGGCTCCTGAGGTTTCGGCTCCACAAGAATAGTGCCTTTGAACCCGATCTTGTGTTTGTATTCTACGACCATATTCAGAAAACGGCCCATGTGGTCCAGCTCAGTTGTCAGGTCCGTGTTCAGGAGGGTTTCGTAGCCCTCACGGCCACCCCACAGAACATAGTTTTCGCCGCCTAGTTTGTGAGTTGCATCCACGCAGGATTTCACGGTCGCTGCAGCGAATGCAAAAACGTCGGGATCAGGATTGGTACTGGCGCCAGACATCCAGCGACGATGACTGAACATATTGGCCGTACCCCAAAGCAGTTTGCTGCCAGAAACTTGCATCTTTTCACCGATGTAATCGGTGATTTCTTCCAATGTGCGCAGGTTATCGGCAAAATTTCCCTGTTCGGGCCGGATATCAGCATCGTGCCAGCAAAAAAATGGCTGCCCCAAAAGCTCAAACAATTCGAATGCAATATCTGCCTTCTGGCGGGCTCGGCCCATATCGTCCTGAGGATACCATGGACGTTCGAACGTAGGTCCACCAAAGGGGTCTCCGCCCTCCCACGCGAATGAATGCCACCAGGCCACAGCAAACCGCAGATGGTCCTCCATACGCTTGCCCATAATGATTTCATCCGGGTCGTAGTGACGAAAGGCCAACGGGTTCTTGCTATCCACGCCTTCAAACTGGACCTTCTCGATCCCTTCAAAAAATCCACTTGGCATTTCTGCCCCCTATTCTGCTTTTTGTGCTGGCTGCTTGCCGAGAATGATCATCGACAAAAGATCGTCGTCCGTTACATCTTCGATATCGACCGTCCCAACCAGTTTTCCGTTCTTCATGACCGAGGCGCGGTCGCACAGTTCCATGACGGCATGCACGTCGTGGTCGATCAGAAATATCCCGATGCCTTGCGCCTTTAGCTGGTGGATCAGATCCGCCACCATCTGAGTTTCATGGGGCCCAAGCGCTGCTGTGGGTTCATCCATGATCAGGATACGGGCGTTGAAATAGACGGCCCGAGCGATCGCCACAGACTGTCTTTGGCCGCCGGATAATGCGGAAACAGGGTCGCTGAACTTCTGAAAGTTCGGGTTGAGCTGCGCCATGATCTTGCGGCATTCGGCCTCCATGGCTGCGTCGTTGACCAACCCAAACGGTGTCGTCATCTCGCGCCCAAGAAAAAGGTTCGAGGTCGCATCCAGATTGTCGGCCAAGGCAAGCGTTTGATAGATGGTCTCAATATTGTTCGCCCGGGCGTCCCGGGGATTGCCAATCTCGACCGGCTTGCCATCGATCAGAATTTCGCCGTGGTCCATCTGATACGCGCCGGACAATACCTTGATCAACGTGGACTTTCCGGCCCCGTTATGGCCAAGCAAACCAACGACTTCACCCGGATAGAGATCGACCGAAACATGGTCGACGGCCTTGATCCCACCGAAGGAAATCGAGATGTCGCGCATCTCGACCAATGGCGGTGCGCCTGAACCGCGCCCTGCGCCGGAAGGTTTTTTCTGCGTATCCTGAGCTTGCATCACTTGGCCCCCAGTCGCTTGCGGTAAACGATGTCGATATAGACGGCCAACACGAGGACGCTGCCGACGACGATGTTCTGAAACGGTGCGTCAACGCCAACCATTGCCATGCCCGATTGCAGCGCCTGCATGATCAATGCACCCAGGATCGCGCCATAGATAGTGCCGATGCCGCCTGACAATGCGGTTCCTCCGATCACTGCAGCGGCTATCACCCGAAGTTCATCGAGCGTACCAATGTCGTTCGAATGGTTTGCCAGGCGGGCCGAGGCGACCACCGCGGACACAGCGCACAAGAAACCCATCAAAGCAAAGATTTTCACAGTCAGCAGCCGAGTGTTAATACCCGAAAGCTCTGCCGCATCAGGGTTGCCGCCAGTGGCAAAGATGTAACGACCAAACCGGGTTTTCCGTGCCACGATCGTCAGGGTAACCGCTACTATGATGAGAATTAGGACAGAAATCGGTATACCGTATCCTACAACCAGCCCTTCTGGCATTGTCTCGCCGCGCGCTTCGAACATACGTTGCAGCCGGCGTGTCGGTATGGCGTAGCTGTTTACGATGTAAACGTACCCAAGGATGGCGATTGCGATTATCCCGGCCAGAGTGGCCTCGGCCCAGACAGGTTTGACAGGGAAACCATGTGCCGCTTTTGCACGGCGGCCACTCCACAAAGCCCAGATCGCGATTGCGGTAGCAAACAAGCCGAACAGCCAGCTTGTCGTCGTTCCCAATGTTCCGTTGGTCCCGCCAAACATCAGGAATGTACTATCCAGAGGACCAATCGTCTGGCCGCTGGTCAAATACCACGCCACGTTTCGCCAAACCAGAAATCCACCAAGCGTAACGATGAAGGCTGGTATCGTCAGATAACCAACCATCCAGCCATGAAACGCACCAATCAGCGTGCCGACAAACAACCCGACGACAATGGTGATCGCCCAGGTTGCAGGATTGTTCAAACCCATCCCAAGCACCTGCGGCAAAAGCTCGGTCTGCGTCATTGCCATCACAGCCGAGGTTGTTGCCAATAGTGCGCCAACCGACAAGTCGATATGTCGCGTGACGATAATGAACACCATCCCACATGCCATGATAGCAACCGATACTGTCTGGATGGACAGGTTGAACAGATTGCGCGGCGTCAGGAACCTTCCATCTGTGAAGATGTTGAATCCGATGCACAAGATGACAAACGCGCCGATCATTCCCAAAAGCCGCATATCCAGTTCCAACTGCTGGAACAGGCTGGGTTTTGCTTTTTCCGGTATCGGCTGAGACGAAGTTTCGGTCATTTCCGATCTTTCATTGTCAGCAATTGTCCCCGGCCCACAAAGGGCCAGGGACCAGGGAGTTTAATTGCAGGGCGCAGGGCCGTTTTCGACACCCTGGCAGAGGTCAGCCAGCGGGATCCATCCGGCATCCACAACAACAGACAGATTGTCCTTGGTAATCGGAACCGGTGCCAGGAAAACCGAGTTCATCTCGGTGCCACCTGGTGAAGTCCAGCTCACTGCACCTTCGACATCAGCAGGACTTGTGCCACCGCTCAGCGCAACAGCGATTTCGCCAGCGGCCTTTCCAAGTTCGCGAGCATCCTTCCAAACCGATACCGTCTGCGTTCCCAGTGCAACACGGTTCAACGCTGCGTGGTCGCCGTCCTGACCGGAAACCGGAATGCCTTCCATGCCCTGTGCGGTCAGCGCTGCAACAACACCGCCTGCAGTACCGTCATTCGACGCAACGACTGCATCCACGTTGTTCTCGTTCGCGGTCAGGATTTGTTCCATGTTCCGCTGCGCGTTTGCGGGCAACCAGCCATCCGTATAGGCCTCGCCCACGATAACGATGTCACCACTGTCAACGGCCGCGCCGATGATCTCTTGCTGGCCACCCCGCAGGAAATCCGCGTTTGGATCGGTGGGTGAGCCCTTAATCATCACATAATTGCCCTTAGGCATGGCTTCAAAAACAGCCCGGGCCTGCATTCTGCCTACCTCGACATTGTCGAAGGTTAGATAGAACGCACGGTCGTCCTCAATCAGGCGGTCATAGGCAATGACCGGAATACCTTCGTCCGCCGCAGCTTGAACAGCCGGTCCGATTGCCTGCGCGTCCTGCGCCAGAATGATAAGCGCGTCTACACCTTGGGCGATCAAGCTTTCAATGTCCGAAAGCTGCTTTGCGGAAGACGACTGCGCGTCAGCCGAAATGTACTCGGCACCGCCTGCCTCAAGCGCGGATTTGATTGCGGCTTCGTCTGTTTTCCAACGTTCTTCCTGAAAGTTCGACCAGCTTACGCCGACCACTGGCTCTGCGAATGCGGTCGAAGCCAACAAAGTGGCCACAGCCGAAAAGCTGAGAATTTTTTTCATGATTTCCTCCCATTTGCCGAGCCATCGCATTTCGATTCGCGGCTCTCACAAATTTGAATACCACATTTATTTCAGTCGGTAAAATATTTACTCTACAAGAGGCACTCAAATTCAAATAGATTGGGCCAACAGCAAGATTCGCGAGGACAAGATGCTGAAAAGCAAAGCCTCTCCGGTTTCTTTGGAACAAAGAAACGCAACCCGATTGCGGGTATTGGAGCACATCAGAGCCAAGGGATCCGTCTCGCGGATCGATATTGCATCCGCCTTGCAAACCAGCCCTGCAACTGTCACCGCCGCCACGGCTGATCTCATCTCGGCCGGGCTGGTCAAAGAGACTGAAAGCCAAGCACAGTCAATGTCGGGGAAGAGAGGCAGACCCAGAGTATTGCTGCAACTGGACGGCCAGATGCACCTTGTGGCCGGCCTCAAGGTGGCTCGGCAAGTAATCTCAGTTATCTTGGTCGACTTTGAAGGTAACGAAGTCGCATCCCATAAATATGCTCTGGATCAAGCCAGAATGTCGCCGCAAGAATTTGTATTGGCGATCCGCGAAGCACTTGAAGAAACTTGCAGTCAGATCGACCGTTCCGTCGCTCATTTGGCAGGTGTTTCTATCGGGGTGGCTGGACTGGTCGATGCTAACAAGAATTATGTCCACTGGTCTTCCTCGATTACTGAGAGAAATATTGATTTCAGTCACTTGCTTTCAAATGAGCTGCCCTGCCCTGCATTCGTTGATAACGACGCCAATCTTGTCGCCAAGGCCGAACAGCTTTTTGGCTTTGGCAAAGGTTTGAAGAACTTCCTCGTCGTTACGATCGAACACGGTGTGGGCCTTGGCATCGTATTGGACGGTAAACTATACCGTGGAGAACGAGGCTGCGGCGCTGAGTTTGGGCACACCAAGGTTCAACTTGACGGAGCTTTGTGCCAATGCGGCCAACGCGGATGTCTTGAAGCCTATGTGGGCGACTATGCTTTGATCCGCGAGATGACGGTCACCGGTCATACCAACGGCATGGAATCCGTTTCCGACATACATGACCGCTCTAACTCAGGTGACGACAGAGCATCGTCGGTGCTTGCTCGCGCAGGTCAGATGTTTGGCCTCGGGATCTCCAACCTGATCAACTTGTATGACCCAGAGTGCATTATCGTCTCAGGGGCCCAAATGAGTTTCGAACATCTGTGTTCCAACGAAGTAATGAACCGTATTCGAAATGGGGTCGTGAAGGTCGATGCGCCTTTACCCGAGATCAAAGTTCATCATTGGGGCGACATGATGTGGGCAAAGGGTGCCGCAGCATATGGGATCGAGCAGATCTCGATCCTCAAAGTTAAGGAACTTTCTGCGAATGCGTCCTGAGCTTGCGATACTTTTGGTTTTTGCCTCTGTTGCGAACGCGAACACTGACGTTCCTAAGTTTTCAATCGTGGATGTGCCGAAACATATCTATGATGGCGGCTGGGAGCATTTTGTTGGCGGAGGCGTCGCCGTTTTTGATTGCAATGGGGACACCCTGCCAGAGCTCTTCTTAGCAGGCGGATCCAATAGCTCTCAACTGTTCATAAACACTTCGAGAGAACAGATATCATTTAAGACAGGAACACCAGAAAGCTTGTCGTTGACAGGCGTGACCGGGGCTTATCCTCTCGACGTTGATGGTGACGGCATTATGGATCTGGCGATTTTGCGTGTTGGTCCGGACCTGCTTCTTCGGGGCCATCCCGACTGTCAATTCAGCACTTTCACTGAACTCGGCTTTCAGTCCGAGGATCACTGGACCACAGGGTTTTCGGCAACATGGGAAAGCGGGCAAACCTTACCGACCTTGGCATTTGGCACTTACGTTGATCGGTTCGATCCCGAAGGTCCTTTTGAATCATGCGGCCCGACCCTTCTCTATCGCCCCGAAGGTGGTTTATACCGTGACCCGCTGCACCTTGAACCCGGTTATTGTTCGCTGTCTATTTTGTTTTCGGACTGGGCCCGAACTGGTCGCGCGGATCTTCGCGTCAGCAACGACCGTCACTACTATGTGCGCGGCGGTCACGAACAATTGTGGGCGATGGCGCCCGAACCCCGGCAATATACAGAAGACGAGGGCTGGCTTTCTTATTCAATCTGGGGAATGGGGATCGCCTCGCGGGATCTTACAGGAGATGGCTTTCCTGAGGTTTATCTGACCTCGATGGGTGATCAGAAACTCCAGGTATTTGACCCAGTTACAAACGGCCCGACTTGGCGCGACGCGACTTACGAAAAGGGTACGACCGCTCATAGGCCGCATATTGGAGGAGACGGAAGGCCATCGACCGGATGGCACGCACAGTTTGGCGACGTCAACAACGACGGCCGGGACGATATATTCGTGGCCAAGGGAAACGTAGAACAGATGCCCGATGCGGCTCTGAACGACCCCAATAACCTACTACTACAGAACTCCGACGGTCAGTTTATTGAAGCTGCTGCAGATGCCGGTGCTGCCTCGATGGCTAAGTCTCGTGGCGCGGCGCTTGCTGACCTTAACAACGATGGCAAGCTGGATCTGGTGGTCGTCAACCGAGGTTCTGAGTTCGAAGTCAGTCAGAACACTACTCAGGGTGGCAACTGGCTATTGCTGGATGTCACTCAGGATCAATCCAATCACGCAGCAATTGGTGGATTTATTGAAGTCAAAACCTTGCTGGGCGTTCAGACCCGCGAGCTTACAATCGGCGGCGGTCACGCTGGTGGTATCGCTGGGTTTCAGCATTTTGGGCTTGGGAGTGAGGACCAGGTGCAAGTTCGTATGATCTGGCCGGACGGGTCGAAAAGCGAGTGGTTGGACTATCAGTCCAACCAAATCATACGTCTTCGCCGCTAATTACTTTTCAAACGGTAACCCGCTTGGAACTTGGTCAGGCACACCTAGCCGCTCTGCCGGGTCTTCCAGGCTTTCCAGAAATCTTAGAAGAGCGTCGATTTCCTGATCCGTTAGGTTAACATTCGACAGGCTGTTGCTTTGGGCAATCGCCTCCACGTGCTGATTGTCCGACATTGCCCTTTGATCTTTGGAGCCCGGGAAGTCCGGCAATGCGGCCAACTCGATCGAGTAGTTTTTTAATGACGAAACCGCGTCCAAATGATGCCGCACGATGTCCTCAAGTTCGGCAAATGCTCCGTTGTGCCCGTACGGAGCTGTCAGTGTCACGTTGCGCAAAGATGGCGTGCGGAAAGCAAACGCGTCGTCGGGATTGCCGGTCACGCGAAGACGCCCGTCGTCCCTGACATGGTTTTCAAATCGCGCCGCCTTTCCGGGGCCAATCTGCGGTATTGCGATCGAATGAAACTTGTGATCCGTCTGGAACCAGCCCGAGTGGCAATTGCTGCATCCGGCTTTTCCATAAAACAAGCCCATACCAATCTTGGCCTCTTCTGACAGCTCAGCTTCACCTCGCATCGCGCGATCGAACGGGCTGTTATCCGCACGCCACTCGAATGCGATAAAGTCCGCGATTACGTTGGCAATCGCCGTGAACGTAATTTCATCATCCGGCGCTAAGTCATCAAACCTCTGCTCATACTCCGGAATGGCCGCAACACGTTCTGCAATCAGATCCCACGCACCGCCTTGCTGTGTCAGAAATCCGAGGCGAACCGCTTTGCTCACGTCATTCTCGGAATAGTGACCCGCCATTTCGTCTGGCGACAAAACCGGGAACATGGCCTGTGCGGCCAGCGCTGAATTGAAACCAGACCGCATATGAGTACCCAACGGGGTTCTGATACCATCAGGTTGCGTTGTGTCTGCCTCCAGCCGCCCATCATGGAAAAACGCTGTGAACTCAGTGGCTCCGAGGTTCCAGAGCCCTGGCGAGTTACGTGGGATACGCTGTTCCGGGGCGTTCTCTGGGTCTAATGTTCGCTCTGGACCCAACCCAATTCCCCCTTCCCCGATACCAAGGGAAACACCGTCGGACGTGCCAAGCCTGGGATGATGACAGGTCGCACAACTGATATTCTTGTTGCCAGACAAAATCGGGTCATAGAACAGCAAACGCCCCAGCTCAGCACTTGCAAAGTCGGGTTCGAGGAACTCTGGCAGAGGACCAAGCGATTGGGCACGCGCACCACCCACCGCTGAGATTGTTGAGCCAATAATCAAGAATAGCGAAACTGCTCTCATGTCATTCCTCAGAAACTTCTAGGATAAGTTCCTGCCGATACGGATTCTCCGGAGTATAGATGATTGAGGGAAACGACGAGATATTCGGTGCATTGGGATAACCCGATGGCTCGATACACACACCACGCGAAGCGCGACGCGGTTTCGTCAGCTCATAACCCGAATAAACCTGTGCTCCGGGCTGGTCAGAGTAGACTCTCAACGCAAGGCCAGAGGGTGAAGTGAGTTCCGCCACCGGAGCATTTGGGTCGCGATCATGATCAAAGCAAAAAAAGTGATCAATCCCTTCGGAAGCACTTCCAATCGTATTGGGCGTTGAAAAATCCAACCCGTTTCCGTTGATCGGAAGCACTCTGCCCGACGGAATACCCTGATCGTCGATTTCCAGATACCAATTTGAAGCGAGTTTTAGCTTATGCTCGTCTACCCCTTCTGCAGCACACAAAGTGTAGTAGTTGTGCTGTGTAATGCTTATCGGCGTCGGCCGGTCAGGCTGTGCAGTTATTGAATAGACCAAGCGTGAGCCCTGCAGGCGGATCCTGACTTCGAACCTGATATTCCCCGGAAAGCCTCCCTCTCCGTCGTGAGAAACGTAGCTCAGCAAAACCTCGTTCTGTGCAATCTGTTCGAGTTCCCAAAACTGTTTAGACAGCCCATCGTCGCCGCCATGCAAGGTGTTTTTGCCCTCGTTGGCGTTCAATTCAAAACTGGTGCCATCCAAGTCAAACGTCGCGCCGCTGATCCGGTTGGCAACGCGCCCAACAATTGCGCCCAGGTAACGCGTATCGGTGAGATACTCATTTGGGTCCTCGAACCCAAGGATGAGCGGGACGTCCTTGTACCACCACCCCAGCGTAATAGCCCCATAGTTCAGGACCGAAACACGCATATCCCCGTCCGTGATAATTGCAGCTTCAATCCCAGAGGCTTTACCCGTTTCTGGTTTCATCTTACTGCCAGCGGCGCAAGCGCCTGATAGAATTGCTTGTATCTCCGGTATTCGTTTTCGTAGGCGTCAATCAGATCGCCGCGTGGTTCGATGCGTTCCTGAATTTCCGGCGGCGTCATGACTTGCGCTGGTTCCGCATCGTTGGCTGCACATATCGCGAGGCGCGCAGCGCCCATTGCGGCACCGAATTCGCTGCCTTTTGGCAAATCCAGTGGAACTTGCAAAACAGTAGCTAAAGTTTCTAGCCAGAACCGAGATCGTGCACCTCCTCCAACTGCCATAAGGCTATTTGGCTGGGTTCTGGTGCTCTTCAGTGCTTCCAGGCAATCTCTCATTCCGAAAGAAACACCCTCCATTACGGACTGGGTCAACTCAGCGGGTTCCGACGAGATGTCCACGCCCAAAAACGCGCCTCGAATATGGCTATTGTTATGCGGTGTCCGCTCTCCTGAAAGATATGGCAGGAAGGTGATCGCTGTAGGTCCGTTTAGTTTTTCAGGCATAGATGCAGCAAGTTTTTCCACGGGTTCACCCAGATTGCGAGCAAGCCAGTTCATGCTGTTCGTCGCTGAAAGCATGACGCCCATTTGTATCCACCGATCGGGGACTGCGTGACAAAAACAGTGCACAGCAGATTCCGGATCAGGAGCATAGGTTTCCCGCGCAACAAGCAACACGCCAGACGTTCCGAGTGAGACAAAACCGGTGCCGTCGTTGATGCTCCCGATCCCGCAGGCAGCGGCAGCATTGTCGCCAGCACCGCCGGCCACGACGACGGAATTCGAAAGCCCCCACTCCTGCCTCAAATTGGCCCTCAACTCTCCACCCGGATCACTGCCCTCAACCAAGCGCGGCATCTGCTCGACACGCATGTGACCTACCGTTAACGCCTTTTCTGACCACCGCCGTGTGTCAACGTTCAACCACGATGTCCCTGCGCTGTCAGACATGTCTGAGACATATTCGCCAGTAAGCCAAAACCGCAAATAATCTTTCGGCAGCAGTACCTTGCCCACCTTTGAGAACACATCCGGCTCATGGCTGCGCAACCACTCGAGTTTCGGCGCTGTAAACCCGGGGAATACGATGTTTCCCGATATTGCGCGCATCTCTGGCGATTGATCCAGTATCCTCGCCTCATCAGCTGACCGTGTATCGTTCCAAAGAATACAGGGCCTCAATATTTCGCCATCAGAATCCAGTAGTGTAGCGCCGTGCATGTGTCCGCTTAGGCCAATACCTCGCAATTTTGAGAATGCTTGCTGGTTGCCGACGCGAAGCTTTCCAACAACCTCTTCACAAGCGTTGGTCCAATCCAAAGGATCCTGCTCAGACCAGCCAGGCTTAGGCGTTGAGGTGGAAATGCTGACTTCAGCATCACCGACGACGTGTCCTGTGTCATCTACCAGAATCCCGCGGAGACCTGACGTTCCCAAATCTAAGCCCAGATACATTGAGGACCACCTGCATAAATATTTTAATGATTAAAATTATTTGAAACAGGAATCTTGTCAAGGCTCCATCAAAGGAGTTCCCTCTAATCATATCTTGATCAGAAAGCGCGAACGTAACGTCCTTCGATACCCCCGTTAGCCAAAAGAAAGACAGAGCAAGAGTTGAGTTTAATCGTCTGACCGGACATGGCTCAAACCTCTTTGAAAAGCCACTTTGGCGGCGGCAAGGTCTAGGCGAGTATTTCCCCAGTTTGACCGACCGTTAGCGTTCCACCATTAACCACTTCGACATAGACGCCCATATCCATATGACCCATCAATTTCCAAATAAGGTAGGGTATTTTCAAGTCGCGCTCGGCCGTTTTTGGGTTCACCTCAGTTGCTGCACACCTTTTCGTACGTGAGAGTATCTTCAACTCGACATCGCCAAATCTTAAAACTGACCCAACTGCATCCAGCTCAGCAAACGAAGGTAATCCGTCTATTTCAATATTCGCTCGGAAGCGCGCCGGATGGATTTCTGCGTTCAGTTGTTCGCCCAACTCTTTCACAGAGGCCAGATTCAAAACGGATATCGCGTTCATCATTTGCGGTGATACGACAGATACATCTGTAAACCTATGTGGAGCAGAGGAGACAAACTTTGGCGGCTCTGGATCTTTTAAATCGATCTCTGAAGAAAGGAATTCTGCCGCCTTCTCCCGATCTTCAGACTCTCGCATATCAAAGCGTCGTGTCTTTCCGTTCGCATTTATCTCAAGTGCCTGGGACGTAATTTCAAAACTTGTCTGAATGCCTGCCAGTGCAGCCTCGTTCAACAAAACGACAAAACGATCTTTCGGCAATGGCATTGGATTTTGCATATCGAAACCGGAGTTGTAGCGAGCAAACCCAAACAGGCGATCGCCCGGAATGCCATCTCCTGCTTGCAGCGTCACAGTTCGCATAGGCTCGGAACTCAAGCCTTTTATAGGGTAACGGTTCAATCGGACGATGGAGAGATTGTTCATACGTCTGCACCTGACCAAGAAGTGTTACGCACGGTTCTGAGTTGTCCGCGCCGTTTGACGCTATCTCGAATTTTCAAAGGTATCGACCAAATAATCTTTGAGCGCTTCAGAAGCGAGTTCGCTGAACCTGTTGGCCGCATGACGGCTGCGCCTAATCAAGTTGATATGACCATTCAATACCGCGATGCCGAAAATACAGGCGCATCAAGGTCATGGGGATATTTCTATATAAATCAATAAGTAAGAGGAGAAACTAGCGATCTCTTTTGGTTTTTTGAGGTACGAACCTCAGAAATATCTGGACTTGAGGTGCGTACCTCAAATAGCCTTAGATGTATGCCGCGATTCGCACATCCTCGATTGACGGCGCAAAAAAGGGAGGAATGGATGACTTACACAAAACTGGCCTCGGTCAGCGCAATAGTCCTTGCCGCTACTACTCTTTCTACCAAGGCAAATGCCGAAGACCTGACGCTATGTTGGGCTGCATGGGACCCGGCCAACGCGCTTGTTGAGCTATCAAAAGAATTCGAAGCAGAATCCGGACACACGATGAACTTCGAATTTGTTCCTTGGCCTAATTTTGCGGACCGGATGCTGAACGAGTTGAACTCGGGTGGTAAGCTCTGCGACCTGCTGATTGGCGACAGCCAATGGATCGGCGGTGGCGCAGAGAATGGTCATTATGTTCAGCTGAACGAATTCTTCGATGCTGAAGGCATCAGCATGGACGATTTCGCACCGGCCACGGTCTACGCATACTCGACCTGGCCTAAAGGTACACCAAACTATTATGCGCTGCCTGCGATGGGCGATGCAAATGGCTGGTTCTATCGCAAGGACTGGTTCGAAAACCCTGAAATCCAAGCCGCATACAAGGAAGCGACTGGTCAGGACCTACGCGAGCCGCAATCTCAGAAAGAGTTGCTGCAGATTGCGCAGTTCTTCCAGGGTCGTGAAATCGACGGCAAGACAGTCTATGGGGCTGCAATCTTTACCGAGCGCGGCTCGGAAGGGATCACCATGGGTGTGACCGGGGCGCTGTATCCTTGGGGTTTCAAGTACGAAAACACTCCGGGTTCCTATGACATGGAAGGTGCCGTGAACTCACCGGAAGCGGTAGAGGCGCTGGAATTCTACAAGGAGTTCTACAAAACGGCGACGCCTCCGGGATATACCAACTCTTACATGGGTGAGAGCTTGGACGCCTTTAAATCCGGTCAGGTTGCCATGGCTATGAACTGGTTCGCGTTCTTCCCAGGTCTTTATGCCGACCCCAATACTGGCGGTGACAAGATCGACTTCTTCGTGAATCCACCACAAAATCAGGCAGGTTCAACGCTGGGCGGCCAAGGTATCTCTGTTGTCAGTTACTCTGACAAACAGGACGCAGCACTTGAGTATATCAAGTGGTTCGCACAGCCAGAAGTTCAGGCCAAATGGTGGGAGCTTGGCGGCTACTCAGCACATAACTCTGTGCTAGAAGATCCTGGTTTTGTAGACAGCCAACCGTTTGCCGGTGATTTCCTGGAAGCGATGGGCGGTGTGCAGGATTTCTGGCAAGAGCCTGCCTATGCGGAACTTCTGCTGGCCATGCAGAAACGCATCCACGACTACGTTGTTGCTGACCAAGGCACTGCGCAAGAAGCACTTGATCTTCTGATCGAAGATTGGACGGAAGTCTTCGAAGACGAAGGCAAGCTGTAACCCGGAAAAAGGCAGGAGCGGGTGCGAATCCGCTCCACCTTCACCCGTGAGTGGCAAACCAACAAGAGCTGGCAAAGAGATGTCTGACAGGACCGTAGATCGCGTTGCGCAAGCAACGCCCGTGCAAGTTGCGCGAAAAATCCGAGGGTTGTCCGACCGCGCAATCGCTTGGATATTCATCTCTCCAACGATTTTTCTGCTGCTTGCGATCAACATCTTTCCGTTGATCTGGACCATCCAGCTTAGCTTTACCAACTACAAAGCCAACCGGATCGGGCGCGAAGTCAAAGACGTCGGTCTCAGGAACTACGAGCGTATCCTGACGGACTCGGACACCTGGCTGAACATGCAGGCGACGGCGCATTTCCTGTTCTGGACGATCTTTTTCCAGGTGCTGATCGGGTTTACTCTGGCGTGGTTGATCAACAAGAAATTCAAGGGCAACGACCTTTGGACCACGATCATCGTGCTGCCGATGATGCTGTCGCCGGCGGTTGTCGGAAACTTCTGGAAGTTCCTGTATCAGCCCCAAATCGGCCTGTTTAACTACATCGTGTCCTGGTTCACCGGCAAGGACCCGTCGAGCTTTGAAATGCTGGGATCAGTCACGTTGGCCCCCTGGGCGATTGTGATTGTCGACACCTGGATGTGGACACCCTTCGTGATGCTGATTTGCCTGGCCGGACTGCGCAGCATCCCCGACTATATCTACGAGGCTGCCGAGATCGACAGGGCCAGCAAGCTGCGGCAGTTCTTCACAATCACGATCCCAATGGTGCTGCCATTCCTGATGCTCGCTGTGCTGTTTCGAGGGATCGAAAACTTCAAGATGTTCGACCTGGTGGTACAGCTAACCGGCGGAGGACCGGGGTCTGTTACGGAACTCACTTCGATCAACCTCAAGCGTGAAGCGTTCGAGAAATGGCGAACCGGCTATGCCTCGGCCTATGCGATCATCCTATTCGTCACCGTGTTCGGCCTTGCGTCGATCTACGTCAAAGCCCTGAACAAGGTGAAACAGAGATGAGCAGTTTTTCCGTCACCGAACCTTCAAACCGGTCCAAGTGGATCGCAGGCTTCCTGGTCATTACTTACGCGCTGATCACGATGATCCCGCTAGTTTGGATTTTTCTGACTGGCTTCAAGTCCCCGGCCGATGCGATCAGCTATCCGCCAAAAGTGGTGTTTGATCCGACGCTTGAGGGTTACGTCAACCTCTTCACCACGCGCACACGGCAAACGCAGGAGTTTCTGGAAGCCAACCCGCCGCAGAACTGGGCCGATGAGATCGTGCGCCAATACGACATGGTGATTGTCGGGCCATCCAAGTTTGGCGAGCGTTTTATGAATTCGGTTATCATCGGGTTTGGCTCAACGTTCTTGAGTATTTTCCTGGGCACGCTGGCCGCCTATGCATTCAGCAGGTTCAAGGTCCCGCTTAAGGACGATCTTCTATTCTTCATCCTGAGTACAAGGATGATGCCCCCGGTCGCCGTTGCCATCCCAATCTTCCTGATGTTCAGAAACCTTGGGCTAAGCGACACGCATCTGGGGATGATCCTGCTATATACGGGCGTGAATATTTCCCTGGCGGTCTGGTTGCTAAAAGGATTCATCGACGAAATCCCAAGAGAGTACGAAGAAGCCGCTCTCATAGATGGGTACACGAGGTTTCAGGCCTTCTACAAAGTTGTACTGCCACAAGCCGCGACCGGTATAGCATCAACCGCGATCTTCTGCCTGATCTTTGCCTGGAATGAGTACGCGTTTGCCGTGTTGCTGACATCCGCGAATGCGCAGACCGCACCGCCTTTCATCCCGACTATCATCGGCATCGGCGGTCTGGACTGGCCTGCAGTTGCCGCTGGTGCCACGATCTTCCTGATCCCGGTCATGATTTTCACCATCCTGATGCGCAAACACCTGCTGCGTGGGATCACATTCGGAGCCGTACGCAAATGAGCGATTTCCTTACCGGATTACTACGGCTTCGCCGCGGCCCATGGGAGATGGTCGCGACCATCCTGATCGCACTGGGTGTCTTCATGCTGATGCAGCCCTTTGTCCTTTGGGCTTTCACCTACTCTTTCATCGTCACGCTGATCGGAACCGTCATGTTCATCATCGTCAGCCATTTCCCGGAGTAGAAATGGCCCAAATCGTAGTCAAAAACGTTAAAAAGATGTTCGGCGACTTCACCGCTGTTCGCGAAAGCTCGTTCACGATCGAGGACGGTGAATTTTTCATGCTGCTCGGGCCGTCCGGGTGTGGGAAAACGACGACTCTGCGGATGATCGCAGGCTTGGAGCTTCCAACGTCGGGTGAAATCTATCTGGACGGCGAAGAGATTAGCCAGCGACCCCCGTCAGAGCGGGACATAGCCTTCGTGTTTCAGATGTTCGCGCTGTATCCCCACATGAACGTGCGTAAAAACATCAGCTACCCGCTGATATCGCAGGGAATGCCGCGTGCTGCTGTCAAAGCTAAAGTAGAAGAAGTCGCGGGAATTCTGGGCATACACGACATCCTCGATAGCCCGGTTGGTGGATTGTCAGGCGGCGACAGGCAGCGCGTGGCGCTGGGGCGCGCAATTGTTCGGGAGCCCAAGGCGTTTATGATGGACGAGCCGCTGGGCGCTTTGGATGCCGAGTTTCGGGAACACATGGCCGAAGAATTGCGTGCGCTGCATGATCGCATGGGCGCAACCACTGTTTACGTTACACATGATCAGTTGGAAGCCATGCAAATGGGCGACAAGATCGTCGTGATGAACAACGCGGTGATCGAGCAATTCGGCACACCTCAGGAAATTTACGACAAACCAGCCACAATGTTCGTTGCGGATTTTATCGGGTCTCCTTCAATGAATTTCCTGCCATTTCAGGGAAAGGTCGCGCCTGGCTCGGAAACGGTCCGATTGAATGGCCATGACGAAGCCGTGCCGAGGCTGATGGAAGGGGCAGAAGGTGACTTGGTTTTTGGTGTTCGCCCCGAACATGTTTTTCTATCCGATGCGAGCGAATACCGCGCCAAAGTCTTGGCGGCGGAATACCTGGGGACCACCCAGATCGTAACACTGCAAAGCCCGAACGGAGAGCTGAAAGCCCGGATTGATGCGCGCGAAGTCGTAAATCCCGGCGAGACAGTGGGGTTAGAGTTCCGCTCATCCGCAGTAACTCTCTTTGAAAAGTCCACCGGACGCGCGTTGAGGTCCGCTCTGAACGACGAGGTACTAAGCAATGGCTGAAGTCGTTTTAGAGAATATCTCGAAGTCATTCGGCGATCTAATGGCGGTGGATGATATCTCAATGACAATCCCCAACGGTGCCTTTGTGGTGTTGTTGGGCCCGACTGGTGCCGGAAAAACAACGACGCTGAGATTGATATCCGGGCTTGAGAAACTGGATTCCGGAACGGTGCGTATAGCCGGACGAGATGTTGGAATTGAAACGCCCGCCCAGCGAGATGTGGCGATGGTCTTTCAGCAATACTCGCTTTACCCGCATATGACAGTGCGGGAGAACCTGTCTTTCCCTCTGAGGTCGCCGATCCTGAAGACACCAGAGGATGAGATCACGAGGAAGGTTAACGAAGTCGCCGAGATCCTCCAGATCCCGCACAAACTGGACAACAAAGCGACTGAACTGTCTGGCGGTGAAATGCAGCGCGTTTCAATTGGACGAGCGCTGGTGCGTGATCCCCAGATATTTCTGATGGACGAACCGCTCAGTTCCCTTGATGCCAAGCTGCGGGCGGATTTACGGGTAGAGCTAAAGAGAATTCATGCAGATCTGGGATCGACTTTATTGTACGTGACGCATGATCAGGTCGAAGCCATGACAATGGCGACGCATATCGGGGTTTTGGAAAACGGCCGGTTGGTTCAGTACGGAACACCCCGGGACATCTATGAAAACCCGGGCAGTGTTTATGTGGCCAGCCGTTTGGGTCTGCCGCGGATCAACATCCTGCCCTCCGAGCTGTTCGGAGGCGATCACAAAGGTCCGCAGATCGGTCTTCGCCCGGAAAACATCATCGAAGGCGATGGCAGCGAAGCGCGGGTAATACGCGCTGAGCATCTGGGGGATCAAACGCGGCTGCATCTGGATCTGAACGGTCACCCGGTTGTGACCTTGATTGATGTCCATCAGGATTATCCGTCTGGAAAACTTATAAAAATCCGCCCACACAACCCGTTGTATTTTGACGCGTCCGGCGCGCGCGTGAATTAAGGAGCAAAAGCATGGCCCAGTTCCTCAACACAAAAGAAACTTTGGTGACAGAGGCCATAGACGGTCTTCTGGCGTCTTCCGGAGGGCAACTCACCCGGTTGGACGGCTACCCGCACATCAAGGTTGTTTACAGGTCGGATTGGGACAAGTCGAAGGTCGCCCTGGTATCTGGCGGGGGCTCTGGTCACGAACCCGCCCATGCAGGTTTCGTTGGCGCCGGCATGCTGACAGCCGCAGTCTGCGGAGAAGTGTTCGCCTCGCCCTCGGTCGAGGCGGTTTTGGCGGGCATTCTTGCTGTCACGGGTGAGGCAGGGTGCTTGCTTATCGTCAAGAATTACACCGGTGATCGTTTGAACTTTGGATTGGCCGCTGAACGCGCCCGTGCATTGGGCCGCAAGGTTGAAATGGTCGTTGTCGACGATGACATCGCCCTGCCCGATCTTCCGCAACCACGTGGCGTGGCGGGTACGTTGTTCGTTCACAAAATCGCCGGAGCGCTTGCTGAAAGCGGTGCCGATTTGGAGACTGTCGCCGCCGCTGCGAGACGCACCATAGCAAAGGTTGTCAGCATCGGTATGAGCTTGGACACCTGCACCGTTCCGGGATCTCCAAAAGAAGACAGGATTGCACCCGGGAAGGCAGAGCTTGGCTTGGGTATCCATGGTGAACCCGGCGTGCAGCAAGTCGAATTCTCAAATGCTGTATCGGCGATGTCCACAGTGGTGGAGAAGCTGAAACAAAGGGTTGGGTCCGGCGATTGTGTGGCGTTGGTCAACAACCTTGGTTCCACAACTCCGCTGGAAATGTCTGTCCTCACACACGCCTTGTCCGAAACCGAGATCGCTCACCATATCATCGGCCCGGCACCCATGATGACCTCTCTTGATATGCACGGGTTCTCCGTTTCCATTCTGCCAGTGGATCAGGACGACTTATCCGCACTCCTGGCTCCTGTTGATCTGGCGGCTTGGCCCGGCGTCAATTCCATCAATCCGATTAAAGTGGCGCCTTTACCGGATGGCCTGACCCCTATCGACCCAATCCCTTCAAACAATGCCGCCACAAGGGAAACGATCACCCGATTGTCTGAACTGCTCATCAACGCCGAGAAGAAACTGAACGAGCTGGACGCGAAATCTGGGGATGGCGATACAGGAAGCACATTGGCGACTGCCGCAAGAGCATTGCAAGGTAGCCTTGATCGCATGCCGCTTGCTGATCTGACACAACTATTTCCTGCGTTAGGCAATGAGTTAAGCCAGACAATGGGTGGTTCTTCCGGCGTGATACTCGCAATCTTCTTCAACGCAGCTGGAGATGCCTGTGCGAGCGGCGCGTCGGCACCCAAGTCTCTGGTCGAAGGTCTGAATCGCGTCAGCCAAGTTGGGGGTGCTAATGTCGGTGACAGGACAATGATTGACGCCCTGGCACCAGCACTTGCCGCACTGCCATCTGGTCTGACGCATGCGGCCGAGGCTGCCCGCGAAGGCGCGAATAACACCGCGAATATTCGACGTGCGAAGGCAGGCCGCGCAGCCTATGTTCCCGAAGAAAACCTAGTTGGACATAACGATCCCGGCGCTGAGGCTGTTGCTTTGTTGTTTGAAGGCTTAGCGCGGGAGATTGAGGGCTGAAGAACACGTGGAAGATCAAACACGAAAACTAGAATTGGTGAAAAAGCCAACTGTCAATGACATCGCTCGCGTGGCGGGTGTCAGCCTGGCGACCGTTGATCGGGTCTTGAACAGACGCCCCGGCGTGCGGGCCATTACCGTGCAGAAAGTGCAAAAGGCAATCGATGAACTGGGCTATGTGCGCGACACGGCCGCAGCCAACCTGGCGCGAAATCGCGTCTACAATTTCCTCTTTGTTTTACCAGACTCGGACAACGAGTTTGTGGAGGCAATAAGCAGTCAAATCGCTGAACAAACACGTGACCAATTTATTCAACGGACGCGCATTGCAGTAAAGAACGTCGCTCCGTTCGAGCCGCAAGATATCGTCAACATTCTAGATGCAGTCGACAGTTTGGACGTTGACGGTGTCGCCGTTTTCGGGCCCGAAACGCCTTCTGTCCGCGACGCTGTAAAAAGGCTCAGGGACAAAGGCGTTCCGGTGGTTGCCTTGGTGTCCGACTTGCCGAGTTCTGAGCGAGACCACTTTGTCGGAATTGATAACGTTTCGGCAGGACGAACTGCCGCTCGGCTGATGGGAAGATTTGTCCATCGCGAAGGTAAGGTCTTGGTTCTTACAGGATCCCGTTTGGCGCGAGACCACCTGGAGCGTCGTCAAGGCTTTGACCTTGTTGTGGCTGAAGAATTTCCGCACCTCGAAGTCGTAGCATCAGTCGAGGGCCGAGATGACCCAGATCTGATTTACAGGATGATGCCCGAAATATTTGAAACCTACCCAGATCTGGTCGGAATATACTCGTCAGCAGCGGGTAATGCAGGCCTGATTCAATTCCTTTCAGAGAACAAGCTCAGCGAAGATCTGGTGATCATAGCGCATGAGCTTACACCGCTCAGTCGTGAGGCGCTCATGCTCGGTACATTTGACGCTTTGATCTCGCAAGACACCGGGCACATTGTACGTTCAGCCGTCCGCCTGCTGCGTGCGACTTCGGATAAGGTTCCGTTCAACAAAGCGCAGGAACGTATCCGCATCGACATCTATCTGAAGGAAAATTTACCGCCATAGAGGCTTAGGTTTTGGGGAGGAGATTTTATGAAGACGATCAAAGGTCCAGCTTTGTTTCTTGCGCAATTTGCCGGGGACGAAGCGCCGTTCAATTCGTGGGACGCGATCACTAAATGGGCAGCTGACTGTGGATACAAAGGCGTTCAGGTTCCCAGTTGGGACGACCGGCTGTTCGACCTGGAACAAGCCGCGTCCAGCACCGGTTACTGCGATGACTTCAAAGGTAAAGCCAGGGAAAATGGTGTCGAAGTCACTGAACTGTCAACGCACCTTCAAGGCCAGCTTGTGGCCGTTCACCCGGCCTATGACAGTGCATTTGACGGCTTTGCGGCCGAAAGCGTCAGAGGGAACCCGAAAGCCCGGCAAGAATGGGCAGTAGACCAGGTCAAGAAAGCGCTATCAGCTTCAAAAAACTTGGGTATTTCTGCACATGCGACATTCTCGGGCGCATTGGCATGGCCTTATGTCTATCCTTGGCCGCAGCGACCCGCCGGCTTGGTTGAAACGGCGTTTGATGAACTCGCTCGTCGTTGGGTGCCCATCCTTGATCACGCCGAAGAATGCGGTGTCGATGTCTGCTATGAAATTCACCCCGGGGAGGACCTCCACGATGGTGTGACGTACGAGATGTTCCTTGAACGGACGCACAATCACCCACGCGCTTGCATGTTGTACGATCCGTCCCACTATGTGCTGCAATGCCTCGACTATCTGGACAATATCGACATCTACAAAGATCGAATCCGGATGTTCCATGTCAAAGATGCCGAGTTCAACCCAACCGGGCGGCAGGGTGTTTATTCCGGGTACCAAAGCTGGGTTGATCGGGCCGGGCGGTTCCGGTCGCTTGGCGATGGCCAAGTGGATTTCGGTGCGGTCTTCTCAAAAATGGCCGCAAATGACTTTGATGGCTGGGCTGTGGTCGAATGGGAATGCTGTCTCAAACACCCCGAGGATGGAGCGCGCGAGGGCGCTCAGTTTGTGTCAGATCACATCATCCGTGTGACCGAGAAAGCCTTTGATGATTTCGCTGATGGTGGCGCAGACGAAGCCGCCAATCGTAAAATGCTGGGGATTGAGTGATGGTCACAGGACGGAGTGAAGAAACCTCGGGCCGAATTCGGCTTGGCATGGTTGGCGGCGGAAACGACGCCTTCATAGGGGGTGTTCATCGCATAGCTGCACGACTGGACGACAAGTTCGAGCTGGTTGCCGGTGCTTTGTCTTCGACGCCAGAGAAATCCATGGAAAGTGGGCAGGCATTGGGGCTCGAACGGGTCTATGAAGACTTCAAACAAATGGCAATCAGGGAAGCTCGGTTGAAATCTGGAATCGAGGCGGTCTCAATCGTCACGCCAAATCACGTTCACTATGCAGCCGCGCGTGAGTTCCTGAAGCGCGGTATTCATGTCATTTGTGACAAGCCACTCACCTCGACTCTTGCCGATGCAAAAAAACTGGTCAAAGCAGCAGAAAGCGCGAATGCCCTATTCATTTTGACCCACAATTACACGGGCTATCCGATGGTTCGGCAGGCGCGTGAAATGGTCGCTAACGGAGATATTGGCAAAATCCGCGTGGTTCAGGTCGAATACCCTCAGGACTGGCTGACCGAGCAGCAGGATTTCAAACAGGCCGAGTGGCGAACCGATCCCGAACGCTCGGGCGCGGGTGGATCAACCGGTGACATCGGAACCCACGCTTACAACCTTGCTTGTTTTGTAACCGGGCTGACAGCGGAAAGCCTGGCTGCGGATTTGCAAGCATTTGTGCCTGGGCGCCAAGTTGATGATAACGCGCACGTCTTGCTTCGTTTCGACGGCGGAGCGCGTGGTATGCTCTGGTCCTCTCAGGTGGCGCCCGGCAATGAAAACGCACTTCGTTTGCGCGTCTATGGCGAAAAAGGTGGGCTGGAATGGGCTCAGGAAGATCCAAATTACCTGTCGTTTACCCCTTACAACGAGCCAAAGCGTCTGATCACCCGAAATGGAGCTGGAGCGGGCGATGCTGCCAATCGGTTGAGTAGAGTCCCTCCGGGCCATCCAGAGGGATATCTTGAAGGTTTCGCCAATATCTATGGAGAGGCAGCTGAGGCGATCCAAGCTTTCCGAAATGGGATTTCACCTGACGCGTCAGTTGTTTATCCAACGGTTCATGACGGGCTCAATGGTGTTAAGTTTGTAGCCGCATGCGTGCAAAGCTCTTCAAGGAATGCGGCTTGGGTAAGCTTGATCCATCCCCTCTGAAGTGGTCCGCCGTTGTGGTTATGAAAACGGAGGAACCACATGGCGAACAAGCGACCGAAGCCGGAAGAGATTGTCTCGAAGTTGCGGTAGGTTGAGATATTGGTGTGGCAAGGCATGTCCCGTCTGGATGCAATCCGTCAGATTGGTATTGTTGAACAGACCAATTATCGCTGGAAGAAGAAGTACGGCGGAATGTGCTCGGATCAATTGAAGGAATTCAAGCGTCTTCAAAAAGAGAATGGGCGTCTTCGAAAGGCCATCTCGGATCTTACCCTGGACAAACTGAGCCTGACGGAGGCGGCCAAGGGAAACTACTGAGCCCCGCTCGTCGCCGTGCCTGCATTAACCATGTGTGCCACAAACTGCGTGTCTCAGAACGTCCCGCTGCCCGGCAGTCGTTTGCAAAGCTAACGATGAAAGGGGCGTGTCGTGTCCTGAAACAGCACCGATCCATACCGCGAAAGCTGCCGAAAGTTCGAGCCGACAAGAAGCGCCTCGTGGCGGACATGATAGAATTGGCCCACCAGCACCGGCCGGTTCCAGCATTTGATTGGCTGCAGGATCGAGCTTGTTAGGCGCGTAGCTTTCATACTTCACCGACCCGTCAGGGTTTTACCAATACACATCCCAAGGCGGATTTAATGTCATCGTTCGGAAACGATTCACCCGACGTGATGTCGCCGGCGCAAGTCTTGGTCTTGTCATCATTGCTGAGTGCACAATCCGCAAACGCAGAGGACGGCACCAGAGCGCAAACTAAACATGTGATTGGCACGATGTGGTGCGCGGGATTAGCGAGTTGTATTTTCTTAGACTGGGTCATCGTCAACATCTCTTGCGTTTAGACTGCAAGCTATCATATTTATGATTTCGAAATTCACTTACGGTTAAGCTGCGGCAATTTCAACAATGCTCTTGTAAATTTGGATAGTTCAAAAAGCCCTTCTAGTATTGACAATTTCGACGGTAAGAACAGTGTTATGACCTGGAAAAGGCACCTCACATCGTAAGAAAAATGAACCATAGTTTTGATTTTACCAAATAACCAGCACTAAACTACAACCATTGAATCAGCGAACTGCATTTCTGGTGTTTCGTCTCATCGTTCCACCTGCTTGCATAAAGTGGGACAAAAACGCCCCTTTCCGAATAAAACGGAAATCGCCCCAGTTGCTTCGCCGCGGGACAAACAACGAAACCAGAGAGGATGATCACCGTTTGTTAAACGAGCGATCAGGCCGCCCAACCAAGCACATAAGTATCCAAGGGTAGGTCGTGGTGACATAGTACCCATACTGGCCATCGACAGTCATACCGTTGCACTGATCCAGATCGCCGGCACCCGTGAACTCGTAGTCGTCGATGTATGTCCCGTCTGGAGTGCCACCAGGCCCTGCAGGCGGAGCAGGTCTCGCTGTGGTTTTGAGTTCATATCCAGAGATCGCCGGTCTAGTTTTGCCGTCTCGTCTTTGAATATCGTCCCGTAGATCGGAAAGCCGTCAGCTGCGAAGCCAATCATTGGTGACTGCTTATCAAGGTCGTGATCCAAAAACAGAGCATTTGGATTGGAATGATAGTGATACCTACCATCGGGCTGGGCGTGGGCATTGTGAAGATCTACACCGAAATACTTATCGTAGGACGGAGGATCGAGCAGCCACGGATTCGTCTCCCGACATCCTGCCAATACGTTGCCGTTCTTGTCTGCTCGCCTTCCGCTTGGGCGATAGCAGCCGGCCGAAAGCAAATCGACCGGCACACCGTTGAGCAGTATTGCGTCATAGCTACGTTGAGATAGTGCAGTTTGGCTTCCGGTTTTTTTCGGCTTTCTGGGAATCCGAAAAGTGCCAGGCAATTCTCGTACGTCATTGGCAAAGTTGGCTGTAGGCCCGTTGAAATCGTGGTTTGGAATTCCGTTGGTTGTGATTGCACAACGCTGACTATCCGCCGAGATTTCGATTTTGGAATTGAAGCGTCGCTGGCGCGTTATGTCCTCCACTGAAGCGGAATACACTCCCGCATAGTCCGTGCAGTCTCCAGATCGATTGCTGAGCAAGAGATTGGTGAAGTCTTGGGTTGCGTATTGCGCATGAGCCTGCACGGTACCAAAGCCAACCAAAAGCGCGCTGATTGCCAAATATTCCAATCGCATAGTTCAATCTCCGAAGGTTTTTCGAAAATCCAAAAAGTAAGTCACTCGATGAGCGGTTAGGCCAAGCGTCCAATCCTCAGAACGCGACGTGGTCCCCTCCTTTCAAGTCTAGGATTTCCCTTGCTTCATCAGGTTTCGCGACCTCACTGCCCAAATCTTCGACGATGCGTCGAATTTTGGCGACTTGCTGCGCGTTACTTTCGGCCAGTTTTCCGCGAGAAATAAACAAACTGTCCTCTAGGCCGACACGAAGATTGCCGCCCATCTGGCTTGCCGTTGTGGCAAGCGACATCTGTGAGCCACCAGCCCCGAGTACAGACCAGCGGTAATCGTCGCCAAACAGTCGGTCTGCCGTGCGTTTCATGAAGATCAGGTTGTCGACTTCGGGTCCGATGCCGCCGAGGATGCCAAAGATGAACTGAATGAAAATGGGTGCTTTGAACAGCCCAATATCCATGCAGAATTTCAAGTTATACAAATGGCCCACATCATAGCATTCATGTTCGAACTTGATGTCATGCGGCGCGAGTGTTTCCGCCGCCTCGCGAATATCCCGGAACGTGTTGCGAAAGATATTCTGATCGGAGTTCGCGACGTAGTCTTTCTCCCAATCAAATTTCCAATCATCATCGCCATACCGGTTGGCCAATGGATGAAACGAGAAGTTCATCGAACCCATGTTCATCGAGCACATTTCGGGGCTGAAAGTCTTGGCCGGATTGATCCGGTCCTGAATGGACAGAGTCAGCGATCCGCCGGTCGATAGATTCACAACGGCATCTGTCGCCTGTTTTATCCGGGGCAGGAAAGGCGCGAAGTCATTAGGGTCGACCGATGGAGAACCGTTCTCGGGGTTGCGCGCATGCAGGTGTAGGATCGACGCTCCGGCCTCGGCGGCCTCGATCGCCTGCCGCGCGATGTCATCATAGGTGTACGGAAGTGCATCCGACATAGTTGGCGTGTGGATTGCGCCTGTTACAGCGCATGTGATGATCGTTTTTTTCTGACGGGCCATGGGTTCAGTTTTCCTTGGATTGTCCGGTGTGCTTAACGCGATAGCCCAGCGGGAAAAGTTGCAGATCATAGCGGCTACGGATCACGCCCCAGATGCCTTTTGGCGCTTTGAGCATGACAACGATTGCGACCACACCGAGAACGATCAGGTAGGTTGTTCCAAGGTCAGCCAGCGTTTCTCGCAAGGCAAAGAAGACAAGCGTTCCGATGATCGGTCCTTCGATGGTGCCAATACCGCCGATCACAACGATGAATATGACGAAGGCGGTCCAGTCATTGACGTTGAACGCCGCATCCGGTGAAATGCGCAGCTTCTGAAGGAAAATAAGAGCGCCGATCATTGCCGTGAATGCCGACGTGACGACGTACACTATGAACTTCGTTCGCCAGATATCGATGCCGAGGCTACCGGCAGCCAATTCGTTATCGCGAATTGCAGTCAACGCCAAACCTTGGCGCGAGCGCAGAAAGAGATACACGGCGGTCACCACCAGCACAGCGGCTCCGAGCGCCAGCCAATAGCTTAGCGCCTCACGCATCGCGCGCCCGGACGCCAGTGATTTAACGATGGCGACGGGCAACGAAGATCCTGACCCTCCGCCAAGCGCTGAGATTTGCGCGAAGCTTAGCCGAAAGACTTCAGCGATGACCCAAGTGCCTATTGCAAAATATGCACCTCGAAGCCTGAAGATGAGGACGGCGACCGGAATCGAGATCAACGCCCCGAGTACACCCGCGGCTGCGACAGCAACCAATGGATGCAAACCGCCCAACATTGTAAGCGCAAAGAGCATATAGCCGCCGAAGCCGACATAGGCTTGCTGACCGACCGAGACGAGACCAGCGTAACCCGCCATGAGGTTCCAAAGGGTGGCGAGGGATAGGTAGAGGAAAAGTTCACCCATCAGGCGCATGTCTGCGCGGCCTGCCCACCAGGGCGCTGCAATCAGAACAAGCAAACCGATTGTGGCCAGGATCGCGGCAACCCGCGCTGCTTTGGATGAGCGAGATACGAAATAATCCTGTAGGTTCATCCGGAAACCCTCGGGAACAGGCCGTTCGGACGAACGGCAAGAATAACAAGGAAAGCGATATGGCCGGCTAGCAGTTGCCAACCCGGATCGATCTTGGCTCCGATGGTTTGCGCGACACCAAGAATGACGCCACCAATCAGTGTGCCCCAAAGATTGCCGAGCCCACCGATAATAACGGCCTCAAAACCAAAGATCAGGCGACCACCACCGATGGACGGATCAAAGCTGGTCCGAATACCAAGAAGGATACCGGCAATCGCGGTCACGCCCAGCGCCAGCGCCATCGCCAGTCCAAAAATATGCCGTCGATTGAGGCCCATAAGCTGTGCAATGTCTTGATTGTCGGACACAGCCCGAAAAGCGCGGCCAAGCGCGGTGTGATAGAATGTCCATTGCAGCCCCCAGATCACCACGACAGCGATCCCGAAGGTCAGGAGCGGAAGAAGCCCAAGCGTCAACCCTCCAACCGCGACGCTCGCCGTTTCCAATGCGCCTGCATCAAGGTCCTGCGGGTCAGCGGTGTAGACCTCTAGCAACCCGTTCTGGATAATCACGCTCAGTCCGAAGGTGACAAGCAAGGGCGGAAGGATATCGTCGCCCAGAGTTTGGTTCAGCAGGCCGCGTTGAAGGGCGTATCCGATCAGCGCCATAGCAGGCACCACGACCACCAATGCGGCCATCGGATGCATCCCTGTGGCTGTCGTCACAGTCAGCCCCAGATACGCGGCCAGAACAATCAAATCGCCATGGGCGATATTGACGAGCCGCATGACTCCAAAGATCAACGACAGACCCGCGGCAAACAGCGCGTATAGCCCACCCAGCAAAGTTCCCTGCACGATAGCGTTCAGCCATTCCATATTATTCGATCCCGAAATACGCGCGCGAAATGTCTTCGCGCGAAACGGTGTCGGACGCACTTTCCAGCGAAACGCGCCCCTCTTGCAGGCAGTAGACCCGGCTTGAAACCGACAGTGCCTTGGTTATGTCCTGTTCGACGATGATTGCGCTCATGCCCTCGCCGATGATGCCGGGCAGCGCTTCGTAGATGTCTTTGATGATGATCGGTGCCAGTCCGAGGCTGATTTCGTCGAAGAGGATCAGATCAGGATTGGCCATCAAAGCGCGCCCGATGGCGACCATCTGCTGTTGACCGCCTGAAAGCGATGTTGATGCCTGATCTTTTCGCTCCTCCAGGATCGGAAAAAGATCGTAGACGGCTTTCAGATCCCAAGGGCCTGCGCGGCCAATCTGAGCACCGATCATCAGGTTTTCTTTGACCGACAAAGAGGGGAACAGCTGACGACCCTCAGGCACCATGGCCAGGCCCAATTCGGCGACTTTATCCGCACGAAGGCGGCTGATGTCCTTGCCCCTGTATTGGATCTGCCCCGGTTCGTTCGCCAGCAACCCAGTGATAGACCGCATCAGGGTCGTCTTGCCTGCGCCATTCGCACCGATTATGGCCAGAACTTCGCCCTCGCCAACGTCCAGATCGACATCATAGAGCGCTTGGAAATCGCCGTAGTAAGAATTCAAACCGCGTGTCTGGAGGATCGGATCAGGCATCGGCTTCGATCCCCAGATAGATCTCTTTGACTTCAGCGCTTTCCATGATTGCCTGCGGCTCTCCCTCGGCGATCTTCTTGCCAAAGTCGATAACGATCAGGCGGTCGACGACGGCCAGCAGCGCGTGAACGACATGTTCGATCCAAATTATGGTAACGCCCGAGGCGTGGATGTCCTTGATGGTCTGAACCAGTGACTTGCACTCGGCTTCGGTCAAACCACCTGCAATCTCATCGAGCAACAGCAGTTTGGGCTTGGCACACAAAGCACGTGTCAGTTCCAGGCGTTTCCGTTCCAGCAATGTCAAGCTTCCGGCAAGAACGTTTGCCTTGGGCAGCAGCTCTGTCTGGTCCAGAACTTTCAGACAAAAACGTTCTGCCTGATGTCCACGCATGCCCGCCAACTGCGTGGCGGCGATCATCGCGTTCTCAAAAACGGTCATTCCCGAAAACGGCTGCGGGACCTGAAATGAACGCGCAATACCAGCATGACTGCGCTTTGCCGCGCTCCATTTCGTGACGTTCTGCCCACTGAATTCTATCACCCCGGAATTTGATTTGAGCGTCCCGGTGATCAGATTGAACATCGAGGTTTTACCTGCCCCATTAGGGCCTATGACCCCAAGCGCTTCGCCTTGCTGGACCTCATAGCTCATGGCATCGGCGACAGTGACCGCGCCAAATGCCTTGCTCAGGTCTTGGAGTCTCAAGATTGTCGTCATGCTTCTCTCGGATGGAAGGTTCGGCGCCAAGATCGGCGCCGAATGTCTGGTCAGCCCAGCAGTTTCATATCTGCGGTCACCGGAACTTCGGGCGCGGTGCTGTTTGCAACGATCTGCAACTCGTACGCATCGCCGTTTTTTTGCCACTGACCACCAACCAGAGGTGTTTTGGTGACGTTGTTCATAGGCCCATCACCCCAGTTCACCGGCCCAACAATCGTGTTCAGGTTCGTGGAGGTGATTGCCGAAATGATCGATGACGGGTCTTCCAGATCATCCGCTCTTTTGACGACATCCGCGACGACCTCGAACAAGGCGTGTTTAAAGCCAAGCGGCTGAGTCCATGGGCGGCCCGACTCTGCCGTGTAACCCTCAGCTAGGTCTTTCGAGGAAATACCGGTCAGAGAAGACGAGAACGGATGGTGTGGAGACCACCAGACCTCGGTCGACAACCCGTCCCCACGGTCACCGAGCGATTCAATGACGGATGGGAACAGCAGTGCTTTGCCAATGGTCACGACCTTCGGGTTAAAGCCTTGCTGGGCGGCCTGGCTCCAGAACGTTGCGAAATCGGGTGGGATCATGTTGCCAGTGACGATTTCACAGCCCGCGGCCTTGAACGCAGCGATTTGATTTGAGAAGTCATCGGACAGAGGCTGATAGCGACCGGGATCGGTCAGCGTATAGCCAGCTGCGGCCAAAGGTTTTGGCAGGCCCAGTTCCGCATCACCCCATGCATTGCCGTCAGCATCGTTGGGGAATAGACCACCCACTGTCTTGGTCACGCCAGTTTTGTCCCACATATCAAGGAACGCTGCGATCACATCTTCTAGGCCCCAGAAGAAGTGATAGGTCGTTTCAAACCCCTCACCCGGAACACCATTGCGACCAAAGAAGTAAGGCTGCCACGGACAGTCGGTCGTGATGCAGGGAACTTCGTTGATCTCTGCCTGATCGGCGACCGGGTTCACCGTATCCGGGGTAGAAGCGGCGACAATGATATCGACCTCATCACCCAGGATCAGATCTGCGGCAACCTCGGCTGCGCGGTTCGGGTTGGACTGGCTGTCTTTTGATATGATCTCGACATTCCAAGTCTTGCCGTTGTTCTCCATCCCGGCTGAGAACACTTGTTGGATGGCCTGAAGCACGTATTCATCAGCCTCGGCAAAACCAGCCAGCGGTCCGGTGCGCGGGCTGACATTGCCGACACGCAAGGTCGGGTTCGCAGCATAAGCACGCGTCGCCATCAGGATTGCCGGTGCCGCAATTGCTGCCGTTGCCCCGGCGATGAAACTGCGCCTAGTGGCCGTTTTGAATGTCCTTGTCATTGCGTCCTCCCTTCACCGGCCTCCCGCCAGTGTTTGATTGATCTTGCAAAGTCTTTTCGAGATTTTTCAGATGCTTCGCGACACGTTGGCGAACCTGATCTGCCTCGCCCTCGGCCCATGTCCTGAACCCTTCGCCGGATTTCATGCCCAGCTTGCCCGCTTCGACAAGCGACTTAAGATAGGATGAAGGGCCCCTTTGTGCCTCAAGATCGTGCAGCACGTTTTCGTGGATATCGAGCGTCAGGTCAGTGCCGACCAGATCCGCGTTCTCCAGCGGACCAAGAACAGCAAGCCTGCGCCCAAAGCTGGACTTGATCACGGTATCGACGGCTTCGGCGTCACAAATACCGTTTTCCACCAGACTGACCGCTTCGCGCCACAACGCATGTTGAAGGCGATTGCCGATAAAGCCGGGCACATCTTTTTCGACCATAACCGGCGTTTTCCCAGCATCTTTCAGCAGATCGAACATCGTCTGTGCGATCTCAGGGTCTGTCCACTGGGTCTTGATGACCTCGACCAAAGGGATCATGTGCGGCGGGTTCCACCAATGGGTTCCCAATGCTCGGTTTTTCAACCGCAAACCGGACATGATCTGGGTGATTGGCATGACCGACGTATTCGACGCGAGTATGCAAGTTTCTGGTGCATGCGCCTCAATCTCAGCAAAGATCGCTTGCTTGAGCTCGAGCTTTTCGGGTGCGGCTTCGAACACGGCAACAGCGTTTCGCACAGTACCTTCCGTCGTCGCAAAAATCTCAATCATCTTGAGGGTTTTCGTGATTGTAACCTCATCATCCCCCATTGCGGCCATACTGGCGCGGATGCGGTCAGGCACGCTGGCTCGTGCCTCCTCAAAGGGATCTGTGATGGCGACATATTGACCTGCTTTTGCCAAGGTCAGGGCGATACCATGCCCCATCAGCCCCGCGCCAATTACCGCTATTTGCTGCTTCTTGCGCACCATTCTTTATCCCGCCGTATATCCGCCGTCGGCATGAAGGATATGCCCGGTGTAAAAATCAGAGGCGCGTGAGGCGAGAAAAAGCAGGGGTCCGGCAAGATCTTCCGGCTCACCCAGCCGCCCCTTAGGAACACGGGTCAGGAAGCCATCGCGCACTGCCTTCGCTTCGTCGGTGTCTTCAAACATCCAAGCCGTCAAAGGCGAACGGAACACTGTCGGTGCGATCGCGTTGACGGTGATCCCTGTCGGACCCAGCTCACATCCCAAGGCTTTTGTTATCCCGTTCACGGCGGCCTTTGACGCGCAATACGCCGTGTATCCGGCAGGGTGTCCAAGGGTGCTGCGCGCGGAACTGACGAATATGATCTTGCCATATTCGCTTTGCTTCATATGCGCTGCCGCTGCGCGCGCCAACAGCCAGCTTTGGTTCACGTTGGCGTCCATCACTGCATCAAAGGTTTCCGGCGCCATGTCGTTGATCAGAGCAACTTTGTTCATACCGGACGCGACAACGAGAATGTCGAGCCTACCAAAGGTATTGACGGCTTCGTCGACCAAAGCATTACAGGATGCTTCATCGGTCGGGCGTGTATTTTTCGCAACGACAGTCGCACCAAGTGCTTCGCACTCTTTCGCAATGCTATCCAGCGCCTCTTGGTTTCCCGCCGCCAAAACAAGGTTGCAACCAGCGCCGGCCAGGACGCGTGCCGCAACCATTCCAAATGCGCCCGAAGCTCCGGTGATCAATGCGACGTTGTCTCTGACATCAAACATCTTGAGTGGATCAGACATTCTCTTGTCCTTAGTTTTCTGGCTGATACGGAATGACAACCAGCATTTTGCAGGTCTGGTTCGCGCGATTTTCAATTTTGCGCACTTCGCTCGGTGCGATCGTGCAGCTGTCCATGGGTCTAAGAGTGGTTTCTGTGCCATCAACGATGACGGTCATTTCGCCCTCCAGAACGACGTAGACTTTCTCGAACGGAGTGGAATCCGGCCCGGCACCACCGCCCGGCAGGAACTGGCTGAAGCCAATCCACTGATTTGTCGGCCCGCCTTCCTCAAACCCTTGTAAGCGTAGCCCATGACATCCGAAGTGGTTCGGTGCTTCGTAGGGCTGGGCGTCTTTAAACCGCTTCAGATGCATGTCCATCTCCGCTCAGGTTTAGTGGCGGCCACCGGCGAACCGGCGACCGGTCCGTGAGTGTTCAGAAGTCTTCGCCAGCCTCGATGCGGTAGGATTGGGTCTTGTCGATCATCGCCACCAAGCGGATGATGCAGCCATCGCCGCGGTCCCAGTTCCAAGGAAAAAACGCAAACGTACAGCGTTTGCCTGTTACCGCGTCCAGGTCCCCCCCGACATTTTCGATGCCCAGAATACCTTTGGAGAACAGCATGTTGTGCACCGGCTCCCACTCGGGGAAATCAACCTCCCACGGTGTCCCGCCAGACCACTCAAGATACTCTTTTTCGAGGTGTGGCATGATTGGACCGTTTCGCTGCGGACCAATGGCCGTGGCCAGCGGGTGATCGTTCGCCTGGGTATCGTGGCCAACGACTTTCACACCTTTCTCGATCATCCATTCAGCGGCGGAAGGAACGAGACCCGGGCAATAAGCAAAATAGTCGCCATCTTCATACTGCTTGTGCCAGCCGGTATTGATGATCAGCACATCGCCTTCGCGGATAGCATGTCCACAGGCCTTTTCCAGATCATCTCCGGTGATTTGCTCCCATTTCTTTTTTGGTATGGAAACCACCAGACCCGAGCCAAAGAAATGGGGTAGCGGAACCTCGTCGATGAAAGGTGTTCCTTGAACAACGTGCGCTGGGGCATCAATATGTGTGGTCACATGCATCGTCGTGGTAATTGTCTGAGACAACACGCCGGACTTGGCCATATAGTGCTTTCGGTCGATCTGGACGTCCTTGAAATACGGCCAGTTGGGGCACTGAAACCCGTATCTGTGGCTCAGGTTATAAAACTCAAGCCCCATGTCATTGTCGGTGTTTGCCTGAAACTCAATGCCGCGGATTTCGACCATTGGGCACGTCTCCTCTGTTCGCCGTCGATGCGGCGTTGTTCGCGTATCGATTGTCCGGGTGGCCTCCCCACCTGTCCCGAATGATGATGCATGCGCACCGCATTGCGGTCAACTAAAAACTCGCAATACGGTTGACTTGCACCGCATTGTGATACATCACTAATGAACCGGTTAGCATCAAAACCTGCGATACCATGAGAAGTTGAGGACAGTTAAATGACTGAAAAAACGGACAAAGGTGGCATACAGGTCATTTCCAGAGCGGCCTCGATTCTGCGTGTGTTGAAAGAAACGCAATCCGGGATGAGCCTGGGAAAAATCGCGGAACGTGTTGATCTGCCCCGCTCTACGGTGCAGAGAATCACGAGTGCTCTTGCTGAAGAGAAACTTGTCATAGCGGATGCAAATGGGGGTGGTCTGAGGCTTGGCCCCGAACTAAGCGCACTTGCCGGCGCGGCGCACTACAGCATCGTCGAACACTGCCGACTTCTTTTAACGGAGCTGACGCAGAAGACTGGGGAAACTACAGACCTCGCTGTGATGCGCGGTATCGGCATGGTTTTCTTGGATCAGGTACCAGGCGTTTACCGATTGACGACGGTTTCGCAAGTGGGAGAGGTTTTTCCGTTGACTACGACGGCGAATGGAAAAGCTTGTCTCGCTAAACTCGGAATCGAGGAAGCGACAAAGCTTATTCAGAACGAATGGGAGCGGAACGGTATCCAAAGAAACCTGGATGAGTTCCTTTCCGAGTTGGCTACCGTCCGCGCGAAAGGCCTTGCCTATGATTTGGACGAGCATTCTGCCGGCGTATCGGCGATCGGATTCGCCTTTATCGATTGGGTCGGAGATCTGCACGCGATCTCAATTCCAGTGCCAACGACGCGATTTGCACGGCAAAGAGCAGCCATCGAAAAAGCGCTAATCGAGACATCTACGAATATACATCAAACGTTCCAATAAGCTTGTGAAGCTGACTTGAGGCAGGTTGGTCTCTCTCGACCGACATTGTCCGGCAGCCCACGCTTCCAACGGAAAAAATCCATACAATACACCCAATGTATTGCGGTTAGTTCCGCATGATTGCGAAGGTTGGCATTCGTGTTGGATCGCAAGTTTTGCAATCATTGGATGTTTGTTGACATCGTTACGAAACGGGAAAATCGCAGAGGGTGTTATGTGAAGCGATCTCTGGTTGTATCGTCACCCATCTCAGTCTTCATCATTCGGGTCTCCTGGCTCATAAAACCCCAGCCTTTTCAAACGCCGAATGGTTGCAATTCGATTTATGACCTGATCGATCTTAACCGCGTTTCCTCTGGCATAGTGGCTCGTGAAATCGGCCGGGCCAAGCCGAGCCAATACGGGCCTGAACCGCAGGCCTACCGATTACAAATACCTAGGGCTAGACGCTACAGACCTCCGTTTCTTGCACCGGAGGGCCGCAGTTAGTTCGACGCTGACCTCGTCAATTCTCACTTGGACGGCAAACCGAGGATAGCTCTGGCTTGCGCCGGTGTTGCAACTGGTCGGCCGTACTTTAGGCAAATATCCGACGTGCGTTCGACCAATGCGGCGTTTGATGAGGCTAAAGTGTTTTTGTTCAAACGAACATTGTCTTCCAGACCTGTTCGCGCATGGCCTCCTGATGAAATTGCCCAGTCGTTCAAGACAGTCTGTTGCGCACCAATCCCAGCGGCACACCAGGGCGCGCCAGGAAACAGCCTGTTGACAGTTTTTACATAGAAATCAAAAACCTCACGGTCTGCTGGCATCGCGTTTTTGACACCCATGACAAATTGGACGTAAGGCGTATCTTTGATTTGTCCCTTCCGGTGCATCTCAGCCGCCTTCAGAATGTGGCTCAGATCGAAGGCTTCGATCTCGGGCTTGACGCTGTGGGTAACCATCTCCGCCGCCAACCAGTCGACAAGATCAGGCGGGTTCTTGTAAACACGCGTTGGGAAGTTGTTCGATCCTACCGATAGTGAGGCCATATCCGGCCGCAACGGCAACATGCCACCACGCGCCTTGCCTGCCCCGGACCGCCCGCCTGTCGAAAACTGAATGATCATGCCGGGGCAGTGTTTCTCGAGCCCCTCTTTCAATTTTGCGAATTTGTCAGGATCGCTTGACGGCGTTTCGTCATCATTGCGCACATGCGCGTGGCAGATGGATGCCCCCGCCTCGAACGCTTCATGGGTGCTTTCGACTTGTTCTTCGACTGTTATGGGCACGGCCGGGTTATTGGCCTTGGTTGGCAAAGATCCGGTTATCGCGACGCAAATGATGCACGGATCGGCCATTTCACACCTCTTTGGGTGCTAAGACGAAATCGAACTCGACATCCCAATAGGGACCCTCAAAGCCAACTTCAGCAGAACGTGCCGGGTCATCGACGCGGTTGAATTCGGCAATTAAGCTTTCCTTGACGCCAAAAACGGAATCCGAATGGAGATATTTGTCCTCGGGGTCAAAAATGTGGGTTGTCAGCTCGTCATACCCGTCCTTTGACACAATGTAATGCAAATGGGCTGGGCGAAACGGATGGCGACCCAGCCGCTTCAAGAGGTCCCCTACGGGGCCATCGTCAGGAATCGAATAATGTTTGGGCCTGACGGCGCGAAACCAGTATTTCCCGTCCGGTCCTGTTCTAAAAACACCGCGCAAATTGAAATCGGGTTGGATGCCCTTTTGCTGAACGTCATAGAATCCTTCGTCGTTTGCCTGCCAGACGTCGATTTTGACGCCTTCCAACGGGTTGCCGTCAACGTCGGTTACACGCCCGCGCACAACCATGTCTTCGCCCTTTTGATCGAGGCATATATTGTGCCCCATTGCGTATTCAGGGGCATCGCCGACGTGAAATGGGCCCAACACAGTGTTCTCCGAAGCGCCCGAGGGGCGGCGAGAGTTTACAGCATCCACCAACATCGACACGCCCAGGACGTCAGACAAAAGAATGAACTCTTGCCGCCAGTCGTCGCACATATGACCAATCTTGGTCAGGAACATGATGGCTTCGAACCATTCCTGCTGTGTCGGTTCGATTTCTTTGACCGCTTCATGAAGCTTGCGGGTGATCACTTCCATCACCTCTTTAAGCCGTTCGCTTTCCGCGTTTTTGTTGCGGGCCGCTACCACCTCGGCCGAGTTTTCCTCGGTGAAGTATCCCATCTCATGCGCGTCCATTGTGATCTCCTAACCTGTAAAACCTGATCCGTTTTTTGCTATCGTGAAAGCACTGTGGTCAGAGCGCGACGCAACTCAGCTTCGGCATCTGCGGCCATTTCAGCTGCGCGCCATGCGACGTGTTGATCGGGGCGGACCAGTAAACAGCCGGTATCCGAAATTTCCGACGCCCGTGCCCAGTCTCCCGCATGATCGACATAGGTCTGGCGCGGGCCAATGACGTGGCATCGAATGGGCATCCCCAGTTCCCGAGAAACAGTCTCGGCAGCGGCGACCCACGATTCTCCACCTATGCCGGTCAGAATTGTGAACTCTCCGCGACCGCAAAGATCAAGTGTTGAATACTTGTTACCCGTGTCGTGATCGAACACCCAGACATGTGGAATGCGCGCGCCAGGCCAGGTTGTTGGCTGGTAGTGCAGCTCGGCATCCTGATCAAAACCAGGATTTGCTTGCCCATCTGTTTCAATCGCCCCGGAATCGTAACGCTGGTTCATTTCGACACCGTGGGCGTCAAATTCATATTTCTTAAAGGCTATGGCCTCGCGGATTGCCTGTCGTTGAGCGGCCGCTTCCGGCGTCGATCCGGTTCGCGCCTCAAGGTTGCTTTGCATGACCTGCGGGTCGACCCCTTCGGCCATACCAAGTGCTTCGAAGATCGGTCCGAATTCACCAATCGACTGGTTGGCACGTGTGACGATTTGCTTTGCCACCGGTGCGCGTTCTTCGCTGTAGCTGTCCAGCAAACTCTCTCCGGCATGGCCTTTCAATACGGCCGCCAGCTTCCACGCGAGGTTAAAGCTGTCCTGGATCGACGTGTTCGATCCCAACCCATTGGACGGCGGATGGCGATGCGCGGCGTCACCCATGATGAACACGCGATCCTTTTGCATATGGGTCGCGTACATATTGTTGACGGTCCAGGTGTTGGCGCTGATCAGTTCGATCTCAAGCTCGGGGTCGCCGACAAGTTGACGCGCAACTTGTGTGGCCATCGCCGCGTCCACCTCTGGCGCGGGTTGGTTGATGTCATAGCCCCAGACGATCAGCCATTCGTTCCACGGGCGCACCATGCGGACCAGACCCATGCCGATGCCGCCCACGTTTGCCCCGGGTTGCATCACCCAGTAAAGAACCGATGGGCGATGCGCGACATATTTGCTAAGATCGGCCCGGAACAGAATATTCATAGACCCGCCGACGCCCATCTGTCCTTCGAACGGTAGACTGGCATGCTCGGCGACCAGTGAGTTACCCCCATCCGCACCGACCAGGTATTTCGACCGGATGGTGATTTCTTCACCCGACAAGCGATCCAGGCACGTCGTCGTCACGCCGCCTGCGTCCTGTTCATGGCGCAGGTATTCGGTGCTCATCCGTGCCTGAGTGCCACGGCGGCAAGCAGTGCCGAACAGTATAGGTTCCATGAAGGTCTGCGGTAGATCATTCATCATGGTCGGGCTGGACAACAGGTGTTCGGCCTTGGAAAGCGGGTGATTCCCCCAGCTTTTCATGCGTCCGATTTCCTCACCGGCGAGGCTTTCGCAGAACACATTCTCGCCCATCAGATCCTGATGCGCGGCATGCATATAGGCTTCGGCCTCGACCTCGTGACCAAGGTCGCGCAGCACCTCCATCGTTCGCTGATTGGTGATATGCGCACGCGGCGTGTTGGCCAGCCAGCGATAGCGGTTGATGACCATGTTCTCGACGCCATAGCTGGACAGCAAAGCCGCCGTTGCAGACCCCGCCGGGCCGGTGCCGATGATAAGGACATCCGTTGTGATGGTGGCCATGTTACGCCTCCCTTTGTTTGTCAGATTGAATTGAACGGGTGCCGTCGGCTTGGTTCGTCAGCACCAGGCGACGGCGCACGGGAAATATTTGAAGTCCGGTTTTTTCGGTGATCAGTCCCCAGATGCCGCGCGGGGCGAAAAGCATGACGGCGATCCCGATCAGACCAAGCACCATGAGGTACCAGGAGCCGTAGTCGGCCAGCAGGCTTTGTAGGACAAAGAAGATCAGCACCCCCAGGATCGGGCCTTCGATGGTGCCGATGCCTCCGATCACGACGATGAAGATCACATAGGCCGTCCAGTCGGTGACCGAGAACGCGGCATCCGGTGAAATCCGCAGCTTTTGCACATAGATCAAAGCGCCGGTCAGCCCGGTTCCTGCGGCCGAGACCAGGTAGACCAGCCACTTCATCCGCACCGCATCGACGCCAACGGATTTGGCTGCCTCGACATTGTCGCGGACGGCAGCCAGCGCCAGCCCGCGTTTGGTTCTGAGTAGCCAGTAGATGCCCGCAATCGTTGCGATCACCAGCGCCAAGGCCAGCCAGTAGGTCAGGATATCGCGCGCTGCAGCTCCGCGCACATCAAACGTGGTCTGGATCCAGTCGGTCGCCCACATTTCGCGCGTTGCTGTGCGCGGCAGAGAAGTTCCGGTGCCGCCGCCGAGCACTTTCCATTGGGCCACCAGCAGGCGCATGACCTCGGCGATAACCCATGTTCCGATGGCGAAATAGGCCCCTTGCAGGCGGAAGGCGAAGAAGGCTGTAGGTATGGCTACGATCAGGGCTGCAATACCGCCCAGAAGGATCGCTGGAACCGGGTCCATACCCCACAGGATGACACCGCCGAACATGGCGTAAGCGCCCATGCCCACGAAGGCTTGCTGGCCGACGGACACAAGGCCACCATACCCTGCTAGCAAGTTCCAGAATTGCGCTAGTACGAGCATGGTGAAGATGAAGAACAGGTCTTGAATCAACCCTCTGCTGGCAAATGTCGGCAGCAGGATGAACAGGATGATCAGAGCGATACAGACGGCTCCGGCACTATAGGACGCGCGGGTCTGCGTTTGGACGCGGTAAATTGAGGTATCAGCCATCAGTCCACCGCCCTTGGAAACAGGCCTCTGGGTTTGATCAGAAGCACGATGAGAAACGCCAAGTGACCGGCCAGAATTTGCCATTCGGGGTTGATTGCCGCACCAACGGTCTGTGCGACCCCAATGATGATGCCACCGATCAAGGTGCCCCAAAGGCTGCCGAGACCACCGATGATCACGGCCTCAAATGCGTAGATCAAGCGTGCCGGGCCGATATTGGGGTCAAAATTCGCCCGCATACCCAGATAAAGGGCCGCCAGTGTAACCACCAACATTGCGATGGCCGTCGCGGTGGCAAAAATACGTTCGGGGCGGATGCCCATCAGACCCGCTGTCACCGTATCATCCGAGGTCGCGCGGAACGCCCGACCCAACTCTGTGCCATAGAAGAGCTGGTTCAGACCGATGATGACAAGGATCGCTGAGGCGAAGGTCAACAGCGGCAGAACACCGAGGTTCAGCCCGCCCATCTGCACCGAAGCCGTCGCGATCTCAACCGCGGGCAAGCGTTGGCTGTCGGCCGAGAACCCTTCGAGCAATGCGTTCTGCAAAACGACCGACAGACCGAATGTCACAAGCAAGGGCGACAGGATATCTGGCCCCAGCACGCGGTTCAGCACATGTCTCTGCAAAGCCCAACCCACGCAAAACATAATCGGTGCGGCAATGATTGCTGCCAGAAACGGCGAGAGTCCGAGCAGCGAGACCAGCAAAAGGATCAGATAGGCGGCAAATACGATTAGATCGCCATGAGCCAGATTGACCAATCGCATGATCCCGAACACAAGGCTCAGGCCTGCGGCGAACAGTGCGTAGAGCCCGCCCAACAGAACGCCCTGAATGATGGTGTCGATCCAGATCATGCGGCGGCTCCTCCGAAATAGGCATCGTGAATGGCCTCGCGGCTGAGCGTATCTGCGGTGCCTTCCAGCGTGACGCGACCCTCCATCATGCAGTAGACGCGATCGGCGACTTTCATCGCCTGGCCAATGTCCTGCTCCACCACGATCAGGCTGGCTCCGGCTTCCTGAATGCGGGGGACGGCATCGTAGATGTCTTTGATGACCACCGGCGCGAGGCCAAGACTGATCTCGTCACAGAGCAGAGCACGGGGGTTGCTCATCAGCGCGCGACCGATTGCAACCATCTGCTGTTGCCCGCCAGACAGGGCGGTACCGGGATGGTTCCGGCGCTCTTTCAGAATCGGGAACAGCTCGTAGATTGTTTGCAAAGACCAATGGCCAGATACCTTGCGGCCATAGGTGCCGATCAGCAAGTTTTCCTCGACGCTTAGGGAAGGAAACAGCCGGCGCCCCTCGGGCACCATGGCCACTCCGCGCGCCATGATTTCATCCGCTGCAAGGTTTCCGATGGGTTGGCCATCAAATCGCACCTGGTCGGGCCCGTTGGTCAGAACACCTGAAATCGAGCGCATGAGGGTCGATTTTCCGGCCCCGTTTGCACCGATGATGGCGACGGTTTCACCTTCGTCCAGATGGATATCCACGCCGAACAGGGCTTGGAAATCTCCGTAGTGCGCGGTCAGCCCTTGGGTCTCTAGCAGGTTCATCAGACTTCGATCCCCAGATAGATTTCTTTGACTTCCCGGCTGTTCATGATCTCGTCCGGATCACCGAGACCGATGACTTTGCCGAAATCTAGAACCAGCAGCCGTTCAACGACCGAGGTGAGCGCATGCAGGACGTGTTCGATCCAGATGATCGTGACGCCGCTACTGTGCAGTCCCTTGATCGTGTTGATTAGCGCTGTGCATTCCGCGTCGGTTAGACCCCCGGCAATCTCGTCCAAAAGCAACAGTTTTGGATTGGTTGCCATCGCGCGGGCCAACTCCAGTCGTTTGCGTTGCAATAGCCGCAATCCTCCGGCCGTGTGGTTGGCCACATCCAACAACTCCGTTTGCTCGAGAATACTGGCGCAGTCCTGTTCGACCTCGTGTTCGGATTTGCTCTGCCCGTGCGTCGCGGCCACCAGCAAGTTTTCGAACACCGTCAGATGATCAAACGGCTGAGGGATCTGGAACGAACGTCCTATGCCCGACAAGCAGCGCTGCATGGGCGGCACGCGCGTCACATCATCTCCATCGAAATGGATTGACCCTGCATCAGAGGTCAAATTACCCGTTATCAGGTTGAACAGCGTCGACTTCCCGGCGCCATTGGGTCCGATAATCCCAAGGGCCTGCCCCTGCGCGACGTCAAAGCTGACATCGTTGGTAACGGTTAGAGCACCAAAGCTCTTGGAGACATTTTTGAGCGAAAGAATGGTCATGCCGGTATTCCTATCCCGGACTGCAGTCCGGGACGTTGGTTTCGTTGCAATCAGGAGATTTCTTCCATCACACCCGCGGTCGGGATTTCGGGCGCTGAGGAATTGTCGACGATCACGAGGTCATAGCTGCCGTCGTCGAGAAGCCTCCATTGCCCGCCAACCAAAGGCGTCTTAGCAACGTTCTGCGCAGCGAAGGGCGGCAGGCCCGCGCCATCAAAGGTGATCCGGCCGACAATCGAGTCCAGCTGCGTAGCTGCGATAGCCTCGGCGACCGCATCCCCATCACCCGCGTCATCAACGCGGCCCATGACGTTGGCTGCCATTTCGAACAGCGCGTGCACAAAGCCGATGGGTTGGGTCCACTGGCGGCTTGTGGCGGCCATATACCCCTGCGCCAGGTCAGCCGAACTCGCACCGGTCAGTGATGACGAGAACGGATGCGTTGGCGACCACCACACCTCGGAACTCAGGTTGTTGCCTGCGTTACCCAGGGCCTCCACGGCTTGCGGGAATAGGATGGCTTTGCCGATGCTCGCGGCTTTCGGAGTGAAGCCTTGCTGCTTGGCTTGGCTCCAGAAGGTGGTGAAATCAGGCGGAATGGGAACGCCGGTTACAATTTCAACATTCGCTTGGCGAAATGCGTTGATTTGGGCCGAGAAATCATCGGTCAGGTTCTGATATCGTCCGGGATCTGTCAGGCTATATCCCAGCTCAGACAGAACCGGGGGGAAGCCCACATTCGGATCACCCCAGGCATTGCCATCGCCGTCATTGGGGAACAGTGCGCCGACCTGTTTGTTGGTTTCCAACTGGCTCCACATCGCCGTGAAGACCGAGATCACATCCTCAAGCCCCCAGAAGAAGTGATAGGCGTAATAGAACGGCTCCCAGCTGGCTGGATCGCCGGGGTTGCCCTGTTGGCCGATGAACCACGGTTGCCACGGCGCAACAGTTGAAATGCAGGGCACTTCCTCGGCCTCACAAGTCGAGGCGACCGGGTTTGTGGTTTCCGGAGTCGAGGCGACCAGCATGAGGTCGATCTCATCATCCACGATCAACTCGCCCGCCACGTCTGCTGCCCGGTTCGGGTTCGACTGGCTGTCTTTGACGATGACTTCGAATTTTGCGCCGGCATCGGACGCGGCAAAGTTCTCCAGAATGAACTTGTCGGCCTCCGAGAAAGCGGCCAGAGGACCTGATTGTGGGCTGACATAGCCCAGCTTGATCTTCGCGCCCTGTGCGATAGCAGGCGCAGCGAGCGTGCCGGCGGCCAGCCCGAGGCCGGTTGCGGCGCTGGATTGCAGCAATTTGCGTCGTGTGATCATGTGTCCCTCCCTTGACACGGTGAACTCAAACGCTTGGGGCTGTGCCTGCCCAAGCATTTTGCAATAGCGCCCGCAGTCCGTCAGCCGTGACAGAGCGCGGATTCCAATACGGATTTTTGAGTGCGATTTCGGTGGCCCGATCCAGATCGCTTTCTGAAAGGCCGAGGTCTTTCAAAGCCAGGGGTGCGCCCATGGCTTTGGCAAATTCCCAAAGCGAGTGTCCAGGCTCAGAACCTCCAAGAATGTCCGACACAGGGGCCAGTAACTCGCACACACTTACCGCATTGTAAGCAATGGCATGAGGCAGAACGATCGCGTGGGTTTCTGCATGCGGTAGATTGAAGGACCCGCCTAGCGTATGGCAAAGCTTGTGGTGCAGGGCCATTCCGACCAACCCAAGTACTGTGCCGCAAGCCCATGCACCGCGCTGCGTTTCTTCTCTGGCGTTCAGATCGTTAGGGTTTTCAACAACGGTCGGCAGGCCTTCGGCGAACGCTTTCAGGCCGTCGATCGCCAGTACTGTGGTTTCCTCTGTGCGATCTTTGGCATAGAGCCCTTCGGCCGCGTGCGCCATCGCGTTCAGGGCGCTGGTCACGGTCATTGCGGGCGGCAACGAGGCGACAAGTTCGGGATCGTATAGAATAACGCTAGGCAGAACCTTTGGGTCTGTCAGGGTGGTTTTGATGCCGTCCTTTGTCTGACCCAGGATCGGAGTAGCCTCACTACCGGCATATGTGGTGGGGATAGAAATTTGGGGTAGCCCAGTGCGCAGGGCAATTGCCTTGCCCAATCCGATCGTCGAGCCGCCTCCGATGGCCACGACACTGTCTGCCTGCACTAATTGGGCGTGTTCAACCGCCTCTACGGTGACGTCGACTGGCGTGTGCATTGTGGCGCGGGAAAAAACACCTGATGCGCGATCGCCGATCTTCGTCGCCAGTTCCATCGCCATATCCACCTGTTGTGGTGTGGAAAGAATCAGCGCTTTTGTCGAACTCAGTTCGGACAACTCGGAACAAATGTCGTTTCGCAAACCCGCGCCGAACCGAACTTTCTGACCGTTAATGCTGGTGATGCTGAGACCCATTAAGAGGTTTCCCGACCTGCGCAGAATTGTGAATTTGGTAAACGCTAGCAGGGCACGAACGGGTTCTTGATCGAATTTGGAACTGTCAATATAACCTTGGGTTATGAAATTAGACCCACGACATCTCGAAATCCTCGCGGCCATCGTCGAAGCGGGTGGTTTGACCGAAGGCGCTGTTTTGCTTGGTAAATCTCAGCCCAGTGTCTCGCGCAGCGTGTCCCTGCTGGAAGATCGCGTGGGAGAACCCCTGTTCCTGCCCGCACGGCGACCTCTGCAACCTACCGAACTTGGTCTTTCATTGGCGCGTGAGGGGCAGAGGATTCTGGATGCCGGTCGTCATGCGAGCCGTCTGGTGGACGAATACCGGCAAGGCCTTACCGGCGCGGTGCGGGTGGCGGGCACGCCGATCTTCATGGACGGCGTCATCTCCAGCGTGATTGCAGAATTTCAGGCAGAGCACCCTAACATCCGGATCGATCAATCCTATGGATACCCCGCCGATCTGTTGTCGAAGATTTCCAATGAGACATTGGACGTGGCAATTCTCCCTATTCGTCCGGCCGACGTGTCGGAAGAGTACGAGTTTCGCCAAATCCTTCCTGGGCGAAATGTTATTGCTTGCCGCATAGGGCATCCTTTGGCGCGCAAGAAAGAGGTGAAACTCGATGATATTACCAACTATCCTTGGATCGCCCCGCCCGCGAATAGCCCACTTTTCCGCGACCTGAGAAATACCTTGGATGGAATTGGTGTGCGTGACCTTAAGATAAGCTTTACCGGAGGGTCTCTCAGCGCGGTTGCAAATGTCTTGACCGGCTCAGACTCTTTGACCGTGTTGCCGTTTTCGGTTGTCTTCATGATGCAACGCCAAAACACCCTGACATCTCTTCCCATCAAGATCGGCGACCCAGACCGCCACTTGGGCTGCGTTACGCTTTGCGATCGAGTAATGTCCCCTTCATCGAGCCGGTTCATAAGTTTTGTTGAACAAAAATTTCAGGTCTTGGATCGATTGATTTGCAATGCCTGAGTTGACCACTGATGCAGGTCAATGGTGCTACCCCAAGGTTACTTTACCAACCATCGCATCGCGGTCATAGACGCGCTCGACATCAACGCGAACTGGAAGGTTCTGATCGAGGGTGGCCTGGAGGCATATCAATTTCGAATTGCGCACAAGAAGACTTTTGGACCGCATTTCCCCGACAACCTTCTGACGTACAAGCAATTCGGGCCACACATGCGGGCGGTACTGCCACGCAACGCTATCTCAAAACTCGACGGCACAACCGAAGAGGATTGGAACCTGCGCCGTGACTCCAACATGGTCTACACCGTTCTGCCCAACACCCAATGTTAGTTCAGCAAGATCATTTCATGTGGTTTCACATTGAGCCGATTTCTGAGGTCAAAACACGGTTTCACATGGCGACCATCGTCCCAACTGATGCTCCAACTACTGAAGACATGGATAAACACTGGCAATTGAATCACCGAATATCACTGACAGCGCTTTAAGAAGATTTCGAGATGGGGGAGGGGATCCAAGCAGGTTATGAATCACGCGGCAAACCCACGCATCTGTTTGGCCGATTTGAGGGCGCGCTCAACCGCTATAACCTCGCGGTCGAAGTGATGATCGGGAGTTAGCCTGTTGGCGTTACTTTACAACAACGAACATTCAATCGGCGCGCTAAATCTCGCAGGCTTAGGCTCAAAACGGCCGAACGCTTGTTTAGCAGTGCTATTGGGACACTTTGGTCAGGCTTTCAGTCGAGGGCACGAATACGATGTTTGTAGAGATGATCATAGTGTGGCTTCATCCGGCGATGCACACGGCGTACTCGCTCCGGCGCGTCGTCGACTTCCACATATCGGCGCTTCTGCGGCTTGAGGCCGGTCGATTGCGCCAGGTTGGCGTGGAATGAACCACCATCCCACCAGCTATGCTCGGACGGATCGCCCCCTGCTTCCCAAGTGAGCGCCTCTGGGACAAAGGGGATGGTCACTGCGTCACAGAATGCTTCTATCATGTCGTGAGGGTTTTCCAGCAAATCGTCGCTATCAATCACGGCGGGAGGCGTCCCGTGAAGCACAGCGAGCAAATCGAACAGTGCACGCTGTTCTGGAAAACCGACTTCAAGCTCATCGAAGTCCGGCCACTTGTTGTACATCGACGAAATCGTCTTGGCGGGGTCTCGGATCAAGAATGCATGAGTGAAGTGTGAAAGAAACTCGGCGTCCCACATGTGGTTGATGTAGTGAGGGAAATCCTTGATAAATACTGCTTCCTTTTCCGCCCGGGCTTTGATGTCGGCCCATACGCTTTCCAGAGTTAGGCCGGGCGTGGTGACATCACCTTCCTTAAAGCGTGGCCACATCGGATCCTCGCCCTGATACCAGGCCTCGCCAAACGGCTCATGCAAACAGTTCAGATCACCCCGCTGGCGCATCATCCATTCGAAGGCGGTCGATGTCGAGCGGGGGATGGCCCAAAGTGCAACGATTTTATGCATGTGTTTCGTCTTTCAGAGCGGAGAGCAGGCTACCCTGCTCGGTTTCCGGGGCGAGGCCGAGTGTCTTGAAAATACGCCAGTACAGCGCGGTATCGTGTCCAATGACAGGCGTCCCGAGACGCGCCTCTAGTTCAACCTCATAGTGCACGGGGCGCTGCGCGATCCCGTCGGAACCGCGGCGATAGTTGCTCATGCCATTGATTAGATAGGCATCCACATTGGGAGCTTTGGCTGCAGTAAAATCAAAGCTCTTCCAGATCAGGTCTTCGTCAAAGCACCATATACAGTCGTCCACGGCCTCCTGGCTGTCAAACCAGCCCTGATCAAAGAAGTTGCCTGCCCAGACCACGTCAAAACCGGCCTCTTTCAGAAAGCCAACCGTACCTTTGTACCAGGTGTCCCGGTGATAGCAGGCGTTCAGTGCAACCTTTTCGACATTGCGGTCACGCAGTGCTTCGACCATGGCATAGCCCGCCATGTGGAACGGGGTCTCATATTTATCGCTTAGCATCTCGCAATGCTCTCGAATACCTTCCACACCCAGGCCGCTGGCGTGGACCCAATTCGACCCGACCTGACCGCAGACATCCGCTCCGTTGTTGGCCATACATTCCAAGTATTCTTCCAGCAGGCCAAAGTTCTTTTGGCGTTGATCCAGCCGATGTGCATAGTCCGGAACATGTAGCATACGACCATGCACGCCAACGCTGCGCGGGGCCATGCGCAGGAAATCCGATGGCGCTGCATCGAAGTCATGGGGAGGTGCCGTGAAGCCCACCTGGTGTGCGAAGAGCTTGATCTTCGGGTTCTTCCACTTGGTCGGTTTGTTGTAGGCAGACATATTGGTTCTCTATTAATCGGCATCACATTCGGGGCGAGTATGGGTGGCCCGTTCCACGAAATGCCATTGCTTTTGCTTGTAGGTAGTCATATCAAAAATGATATGAAGAGGCGCCGCTACAAACTTCCCTCAAACAGCGCAATTGTGGCGTTTGAAGCTGCGGCGCGCTTGCAGGGATTTGCGCGAGCGGCCGAGGAGTTGAACACGTCACAACCTGCAATAAGCCGTCATATCCGAAATCTTGAAATTCGCTTTGGTGTGGAGCTGTTTGATCGGCGAGGCCAGCAGGTGGCGCTAACGCAGAAAGGTCGTGATTTTTATGCAGCAGTCGTCCATTCGATGGATTCGCTTCAGGATGCGATTGCGGTATTGTCTACACCCAAAAGAGATATCACATTGGCATGCTCTCACTCGGTATCTCACCTTATATTCATGCCCAGATTTGCGCATTTCAGAAGCGAGCTTGGGAAACACGCGGAGCTGCGTCTTCTAACCGTTGAATACAGTCTTCTAGATACCGCAATTGATAACGGCGCAGACATTGTTTTCGAATACACATCCTCGGCGCCCAAGGTGCCTCACGCAGTGGTTTGTCGTGAGGAAGTTAAACCTGTTGGCACGCCTGAAGTCATCAAATCCGCCAAAAGTGCGTTAATCAACGGGACACCTGCTCCACCGTTGCTCAGGCTAAAAAAGGCAAACTATGGGTGGATGGATTGGCCCGATTGGAGCAAAGTCCATCCTGAATACACCGATTGGCCTAAAGGTGAAGAATTCGACAGCTACGTCTATTTGCTTGAAGCCGCGGTCCAAGGTGCAGGTCTGGCGCTCGGCTGGCGAGGTTTTATTGATCGTTACGTTGCTCGTGGTGAACTCGTTGAGATCGAGGGCAAGTGGCACAGTACCGGAACGTCCATCGTCGCTCGCGCGACGCGCACTGGACAAAATCACCCTGCTCTTTCGACATGCTTGTCGCTCTTGGAAGGCTTAACTGGTGAATGACGCTGGAAGCCACAGAATGCTAGGCTTAACCCGCCTCTCCGAATTCACGTATCACCTGACCCGCGTTTACCGGGGTTCGTTTGCCATCACGCATGGACAATTGTCCGTTGACCAGCACATGGGCAACGCCGGACGCATATCGGCGCGGGTGTCGGGCCGTAGCGTTGCTGGCGATATTGACCTGATCAAAAACACAGATGTCCGCCCTGTTACCCGGCTTCAGGTGTCCGCGATCTTTGAGGCCTAAGCGCCTGGCCGGGATAGAGGTCAGTTTGGCAATGCCTTGTGTCAGGGTAAGCGCCTTTCGGTCACGGACATAATACTGCAGGAAGCGTGCCGCCCATCCGTATCCGGAAAGCGAGCCAACGTGGTCTTTCAAAACGCCCTCGTTGGCAATTGCTACGGTGTCCGAAATCACAGCGCATTCAGGTTGTTCAAGGCACAGTTCCACATCGGAATCGCGGAAAGACTTTGAGGACCACATGCAGGCCATGAGATTTTCACCCTCTTCCAGCAGTATGTCCAAAACAGCGTCATAGGGGTCGCAACCACGCATTCGACCGATCTCGGCAAAGTCAGCCCCGACGAGATCTTTGTTGACGGTTGCATTCAGCAACACGATGTCAGACCATTTCTCGGCCTTGACGATCAGCCACATGGGTTGCGGGTTGGCCTTTATCTTTTCCCGACATTCCGGATCAGCGAGGCGTGCCAGTACATCGTCCAGAGTTCCTGCCTGCGCCCATTTGGGTAGGATGGCCACCATGAGCGTGTGGTTCCAGTCGTGGGGAATGACGTCAAAGGCAATGTCAACGTCCTGCTGTCGGGCCAGTTCGATCATTTCAAGCGTATGGTTCATCGCATGATCAGGTGCGCCGAATTTAGGCTGGATATGGCTGATCTGTAGCTTGCTTCCGGATTTCTGGGCGGTTGTGATTGCTTCTGAAAAACCCAGATCATACTGTGTATCGCGATTGCGCACATGGGTCGCGTAAAGGCGTTTGTACTTTGCCGCGATTTCGCACATCGGTACAAGGTGTTCAGGAGACGCCAGAGAACCGGGAAAGTACTCCAGCCCGGACGAAAAACCACCCGCCCCTTCATCCATGCATTTATCGACAAGTCGCGCCATTTTTGCGATGGCAGCTGCGTCACCTGGGTGAAGCTCATCCCCGAGCACAGCGCGATGAACGGTGCCATGCCCGACAAAGGCCATCACATTTACGCCTAAATCGGTCTTGTCCAAGACATCTAGATAATCGCCGAATCCCAACCAATGGTCGTGTTTGGCATTTGCTGTATACCAGGGGGCCACGCGTCGGATATCACCAGGCGCGTTGACCGGAGCGCAGCTTATGCCGCACTGTCCAATCACTTCGGTTGTCACGCCCTGATGCACCTGACTTTCGGCGCGGCCATCGGCGATGAGGGTAAAGTCGGAATGCGTATGCATGTCGATAAACCCCGGAGCAACGACGAGCCCCGATACGTCAATCACTTCGGCTGCCTCCGACGACTTTAGCGTGCCGGTACGCTCGATTGCGCTGATGGTTTCCTCTTTGATGGCAAGATCACCAACAAACCCATCTGCACCCAATCCGTCGAAGATCGTACCGCCTTGCAGGATCAGGTCGTGCGTGGTCACTTTGCCTCTCCGTAAAGCCAGTTGGGCAGGAATGTTGTCAGTTCTGGGAAGAAGATCAAAACGACCATACCGACAACATAGGCCAGAATGAACGGCAAAACCGCGACCGATATTCGTTCGATTGAAACGCCGGATAGGCGGGCGGCGACTGTCAGATTTGCGCCCAACGGTGGGGTCAGAAAGCCAATCTCACAGGTTATGACCGTAAAGATACCAAACATTACCGGATCGACGCCTAGCGAAGATACCAACGGCAGGAAGACCGCTGTGAACAAAACGATCTGCGCTAGGCTTTCCATAAAAGTGCCAATGAAGATGTAAAAAATCCCGATCAATAACAGCACCAGAAAGACATTTGTGGTCAGCGACGTAATCCCTTCCTGAACCGCCGTGGGTACGTCATAGAAAGCTGTTAACTGTCCAAAGGCCAGAGTCGGCGTCAACAGGATCAGAATACCTGTCAAAAGTGCAGTAAAGCGCAATGCTTCGATTACTTTTTTGACCGTCAGTTCGCGGTATATGAACAACCCGACGAATAGCGCATAGAAGACCGCAACACCTGCTGCTTCGGTCGGAGTGAACGCCCCGCCATAGATACCGCCCAGGATCAATACGGGCGCACCGATAGACCATTTTCCATCCCATGCCGCTTTTAGGAAAGGCCCCCATGAGAACGGTTTGCCGTCACCACCATAACCTCGCTTGCGGGCGATGATGTAGGTGGTGATCATCAATAGCGTCGTGACCAACACACCTGGGATAAGTCCTGCCAGAAACAGGCGCGGGATCGATGTTTCTGACACGAGGCCATAGATAATCAGAAGGTTCGAAGGCGGGATAAGACTGCCCAAAGCTCCTGCACTCGCGGTGATTGAGGCGGCGAAAGGTACATCATATCCTTCCCGTTTCATTGCCGGGACGGTGACGGAGCCAATGGCGGCCGTGGTCGCCGGCCCCGACCCGGACAGAGCAGCAAAAAGCATACAGGCAAACACGGTCACCAAACCCATCGAACCGCGATACGCGCCTACCAAGTTGGTCGCGATGGCGATCATTCGGGTCGCCATTCCGCCTACTTCCATCAGGCGCCCCGCCAAAACAAACAGCGGAATCGTCAACAGGGGAAAGGGTGTCAGACTGCCATAGCCGGTTTGTGCGATCAGCGTATAGGGTATGTCGATCAAAAAAAGGGCCAAAGCTGTGGTCAGCCCCACCGACACAAACAACGGTACGCCCATGATTGTAAGAACGACAAAGGCTACTGCGAGGATCATCAAAGGGCTCATAGGGGGCGCTCCTGATCCCGGGTCGTGGTCTCCCACTCTTCTTCAAGCATTCCCGGTAAACCGTTTCTGCCGTCCTGCCACCAGACCACGTAGGTTTGGAACAGCCGGATCAGCATCAGTGCGTAGCCGATGACAAGGATGGTTTGCGGGTAGAACTGGTTGATGCCCAGACTGGGGCTGGTTTCAGGGAACCGCCAGAAAACATGGAGGTAATCCCAGCTGATCCGGATCATGAAAAGACAAAAGAAGGCCCAGAGAATATCCGCGATGAAAATGACGTATTTTCCCATGGTTTCCGGCAGAGCCTGAACAGCGACCATGATGCGGATATGAAAACGCTCGCGCACGCATAGTGACGCTCCCATATAAACGGCCCAAACCATGCAAATCGCAGCCGTTTCTTCGGTCCAGTGCAGCGCAACTTCGAATATGTAACGGGCGACAACCTGTGCAAACACTGCAACGGCTATGATCGCCAGACATGTGCAGCAAATAAGCTCTTCAAAATGCCGCTCGAGCCATCGTATGCCTGACATCGCATCCTCCCGGTTGTCGAAAAAAGGGCGCCTTGGTTGGCGCCCTCTTCGTATCGTCTTTGTGGATTATTGCGCTGCGGCCTGAATGGCCTCGACTAATGCAACGAATTCCGGTCCGCGCTTTTCAGCGAATTCCTGCTGCACACCCTGAGCTGCGGCGATGAAATCGGTCCGATCTGGATCGGTGCGCGCCATCCCACCTTCGGTTGCCAGCCAGTTGCGAATTTCTTCAGTCTCACTTGCGACTTCTGCTGCGAAAGTTGCGCCCGCATCCTCGGCGGCTGCCAAAATCTGCGCGCGCTGCTCATCACTCAGTTTGTTCATGAACACGTCAGATGCAAAAAGCGGTGCAAAGGCCACGAAGTGTTCAAGGATCACAAGATGCGGCTCAAACTCGAAGAATTTCATATCGCGAATGAAGGAGGTTCCGTTGTCGCCGCCATCCACGGTGCCGGTTTGCAGGGCGGTCGGGGTTTCGGACCAGGCCAAAGGCACAGGGTTTGCGCCAAAGGCTTCAAACGTCGCAATCATAACTTCATTCTTGGGAACCCGGATTTTCAGGCCCTGCATATCAGCCATGGTGTTCACGGGCCGAACCGAGTTGTAGAAATCGCGATACAGCGCCGGGCCGAAAGCCAGCAGATGCACACTGGTATCCGCCTGCAACTGATCTTTCATCATCTGCCCGACATCGCCATTCAGTACGCGGTCAAGATGTTCCTTGTTCTGAAAAATATATGGCAGGACGGTGACATCCATCATTGGCCAGTGCGGCGACACGTTGTTGGCCGTAATGAAAAACCCGTCAACCGTGCCCAATTGCATGGCCTTGAATGCCTCATCCTCGCTAGAGATCTGATTGCAGCACCGCAGCTTGACCTCGATTTCGCCATTGGTGTGTTCGGCAACTTTCTCCTGGAATATAACGCCAAAGCGGCCGTAAAGAGATTCCTCTGGCGCACCAAACCCAACATTCATCGTAATGTCAGCTGCCCACCCGGACGCAGCAGTAAGTGTGAACATCGCTGCTGTTAGCGACAACTTCTTTAAGTTTTTGAACAACATACAGTCCTCCATGCGGTATTTTTTATCTCTCAGACCGGCTTCGGCCTGGGTAATTATACCTGGGAACTCTAGCCACTCGCCTATAACCCACAAAACAGTCTTTTCCCGGACTATTGATTTATTTTTTAGCGGATACCTCCTCGACAATCTCATCTGCAGTCAGCAGATGATCAAATCCACCTTCTTCGGCAATTTCACGACAGGTCTTTAGGACGTTTTTCACAAGCGACGATCGCTTACCCGAACTTGTATACGCAACGCCGTAATGCGGCGCGTCGTGTTTGCCCCTGATGGGCTTGGCAACATAGCCGTTCTGGCCCTTTCGGTCCAATGGCCCGCAAATGTTAAGCAAAGCGTATCCAAGGTTCGCACCGACAAGACCACGCAGCACGGATGAACTTTTGGTGGTATGCGCGACGTTTGGAAACAACCCTTCGGCTGCGAACAGGTTTTCAAAGTAACTGGGCGCGCCCGGCAAATCGAGCAGGATCATCGGCAAGTCAGCCAAATCGGAAAGCGCAATTTCCTTGTGATGCAGCAAAGGCGAGACATCGGGTATCAAGGCAATCGGCTTGGCTTCGAACATTGGCAGAAAAGGCTGCGCCTTTGGGGCAGCACGTCGATACGTCAGAGCCAAATCGACAACGCCTGCATTCAGGAGTTTTGCGATCGAGACCATGTCGCCTTCTTTGATCTCGACGCGGATATGCGGGTAATCTTGTGAAATCCGCTTTAGGATTGGCGGCAATACATAAGGGGCGGTTGGCGCATAGCACCCAAGTCTTAGCGTTCCGGCCGGATCGCCCGTCAAGGTCAGAAGATCTGCCTCGAATATACGAGCTTGTTCGAGAAAATCGCGAATGCGTGCTCCGACCTCCAAGCCCTTGTCCGTCGGTACAATCCCTTTTGCTGGCATCCGCCGCAGTAATTCTGCACCGGTTGTTTCTTCGATTATGTCGATGGCTGCCGTTATTGAAGATTGAGAAATATTAACTTCGGCTGATGCCTTTGCAATCGAACCTGTTCGAAGGGCAGCGTCAAAGTACGTCAGTTGCTTGATTGAGAAACGCACGTCATAACCATCATTTTTTACCAGATAGTCCAACAGTAATACTATTTTTCACAGCTTCCAAGCTTAGGTAGCTGTGAAAGAAATCCACAGGTTTAAAATGGCTAAAACAACACTTTTCGCTGCAAAATCAATATTGACCATGGATAAAACCCAACCCAGGGCCACCCATGTCGCTGTGCGAGATGGGCGGGTGTTGGCAGTAGGCGGGGCGGATTGCGCTGATATCTGGGGCGGTGCAGAAGAAAACATTGACCTGTCGGATAGTGTGCTGATGCCCGGGTTTGTCGAAGGCCACGCGCATTTGATGGCGGGGGCCATGTGGTCCTATGCTTATTGCGGTTTTCATGACCGGCTAGATCCCGATGGCAAGATGCACAAGGGGATGACGGATATTGATCAGGTCATCGCGCGCCTGCGCGAATTCGAAGCCACACTTGGACCGGGTGAGCCGCTGGTAGGCTGGGGCTTTGACCCGATTTTTCTGACCAGCGAACGCCTCAGCAAAACACATCTGGATCAAGTCAGTGTGGACCGTCCGATCGCAATAATCTTCTCCAACTTTCACTTGCTCTGTGCCAACAGCCCCGCACTTGCTTTGGCCCGCTATGATGTAACGACCAATCTTGAAGGGGTCATCAAGGGTGCCGATGGGACCCCAACCGGCGAGTTGCAGGAAATGGCCGCAATGTTTCCCGTAATGCGGCGCATGGGGATCGACTTTCGTGCCCTGACACAGACAAAAGAGGCATTGCTAACCTATGGGCAAGTCTGCCGGCACGCAGGCGTCACAACCGCCACCGATCTGTTTGCAACGTTGGATGATGATGACATAATGCGGTTGACGACGGTCACCGCGCGTCGCGATTTTCCAATTCGACTGGTGCCGGCAGTGGGTGCCATGGGGGCCACGCCTTCAGATATTGCCGCCTACGCGCTGGCTCTGCGCAAGGCCTCAACCGACAAGCTGCGTCTGGGGGCGGTGAAGTTGATGACCGATGGATCCATTCAGGGTTGGACCGCCCGGGTGCGGGCGCCCGGTTATGTGGGCGGACAGCCGAACGGGATTTGGAACACGCCACCAGAACTGATTTTTCAGCTCTGCGAAGAAATGCAGAAGAACGGCGTGCAAATGCATATCCACGTCAACGGGGATGAGGCCGCCGAAGTATCTTTGGATGCGCTCGAAACGGCGGCGCGGAAATACCCATGGCCAGGCGCACGCCATGTTTTACAGCATTGCCAGATGATGGACGCAGCCCTGTTTCGCCGCGCCGCAGAGCTTGGGGTAGCCTGCAACATTTTCGCAAATCATCTGTGGTATTTTGGCGATCAGCACGCAACGCTTACGATTGGACCGGATAGGGCGCATGCCATTGATGCGGTAAGAGACTGCCTGGACGCCGGTGTGATAACCGCCATTCATTCTGACGCGCCGGTTACTCCTATGGCGCCATTGTTTACCGCTTGGTGTGCGGTCAACCGCCTGACGATGAGCGGCCAGACACTTGGCGCGGCGCAAAAGACTTCGGTCGATGAAGCACTCTATGCGATCACTTTGGGCGCTGCGCAAACCCTTAAAATGGATGATGAAATCGGTTCGATTCAAGTGGGCAAGCTGGCGGATTTTGTATTGCTGAAAGACGACCCCACGCAGGTCGACCCCAGAACGTTGAAAGACATTGAGGTGCTGGGCACCATCCTCGGCGGTGAGGTGCACAAGTAATGAGCCCGCTGCCCCTTTCCGTTATCGGAGGTTATCTCGGCGCTGGGAAAACCACGCTGATCAATCGCCTTTTGTCGGAAGCTCATGGATTGCGCATTCTTATTCTAGTGAATGATTTCGGCGCGATCAACATTGACGCAACCCTGCTAATATCTGCCGACGAAGACACCATTGAACTGGCCAATGGATGCATCTGTTGCACTATGGGTGCAGATCTTTTCATGGCTGTGGGTGACGTACTGTGTCGCCGACCACGACCCGATCATCTGCTCATCGAAGCCAGCGGCATCGCGGACCCGGCCCGCATCGCACAAGTGGCCCGGGCCGAGCCTGATCTGGCCTATGCGGGTATCGTCACCGTTGTAGACGGCAAGCAGATTGACGATTTGCTGGGCGATGCAAGGATCGCCCCACAGATCGAAGGCCAAATTTCCTGCGCCGACCTTCTGGCGATCAGCAAATCGCCTGTGACCTCACCATTGCGACAGACCTTGTCTGACCTGAACCGCAACGCCCACGTAACAGCAACTGATGTATTGGACTTCTCATCTATCCTGCTGCCCGAAGCCGTTTTGGAGGATGCTGCTATCCTTCCGCATGCGGCCTACACCAAATGGTCACACGTGAGCGATCTGAGCTTTGACCCGAAACACCTCGTCGCTGCGCTGTCATCACGCCCGGATGCGTTGTTCCGGGTCAAGGGGCACCTCATAGGCCCGAACGATACTGGCATTCTGGTGCAGGTCGTTGGACGTGACCTAGGTTTGAGCAGTGTCGCACAACCCAAACGCAGCAAGCTGGTTGGTATTGGCCTGGCTCAATCCCTTGCCGAAAGCGAATGCGCCATTTGGGAACGGCAGCGTTTGACGACATCTTCTTTGAAATTGCAGGAGCAATCGCAATGACCCCCGATCCCAACGGTGATTTTGCTCCGCTGAACAATCTGTCCCAGGTGCTGTCAGAAGAATTCGAACCAGTCTCAGTTTGCCACGAAACCGCGAGCCTATCCGGAACAAAGTTGACGCCACTCGCTAAGAGCGGCGCTGCGTGTCAACTTGAAGGTGTCTCGGCTGGTCAGCGATCTTCCCTGGTTGAAGTGGTTGTAGACGGAGGAATGGACGGAGGCGAATTTCTGCAAGCTTCGCATTCGCCTGAAACGTTGCATGGCGCGTTCGCGTCGTCGGAAAGGCAGGTGCGAGTTCTCGACGCGGTTGTTGAGCCACCTGCCCGTCCTTTGTTTTTCGAGCGCACCCAGTTCTCTGAGCGCGGCTCTGTATGAGTCAAAGCGATCCGTGACGACGGTTTCCGCTTTGCCGTGTCGCTTCATTAACTTCTTGAGGAATTTCAGTGCCGCAGCTTTGTTGCGGCGTTTGGTGACAACGGCTTCCAGCACCTCGCCTTCGTGATCAACAGCCCGCCAAAGATAATGCCGTTTGCCATTCACATTCACAAAAACCTCGTCCACGTGCCACTTCCAATTCGAGAATGCGCGCAGCTGCTGAACACGCTTTCGTCGGATCTCAGCGGCAAACTTCGGTCAAAACCTATTCCACCAATATCGGACAGTTTCATGGCTCACATCGATGCCTCGCTCATGAAGCAGATCTTCGACATTCCGAAGCGAGAGCGGGAAACGGATGTACAGCATCACTGCAATGCGGATGACCTCAGGACTGGTTTTGAAGTACTTGAATGGCGATTGTTTAATCATGCGCGAAGGCTACGAGAGCACCCTGCCCCGCTCAAGCAAAGTTCTACTGACAAGACCCCTGAAACCATCATCCCAATGGATTACAGGCCGACGATGCACTAACAATCAATTTGGACCAGTCAGATGAGGCTGCTCACCGAAGCGGACGGCGAAATTGCTCAAACTAAAGGTCTCTTACAAGTGAACAGCCTGGTCCAAGATAGATCACTGATTTCCAAATCTCTTCTGTCACTTTGCAGTTGTAGGTTCCTCTACCTTGGTCATCTGTTTGGTTGAGTTGTTCTGATGCGGACCTCTTCGGAAAGGTCTGCTTTTTGGCGTGGGAAACTAGAATCCAGATTGCGTTCATTTTTATTAAAACCTCCAACGGGCTTCGTGCCCTTGGAGACTGCGCGAGATTTTTCGTTGGGCGTGAGTGGAGGAACAGCTAAAAAGGGGGCAAATTCACCACTTTGGGAATTTACCGATGCCATTTTCGGTTCAGATCGTTGCCACCCCAGAAACCAGCGCGTCCAGCGTGTTTGGCCTGTATGACACCTTGGTGGCCGCTGGGCGGGATTGGGAACATTTGGTGAGCGGCGAGGAGCCTGAACCGGTGTTTGACGTCAGCCTCGTTGGCCCAGACACCGAGGGATTTCGTTGCGGAAGTGATGTGTGGATCGCGCCAGACCAGTCATTCAACAATGCGGGAGATGCAGATATTGTGGTCGTACCCGGACTGACGCTTTCACCGCACGACCGACTCGATCCCGAACAACATCTTTGTTTGACGTGGCTGGCTGAGCGCGATTTGGCCAAGACGCGTATCGTGTCGGCCTGTACAGGGGCGGTCTATTTGGCGGAAATAGGTATTTTGGATGGGATAGAAGCGACAACCCATTGGGCTTGGGAAGGTCTTTTTCAAAGGTTTTACCCAAATGTGCGGCTTCGCATCGACCGCGGCCTTTGCTTTGCCGATGCCTCTCGCGGACCCGTAACATCGGGTGGGACAACCGAGTGGCAGGAACTCGCGACGTTCCTGATCGCGCATTATGGCGGCGCGCAAAGGGCGGTGCGGGCAGCAAAAGTCTGGCTTATGGCCAACCGCGGAGAACTCCAGCTACCATTCTCTTCAATGATCACTACGGCACCTCATGCTGACGCCATTATTTCACAGGCTCAGTTATGGATTGCCGACAATTACGCCATTGATAACCCGGTCTCAGAAATGGCTAAACGCTCCGGGTTGCCGTCAACTACGTTTGCACGACGCTTCCGCAAGGCCACCCGTAAATCACCGCAAGACTACGTTTTAGCTCTGCGAATTGAAGAGGCTCGGCAGTTGCTGGAAACTACCGATTACTCCGTAGCGGAGGTCGGAGAAACTGTTGGTTACCTTGATACGCCTTCGTTTCGGAGGTTGTTTAAGCGAAAGACCGGTCTGACTCCTGTCGAACATCGCAAAATGTTCGGCCAGTCCCGGTTCTCTAAGTTCTCCTGATGCGCGGTGTTCAAGATAGGCACATCTTTTGACCGTTTAGAGCTCACTACTGCCGGTTACTGAAACTTGCGTTTCCACTATTCGCAGCCAGAAGTGGAAAAATGACAAGGTTTGCAGATAACGATTTGCGGACAAAGCGCCTATTGCGAGATCAGAAGTTAGAATTAGGGCTCGCTCTAGGTGGGCTTTCTGCACACAATCTGCACTGGTTGCGTTCTTCGCTCCTCAATATTGCGCGCAGCGTTTCTGACAATCTGCGGGGCCAATTTACCTAGTAAAATGTGGACACCGAAAACTGGCGCTTCGCCTTTCTCAGCAAGTTCAATGGCTCTCAGATATCCTTGGAGGTATTTTTCTCCGGTATCGGTGACTTGTACGTCTGCGAAACCTAGTCCCTTTAGCACTTCGACAGTTTCTGCGGGTCGCATTAGATAGGCCCCGCTTCCGTCTTCTGACCAAGGTACTGGATGATGCGGATCGCCGGCCTCACCCAATCCGTGTTCGGTCAACGCGAAGAAAGCTCCCGGCTTGAGAACGCGGTACGCTTCGCCGAAAAAAGTGGCGCGATCCGGAACATTCATCGTGACGTGTTGAGCATACCCACCATCAAATGTTTCGTCTGCATAGGGCAATTTTTGCCCGTCGCCGTGTACGATCTTCACGTCTTCTTGCATACCAACAAGCTGGGTTAGCTTATTTCCCGCCTCAACGAAGGGTGCGGTGATATCAAGGCCGGCAACCTTGCATCCGAAGCGTTTGGCAAGATATCTTGCTGGTCCACCAATCCCACAGCCGATGTCGACCAGATACTGCTCTGCCTCGATTGGAAGAGCGTCCGCCAACTCAACAGTGGCCGGAAATCCACGTGCGTGAAAGTGATCGACGGGCGCTAACTGTTCGATAGTCACGTTCTCTGGATCGATACCGGCGGTTCGCATGGCGTCCATTACTTTGGCTAATACGTCGCCTTTTCCCCAATGATCTGAAATCGAACGTGCATCTGTCATGAGTATTCTCTCCCGCTACACGTCTAAGCGATAGCATGAAAAACTGCCTGCAAGTAGCAGTGCGACCGCGCGTGACTTTCGCTCTGGGCTCGAAGCGGTTTTGGTTATTGCCCGGGTGCGTGGAAGTTTGGCGGACAAAACTACCATCCATTGAGTGGCAGGTTAGCTTCTCGAAACTGAGTGGGGAACTAGCGGAAGGTCAGGCCCCCGTCGATAACCAGCGTCTGCCCGGTGACCGTCTCCGCCCTGCAAAAGGTCAACGCCTGCTCAGCCACATCGTCTATGGAAGTGGTCTTCTTCAGTTTCGCCGCCTCGCGCCACGTCGAAACGAAGCTTTCTGGCGCCCCGCTGCTCATCACCGTGTTCTCCATCAGACCCGGCGCCACGCAGTTCACACGCACTTCCGGCGCCAGCGTGGCCGCCAGGAACCGGGTCAGGCCCGAGACGGCTGCCTTCGTCGGTTGAAAGGCCCGGTCGGCGCCCCAGGTCCCGTGTCCAATAGTTGAGCCGAAATTGACGATTGCGCCCCGCGCGGCGCGCAGATGCGGCGCAGCGGCTCGGGAGGCGAGAAAAGGACCGCGGAAATTGATGTCGCTGATGCGGTCCCAGGTTTCCGGGTCGTAGGCGACGAGATCGCCCGCCGGCGGTCCCCCGGCCGCGCCAGCGGCGTTCATCAGGATCGCGAGGCCGCCCAGTGCCTCTGCCGCGTGCGCTACACCTGCTTCAACCGAGGCTGGGTCGCGCAGGTCGAGCCGGACGGCAACCACCCGGCGTCCGCGCTTCTCGACAGCGTTGCAGGCCTCGGCCACGCGATACTCGCCGCCGCTATAGCCCACGGCGACGTCGGCACCGGCCTCCGCGAGTCTTTCTACCAAACGGCGGCCCAGGCCTCCGCTGCCGCCAACGACGAGAGCTGGCTTTCCTGCGATATCCATGTCGTGCGCCCCTTATCCTTGAGCTGGGTTACTCCAACTATGTTCGGTGCGAGCATCGGTCGAAAGATCATCATGGATCTACGCACCTCGGACGGCAGTCACTGCTATGGCAGGCATCGGAACGTGGTATTCCTCGCCGTCGAGAAAATCCTTTAACTGGGTATCCCAAGAGGAGTAGATTTCTTTCAGGACGTCTTCATTCTGCTTGTCGAGAATAACAGCCGCCCTTGCAGCGAAATTTCGGAAATGTTTGGCGAACTGTCCTTTCGGAGCTTTGAAGACGAGTGGAACTCGGGCGCTTGAAAACTCCCTAAAACCAGCCGCTTCCAATTTCTCTCGCATGGTATCTTCCGAAGAAAGAGCGAATGGAGGCGGTGATGCAGGGACGACGGACATATCCGCAAGGCTCTGCATCGTGCCGAAGACGATCCGGAACAACGGTGACTGTGGCGGTCCAATCCAATGGGTGAGTGCTACTCGCCCACCGGGTTTCAGAACGCGCGCAATCTCGTTGAACATGGTTTCTGGGCTGCCCACATGCATAATCCCAAACGAGCAAATCACAGCATCGAAGTCAGCATCATTTTTCGGTATCGCCTCGGCATCGCCGGTTACAAAGCGTGCCGCGGGGAAAGCGCTTTGCGCCACCTTGACCATCGACGCAGAGACATCAACGCCCTCGGCGTCAGCGCCAAGTGCGATTGCTGCGCCCGCAGCCCTTCCGGTGCCGCAGCAAAGGTCTAGAATACTTTTGCCAGGGGCCAATTCGGCCATCGCCAGAAGCGTCGGAATTGCGCCGGTCGTCACCCGCCCGGTGAATTCGTCATAGGCGGCAGCGCGGGCGTCCCATCCCTCTTTTTCTGCAAACTTGAAAGCTTCGTAGGTCATGATTTTCCTCGCGTGCTTTTGTAGTCTGCTCCAAACTGGTGGACGAAAAACGCATTTGTCAGGGTCGAACCGGCCACAAGAGGGCCAAATCGGCCATCGGATTCGAAGGGGAGAGTATGAAAATGACAACCAGGGATTTCATCGCTGAACCTCTGCGGATCGACATCCTTGCGGCCGAGAGTTGCCGGGGCGCCATTCTCTACGGCATCTATGATTTGCTGACGTCGGTAGGGTCTGCGTGGTCCTACCTCACCGAGGGCGCGCCCACCCCGCCAATGACACGAGTTAGGATCGTCGCCAGAGCCAAGGAGCCATTCCGCTGCATAAGCCGCGTCCCAGTGGCACCTGACGCGACGCTTGAAGAAGCGGACGATGCAGAGATCATCTGCCTGCCAAACTTCAGGATCGGTATGATGACCCCGCCGAAGGAGGTTTTGGGGCCGGAGATCGACTGGATCGTCGAGCGACATTCGGCAGGGGCGCGCCTGGCAACGGCATGCTCTGGCTCGGCGCTCTTGGCGGACGCCGGGCTCCTCGACGGTCAAGAGGCAACGGCGCACTGGTCCATGGCTGAGGTTTTTGAGAAGCGTTATCCGCGCGTGGCTTTCTGTTCGGACCGCACGCTTACTTTTGCAGGAGAGGGAGATTGCATCGTGATGTCAGGAGGTATGGCATCCTGGCAGGACCTCGCGCTTTACCTGATTGCGCGCTATATCGGACCGGAGCACGCAGCGAAATCAGCGCGGTTCTATTGTGTTGATCCCAAACCCGACGGCCAAAGACACTACGCTGCTCCAAAGAGAAGGTTGCAGAGCGACGACGCGGTCATTCAGGAATGCCAGACGTGGCTCGCCAATGCTTATGGAAAGCGCGACGCAGTAGCGCGGATGATCTCTCGCTCTGGCCTCCCGCGACGTACATTCGACCGACGCTTCCGCGCGGCAACGGGCTACAGCCCCAAAGACTATGTGCAGTCGCTGAGGGTCGAGGAGGCCAAGCAATTTCTGGAGATGGATGACCACAGTGTCGAAGCTGTCTCCGAGGCCGTCGGGTATTCAGATTCCCGAGCGTTCCGGCGACTATTCAAAAAAATGACTGGTCTCAGCCCTGCCGAATATCGACGACGATTTTCCAGCAGAGGCTTTCTTTCGGCTCGTTGAGGCCTCTTTGGCAACGTCGGCTAAAGGCTCGGAGCGGTCATTCGATCCGATCTGATGAACGGCTTCCATGCGGACAAAACTGATTTTCGCAATCGCTGGATCAATCGCCGCTCTATCCACGCTAACCGGAAGACGAACGTCCCACATAATAGTGCGGCCTTGTTGATACACGCAGGAAACTGTTGGAGCCCCAGTTCAATGCATCACGCTAAATTCAGAACCGGTCCGTCTAGCAACCGGATCAAGTCTCCGAAATAGCCGGCGGATCTCGCAGGGCGGGTTGGATCCGATGTAATTGCGACTGCAAGATTCCGCATGCGATGCGCCGCTATGATTTGACCTCCATATCCTCGGGCCAGGGCATACCCGGACGGTGATAGAAACCAGCCGTATCCGTATTCCAGCCCAGAGAATTGTGACCGGCCGTAGGCCTTGGTGGATGCGGAAACCCAATTTTCGGGAATAACTTGATTATTCGCAAAGAAACCCTTGTCCCGCAATAGAACAGCGATCCTCAGCATCGATCTAGGTGTTATAGCCATCTCGTTACCGCCTAGATAATACCCCTGAGGATCCTGGGTCCAGGCCGGTATCTCAATTCCCAGCGGAGACCCCAATCGTGCCCGCGCCAAGGAAAGCAGGCTTTGGCCCGTCGCTTCGGTCAACGCAGCACCAAGGATGTGTGTTGAACCCGTTGAGTACAACATTCGTTGTCCGGGCTCGGCCACCATCGGCCGGGTGAGTGCATCAGCGATCCAGTTAGGCGAATTGATCCATGCACCGTAGTTGCTGCCAGACGTCCGTTCCAGCCCTGCCCGAAGTGTAACGAGGTCTTCCATCGTTATTTTTTCGGAGCCCGGAGTTGCATTCGGCGGCAGCAACCGTGGCGCCACGTCTTGCAACGTAGCCTCGACAGAAGCGATTTCCTGCTTATCGATTGCGGTTCCAAGCAACAGGGCAACGATGCTTTTCGAACAGGATTTGATGTTTGCCGGACGATCCAACCCTGACCCTCTGGGCGCCTGCGCAAATATGATGTCTTCCCCGCGCTGTATCTGAAGCGAATGGAGCTGCGGCAGGCGACCGATCATCTCGCCAATCTCTTGGGTTTGCCCCCGTACAACGAACGGCGCAGACACAGTTGCGGTCGAAGCTATCAGGAACGAACGACGTGTAAACATAGCCTTCATGTGGACACTAAACCGAAGATGTCCAGTCGCTAGACCCGTCTAAATAACAGAGTTCCATCAAAAACGGGACCTAAGATTAAGGAGTTGGGACTTATGGCAACAGTATCTCTCGATGCCAAAAATCACACCCAAAGTCGGATCAGGTTTGCGTGTTAGAATGAACTCGAGGATAGTCTAACAGGAGTGGTCCCGTTGCGACCCAATTCAATCCGTCTCTCCATCGCAATCCTGATCGTTGCCATCATTGCTGGCGCTTTCCCCAACCAAGGCGATGCGTTGTCAAAGGAAGTACCAGCTTGGCTGCAAGAAAACGTAGGCATGTCTGAAGGTCAAATCGCGCCGATCGTCTTAGAGCGAGCGCGAGCGCTTTATCAGAAGAAACTCCGGCAAGGCAAAGTTTCGAATCCCTGCTATCTGGCGAAAGACGCAACTCGTCCCAGCACCGCGCGGAATGGAAATCCTGGGCGTCGGTTTTATGTGATTTGCGAAGCGCAAAGGTCGTTCCGTGCCGTTTCATCCGGCTACGGTAATGGTCGAAAACTGCAGCGGGCTAATTTCGCAAATGGTCGACAATGCGCGAAGAACTTCAGCAACGCAGAAGGTTCGAAACTAACCGCAGGTGGATCGTACGTTACCGCCGAGACCCGGACCTCCTTCAAGGGGTATTACCGGCAGTCCGGCGAGACAAAGCCATTTTACCGCACATTCCTGTTGTTTGACGGGGAAGGAGAAACACGCAACGCCCGGGAACGCGCCATAGGTGGTCATCCTGCTGTTTTTCTAAAGTGGCAATGCCGCTTCAAGAACACGCAAAGCGCACACGCCGACAAGGATGGATTTGTCCCGTACGGCAAGCTCGTGAACTATGTCGGTGGACGTAGCAACGGCTGCACAACCTAGTCACAATCCGCTTCAGAAGAGATTTTGGCACTGGTCGAAGGTAACCCGACCACCCTCTATATCTATCCTGAATCGAAGGACATTAATGCGGTTGCCAAAGCGGTGAAGAAGAGAAAATCGCTTTCGCGCGCGGGCGTCTACTGGAACGCTGCATGTCTGAAGACGATTGGCGCACCCAAGTTTTGGCCAAAAAGAACCTTACAACCGATCATCAATCAATGGCGGGCATCCCTACCCAAACAGCCGCCGCTTGAACTGCCAATTTGTCGATAGCGGTTTCCCGGATTCGTAAGCATAAATTCTCAATCGCATGGCTTGCGTGCAAAGCCTCTAAACAGGGTGCTAGGGCAGTAGCCTACGAGCAAGACTAGGTAGGATTGGGTTCAAAGCGGATCATCGAAATTCAGTGAGAATGACAAGTAACCGAAATCATGACAGTCATCAAAACCGGTGAATGTCCTTTGCGACCCGATAGGTGTTGGCGTAGGCCTTGACGGAAGCCTGAATGGGGTCGGCATAGCCGCCACCGATTGCCATTGAGACCGGGATGCCGTGGCCTTTGCAGGCGTGCAGCACCGCCCGATCGCGCCGGATTAGTCCATTATAGGTCAGCGCAAGCCGCCCTAGCCGGTCTTCTGCCAGCGGATCAACGCCCGCCTGGTACAGAACGAAGTCGGGGCGAAATTCGAACACAGCTGGCAAGTGATCGGATAAGGCGCGCAGGTAATCCTCATCGCCGGTGCCATCCGGCAGGGCAACATCGAGATCCGCCGGAAACTTGCGGAACGGAAAGTTCTTTTTGCCGTGCATCGAAAAGACGAAGACCGATGGATTGTCGGCGAAGATTGCGGCGCTGCCGTCGCTCTGATGGACATCAAGATCGATGATTGCGACCCTTTCGACCGTGCCAGACGCAAGCATGTGGAGCGCCGCGACGGCCTGATCATTGTAGACGCAATAGCCAGATCCAAACATTGGATGGGCATGATGCGTGCCGCCGGCGAGTTGCCCCGAGATACCGTACTCCTGAGCGGTCTCGGCAGCGGCAATCGCGCCACCGACCGTGGCACGAACCCGCCTCACAAGTTCCGGGCTCCACGGGAAGCCAATCCGTTTTATGGCCTTTTCTTCCAGTTCCCCGTTTTCGAACTGCGCTACAAAACTGGCTGCGTGCGCGCGCAGTATCGATTCATCACTGGCTGGCAAAGACTCCGCCAGCTGTGCCGCCTGAAGAATATCATCTTTCAGCAGCAGCGCGTGTAGCATGTTGTACTTGCCCTTCGGAAAACGATGTCCGGAAGGCAGCGTTAGGGAGGTTGTGTGAGGCGCGTAAAATCTCATGACTTGGGTGAAGTAGAACTCCGGCAACGCGCCAAAGCATAGACGAACTCTTAACAGATCGGCAACGTCAGCCGCCGATGAAATTGCGTTTCAAATAGCGCACAAATGCACAGGAAGGAGACGGTTGATATCTGATGCGAGTGTCAGGGAAATTCATGTCTTGGTGCTGGTTTCCATCGAACTTCAGGGCTGGACCTTGTCTGGGTTGGGTTTACCAATGACTTTGAAATGTCCGGTTTGCAGCGCAACGCTAAAGTTCGAGCAGTTTGCAGCATTTCTCGCTACGGGCTCATAACGGACCTCGGTGCCGTTGCAGTACAGGCCCTTGCCCCGCCGCCAGCGGTTTACGCAGACCGGCCCATACCGGACATTGGGCATGATGACCGGATGCTACGATTAAGCGCCAAAAGCGGACGTAAAGACGGCCCCCAAATACCATGGTGCGTCTGATGGCAAGATCCAACCAAAGCCAAATCGACCAATGTATTCGTTTACATTTCTATGTAATCGTATACATTTTTAAGCAGAGAATCAACGAAATTGGGAGGAAAACATGAACAGGATTGTCAGAGCCAGCGCGGTCGCAGCAGCGATTTCGGTCTTGCCGATCGTGACATATGCGCAATCAGAAGTGGTGGTTTGGGTCGCCGGTGAACCGGGGCAAACAAATATCTACGATGATCTTGCAGAGGCGTATAACGCGCAGAGTTCGGGTGTTAAGGTCACAATTGTCAAAAACTCATCCGACTTGTTTAACCCGGCGTTGATCCCTGCCCTTTCGGCGGGTGAAGGGCCTGATCTTTTCTCGTTCGGGACCGGCCCCGGCCAACCCGCGGCCCTGATCGCGGGTGGGCTGGTTGCTGATCTGACAGATGCCTATTTCGCAAACGACTGGAGCGGCACGATCCCCGAAGGCATCGTCGTGCAAACATCAAGCGACGGCAAGCTTTGGGCCTTTGGCAACGAAGTCGAGACGACCGGCATGTTCTACAACAAGGCGATCTTTGACGAGAACGGGATTTCGGTGCCCACCACATGGGCAGAAATGGAAGCCGCCGTTGCGAAACTACAGGACGCAGGCTTCGACACGCCCATCGGTCTTGGCGCTGCCGACAAATGGCCCGTTTCGCACTGGCAATCCATGATGTTTGGTCGTTACGCTGGGCCTGAAGGTATCGAGGATGTGCTGTTCGGCGATGGCGCATGGATCGACGCCCCCTTTGTAGCCGCATCCGCAAAACTTCAGGAAATGGGCAAAGCGGGCTGGTTCGGGCCGACGCCTGTTGCAATTGGATACGGCGAATTGATGGACCGCTTCTGGGCGGGTGAAGTGCCAATGACCTTTACCGGACCTTGGGTCATAGGCGGCGGAACCGAAGCCGCCGGTGATCGCATCGGCGACTTTAGCGTCTTTGCTGTTCCTCCATTCGAGGAAGGTCAGAAAATCCACCCGACCAATTCCATCGGCAGCGGCTGGTACATTCGCGAAAGATCTGACAACAAGGACGCCGCGATCGACTTCATGAATTACATGTTCGCGTCGCAGGAAGGTCGGGTCGCGCTGCTGAACGCCGGTACAGTCCCTGTCGGTCCGCTTGATCAAGCGTTGAGCGAGGCACAGATGCCGGCCTTGGCGGTGGACATATGGAAAGCATCGGATGACTACGCGGCAAACGGGTCCGTTCCGGCGTTTCTGGACACCATCACACCAGGTAGCCTGACGACTGTTTCATATGATGGGTTGCAGGCTCTACTACTGGACGTCATGACGCCGGAGGAATTCACCGCAGAAATGCAATCCGCATGGGCGGCCGCAAAAGAAGCCGGTGAAATCATGCTGCCGGGCGGCATCGCCGAACGGTAAGGCGCTTCAACCATCCGCCAGTCCTCAAGGCCCCCGTCCTGGGACTGGCGAGAGCCCCCGGAACCACGCGCATTTGTCGAAGGTTTAGCCATGTTTCTCGACCCGGATTCCAAACTAGCGCAGCGGCTGAACCCCGTTCTGTTCCTGCTGCCCGCGCTGACGATCTATATCGTTTTTGCGATCTATCCGACCTACTCGGTATTGGAATATTCCTTTACCGATTGGGACGGTATCAGCCCCGAACGAACCTTTGTCGGGTTGGAAAACTATCAAAAACTGTTCTCTGACAAGATCTTCTGGGAGGCGTTTCGCAACACCTTTGTCTGGTCCGCAGTGATCATCTTCATCAATGTCGGACTTGGCCTCGTGATCGCTGCCATGCTTGCTCGGGTCTGGAAGGCGCGGCTGCTGATCCAGACATGCATCGTTCTTCCGGTGGTGATCTCTCCGATGGCGGTCGCAACGATCTGGCGCTGGATGTATCAGCCGACCGGTGTCATCAATCAGGTGCTTGAAAACATAGGTTTAGGGGCATTCGCCACCCCGTGGCTCGGAAGCCCCGACGTCGTGCTGTACGCACTGGCGCTTGCGCATAGTTGGTCGACCATTGGCCTGAGCGTCATCATCTTCCTCGCCGGACTTCAGGCCGTCGACGAAGATCTGTACGAGGCCGCGCGGGTCGATGGCGCCAATCCGCTGCAGTCTTTCCGCTATGTCACACTGCCCGCCCTGCGGCCTGTGACGGCTGTGGTCTTCATTCTGACGCTGACGCAATCGTTCAAGGTTTTCGACATCGTCTGGGCCACGACCCAGGGCGGCCCGATCCGGTTCAGCGAAATTCTTTCGACCTACATGTACAAGCGTGGAGCACTTGAAAATCAGTACGGTTATGGCTCGGCCATTGGTGTTGCGCTGCTGGTGATCGTCAGCATTGCAACAATCATCTACATGCAAATCCAAAACAAGGAGGACCGGTGATGGGACGCTGGATTCTTCTGTTCATTCTGGGTGTCATCGCCGTGGTGATGGTTTCGCCGCTTATTCTGACGGTCTTCACATCGCTGAAGCCCACGACAGAGCTGGTGAATCCACCCTGGTACCCGCCGATCAGCGTAACGTTTGAACACTATGCCCGAGTTTGGACCGATGGGGGCTTTCGCGTGTATTTCTTCAACACGCTGATTATCTCGGCCGTGGACGCCGTAGTCATGATCTTCATCGCTTCGCTGGCGGCCTATGCCATGGTGTTCATGGAGTTTCGCGGCAAGGTGGTGCTGCAGATCCTGTTCCTGATCGGCCTGATGATCCCAGTGACGGCAATTGTTCTGCCGCTGTTTCAAATCGTCCGATCCTTTGGCCTGCTCAACACCCATCTGGGGGTTATTTTCGCGGACCTCGCCCTTGCGGTGTCGGTTTTCGTCTTCATGTTCTCATCGTTTTTTCAAGGCGTTCCAAAGGCGCTGCACGAAGCGGCCCGGATCGACGGCGCCACTGAATTTCAGATCTATCGCCGCGTCGTCATGCCGATTGCCACGCCCGCAGTGGTGACCACCGCGCTGCTGGAATTTCTCTGGAGCTGGAACGACCTGCTTCTCCGGCTGTTGCTGTTGACCCGGGATGAAATGCGCACGCTGTCGGTCGGGCTTTTGAACTTTCAAGGCACAATGACCCGCGACGTGACCGGTCTGTCGAGCGGTACGATCATCATGGCCATCCCGGTCGTACTGCTGTTTTTGTTTTTCCAACGTCATTTCGTGCGCGGCATGACAGCCGGCGCGGTGAAGTGAGGCGATGCATGTCTAAACCCCTTCTTATCCTGGATCAGTACTTTCGTCAGTTGGAAGAGCTTTTTCGCCCGACGGCCTATGCAGCCCTTTGTGACCTTTGCGACATCCATGGTGGCGTGAACTGGGCGATGCCGCGGGAGGACTTTCTTGCCCGGCTACCGGAGGCAGAGTTTATCGCTGCCGCCAAGCCGGAACTGAACCGGCAGGAATTGGATGCAGCCAAAAACCTTCGCGCGGTGATCGAGGTCTCGGGCACCTTCCAGACCGGGTTGGACTATGACGCATGTTTCGAACGCGGCATCGAAGTGCTGTCCTGCGCGCCGGGGTTTCGACGCTCGGTTGCAGAGATGGCGCTGGGTCTGATGATTGCCGGCGGCCGTGGCATCGTTGACGAACATGAACGTTTCCGCAGCGGCTCGGAGCGTTGGTTCAACGACAATATTGGCACGGATTTTTCGCTTTATGGTCAACATATCGGGTTTGTCGGGTTCGGATCGATCGCGCAGGAATGCGTACGCCTTCTTGCCCCGTTCGCACCGAGGATCGAAGCCTTTGATCCCTGGTTGAAGGCAAGCGGCGCGACCTGCGAAGGCGTTGAATTTTGCGATTTGGAACAGGTGGTCACCCAGAACCGCCTTGTGATCATTGCAGCAACTCCGACCGAAGAAAATTATCAACTGGTGTCCCGAGCCCTCATTGAACAGATGAAACGCGGAACGCTGGTCGTTGTCATCAGCCGGTCCCACCTTGTCGATTTCGACGCCCTGGTCGAGGCCGCCAGCACCGGGCGCATTCGCGTTGCCAGTGACGTGTTTCCGCAGGAACCTGTATCCAAGCGGGCTGAATTCCGCCAGGCCGACAACGTCATCTGGTCCCCGCATCGGGCCGCCGCCGTGGAAGGCGGTCGCCATCCGATTGGCGACATGATCGTGCACGACATAGGGGCGATTTTGTCAGGGTCCTCTCAGCGCCGCTTACAGGCCGCGTCTTTGGACACCGTCAGGAAAATCATCCGCGCGCCGCTGGTGGCCGGATAAGGGAGGAAGAAATGGCTGGAGTTGAACTCAGGAACCTGTCCAAGGCCTATGGCGATGTCGAAGTCCTGCACGACATCAACCTGTCGATTGCGGATGGCGAATTCATCGTGTTTGTGGGGCCTTCAGGATGCGGGAAATCCACGCTTTTGCGAATGATTGCTGGCCTCGAAAAGGTGACAGGGGGCGATCTGATGATCGGCGACAAACGCGCCAATGACCTTTCCCCGCGCCAACGCGACATTGCCATGGTGTTCCAGTCCTATGCGCTTTATCCACAGATGACGGTTGCTGAGAATATGGGTTTCTCTCTGAACCTTGAGCGGCGGTCGAAGGAGGAAATCGCCAAAAAGGTTCAGGACGCCGCCGACGCGCTAAAGTTAGGCCCCTTCCTGGATCGAAAGCCAGGCCAGCTGTCTGGCGGTCAGCGTCAGCGTGTTGCCATCGGTCGCGCCATTGTCCGCAATCCGCAGGTGTTTCTGCTGGATGAGCCGCTGTCAAACCTCGACGCTGCGCTTCGATCGGAAACTCGGGTCGAGATCAGCGAACTGCATCAACGCATGGAGACGACGATGATCTATGTCACCCACGACCAGGTCGAAGCGATGACCATGGCAGACCGTATCGTTGTACTGAACGGCGGTTACATCGAACAGGTCGGCAGCCCGATGGAGTTGTACAACCACCCCGCCACCGAATTTGTTGCTAGTTTCATCGGCTCGCCAAAGATGAACTTTGTCAAAGGTCGCTACGCCCAGGCTTTGGGCGCCACAACCATGGGCGTGCGCCCCGAGCATTTCACCGTCGGTGCCGCCGATGACGCCTGGGAGGGCACCGTCACACTGGTCGAGCGTCTGGGACATGATACGATACTTTACGTTCGGGTGCCGGACGCGGGCGTTCTGACCGTCAGCCTGGATGGGCAGCACACGCAAATCGTGGGCGACACCATCCACTTGCGGCCCAAACCGGAATTCATTCATAAATTTAACGAGCAAGGGCGTCCAATTGCGGCCTGAGACAGACTGGTAGGTGAAATGATTTCAAAGCGTCCAACGGTCAAAGATGTGGCGCGTGAGGCTGGCGTGTCTATCGCCACCGTCAGCCGAGCGATGTCACGCCCCGACGATGTGAAAGCCGCAACCCGCGAGCATGTTTTCGAAACCATGAAGCGTTTGGGGTATCGGGCCAACCAGGCGGCGGGCGATTTGCGCCGCGGGCGCAGCAAAACCCTGCTTGTCCTTGTTTCCGAAATCACAAATGCCTTCTTCGCAGAGTTCTTCAAGGGCATCGAGGAAGAAGCGCGCGCGCATGGCTATGTTCTTCTGATTGGCGACACTTCAGAAGACGCTGAAAGCGAACGCGCATTCTCGGACATGCTTTTGATGAACAAAGCCGGCGGGCTGATCCTCAACACTCACGGCTTTTTGGAAGACCTGTTGCCCAGCGATGCGGAAGGCGTTTATTCGGGACCACCTGTTGTCTCTTGTGGCGGCCACAAAGAAATCGACCTTCCCACAGTGCGAACTGACGATGTGTTGGGAGGGCGACTGGCTGCGGGGCATTTGATAGAGCTTGGCCACCGCGACATTGTTCAAGTCTGCGGACCACTACACGCCAACGGGTTTGAACGCCGTTATCGCGGCTTTTCGCAGACTTTGAAGAACGCAGGCATCCCGTTGCTAAGAGACCGTGAACTGGTGGGGACGCTCTCTGTAGACTACGGGTTGCAGGCCGCAGAACACTTGCTTGCATCAGGTGAACTGCCAACGGCTGTGTTCGTGCACAATGACGAAACAGCAACCGGCCTGTTGCATGGGCTGGTCCGCGCCGGTGTGCGCGTGCCAGAAGACATATCGGTGATAGGCTACGACGACATGCCTTATGCCGCGGTCTTCAACCCGGGCCTGTCCAGCATCCGTTTGCCACGCCGGGAATGGGGGCAACTGGCCTGCCGCAAGCTCGTTTCGATCCTGAATGCAGAGGAAGATGCCGACCAGCCGGTTATCATCGCGCCCGAACTGATCCGCCGCACAAGCACCGCCGCGCCCCGAAAGAAAAACTGATCGGAGGCTTTTGACTATGATCCACGCCGTTGTCTGGGGCGAAAACGTCCATGAACAGACCAATCAGATTGTCGCCTCGCTCTATCCCGATGGCATACATGGCTGCATCGCCGCCGCGCTTGACCAAGACCCTGATATCACTGCGACAACCGCTACTTTGCAGGAACCGGAACATGGGCTGCCCCAAGACCGGCTGGATGGCACTGACGTGCTGCTCTGGTGGGGGCATGCGGCACATGGCGATGTCTCTGACGAGGTGGTAGACCGCGTCGCCGACGCCGTATTCGGAGGGATGGGCTTGATCCTTTTGCACTCTGCGCATTTTGCCAAAATCTTCAAAAAACTTATGGGCACCCCGTGTGCGTTGACCTGGCGCGAAGCTGGCGAACGAGAACGCCTCTGGGTGACCGCCCCCGGGCATCCAATCACGCAGGGACTGTCGCGCTTTTTCGAACTTGAGCACGAGGAAATGTATGGCGAGCCATTCAGCGTTCCAGAGCCGTTGGAAACGGTCTTTCTCAGCTGGTTTCAAGGCGGAGAGGTCTTCAGATCCGGTCTGACCTATCGACGTGGCGCCGGCAATATTTTCTATTTCCGGCCCGGACACGAAACCTATCCCACCTACCACGACGAGACTGTTCAGCAGGTTCTGCGCAACGCGGTGAAGTGGGCAAAGCCGGGCACAGCGCGCCTCACAGATGTCCATGACGCGCCCAACCGAACGACCGCAAACGCGCTTGAACCAATTGAGGAGCGCGGTCCAAAGTTGCACGCGGACGGAGAAGATGGGTATCGCTAGACGCGCCCGGTCAAGAAATCGCTGTAGCCGACGTTGATAGCCTTGGCCGACTAACCCCGATATCGCCTTTGATGATATCTGAACCTTCAAATACTGAAGATTTCTAGCCCAACAGATCCTTGAGCCAACACTAGACCCTCTCGGTAGTTTGGCGAAACAATCCAGAAATCCGTTTTCCAAAACTGCTTCATGCTCTTTGTTCACGATCAGAGTAATTCGGATGTCTCCGGCGTGCTACGCGTCTATAGGTTCGGAAAATGTTATCATCGGCCCATACAGCCGAGGCCGAATATGAAAAGCGCCTTGTCGGTCTGATGAAAAGAGGTGCCTACCTTGTCGCTCCGCTTTGTGAATCCCACACAGAAGATACGCGCTTGGTATCGCTAGGGGAATTAGGGGTTATTTGGAAGTGGCTCTAGCTCTATTTTCAACATTGCATAGTGAAGACTAGAGAGACTTCCTTTGCTTGCCGTAACGGCGGCCCCTCGGTGTCTTTGCTAAGTCCTGAGGGAACAGCGGAATTGCCTGATGTCGCTGGATTTGGAGGTAGCGCCGACAGGGATCTAAAACTCATCACTAATACGCTTTTTGCATCCTGCCCGGCTAACAGGCTATGTTGAGCGTCATGGGACGATTTTCTAGGTGTTGAGAACCTTCTTCCGGCACAACGATTGAAAGCACTCCTCTGGCCTCCGAGAAGTCTCCCGTTCCTCCGACGATTGCCCAGTCGATAACCTCCTTCGGATTGCCCGAGTTCAAAGTGTTTGAGGCATCATTGAGCAACGTGCTTGTCGCTACAAATAGACTTCCATTAGGTAAGTTGATCGACCCGTCCACCCTCACGTAGTGACCCATGTCCGCTGTACCGCCCAGCACCGTTGTAACCACATCGAACTCACCGACATAGAAGCCGTCGCGGTCTTCAAGAAACCAGTGAAGTATACGCCTGTCTCCAATTTCTGCGTATGTGGGGTCAGCTCCGACGAACTTGATAGACGTGTTGGTATGCAGCAGCTCAGTTACGCCGCAACTGACATTGAGTTCATCAGCGCCTACCTGATAGGTCAAGGCGAACACAAGACTCGCAGCAAATGCAGTATTTCGGGCGACGCTCATTTTGACACTCCCAGCCGCTACCTTATGTGAGGCCCTTGAAATAATGAATACTTTAGGCCCCACACATCTCTGAATGGTGTTGGAGATAGCAGTGACACCTTAAGGCTGTCCCAACTTCAAATGAACTTGAATTCATGTGTTTTTGCGGGTGACCGGCTGCGCGCTGTTGCCTGGATGGTGGCATAATCCATGGAGGGTGCATCGAACTGGTCAGGACTCAAAACGTCCGATGCAGCATAGTGCTCAGCTGCGTATTTTCCTTTGACTAGTTACGCTGACATTCTCAAAACACGAACAAGGGCGAGCTCTCAAACATTCGACCAGCCGCCATCGATGACATGCGCGACCCCGGTGGTATAGGCGCTTTCGTCGGATGCCAGATAAACGGCCAGCGCAGCGATTTCATCGGCCTTGCCGATGCGGCCGATGGGCTGACGTGCGATGAATGCTTTGCGGGCCGCATCGTAGTCGCCTGTCTCGCGCAACCGGGTCTCGAGCGATGGGGAGTCGACGGTGCCTGGACATATGGCGTTGCAGCGAATTCCTTCCGTGATGAAATCTGCCGCCACCGATTTGGTCAACCCGATCACCGCTGCCTTAGTCGCGCCATAGGCACAACGGCTTGGCGCTGCGATGACGGAAGAGGCAACCGAGGCGATATTTATGATAGACCCACCGCCATTTGCGATCATCCCGGGCAGAAAGGCGCGGGTCATACGGTAGGTGGCCTTCACGTTCAGACTGAAGGAAAAGTCCCAAGTCTCCTCGTCACAATCGAGGAGTGAGCCGTTCGCGACGACGCCGGCGCAATTGAATAACACATCAATCCCTGTGAATTCAGCGGCGATTGAAGTGATCGCCTCTGAATCCAGCACATCCAATTTCCGCGATTCCACACCTTGGAGTTCTGCCAGTGCCGTCTCGTCGATGTCGGTTGCAATGACGCGTGCACCTTCTGAAACAAAGGCGAGAGCCGTTGCCCTACCGATACCCTGTCCAGCCGCAGTCAGCAGGCAGGTTTTGCCCCTTAGTCTTCCCATGATTTCTCCCTCTCGTTGCGCGGCACCGGATCGGGCCTTGCCCTATCGATACCTAATCATCTTGCTGTAGCCTTGGTGTCAGTCAGTTGCGGCAATTGTTGACCCTATCCTCCGATCAAGTGTCGTTGATGCAGTCCTGCCTCTGCTGGCCCAACCCTGAAATACCGAGTTCGACGACGTCTCCTGACCTTAAGTAGCGTGGCGGCGCGAGCCCCATTCCAACCCCAGGAGGTGTACCGGTCGAAATAATGTCGCCGGGATGCAAAGTGAAAAACTGGCTGAGATAGCTGATCAGATGCGCTACACCATAGACCATTGTCCGCGTAGACCCATCTTGCATCGCAGTGCCGTTAACCTTGAGCCACATCGACAGGTCTTGCGGGTCTTCAATCTCATCGCGGGTCACCAACCACGGGCCTGTCTGTCCGAAATTGTCGCAGGACTTGCCCTTGGACCATTGTCCCTGCCGTTCAAGTTGGAACGCACGCTCGCTGACATCGTTGATGACACAATACCCGGCGACATGATTGAGCGCCTCGACTTCGGTCACATGCTTTGCCGTCTTGCCGATCACCACGCCCAGTTCAACCTCCCAATCGGTTTTTGTGCTGCCACGCGGGATGACGATCGGGTCGTTCGGGCCACAGATCGCTGACGTCGCCTTCATGAACAACACCGGCTCGGACGGCACCGCCATACCGCTTTCCTCGGCATGATCTGCGTAGTTCAATCCGATGCACATGAACTTCCCTGTGCCGCCGACACAAGGACCAAGTCGCGGCGCGCCTTCCACTTTCGGAAGGCCATAAGGATCCAGATCTTGCAGTGGTTTCATATCCGAAAGCACGTCACCTGCGATGTCAGCGACGACGGCGCTGAGATCCCGGATCTCGCCGTCAGGATCAAGCATTCCCGGTTTTTCTGCGCCCCTTGGGCCGTAGCGAAGGAGTTTCATTGTCTTTCCTCATTCAAATGGTTGCCTCAAAGCCCAAAGCCAGCGACAAAAATGGGCACTCCGCAACGTCTTTGGGATCAGTAGGTTGCCCGTCCACCGGACAGGTCAAACACTGCGCCGGTCGTAAAAGAGTTTTCAGAAGAGACAGCCCAAACAATCATGTTGCGGCCTCTTCAACGGCTAGAAAGCGCCCACGAGGTATCTTTGACAGCATGTAGCTGATGTGCTCGTCGCTCATCTGGTCGAAGATCCGGGTCTTTGCTGCGGCGGGCGTGACGCAATTAACCGCGATGTCGTGCCCGGGCAATTCCTTGCCGAGCGACTTGGTCAACCCGATGACCGCCGCCTTGGATGCCGAATAGGCCGAAGCGTTCGGATTGCCTTCTTTCCCCGCGACAGATGCAATGTTCAAGATCCGCCCATACCCCGTGGCCTTCATACCTGGTACACAGGCGCGATTGAACATGAACGTGCCATGAACATTGACATAGAACACCTTTTTCCAGGCCGCGATATCGTAGTCTTCCAAGGTTAAATTCGGCCCCGTGATACCAGCACTGCTGACTGCAATATCGGGCGCACCAAGGCGCGAAACTGTTTCGTCTAACGCAGCTTCGATCTGGCTAGGATCTGACACATCGCAAGGCACGGCGACTGAATCGCCACCGAGTTTTGCCATCGCTTCCGCGTTTGTCGTGTCCAAATCCCAGCTCGCAACGCGTACGCCACGTTCGACCAACTGGCGCGCGACTTCAAACCCGATGCCCTGCGCACCTCCGGTAATAACTGCGATGTGATCTTTCATCTCTGTACCCCTGGAATCTGTGGTTCTTTTTGACGCCTAAGGACGGGTTCGAGGCGTTCGAATGCGGTCCTCAGCGTCTCAGCCGGTTGCGCGTAGCAAAGGCGCAGATATCCTTCACCGCTGTCCCCGAAGGCAATTCCGGGGGCCAATCCAACTCCGGTTGCTTCCAAAATAACCGTCGCTGCCTTATAGCTGTCTGACATGCCGTCGACGCGAAAAAAGCTGTAGAACGCCCCGTCGGGTTCGATAAACCTGACCCGTTCAAGGCCAGACAAAAATTCCGACGTGAGCTGATACCCGACCTGAATGCGGTCTCTGAGCTCGGTGACTGCCGGCTCGCAGTCTCTCAGAGCCACAACGCCAGCGTCCTGCACAAAACCTGCGGTGCAGGATGTATTGAATTCCGTAAGCTGACCGAGTTTCGCCTCCACCGCAGCAGGGGCGACGATCCATCCCAGCCGCCACCCCGTCATGCTCCAGGCCTTGGAAAACGAATTGGCGGAAATCAGCCGATCTTCTGCGTTGGCGATATCCAGAAATGAGGGAGCGACATTTCCATGCCGATACAATCGACGATAGACATCATCCGAGACGACCCAAATCCCGTTCGTGCGACAGTGGTCCAGAAGAAATGTCTGGTCTTCCATGGGCATGGCCCAGCCCGTCGGGTTATTGGGTGAATTGATTAGCACCGCAGTCGTTTCCGGCGTCAGCATGTCCAGCAGCGCGTTTATGTCCAACCACCACGAGCCGTCCTTGGGATGCAGTGCCAATCGGCAGATGTCGGCCCCCGAGTTCTGGAATGCTGCGGCAATGTTCGGCCAGTTTGGCTCGATCACAACCACCCGGTCACCGGGCGTGACGAGCAGTTCCGCAACCAGCCTAAGTCCCTGCATGCCCGATGGCGTCATCGTCACGCGGTCACGCGTGAGGGTCGTTCCCGTCAGTTCCTGTTGATACCGACAGATCTCATCCCTCAGCGCTATGCTGCCATTATTCGGCTGATACATGTGGTTTCCTGAGCGCAGGGACTTGACCGCGGCCTCGACAATCAAGGGGTTGGTGTCCCAAGCGCCTTCGCCAAACCACAAAAGAATGACATCACTCTGTCCCATTGCGCTTTCTGCAACCGCACGAATCTTTGACGCTTCCAGTGCACGAGCACGCACAGATATGGATGATTCAAGTGGGTGAATGTTCATGAGGGAAAGATTGCAGATGTCCGTCCGGTTTGTCGCGTGCTAGATCAAACAAACGGCTAGTCATTTTGACTATTGTCTTCGGTTTGGGCGGACAAAGGGGACGAGTACAGATGGTCGACCAAATAGATGAAAAGATCCTCGCGATTCTCAGAACGGATGCGCGCATGCCGGTTGCGGAGATTTCACGCAAAGTCGGTCGGTCAAGAACCGCCGTTGTCGCGAGGATTGCCCGTCTTGAGTCCAGCGGCAGGATCGCGCGCTACACGATTGATGAGCGCGGACAGGGTGACGACGGGCTGGGCGCCATCATTCTGGTTCAGACGGTCAAACGGGGAGAGGTCGAGAAATTTTCATCGCTGATACGCACATCCGGATGGGTTTCTGCTTGCTATGGAGTATCCGGCGAGTTTGATCTCGCGGTGGTACTCAAGTCACTTGACCCAGATGTACTCGAGAGGTTCATGAGGGACCTTATTGCCACCGGAGAGATTCGACACTCAAAAACGCTGGTGAAAATTTTACGGGATTTTTGAGGCTCGTACAAACCGGTCAGCCGACAAAAACGGCTTCAAGCCAAGGCAAAGGGCGGGCAGGTGCAAGGAAATGGTGCTAGCAAAATTCATTTTCCTGAATAGCTGGATTTAGGACCTGCGCTGCTTCGCAATCATAGACTTGTTGCGTTTGTGAACGAGTGCTGCGCCGATACAGACTCCAACTACATCGCCTGAAGAGCCGACTGAGCCGGAATCGCAAAGTCTAGTTATGAATTTGCGGTTTGGGCTGACAACCGTCATTGCTTGCGATGGTGACGATAGCGCTTTTGTCCGCAAACTGTGAGTTCGATCAGTCTCAAGTTTCGCGTTCGCAGCGAATGTCCGGATCGAAGGGCCGCGCCGCAGCATCATGACCGGGCTGTGGAGGTCAGCTTAGGGCCGCGAGTAACAGCTAACCGACACCCAAAAAGTTGGAATAATTTCTAGCTCCAGCAACAGATCTGCAGCTCAGGAACTGTTTTCGTTTCTAATAGGAGAATTTTTGGGGTGTCTTCCAGTGTCGAACGTTCACCTTGTTTCTGGTCCAACTGTGACGGTTGGGTCAGGTTCGTGTGACGTTCAACAAGTACTGTGGAACGTCACTGATAATTGACTCAATTGACACCTAAAACCTCAGCAAATCGGTAAATTCCGTCATTCAATTCCGACCCAAACGTCAAGCATTTCTGACCCAAAACACTTACAAGCTTTTTCCGATGCCGGTTATGTTTCAGTTGAAGAGATCATCTCTTCTACGACGCAATGTTGGCCCATGATATTGAACCTGAGCATAGCGGCACTTGCCGTTCTGTTTCGCAGACATAGGCAAGTGCCTTGTGCGTAGAAGTACGCCCAAATTCTAAACTACGTCAGGTTGCGACGTGCGAAACATCCCTGTCTGGCGAATAGATGTCGAGGATGTTCCAATGCCCGGTCGTTGGCGTCGGATTGTTGATCATCGGGACATCAAGGACAGTTGGTTTACCGCTGGCGATTGCCGCTTCCAATGCGGGCAACAACTCGTCAGCAGCGCTGAGTCTGTGCCCTTCCGCGCCGTAGGCTCGCGCTATGTCGGCATAGCCCGGTCCGTTAGCGGGTGCGGCGGCTGATCCGGGGAAGGTGGTTCCATAGGTCAGACCGTAGTGCGCTTTTTGAAGGCCGGCGATCGTTCCGAAGGCGTTGTTGTTCATAACCAGCCAGATGATGCCCAGATCAAGCTCGACCGCTGTCGCCAGCATTGACGGGTTTTGACCAAACCCACCATCGCCAACGAGGCTAAGCACCACGCGATCCGGGGCTGCCAGTTTCGCGCCGATCGCGCCCGGAGGGCCGAAACCCATCGTTGCGAACCCGCCCGGGGTCAGGATTGAACCCGGCGTCAAAATGTCGAACTGTTGCCCGACACCGTTCTTGTTCCATCCAACGTCCGTGGTGATGATGGAATCCTCGGGCAGTGCCTTGCGGGTATCTGCCAGAATGCGCTCGGGCATCATTGGAAAGGCAGATGAGGTCGCCATTTCCACGTTGCGCGCTTTGAAGTCCGTTCGGAAGTCGGCGATCTTCTGTTCCAGCGCGGGGCGTTTGAAGCCGTCCGGATACATCTCGCGGGCGACCCGGTTGAGGACTCGTAAAGCGGCTTTGGCATCTGCAACCACCCCGATCTCGGTGGGATAGTTCCGGCCGATCTCCTGCGGTTCGATATCGATATGAATGACCTTCGATCCGGGAATGTTGAACGTATAGCCGGGATACCAACTGGAGCAATCGGCCTCTTTGAACCGGGTGCCCACGGCAAAGATGTAGTCTGCGTTCAAGCATGACTGGTTGACCAGTTCTGTGCCCCAAAAGCCGGTCATGCCCAGCACGAGCGGGTGATCATCCCGCAGCGCCCCTTTGCCCATCAGGGAATGTGCGACTGGCATACCCATATGCTCAACGAATCCGCGCAATTCCTCACTGGCTTGCGCCAGCAGGATGCCGCCGCCGACATAAGCAACCGGGTTTTCGGCCTTCGCCAACGCTTCGACAATCTCTCGCGCTGTCTCGTCGTCAATCGACGGTTTCTTGAGCGCGCGCGTGTTGTCGCGGATACGGTCGAAACTGTCGGAGGGGATCACCTCTGAAAAGATGTCCATCGGCACATTGACCAGCACCGGCCCGGGCTGGCCACTTTCGGCAAGATGAAACGCCTTTTCCAGAATCTCGGCCATCAGGTCCGCTCGATCTACGCGCCATGCACGTTTGACAAAGGGGCGATAGATCTCCCACTGGGCCGCGTCCGCGTGCAGGTTCACCTCCTGATGCGGATGTTTGCCGTAGTAATGCGTGGGAATGTCACCTGCAATTACGACCATGGGGATACAGTCCAGCGCGGCATTGGCGACCCCGGTGGCGCAGTTTGTCAAACCTGGGGAGAGGTGAGACAAAACCACCGAGGCCTTGCCCGTCACGCGGGCATAAGCGTCCGCCGCGTGGCTGGCTATTTGTTCGTGCCGTACGGTGACGAAATCGATGGGGCTTTCCGCCAGCGCGGCCAGAACCGCTATATTCGTGTGACCGCATAGACCGAACACATGTTTGACCTCACGACGCTCAAGGAAATCGACGATGTGCTCAGCAACGGTTTTGCCTTCCAATTTAGCTCCGTCCATCACGCGACCTCCTGTCCGTAGAACTCACCGAACAAGTCCGGCTCCGAGGGGCGATCCTCGGGGATGGGACGGCTGACCCAGGTGTAGTTCATCATGTGTTTCATGGTGACGTTTTCATTGGTGATGTTGCCGCCCCAGATGCCGCAGCCCAGGCTGCTGGTCATAGGCATGCCGTTGGTCCAGGCACCTGCGTTGGCCTTCGATTGTGGCTGTCGCACCATCATGCGGCTAACCGGGGCCAAGCGCGCTAACCGATCGATGTGATCGTCGTTGTGGCTGTAGATGCCGCAGGAGTGACCTTTGCCCCCGGTGTTGTAGATCTGGCTGACCGTTTCCAGCGCGTCATCGAACGTGTCGAAGTGATAAAGCGCCATCAGAGTGGTCAGTTTTTCCTTGGAGAACTTGTGCTGCGGGCCGATTTGCCCCTGATTTTCAACCATCAGAAACTTGCGATCTTCGGGGATGCTAAAACCGGCGACCTTGGCCGTTTGCTGCGGCGGACAGGCGATGGTTGGAAACGTACGGTTTCCCTTTTCATCCCACATGGCCGCTTCGAGCATGGCCTTCTCTTCATCCGAACACAGGTAGCCGCCCTCGGCTTGAAGCGCCTTGACCATATCGTCGTAAACTGAGCGCTGGATGATGATGTTGCCGTCGGCCGAGCAGCCCGACCCAAAGTCGGAGGTCTTTGAAATGCGAGTGTTCTGCGCGGCGATGTCCAGATCGGCGGTTTCATCGATGACGATGGACGAATTGCCCGCGCCGACACCATAGGCCGGGCGCCCAGAACTGTAGGCCGCTTTGACCATCGGCTTGCCGCCCGTCGCCAGCGTCAGATCACAGATCTCCATCAGATGTTGCGTCAATGGGATCGACGGTTTGCGAATGGACTGAAACAAGTCCTCGGGGGCACCGGCAGCACGACAAGCTGCGCGCATGACCTCGACCATCTCAAAGGTGGTATGGGCGGTTCGTGGGTGTGGGCTGAAGATGACCGCATTCCGGGCATTCGCGGCGGACACGCCGGTCACCGGTGGAGTCATCGCCGGGTTCGTCATCGGGATCAGTGAGGCGATCACACCGGCAGGTTTGGCATATTTCACCAGACCTTTTTCCTCATCCACCTCGACGATACCGGTCGAGGGTGTGCGCAAGACATCTCGCAGCACCATGTGAATCTTGAAGCGCTTCGCAGGACGCCCTGCGCGATCTCCGATACCGCTTTCGTCCACGCCCTGCTGGGCTAAACGCGTGAAGGTTTTCTCGTTCCCCGCATACCACGCAATGGCCTGAGACAGCCGGTCCAGCCTGTCCTGATCCCAATCCTCGATTTCGGCCATGGCAGCGCGGGCGCGTGCCAGCATATCGGCCGCCATGTTGCGGTCGTTTTCAGTGAGCTCTTTGCCCATGATGATCCTCTTGGTGTTTTAGAAATGCAGCATCAGGCGTGCGGCGCTGTGACCGCGCCCCGCCGAATGTTCGCTTGGCGTGGCTGAGACAGCGACGCGCGTGTTCTTCGAACCCCAATTCGGCCACGCGGCTTTGGTTGGGCAGTTCGATGGAATAGTCGACGGGTGGCATCCGTTCGATGATGCCGGTGAAATCGATCCAACCTTCGCCAGGATAGAGCCGCGCATCGCGCGCCAGTTGGATCATTCCCTCTCGCGTATCGGCGATGCCGGGCAGGCAATCAGAGATATGCAGGAAGTGAAACAGGTCCGAGGGGACGTGTAGCAACTCTCCCAGATCAACGCGGCTGAGGTGCAAATAAAGCGTATCGACCAGAATTCCGCCATTCGGCTGATCGGAGGCACGGACAATATCCAATGCCTCATCCAGAGTGCGCAGGCGTGAAAAACTTGGGAACTCTAGGTCCACTGTTAGCCCGTAGGGCGCGGCCAGTTCGCAGGTTTCAGAATAGACGTCGATTAGGAAGTCACGATCATCGAGGGTATTGGTCCACGCGCTCATGATCATGCGTTTAGCGCCCAATTCCCCGCCGATCTCAAGAGAAGGCTCAAAACTGCGCGGATCGACATCTTCCGTGATGCGCGCAAGTTCGACATCGAGGACTTTCAAGCCAGTGGTAGAGAGAGCAGTTTTGGTGGCTTGCACCTGTGCCTTGTCGATTGGAGATTGAGTGAATTCACCGGGCACGTGCATCGGAATGAATCGGGGGCTGACGGCATCGTAACCGGCCCGCGCGGCGATATAGACCAACTCGGGCGGCGTACAGCCAATCAGCGTTAGATGCGCCAAGGAATACAGAGAGGGGCTTGCGCCAGTCTCTTCGGGTTTCACCATGAACGATAGCTCCATGTGTCTGCGAATCTTAAATTCATCACACGTAGTAAAAAATATCTGATATTTTTTAAAATATCAACTTTTAATACTGAGCAGAAAATAGAAACGCCCGAGCAATAGCCCGGGCGTGTTTAACCTTTGTGCTGGCAGAGCATTAGATGGTGACCCAGCCACCTCCGGACTGGTGAGAGCGCACAGAGGCATCAATGAATCGGACACCGTCTGCGCCTTGTTCGACACTGGGGTAAGCAAGCCAATCGGCCGGAACGGTAACGCCATCCCAACGTGCGGCCACGGCCATGGCAAATTCCGTATAGAGGTTGGCCCAAGCTTCGATAATCCCTTCGGGGAAGCCACGCGCGGTACGGATCAGACGTTCCGCACCGGGGCCGATGCCGTGCCCATGACCTCGGCTGATGATACGATCCGGCTCACCAAACCGATTGAACTTCAGCTGTTCCGAGTTCTCCAGATCCCACTCCAAGCCCCCTTCGCTGCCGAAGACCCGCAACCGCAACCCGCCCCGGTTTCCGGGGGCAAGGCGCGTTGCCATCAGGGTGCCCGGAACCTCGTTTTGATAGCGGGTGAACATGAATACCGTGTCTTCCAAAGGCTTTGGCGCGCCGCAGACATGAAACTCGGCCCGTAGGTTGGTCAAGGGCAGGCCCGAGACAAAACTGGCGAGATGCGCGGCATGGGTTCCGATATCGCCGACACAGCTGGTCGGACCAGAAATCTTTGGGTCCAGCCGCCATTTGACATGGGGCGCATCAGCCACATCATCGGGCGTCATCCAGTCTTGCATGAACTCGACGTGGATTTGGTTGATTTTACCGATGCCGCCTTCCGCCACGATTTGTTTGGCCTGACGGATTACTGGAAAACACGACATCGCATAGCCGACAGCAAAGATGTGTCCCGTGCGCGCGGCAATCTCCTCAAGCCCCTCGGCCTCGTCGACTTCGTTGGTCAGGGGCTTGTCGCACATCACGTCAATGCCCGCCTCCAGAAACGCTTTGGCCGCTTCGAAATGAACGTGGTTCGGGGTAGTGATCATTACGGCATCCACACCATCCCGGCGCGCCGCCTCGGTTCTTGCCATCTCGTCGTATGACGAATAGCACCTTTCTGCTGGCAGATACCACTTGGCCCCACGCGCCTTGCTGCGCGCAGCGTCAGAACTGAGCGCGCCTGCGGTGACCTCCCAACGGTCGCTCATCCTCGCTGCCATCGCTTGCGTGACAGAGATACGTCCTCCGCCAACAACGCCCAGCCGCAAACGGCGAGACAACCGGGGGAAAGGGCCGTCAAAGTTCAGGTCGTCGGGTAAAAGTCTCTCAGCCATTCTGAACCTCCATTTCCGGGACCCATACGCCTTCTGGCAGCACTTCCACCGCCATGAAGATGCTGGGGGTAATCGTCTCGTATTGATGCCAGGGATAGTTGCCTTCAGCGTCATACATCGGCTTGTGCGTCGTGCCGGGGGCCATGAATTCTTCGAGGTAGAGGGTTTCAACGTCCCGTTCGCGGCATTGTTGCATTTTGCCAAAGCCTACGATTTGCGTATGCACTTCGCGAAACCCCGGTACCGGGCAGAAAGGATGATCCTTGTGCAATCCGACATTCAATGGGACCGAACCGGAATGGTACATGGTCAGTCCAACGTTACCCACGAAGACCTTTGGCGACATGTAGTGGCTGACACCGCGCAAACGCTCCTCTCGGCGAACATCAAAAGCAGATGGCCATGTATCTTTCACCCATGCGAACAACTCGTTGTCATCCGCATGGGCGTCGAAATTGTGGACAATGACTGCACGTTCCACGCCGCTAAGCGTGCTGTCTTGCACGATCACAGAGGAAAGCGGTCCAATGGTCTGATCCTCGACAGAGAGATTTCGCCCCCCAAGGTTAAGGACGATGGCGCGACCCTCGATAAATATTTTGCGCTCGTCAGTTATGTGCTGGACGCGAAAGAATGGCTGAGCAAAGTCGAGTGTCTCAATCGGCATGAACCAATTCCTTCCTTTCATCGTTAAGGAAATCGACCGGTAAAAGCTCCGGAGCCGCGCAACGGCTTTCTATCGTCTGATAGGCGCCAAATTTCGGTGCCCGTTCGATCGCGTCCATGACCTCGAAAACGTGGTAGGCAAGCGCTCCACTTGCACGGGGTTGGCGTCCTTCTTGCGCCGCCAAAGCCAGATCCAAAAGGCCGAGCCCGCGGCTGTCTTCATTGAACCCGTGTTTGTTTTCGACCACCTGCCAGTCTTCGCGGCCGGTTAGACGAGGCTGATGAGACCAGCGCGAGGTCTCCCGCGTTTTCAGCCAGACATCCCCTCGAAAGATATTGGCACCATGAACCGGGTCAGGATCAGGAATGCTGATGGTGCCGTTTTCACCGTAGATCTCGAACCGTGGGGTTTCGCTGTCCCAAATGTCGAAGCTCATGGTCATCGACCCTATAGCTCCGGATGAGAACTGAAGCAGGCTAAGGGAGTGCGTGTCGACCTCGACATCCATCCATTCGCCGTCGCGAGGGCCATTTTCGATCATCCTTTTGTCGAACGTGCGCCGAGCCATTCCGGCGACCCGGTCAATTTGCCCAAGGCAAAAGATCATGGCGGTCAGGTAGTATGGCCCAAGGTCCAGCAAAGGCCCTCCGCCCGCTTGGTAGTAGAAATCCGGGTTGGGATGATGGCGTTCCGTCCCGTGGGTACCGACATGGGCAAAAACCCCTGTCGGCTTTCCAATGGCACCTTCATCAATCAAGCGCCGAACGGTCTGCCAACGACCGCCCAGAAACGTGTCGGGCGCGCAACCGACAAGTAGCCCCTTTTCAGTGGCCGTATGCAGGATCGCCTTGCCATCCGATCGGTTCATGACCAGTGGCTTTTCGGAATAGACGTGCTTACCCGCCTCCAACGCGCGCAAGCTGATTTCGGCATGCGCCGCCGGAATAGTCAGGTTCAGAACGCAGTCAATCGTTGGATCATCGAACACCTCATCCGGCGTGCAGGCCCTGGAGATGCCGTATTGATCCGCCTTGGCGCGGCTTTCCGAAGGATCGAGGCTTGCACAGGCCACGACCTCAACGTTTGAGAATTTGGATAGTGTTTTTAGATAAATATCACTGATACGACCACAGCCGATAAGGCCGACCCGGAAGGATTTCGATGTCTCACGTGTCATCATTCCTGTCTTCGTAGAGGGGTAAGTAATTAGGGGGCATCGGCCCTTTGTTGCGGCCACCCTGGTTCATCTGTTCCCAAGCGTGGGCGAGTATTCCGACCGAGCGGGACAGGCAGAACAGCCCTCGCGACAAGGGCGCAGGAAAGCCAAGTTCGCAGAAGATCACAGCTGTCGCGCCGTCAATATTCATGGCAATTGGCCGACCGCCTCGTTGACGACCGAGTTCGGCTTGAACCTCTTCTCCGATATCGGCAAACCGGCCAGAAACTGTGCCTTCTGCCGCCGCATCTCGAACAAGTTGCATCAATCGGGGTGCGCGTGGATCGACAGGTTTGTGAAACCTGTGACCAAAGCCCGAGACTATCTTGCCATAGGTCTTGCGCCAGCTGTCCAGACCGTCCTTCACTGCGTCATTCAACGATGCTCCGCAATCCATGCGAGCTGCGATATCATAGTACAGCTCTGCACACTGCTCTCCTGCCCCGCCGTGCACGTCGCCCAGCATGTTCACCGCAGTCGCCATCGCGTTATTTAGACCTACCCCGCAGGTGGCGGCCATACGCGCAGCCGCGATTGAGGGAGCCTGTGGGCCGTGATCCACGCCTGCGACCAAAGCAGCCTCGAACAGGCGCGCCTGTGCGTCGCTGGGCAGATCACCCCGCACCATAAGCCAGATCATCTGCGGGAAAGATACGTTTCCGATCAGGTCCTCTATGGCGTTGCCACGAAAAGAGATCTGTCCGGGTTTCATGTCGATGATGGAGGTACGCCACCATTGGCGAACGGCGCGCTCATCGTCTGTCATCTGCGCGGTCATTGCGTCTGCACCTCTTTCACCGGCTGGGTTTTGCTTTGCGCAGCAAGGCGAATGGGTGCATTGCGCGCGCCATAACCGGCATAGCCCATACGGCGTTCAACAATTTCGAAGAAGAAGCCGTTAAAGATGGGGCGGCTGTATATCTGAAAATACTCAGCACTCGCCGCCCGATCGTAGAGAATGTTCCCCCTGCGCAATTGGGCGACCAAATCGTCATCCAATCCGAATGTCGCTTGCAGATCAGCGTAGTAGTTCTCCGGGATGGACAGGCTGGGAAAGCCGGACTTCCGCAACTGGGCTGAAGTTTCAAAAATATCATCCGACTGGAAGGCAATGTGCTGAACACCAGCCCCAAAGCCATCTTCAAGGAATGACGCCGCCAGTGTTCGACGCCCAACTGCCCCATTCAGGTTTAAGCGCACTTCGCCTTCGGGACTTTCGATAGCCTGGCTTTGCACGACACCAGACGGGTCGGCGACGTTCACGATAGGGGATTTTGCCATCTCGAAAGTCGAAATGTAGTAGAGTAGCCAGCTTTGCATCTCATCGTGACGCATCGTCTGGGCCAGATGGTCGATACGACGCAGACCGGCAGGTTGGGTGGCTTTGGTTTTCGCAACCGGCTCGAACTCAATGTCCCATACCCGATGGAGATCGGATTTCTCATCGATGAAATGAACGACGTTGCCACCAACGCCCCGAATGGCCGGGATATCCAGTTCCCCTGTTCCCACCGGTTGTGAGAAATTCGGCGCGCCCAACGCGGTCGCCCGCTGAACCGTCTGATCCGCATCTTTGACACGCAACCCCATGTCACAAACGGAGGGGCCGTGACCCAGGAACGCCGAATGGGCAAATCCTTCCTTTTCGGTATTCACAACGATGTTTATCGCGCCCTGCCGCCACAGCTCGACGGACTTGGATACGTGTTTTCGCTCCATTCGAAAACACATTGCTGACAGCATATCTGCCAGCTGCGCGCCGCTTGTTTCGTCGGCTGTAAATTCGACGAATTCGAAGCCTGACGCATAGACGCGTTCCGGCAGGTCCGGGATGCCGAAATCGGTTCCCGGCTCGGTCCGGGATACCTCATCCAGGAGGTTCACCAGCGACCTGTAGCCGTCTCGGGCCAGTGTTCGGCCACCGGGTTGAGGAGCTGCTTCGTTGACGCGTGCAACCGACCAAGGCCCTTTGTATCCGGCGCGGGACAACACGCGAACGAAGCCCGCAAGGTTCAGCGACCCAAGCCCCGGCAGAAGCCCAAAGTGCCGCTTGAGCCGACGTATATCCATCTCAAGCCGGGGTGCATCGGACAGTTGCACATGGAACAGCCGCTCTCCGGGAATGTCCCGAAGGCGGGCTGGTTTGGATCCGTCGGCAAGCGAGAAGAAGGAATTCAAAGCCAACCCCAGATTAGGGCTGTCGACAGCATCAACGATGCCTAACGCCTGTTCATCCGAGTGAATAAGATCCGACCATGGCAAGCCCATATAGGCCAGACGCATCCCCATTTCTTTAGCGATTTGGGCCGCCTCGCCAAGATCTGCGATTACCTGTTCTTCGGTCGCAGCGACATCGATCTCGAAGGCAGACCCGATAAGCAGCAATTCCGTTCCCAGCTCGCTCATCAGGTCGAGTTTGCGCTTCAGTCGATCAAAGGCGCGCTCACGTCCGGCTTCGGGCTGGCCTTCAAGATTATGGAAGGGTTGTAACAGGCAAATCTTAAGGCCGAGGTCTGATGCAATATTCCGGATTTGCGATGGCGGCCCATCAAAAGCGGTCAAATCCGGTTCGTGTAGTTCGACACCCTCGAATCCCGCGTCAGCGATAGCACTCAGCTTTTCAGCCAGATCACCGGGGATCGACGTTGTCGAAACCGAAAGGCACATTATCCCTGATATCCAAACATACGGGGCAACCACAGGACCAGATCAGGCATCAGCATCATGATCACGAGGGCGAAGATGAGCACCGCCAGGAAGGCCCAAATCTCCGAGATGATTTCACGCAGCGGAATGTCCGTCACGGCGTTGATCACAAAGAGTAGAATGCCATAAGGCGGAGTGATCAGACCGATCATCGAGTTCACGACGACCAGCACTCCGAAATGTACCAGATCAATCCCAAGAGCTTCGCAGGTTGGAATGAATAGGGGCACGATCACCAGAATGATCGTTGTCGCGTCCAACACGCAACCCAGCGCAAGGATCAGCAGGTTGACCAGGATCAGGAATACAATCGGGCTGACATCGGAACCCTCCAGCAGTGCCGAGATCGACTGAGGAATTTGCTCCTGAATGACGATGAAGTTCAGGATGAACGCGCCACCAATGACAACGCCCACGGCGGCAGAGGAGCGGGCGCTGTCGACGAAGACCTGATAAAGGCCGCGGAACGACAGGGCACGATAGAAGAACGCGGCCAGCAGAAGGGCATAGAATGCGGCCACGGCGGCGGCTTCGGTCGGAGTGGTGACGCCGCCGTATATGCCATAGAGCAGGATTGCAGGCATCAGCAGTGCCGGAAACGCGTTGGCGGTTTTTGCTGGCAACTCGCGCAACGGAACAGGTTCTTCCAATGCAAAATTCCGCTTGCCAGCCAGATAGTAGTTCATCGCCATGAGGACGACGCCCATGATCAGGCCCGGCAAAATGCCTGCCAAAAACAGCGACCCGATAGAAGCCTTGGAGACGAGCGCATACAGAACCATTGGGATCGAGGGCGGAATGATCGGACCAATCGTCGCCGACGCCGCGGTAATAGCAGCAGCATAACCTCGGCTGTAGCGGCCATCCTTGGTCATCATCTCAATGATGATTTTACCGATCCCCGCGGCATCCGCGACGGCCGAGCCGGACATACCCGAAAAGATCAGAGACGCTACCACGTTGACGTGCCCGAGACCGCCCTTGAACCGACCAACAGCGGCGACGCAGAAGTTCAGCAGACGGTCCGTGATCGAGCCCGCGTTCATGATATTGGCGGCGACGATGAACAAAGGCACGGCAAGCAGGATCGTGCTTTTGTAGAAGCCCTGCAGGATTTTTTCACCCGCCAGCGCGACGTCCAGGCCAGCGACACCCAGATACATCAGTGACGCTAAAAGGATGGAGTAGCCGATAGGTGTCCCGATGCCTGCCAGAACAAAGAGCGTCAGCAGGCAGGAAAGAAGTTCGAAACTCATTTGCTTGCGTCCTCGTCGTCTTCCACATCGACCCGGGGATGATCGTCGACCACGTTGAATCCCACGACCATTTCAAGTTCGGTTTTTGGAGGGCCGTTGCGCAGGATGTCGAAGAACAGCCAGCCATAGCGCGCAGCCACCACCAGCATGAACACCGCGTAGATCGAAAACACGGTGCGCAGCGGTATCTTCTCGCCCGAGAACGGATTGCGGACCGTCGCGGTCTTGCGGATTTTCATCCAGTCGATGTAATCCCACGTCGGCAGGAAGCTGTAGAGCATGCCCACCACGATTGCCGCGGCCGCGAGCATTGCAAAAACCTGACGGACGCGACGGGGCACAGACAGGTAGATGATGTCGAATTTCACGTGATCCCGTTCGCGCACGATGAAGGCGCAGCTGAAAAAGATCACCCAGACCCAAAGAATGCCGATCAATTCAAGCGTCCAACCTGCGGGGGTAAAGAAATACCGCAAGAGAATTTGCAGAAGGAAGATCAGGAAGATTGCCGCCAGCATCCCGCCGGCAATCGCTTCGGTCAGTCGGAAGAACCCCTTGATAAAGGCTTTCATTGTGGTTCTCCCTCCCTTGAATTACAGGGCTCAGTTGCCCAGAGCGTTGATCTGATCCAGAACACCATCCGGCCAGGAACCCGCGAATTCGCTGTCCAGATACATAGACTGTACCTGATCGCGGAACGCTGCGAGATCGGGCTCGTAGATCTCCATCCCCTGCTCTTTCAGGAAGCTGACGAGATCCTCTTCCTTCTGCAACTGTTTCTGACGGCCGGACTCGGCAGCTGCGTCAGCTGCTTCCTGAACCTTGGCCTGCTGTTCAGGGGTCAGGCTGTCCCAAACCTCTTTGCCAATAGCGATGTAGTTCAGGTCGACTAGGTGCGATGTCAGAACGATCTGGTTGGTCACTTCATAGAACTTCGCGTCAACCACGGTCGGCAGCGGGTTGTCCTGACCGTCAACAGCGCCGGTCGACAGCGCGGTATAAACCTCTGAAAACGCCATTGGTGTCGGAGCAGCACCCAGAGCTTTACCCAGGAACTGCCACGCATCTGTGCCCGGCATCCGCAGGTTCACACCCTCCAGATCAGCCGGAGTGCTGACGGTCAATTCATCCTTGGGTTGGCGCAGGTTCACCTGACGACGGCCCAGATACATGACCGACAGCAGTTTGACGCCCAGTTCTTCTTCGGCCTTTTGCTTGAAGGCATCCATCAAGGGATCGTTGAAGACAGCCACCTGATGCGCGGCGTCCTGGTGGACATAGCCTGCTGTAAAGATCGAAAACTCGGGGAAGAACTGTGCCAGTTCCTGCGCCGAGGTGATCGACATTTCCAGGTTGCCCCGGCTGATGGCGTCCAACTCCGTACCTTGGGCGAAGATTGTCCCGTTATAGCTGGGCTCATACGCCGCAAATTCAGCGACCATGGGTGCGAAAACCTCGGCCATTGCGACCGAGCGCTGATCGGTCTCCGATCCTGATGTTGCGAGGCGAAGTTGAACTTTGTCTTCCGCCAGCGCACCACTTGTTGCGCTAAACAGAACACCGGTTGCGACCAGGGCTGATACAGCAGCCCGGCGGGTAAGTTTGGTAATCACTTTGCTCCTCCCTGAGACATCATGATGCTTCTTTTTTGCGATTCAGAGTTTTGACCTATTTTGAACATTTTGCAAGATGTTTTACAAAATATCAGATATTTTTCATTACCTGCAATCTCTGTTGCTGCGTTTCCTGAAGGTTTCTTATCCTAACAGTCTCGCCAGTTCTGCAAGAATTCTGTATAGCTTCAATAACTTGAAGCGTTCTGAACCCTTCCCACCCAGACACAATCGGCACTGCTTCGTGCCGAGCTACTTCAACAAAGTGCCTGAGCTGATTGACCAGAGGGTCAGACGCACCCTTCTTCAGCGCGGTCGATGAAATAGGTGTCCACCAGTCCCTTTGCTCACTCTGGTAACTCCACAATCGAAGATCGGGAACGGACAACGAACCATGAGAGCCACCTATCATGTAGCTACTCTCAGTGGTCGACGGATAGATTGGATATTCCTGAGACGTCATCTCCCAGCTCCATGGAGCAACGATGCTATCGGACACACTTATGGTCCCGATCGCCCCACTTTCAAACGTCAACAGCGCGCCGGCGACATCTTCGTTGTCGTAACCCCGCTGCGATGAAGCCGACTGAGCCTGAACGGTCACGACTTCTCCGGCCAGGTACCGCAGCAAATCCACATCGTGGACAAGATTGACCGAGATAGGCCCTGCACCGGGTTTCTTTCTCCAGGGCGCAGCATCAAAATACTCGTCTGGCTTATAGAACCAGCAATTCGCATGGACAGCGCGCACATCTCCAATCTTCCCATCGACAACGGCTTCCTTAGCCGACCGGATCAGAGGATTGTGCCGACGATGATGTCCGACCATCAGTGGCACATTGGCCTTCTCCGCTGCTTGAACAAGCTCAAGTGCAGCGGTGGCTTCCACGGCGATCGGCTTTTCGACGAGAACGGGACAACCATGTCGAATACACGTGAGGCCTTGTTCAACATGAAGCGTGGTCGGGGTCGCAAGAACAGCTCCGTTCGGCGTCTGATTTGCAAACATTTCCTCAAGGGTCTCGTAACATGCGACCCCGTGCTCAACGGCGTAAGCACGACCTTCATCGCTGGGGTCGACCACCGCGACAAGATCAACATGGCGCAACGCTCGGATAGCGTCTGCGTGGCGGCGTCCAACAAGGCCAATGCCGACAATGGCAATGCGAAAGTTTCGAGACACTTTGCTTCCTTCCGGAGGGTCTGGAAGTCCCAAACCCTATGTTTGCGAACGGGCTGCATTGCCCAACTTGGCCACGACCGTATTGGGGTTTTCGCGATTCCGCAATAATGTATGATATTTTTATTTTTACCATACACCTGATTGGATTGCTGATACCTCCGAAAAATGCTAATTGAACGAAGAAACTGATAATATCGGGTGAAACGCATGGCGAAACAGCCGTCTACGATAGGTGCAAGCACTTATCAGCGCATCAAGAGGGACATCATCTTCGGGGAATTGCAGCCCGGCTCCAAACTGAAGCTGGACGCCTTGAAGGAACGCTACTCGGCAAGCCTTTCGACACTTCGTGAAACGTTGAACAGGCTCGCCAGCGACGGATTTGTCGAAGCTCCCGAGCAACGGGGTTTCCTGGTCACGCCGGTTTCACGAGAAGACCTGACCGAGATATCAGAGCTGCGCGTCCTGTTGGAATGCCACGCATTGGAGTTGTCCATTGCGAATGGCGACACGGACTGGGAAGGCAACCTCGTTGCCGCACACCACAAGCTGCACCTGATGGAACAGCAGCTTCTGAAGGGCGACGAATCCGAGAAAGAAACCTGGAAACGATATGATTGGGAGTTTCACCAAGCGATGATCGCGGCCTGCAATTCCAAGAACCTTCTGTCTCTGCATTCGATCATCTACGACAAGTACCTGCGGTATCAGATGCTCGTGCTGACTTATCGCGGCGAAGAGGCGGTCAAGGAGCACAAGGGCATGTTCGATGCCGCGCTGGCCAGAGACGCCGACACGGCCAAGAAACTGTTGGAAGATCACATCCGAAACGGTCTCTCACATACGCTTGAGGCTATGTAGCTCGCTGTTGTTTCTGCCTATCACCATCACCTGGAACAGCGACACGGGGCCTGATAGGCAAGCTTAATTTCTGTGCTTACCAGATGAATTTCGTAAGTTCATTATTCAACTTCCTTACCCCGCTGCATCAGGCAGCCGAATAAACAAGGATGAGAACGCCAAGCTTCTGCAGCCAAGGGTTGCTTTGCACCACCACAACGAACCGCGAACGTCGTTGAAGCGGTTTTATGTGAAGCGATCTCTGGTTGAGTGATGGCCGTTCAGTGGAACAAGTACGAAAGGCAGCCTTGCGGACAAACCGGACTTGTGCGATTGCGGCAATTGCTGACGCAGCATTGATTTGCTGTCGCAGCACATTCATCGCTGCGTTGCAGCTGTTGTCGCCAGACCGGTCATTCAAAGCTATGATGATGCGATACTATCAAACTGTAGTTTCGAGGCACATAGGATCAGCAACTTAGACGCCGAACAAAGCCAACGTTTGCGTTGTCGCAGGCAGTGCAGCAGGACAGGCCATGCGGGCCTTCAGCCAGTAAGCAAATTCTCGTTGTGGCTCATGCAGGTGGCGGGGAAGAGGGGGTAATTCGCGGTCGTGGAATTTTTCATTAAGTTGAGATATTGCAGAGATTGGATCTTTGGTTCTTGCTTCGTGTTTGAATTGATCGGGAACGAAGCACCAATAGTGCTTCTATTTGTTGTTATGCTTTTTTGACGAGCGTAATCTTGTTTTTCTGACAGGAAATTAACGTTACTGCCGAACGCGATAGCCGGAAGCAATGATCTTGTTTATCAGAACAGCGGCGGCCTGGTGCATGTCCTTTTCATCGTTATTGCCGACCGCTGTTTCGTGGACAGCAGCTGCGTCATGCAGAACTCCCACAATTTCATGTTCGGGCAGAAGCTCACGATCTTTAATTGCAAGCAAAAGCGCTTCACAAATTGAGAGTGCGGCCATTCCTGAATGGTCTTGCCGGTCAGCCATGGTAGACGTCCTTTTCTAACAGGCGTCCAAGCATGGAAGCGCCACGATGAATTGCACCATACTGGCATAGATTGCTGTATACTAAACTGATCGAAAGCAGTCTTGGCGTCGGATAGTTTCGCGGGCTGCTCATCGATGAAGGAAGAACACTTGCGCACTATCAAAAATAGTCCACTCACCCGAAAGCTTTCAAACTTCGTCGCTCTGACTGAGGTTGAACTTGCGGTATTGGCACGCCTGCACAAGCGTCGCAGAACCTTTGAAGCCGGACGTGACCTTGTGCATCAAGGGCAATCAGAGCAGGCGGCCTACATTCTGGCCTCGGGCTGGGTTTGTTCCTACAAAACCCAGACTGACGGGTCGCGTCAGATCGTCGATTTCCAAATACCGGGTGACTTTCTGGGCTTGCGAAGCGTTCTGTTGCACACCTCGGATCACAGCATAGAACCAATCATGGAAATCCAAGCCATTGAAGTAGTAGTGGATGATCTCCTGGAAGCATTTGCGCAGACGCCCCGGCTGGCGACAGCAATTCTTTGGGCGGTATCTCGAGATGAAGCGATGGTGGTTGAGCACCTGGTCAACATAGGACGGCGAGATGCGGGTGAGCGCATGGCGCATTTTCTTTTGGAACTTGGTGTGAGGTTGACTCAGGTCGGGATGGCAAACAAGACGGGATACACTTGCCCCCTGACACAATACCACCTTGCCGATGCGCTGGGACTGAGTGCCGTGCATGTTAATCGTGTCCTACGGCAACTGCGGGAGAAGGGGTTGGTTACTTTTCAATCCGGGCAAGTGGCATTTGATGATTATGACGGACTGGTGACGTTGGCCGGTTTTGACCCCACTTATCTGGATCAGACCGGGCCACTGTTGAAGCAATAGGTTCACCCCTTCAGCGATGCCGGGATTTTGATGATAGTTGCCTGGTTAGAGACGCCATTCGCTTCGGCAGATTTTGGATTTCACCGAAAAAGAAGCGCAAGATAAATACAGTCCGATTGCGGTACTGGATTTCCTGCGCTTCTCAAATACTCGTTAAGAACACGCCAGCAAATATCCCGCCAACACACATCACGTTGCCGGAATCCAAACATCGTTGCACTGACGCAGGTTAGTCAATTTTTGGCAGTACCTGATCCTCGGGCACCAAATGCATTTGAGATTCCAATAAAATCTCAGGTCATTGGCCGCAGACTAACATCGATCAGCGCGCGTCTGCCATTTGCACATTATTCTAAATTACAACGCCAGTACTACCGCAGCGCTTACGAGCGTGTACCGCGGCAGACTGCGCGGGGAAGATCCAACAAACTATATGGAGGACCAAGGTGAGCACGAGATCGTCCAGTTCTTTGGTGACGTTTTCAAATCCGTTCTCTTTGTCCGGCTACCCGGATGAACTTCCTGCAGGCGAGTATGAAGTAGTTGTTGTTGAAGAACTACTACAGGGCCTGAGTTTCGAAGCATATCGCAGAACCGGAACCTACCTGACAGTTCAGGGCAAAGGCAGCAAGCCAGGCCGCACGGAAATGCGCCCAATTGACCCAGAAGATTTTGAACTGGCGCTCAAGCAAGACCAAACCTTGGCCACATCTAACAATGACAGCGATGCGGCGCTTTCCCCGCAGGAGGAATAGATTATGAACACGCCCGAATGGCTTAAACCCGGAATCTACGGCGCCCTGATCGGAGGGGTTTTCGTAGGCGTCGTTGGATTTTCATGGGGTGGATGGATGACCGGCGGTAGCGCGGACAAGATGGCCAACGCCATGTCCCGCGACAATGTAATCGCTGCGTTGGTTCCGGTCTGCGTCGACATGGCGAGAACTGACGCCCAACGCGCCGAAAAAATAACGACGATCAAAGAGGCTTCTTCTTTCAAGCAGAAGGATGCCGTCATGGCGGCTGGCTGGGCAACGGTGCCGGGATCCCAAACTCCTAACAAAGACCTGGCGCAGGCCTGTATCGAGGGGCTGAACCTGGATGGATCGTAACTCAATCACTCAACATTCGGACAACGCCGTTTGCATCAGGGCAAATCGAAAGAATCAGTACCGGTTTTGCGCTCACTTAATGGCTGCGTTGTTTGTTGTCGTCTTCAGCAGTTTGGCGAGCTCCTTTATCTCATCAAGTCCCGCATCGGCCGAAACAATTTCGATCCCGGATAACGCGCATCCCAAAAAGTATGGCGACGGTTGGAAATGCGATTTGTCCTATCGGTTGAAAGGCGAAGAATGCGTGGCCATTGTCGTGCCGGGAAATGCCTACCCCACAAACAGAACCTATGGCTCAGGGTGGGCATGTATGCATGGCTTTGTTGAAGTTGGCGGCACCTCATGCACTGAAGTGATTGTGCCTGAAGGTGGATATCTCGATCCATCAGGTGAGAGGTGGCGGTGCCTGCGCGGATACACAAGAGTAGACGATAGCTGCCAGAAAATCGTGGTGCCGGATAATGCTTACCTGACGAACAGCACTTATGGATCTGCATGGCGTTGCAACCGTGGCTACGAAAAAGACGGAGAAGCATGCGTGGCAGTAGCGGTGCCGGAAAACGCTTTTCTGAACGCATCAACCAGCGGGCGTCCCTGGACGTGCGAGCGTGGGTATTTTGAGCGCGACGGACGGTGCGATGCCGTTTTTGTGCCTGAGAATGCTTTCTACGATGACGCGATCCATGGAGTTGGATGGAAATGCGAACGTGGCTACGAGGCGTCCGGTGATCGCTGCAATGCAATCGAGCTACCGGCAAATGCCCATATCGACCGATCCGGCAATGGGTGGCAATGCCACAAAAACTATCATCGATCAGAAGGGCTGTGTGTTCTGAACCAGTGAGAATTCAGACAGAAAGCCCACTTTCCCAAACTTCACAATTTTTGCCCGCCCTTACCAAGGACGCGCGTTTCACACTCTAAAAAGGAATAAATATGAAACCCGTACCCATTGCGTCGGATGCCAAGCAGTTCATTGCCAGCGATGCGCAAAAGCTGGCGCCTGAACAAGCAGTTTTTCCAGAGCTTCACCGCAAGACACTCGTGACAGATACACCGACTGCAATTGTGTATTGCGAAGGAAACTTCGCAAAGATCGATGGCAAGACGGCTAATGGTCTCGTTCGACATTCACAGGCCTATCGCGTTCTTTCGGTGATCGACAGCACGTATGGCGGTTGTGACAGTGGCAAAGTGCTTGATAATATCGCAAATCAGGTTCCCATCTTCGATGATCTTGATGCCGCCGTCGCTAATGAAGCTACGATCCCCGACACGTTTATTTACGGAATGGCGCCGGCCAGCGGCAGAATGTCCCTTGAGGATCGCGAAGTTGTTGTGGATGCGATAACGCTCGGAATGAACATCGTCAGTGGGCTGCATGAATTTCTTAGCGATGACAAAGAGCTCGCCGGATTTGCCAAAATTCACGATGTCACGATACGCGACATTCGCAAGCCGCGGCCCAATCCCGACCTGCGCCTGTTAGATGGCAGTATTGGAGACGTCCAGGCGATCCGCATCGCGGTGTTCGGCACCGATTGTGCAATTGGAAAGCGTACAACCGCGACAATCCTGACAGGCGCACTTAACGCGCATGGGATCAAAACAGTTTTGGTCGGCACCGGCCAAACTGGTTTGATGCAGGGCGCCAAGTATGGTGTCGCGATGGATTCGGTGCCGCCGCAATTTTGTTGTGGCGAACTTGAGCGCGCTGTCGTTGCGGCATCCGAGGGTGAGCACCCGGATGTAATAGTGATCGAGGGCCAGGGCGCGCTAAGCCATCCGGCTTTTTGCACATCAGCCTTCATTCTGCGAGGCAGTCAGCCACATGCAGTTATTCTTCAACACGCGCCTAAACGAAAACGTCGATGTGATTTCCCCAACATGACTATGCCCGACCCTTGCGATGAAATCACCCTGATCGAGGCTTTTGCGAACACAGAGGTAATTGGCATGACGATCAACCATGAAGGAATGAATGATGTTGAGATTTCAAAGGCCATCACAGACTACAACTGCAAATTGTATCTCCCGGTCACTGACGCATTGAACCGTCCTCCAAAAAACTTGGTGAATATGGTTCTATCTGCCTTTCCGCGCTTGCAACCCGTACGTGCTACGACGATTGAATGAGCAAGCTGCGTATCGACGTTGATCTGGACAAAATTCGGTACAACACACGGTTCCTGGTCGACCACCTTAGACCCCGCGGAATTACGGTGACAGGTGTGACAAAAGCCGTTTGCGGTCATCCTGAGATTGCGAATGCTATGCTTGAAGGTGGCGCGACAGGGCTGGCGGACGCGCGGATCAGCAATATCATGCGTATGCGCGATGCTGGAATCTCGTGCTCTATATCCTTGATCCGAACGCCCATGCTGAGCCAGGTCGCGCAAGTTGTTGATAACTGCGATGTCAGCTTCAACACTGAGATGGACATTATCGCCAGTCTGGCCATCGAGGCGCTGGGGAAGAACATTACTCACAATATTATCTTGATGGTGGAAATGGGGGATATGCGGGATGGCATCTTGCCTGAACACCTTGAAAGCACTGTGTCTCAAATTCTTAGAATGGAAGGGATTTCTCTGAAGGGGATTGGCGCAAATTTTGCCTGTCTGGGTCATGTGGCACCCTCTGCAGGAGCAATGGAATTGCTTTCTTCGCTTGCCGCCGACACCGAACTTGCAAGTGGACCCGCTCTGGAAACAGTGTCAGGCGGCGGCTCTGCCAGTTTGCCATGGGCGCTTGGCAAGGGGGCGACCGGAAAGATCAACAACCTGCGTCTGGGTGAGGCCATCCTGCTGGGTACCGATCCCGTTTCGGGATACGCGATCGACGGGCTTTACACAGATGTTTTTACGCTTTGGGCGGAAGTGATCGAAACGAAGACCAAATCAAATCCAAATCCCTTGCAAATGAATTATCCTATACTTTCAATGCAGTGTGTGACTTTAGACAGTCCTTCGAATACTCGGTCGATCCTTGCGATCGGACTCCAGGACACTGATGCGGCGGGTCTAATATTCCCTGCTGGCGTCACGTTCGTCGGAGCCACCAGTGATCATATCGTTGTAGAAAACACCAATTGGCTGCTTCGCCCTGGTGGCGAGGTGAAGCTGAGAATGAAGTATAGCGCGCTCTCGCGCGGCATGGCTGCACCCGATGTAGCAAAAGTCTTCCATGGTGATAGCGCTTTGGTTGACTGCAACGCAGCGAACACTGATCGCCCATACTCGAATCGAAAATAGCGCGCCAAGGTGCCGCCGCCTCGGTTCTGCTTCAGCCATCCGTCTTATTCTACGGCTTTACGTAGTAAATGAGGCACCCAATCCCTATATTGGACGTAGCCGCATTCACTTTTCACACCCTATCTGGGCTCGTGGGTGATGCGGACAATCAAAGGATCAAAATGATGTCTTTTAAAGACCTGACGACCAGAGCGGCTGCCGCACTGAAGGAAAACGATGCGGACGCGCCGAAAAAAGAAGTGACGTCGAAAGGGCAGGACACCGTCCCCGAAAAACCAAAGCCTAAACCCCAAAACTGATAATACCCTGCCGGGAGTGGGTGGCTTGTTCTTGTCTGCATCTCCGAGCGAGCGGTATCAGCAAAGGAGAACTACCCAAATGAACCAGATAATCAGCAAGACAATCGCAGTCTTTTCCAGGCCGTTTACTTTCCCTGGCTTCGACGAATTACTCCCGGCAGGCGAGTACGACATAGAAACTGAGCTTTCCGCACCACCAGATTATTCGGACCCAGAAGCCTGGAAGGCCTCGGTGTTAATCTGTCTGCATCCACGGAAATCTTACCCCGGTCTGGCGCGTACCTTGACCGTTTCTCTTACTGATTTGGAGAGAGCCCGCGCAAAGGATAAATTGTCTTCAAAGCAGTTGTCGCAGTTCTTGCTCGACCAACTTTTGGCCGATCCCATGGTGCAATTGATTATGGAAGCGGATGGCGTTTCAGAGACTCAACTTCGGCACCTCTACTCGGAGTCGCTCATCTCTGAGGCAGACGACATATCATCAGATCAACGAGCCCTACCGCGAGGATGCGGAAACGGTTCTCGGTATACTTTCGCTGTCCAAGCTGCTGAGAACGAAGGAATGCCGGTTCGTCCTATTAAAACCCCTCGGATTACAGGCTGTCCCATTGGACAGACTGAAATGGGCAGCTCCTTCAATCTCAAGGCTTAGGGCTCGGAACTTTCTTTTCCAGTCGCTGTATAAACCAAAACAGAAATCGAGGCTAAGAACTGATGGAAGACTCCGACGACGAAGCAGATACGATCATGGCTCGCGCCCACAATGACGTGCCGCAAGAACGCCCGTGTCTTCGTTGCAGAACTCCATTCTGGAGCGAAGGGTTCGGAGAGCGGATTTGTCGACGCTGCAAGGGGTTGAACGCGTGGCGAAATGGCGTATCGGTAAGCCCCGGGTTAGCTCGGCGTCGCTGATAACCTGACGCCGGTCTTACCAGCTTTTCTGATCATATCTCATTTTACCTCATTGGTGCTGACCCAGCCCGCTAATCCGGGCCGTTTTAGTGTGGAACCAGGTCGGTAATCGGCGCTGAAGACGAAGCGTAACCGCAATCGGATTGGAACCGAGCGGATATGGCACGCATTCGCTTCGCCGAACCAAAGTAGCTGAGATCTACCGCAAGAAAGGAAATCTCCGCGCGGTCCAACTTCTGCTCGGGCACACAAAAGTCGATAGCACCGTGCGATACTTGGGCGTTGAATTGGAAGACGCGCTAAGCATTGCAGAGCGCATAGACATCTGAGACAGTTTGGCGTTCGGCACTGTCGGTCGCCAATCCATAGCGGTTCTAGTTCTTTTACGCAGGGGGGGGACGTAGCGAGCCCTGAGCGGAAGTGTCAAAATCTTGTTGCATGCGCTCGCAGCACAGATTTCTCGGCACAGGCGCAATTTACAGGGTACCGGACCGAGCGGCCATTTGATCGCACCGCGGGTACTTGTGCAGAAGCGGCGCGAACATCCCCGCCTGACAGCCAATGTCGTCCGGCCAGTCATTCCTAGTTACGAGGAAGCCTTGATCACATACTCCTCTTTCGCCGCACTCAGGCCCGACAATTGAAACGCGGACTTAAACTGCCACCCGCTGCTAGTCTGGCCCCAAATCGATACAACGAAAAACTAATACCAGACAATTTCTTTCGGTAGTTCACCAGGAATCTTGGTCACCAGCAGTTCCAAAAACTATCTGCCCTAGTGGTGCTAGCGTTGCGACGAGGGAAACTTCCTTGACTCTATGCTGGCTAAGGACCACAAAAAGTGCATTGGTGAAAATTACTCGTCGCCGCGATGCTGCCGGTTTCGATGATCCAATGGCCTTCAGACTAACTGTAGCATGTGCCTCAGCATAGGAACGGGTTCCGCTGGGGTCTTCGCTATGAGCTCGTTCCTCGCAAGCATTTGCAACTGTCACCTGACGTGCTCCAGTCATCGCGTGACCCATGAAAGAAGGCGCCGTATGAACAGCACATGGCTCTTAAATTGCGTGCTTGATGCCCGATAGATCAGGTCTCAGGCTCAGTTTCAATCAGTCGTTCATCGTGTTTACGCGCTGCATTCTTTGTCTGATCCCGACACTCTTGGTGTTGCTCTCAGGAACGCAGCTTCCTGCCCAAGTCGCAGGCAATGCCGATGGATCGGTTTGTGACGAAGGTTTCGAAAACAAGAACGGATCGTGCCAAAGAACAGACGTACCAGAAAACGCATATTTGACGGGTAGCTCCTATGGTAGCGGCTGGGAATGCAATCACGGTTTCCAGAATGTCGGAGAACTCTGTGAGGAAATAAGAGTTCCTGAAAATGCCTATCTTGCATCAACCGGAGATCAGTGGGAGTGCAATCGGCTGTTCCAGCGTGTCGGAGAACTCTGTGAAGAAGTGATGGCACCTCAAAATGGATACGTCGAAACCCGGTTTGGCGTGCAGGAAATACACTGCAACTGGGGATTTCGTAAGGAGAACCAGGATTGTGTTGCGATAAATGTCCCGAGCAACGGCCGCCTGACTGACAAAAACAGCGCGGATGGTTGGGTGTGCATCAGAGGTTATAGGGCAGCGGATAGCGGCTGTGAGCCCGTGGCAGTTCCACAGCATGCATACCTCGCGCCTGAAACTTATTCCGGATGGAAATGCGAACGTGGTTTTCGCGCAAACCGGGACAAGTGCGTTGCGATCCTTGTCCCTTCAAACGCTCATTTGAATCGAAGAGGTGATGGTTGGGAATGTAACCGGCCGTTCACGAGACAGAACGACCAGTGCACCGAAAATGTGCCGCGACAATAAGTTAGTGGAAACCAAAGTCGCCTGACAAATCCGGAAGGACTAAGCCGTGAACTATAACTCGATTGACGAAAACCTGGGTAAAAGTCTCAAAGCCGAAAAGGCGCGTCGCCGGTCCTACAGGATTAAGATATCTATTGCGTCAGCGGTGTGTGTTGTGGCGATAATTACCGTGGTGTTTCTCTGATGCGTAAAAATGCCCCTCAAGTAACTCTTCCCGGTTCAAAGATGTCAGCTCATGGTCTGGAACAAAGAGCATTTCAGGACCGCAGTGTTCGTAAGTCGCGGAACGCTGACGTATCAGGAGTGATTGAAGAAGAATTTGGAAAGTACTTGATTAAGGCTGGCGTTCTGAGCGGCAATAGTGTTGCACGGGCATTTCCTAAGCCACCGGCTAAAACGCAGGCAATGATTGCCGATGCAGTTGGCGAAACACCAGCATTGGCCATTGAAGCCTTAAAAGAAATTCTCGAAGAACGAGACAGGAAGCGAAGCGGTCAACGCCGTTTGGAGGGAAACTCCGGCACCTTCGTTCCCAGTGAAAGAGAATATGCAGAGGCATTACGCCAGATCAGGCTCACCCCTGCGCAGGTAACAATGCTCAAAGCACTTACAATCGCAGGCAAGGAAGGTCTGACTATTGGTCACTTGTCTCAGGCAGCCTGTTACAAATCGCGCGAGGCCTGCATCAAGGTCTTCAAGAAAATCGGACTATTAATTGCTGAATATCTGGAACTCGAACTTCCCGAAGCCGGATCGGCACAGAATGATGGCGCCGCCCAGGTCCTGGCCTTTTCTCACATCGAAAGTGACGATGAGCCAGCAACTTGGATCATGCATCAGGAACTGCGCGATGCTGTTCGTTCGGTTCTATGACGTGCGTTCCAGCGCCTGCTTTTGAAGCGAAACCCGAACCGGAACAAGTGCACGAAAGGTTGCTCACGTAGCTTATGTTGGAGAAAAGACCATATCCGCTTGAATTGATCTATGTACCTGTGAAACGTGCAAAAACACTTGATCAACAAAAAGTTCTGACGCTGGCCGAAGATATTCTGAAGAACGGCCAGAAGACCCCGATCCAGATACGCTCGGACAACAAGAGGTTCGTGCTGATTGAAGGCCTTCACCGATTAGAGGCCATTCGCGCCCTAGGAGGTGATACCGTCGAAGCCTATTTGGTCCGTGCCAGACTACACTAAATACCTATTGGAATTGGCGTTCGACAAAGCCTCGGAAAATGTCAGCAGACGTTGACATTTTTCATCCCAAAGATGCAACCGTGCGCAATGAAGGCTCTCAAATAAAGTAATACGCTGGCAATCTTCCAACTCAGAGTGGTCACGCAAAACCTCGTTTAGCCGATAAAACGGTATGCGGCTGGCGAGATGGTGAACATGGTGCACACCAATGTTGCCAGAGAACCACCGCAGGATGCCTGGCAGGGCATAGTGAGAACTGCCATAGAACGCGGCGTTCTGAAGGTTCCAGCCCTCTTCCCGATCCCAAGTCGTGTGCTCGAACTGGTGTTGAATGTAGAAAAGCCAAATACCAATGGATGATGCGACAATCACGGTTGGTAGGAAAACACACGCCAACACCTCAAAGCCTCCGGCCCAAAAAACCAGAGCCAACAACCCTGCAATCGCGGCGTTTGTTCCCATCGCACTTGCCCAGTACAGCCAACCGGACCGCATGAAACCAAGAGGTAGGCGGTTTTGAAGAAAGAACGTATAGACCGGCGCTACAACGAACAGGAAGATGGGATTCCGGGTCAGACGATAAGCTGCACGCCCGAACCACTTCCGCTTCAGGTATTCCTCAATGGTCAATGTAGGGATGTCACCCATACCACGCCGATCAAGGTTACCGGTTGAGGCATGGTGAATCGCATGGCTTTGCCGCCAAACGTCATAGGGAGTAACGGTAAGAACACCCAGAACCCGGCCGATCCAATTGCATGCGCGGCGACTTCTAAAGAAAGATCCGTGACCACAATCATGCATGATGATGAAGATACGGACCAGAAATGCGGCATTCAGGATGGCCAGAAATATTGCGATCCAGACGCTGAATGACAACGCAAACCACGCTAGGGCCCATAGCGCGAATAAGGGGAAAACAGTGATCGCAAGTTCAAAAACACTGCGCTTCGCATCGGGCACACGGTACTGCGCGAGCACCCGCGTCCAGTCTTTAGGTTGCAACTTACTTGGTCTCCGACGGCTTATAGTCGCCCATTGTTCAAACGGGCACCCCATAAGGGTGCCCGTAAAAGGTCAGGCCAGTGCCAGATTGGCGGCGCTGTCGCGTCCGTCACGGCCAGCTTCGACGTCAAAAGTGACCTTCTGGCCGTCTTTCAATTCGCTGATGCCGGAACGTTCAAGTGCTGAGATATGCACGAACACATCGCGCTTACCATCTTCAGGCTCGATAAAGCCAAAACCTTTGGTCGAGTTGAACCATTTTACTGTGCCATTTGCCATGGTGGAAGTCTCCTAATACTTGCCGCCCGCATCATTGCGGCGACTCGGCGTGGTCGGTCTGAATCGAAAGACTGAACGCCGAGTTTGGGAGACAGCAGGTCGAAAAAGAAAAACGTAAGCCTTGTGTATATGGACTTTGAGTACACACGATACAAGCCTTGATACAATGGAAAGCAACAGAAGATCTGAGTCTGCCTAGCCCAATTTGGGACAAAGATAGGCAGAACGCATTGCTCTGCGTTTCGGAAATCAGAGGTCGGCTTCTGATAAAACCTGCCGAATGCGTATGCAGCAAATTGATTGCTCAGGCACGGCAGGTAGGGCTCACTGTCCGAAATCGCCGCGTGCTTCAAGAACACCGCGGCCAGGCACAAATGTTCATTGATTGAAACATTACTAAATCAACGAGTTGACCTCTCTAACGAACGGTAGATTCTGCGCGGCCCGAATCTTGGGTCATGCTGCGTTGGCATAGGGCGACTGCGAGCCTCAAAGTGCCATTAGTAGGTCCGTATCTGCGTAAGCATCGGGCAAGAAACGTTACCGATGTTACAGTTGGCCGTAAGTTCATTCAGGGCGGCCTCCAATCGCTTAAGTTCGATTATCTTCATACGCACATTGGAGATATGAAGCTCGGCCAGTTCCTTAACGGATTGGCAATCCTCGCTATCACCTTCGGACAGGTTGAGAAGCACCTTTGCATCGGCAAGCGCAAAACCCAAGTCTCGGCACTTCCTTAGAAAACAAAGCCGTCCCACATCGTGCGCAGAGTACATGCGTCGATTATTCGATGCCCTTTCTGGTTTCGGCACGATCCCTTCGCGTTCGTAGTAGCGGATAGTTTCAATTCCGACACCGCTTTGCCGGGATGCCTCCCCAATCGCAAACATGTGAGATTTCCTGTCTTGATCCTGTAGTGGCTACAGAAGTTATACGAGAGGTTGTTGTCTCTACAACTCCGCGCGACGTAGTCCATCAGGGAAACAGAATGCAGAAGTACCTTAGCCTCAGCTATTTGGGATCGCTATCAGCGCTTGGCGTCGCGACTTGCTGCGTTTTGCCCATGATGATGATGTTACTGGGGCTGGGCGGCAGTTGGTTGGCAATCTTTGGGAAGGTTGCGGCAGCGAGTTACTATGTGCTGACGATTTCAACGGCGCTCGTCGCGATATCGTGGCTGGTATCTTATCGGCGCGGTTCCTTACCGACGTTAAAATGGCGGCTTGCAGGAACAACTCTAATCACCGGCGTGGCTTGGGTCGTTGTGTTTAACGAGGCACGGATTAACGATTACCTGATCATGCAGATGTGAGACTATGACAAAACAAACTGTAGTCCTAGAAAGCACCCTGATTTGCCCGAAGTGCGGCCACAGCGAAACCGAGCAAATGCCAACGGATGCTTGCCAGTGGTTCTATGAATGCAAGTCGTGCAAAACAGTTTTGAAGCCGTTGGAAGGCGACTGTTGTGTTTACTGTTCATATGCCACGGTCCCGTGTCCACCAATTCAGCTAGGCGATAGCTGTTGCGGATGAAGTGAAGGACGGCTTTGTTGAGCAAACTGTGAACTGCCGCCGCGAGCATCGCTGCTATTTGCATGAATGACAGTTCTTTCCGCTGCTTGGCCGCACAAGATATTCGGCAGTTGCAATGTTGTTACTGCTACAAGCGCATGCAGCAATAAAATCCAGGGTACAGAATGGGCTCCTTTGAGACATTCGCCGCGTCCCGCATAAGTGTCAGGTTTTGAGTTCTCGGAGGGAAGGCCTTAGATAAAAGCCCCTACACATCGCAGTTCGGGTGTTATATGCACCGGTCTCTCGTTGAACGCCCGATCTGCTGTCACATGCCTTCGATATTGGCATTTTAGGCCGTGGCATTTTCCTTAATAATGTACCGCAGCAAGCTATTACCCTCGGCAATGAGGTCGGGGCGATCTTCGTTCTTTTTCACATCGGATGCCCACGCCATTTGATCTTTGATGAAATCGTCAATGATCGCTATGCGTTGTCCACGGCCCATTTCCTTGGTTTTGCTTTTTGACACCAAAAGCCTGTCAATATGCCCGAGTAGGTTGGGAGACAGGTCCTGATCTTTAATGAGATCATGCAGGTTCATTGGCGGTGGCGTGTCGGGTATCTGCCTGATCCACGAGATCACCAAGGCGGGTCTCAGTATGTAGAAATACGTTTTGAAGCTCACCTCCTGGCTCTCACCAACATGCTTGTCCCACTGTTTCTGCGCCAAGTTTCGATAGTGGTGCAGACAGGATTCGCCGAAGGTCGTCTTGGCTGCGAAGGCAATCAGCCGTTCACATACCGCATCATTCCATCTGTACCTGATAGGACTGGATAACCATTCCAAAATCACAGGGTTAGGTTTGATCAACAAACCAAGCGCTTTACGAATATCCCAACCGTTTATGTCCAAATCACACTCAATAGGCAGTTCGATAACATCACGACCAGGCTCAATGCTCAGATACCAGTCTGGCCGATGTACATAGATGAAGCGTACATCGTAATCGCTATCGGGAGACGGGAAACCCCATGCACGGCTGCCGCTTTCAATGGCGAAAAGCACTCGGACATCATGATCCGCTTCCAAAGCGGTTAGCTTAGATTGGATGACCTGCTCGATCTCAGGCGAAACGCTAGAGGTGAAAGTTAGACGGTTCATTGGGTTTCTCGCAGTATCAAGACGGCCATCTGGAACGGTACATCATTGTTTTATCAACAAGACCTGGGGGAGCAACCGCGGAACTATGGCCATCGGAGGCGGCATTATCATGTCCCAAACCTTGCTATTATTGGTGAGCATGTGCGGCAGAGCATCTGGCCGACTCCGCCACGCGCACTGGTTCAAATATCCGTCGAGATCATCGAGTCAGATTAACTCGTTACTCTGGTCGCTAGTTCCCGAACCACGTCCCGTGTCTCGTTCGGGTAGGCACGAATAAACCCTGCCTCGCAGGGGATTGTCTCAACTTCTCTGCGATCCAGCGCCGGAGCCAAATGGATCGCGGCGATCTCAAACTGCTCTGCCATTTGGCCCAGCGTTACATAGTGTTTTTCAAACGCCTGAATACTCTCTTCAGTGATGTAGTAACGATAGTGCTGCGTGTCCGGGTTTCGCAGCTTTACCTGCTTCAGGTATCCACAATCCCGCAATAGCCGAATTGACCCGATGCTAATTCTCAAGCGCGCCGCCGCATCCAGAAGCGACAGGTCGCCGGAAAACACGCGCTCCGATTTCTCCAGGATCTCAGCGCAGTCGATAAGGATTCCAGCCAACCCCTCTACGTCCGGATCTCTCCAAACGCCGGTCAGTCGGCCTGCTGCCCAATCGGCGACAACGCGAGCCAGGGCCACCCCGCTCTGTCGGCTGTACTCCGAGAGGGGCAACCTATGACGTGCCCGAGAGGCAATGCGCAGGCCTTCAAGCCTAGTCAGCAAAGTCTGTACCGAGGACGATGGAACATAGCGAAGAGACGTTCCAAAACGATGGGCTTCCAGAACATTATGCCGGATCAGTGCCTTAACATGGACCGGATGGATATTCAGCTGGACCGCGGTGGATTTGGTATTCTGCAACCCAGACCAGAAGTCGAGCACGGCAGCCAGATCCTCATGGCTGACATCTTTCATGTATGACAGGTCGCTCGCATTTATACCGCGAAGATGGGCGAGAATACCTCGCACCCGAACCTCGCCGACCCCATGTAGCTCCCGCGCGCGTTCAAGCGTGATGAGTTTGGGCGCTGAGATTTCCGTACCCAGAACTTTTGCGCCGGTCTGCAGCGGATAGTTTTCACGCACAAAATCCTGCACGCAAGCCCTGAGCACTGCTGTCGCCGGGTCCTCTTCAGTGTCTTTAAGCCAGGTGTAGAATTCGCCCATATCTGTCGTGAAATAGGACCGCTTGGCGGAAGACCGGCGCCTGGCACGCTCCAACTCAGATTTCAGGGCTTCCGGCCCACTCTTCAGAACCTCGAAACCAGCTGACATGGAAGTACGCTCTTGTTCGAAGTCCAAATCCGAGCGGCCAACGCCGCGATCCATGGCAATCGCCATACCTAATGTCAGAGCAGCCTGATGAAGATGCGTTAGCTCCAGCGAGTCCAACCAGTCACCGGCGACCCCAAACTCAATACGACGGCTCAGGTAAGTTTCAAACGAGGATCGCCCAAGCGATGTCGCGTCTTGAGCGGCTTCAAAGATCAAATCTTGGTGACGCGTCACTTGTTCAACCACATCATAGGTGCGATGTACGTATGACGCGTTGGGAAGCTGGAGCAGCGGAACGCCGTGTTTTGCGCAAGTCCCAATCGGAAGCACCAACCACTCAACAAGTTGAAACGCGTTCTCAGGGCCCGACCTATCAATGACATCCACAATACACTTCGGACAGATTCGGGTGGTAGCCCGACGGAACGAACCTGTGGTGGCAAAGGAATTCCCGACGCGGTACCGACAGGGGCCAACCAATCTGGATGCCGCCAATTCCAACGCCTCAAGTGGCACCCCAGCCAGTTGCGACAGCCGCTCCAGCTGATCCGGATGGGCCGAACAGATATGGGGCCATCTCAGACCTAGGTCTGAGCAGAACTCCCTCGGAATACTGCGATTGCGGCGTGACAGGCGGGCGACATAAGAGGCAGGGGTTTCCATGTGATGATGAGTCAAAGTCAGAGCAAGTAGTGCTGTCATGACAATCCTCCACTCGGCGAAGGGTCATCGGAATCCAACCAGCCCATGATGGTCCGGACATCGATGCTCAGGTAGTCTTGGGCAAGGAACGGGTTGAATGCAGGGATACACCCCGACTTGCGCCGGAATGCCTCTGCAAAATGTGCAAGACGGAGTTGGGTATCACCGTCATAAAGTGCCTCTTCTATCCCGCTCAGACACATTTCGATGAACAATCCAAACTCATTGCCACCTGCATGGACCAGCCGCTTGAGAAACTCTCTCTGTTGAAGTTCGATGGAAGGTATCAGACCAGATTTCACAACGAACTCGCCAAATATCTCTGTGATTTCGGGTTCATGGGATATCCAGCTCACTGCACCCAGGTGCACAACATCTATGCGCCTTTTAAGCTGAACATCCGAATTGATCATCTCGATCAGATCAGGCGTGCCAGACAGAACGAGACCAACCGGCCAATCCTTATCGTTCATCAGAGACTTCAGGGTGTTCACCACGTCATTGCGGGTTTTGACGCCTTTGCTGGTATAGAGGTCCTGAGCCTCGTCCAGATGCACAAACAGGGTCCTTCGCATTCGGAGGAACTGACGAACCTGCGTCCAGATGATGCCTACCGACTTGTCCCGAGCGAGCGGATATCCCAGACCGGACAGGATCGTCGTACCAACATTCTTTAGCGTCGCTGGCGACGGCACCAGTAGCCGGATCACCTCCGCCACATCCTGACCCGCCATTGGCAGGATCAGGTCAGTGTGATTGTCAAACAAGCGGTCTGCGGCGGTGGATTTACCACTGCCAGACGCCCCGATCAGAGCAATACCGCGCGCCTCGCTGCGACTACCCAATCGGATAGCCGCTCGTCTTTGGCGCAGATGACGGTCAAAAACCAGTTTGAGATCGTGGAACACCTGATGTGAAACGAACATGTCTCGAAGACGCGCTATCTGGACGTCGATCTCATCAGATGGATTGTCAGGGAGATCAGTCATTTTCAATCCTCCATTTCGAAGGTCTGGGACGATCCCCTGTGGGGCTTTGCCCCTGATCAACTGTAACCTCGGTGGTATCTTCTCCTTCGTCCAATGACGGGATGACGTGGCCGAATAGATCTGGCTCCGGCGGAAGGTCAAAGCCTTCAGGATCATCCGTTTCGATGCTCAAACCAAGGAACAGATCTTCCCTGGCTCGTCTAAGCCCAGCCGGTGTCTGACGCTTCAGGACAGCCCCGAACCGGCGCTCTTCTTCTGAGTTCTTTTGGATGATGGCGTGCAATGCGTCAGAGACAGTCTTCTCCTGAAGCACGGCCTCGGCCTTGTATTTCAGCCGCAACTGACGCGCGGTCGCTTCCCACTGTTCATAAGACACGGCGTCAAAACACTTCTGCAGAGCGCGCGCCGCATACCACTTTTTCCCGATTTGAATCATGATCCATCCGAGATCGTTCAGGTCAACTTTGATATGAACGTGACGGCGGCGGTCGTGCACATAAAACTCACGCAATGCCTGGCAGGTGTAGTCGATGCCAAACAGCCTCACTCCTTTGCCAAAAACACGCCTGCGATACCCCACACCAAAGGCTTTGCGTCGGGTGGTTTCCGCGAGCTGAGGGACAATACCCATTTTCTCGGCGAGGCGGTTCCAGCAATTATTGGGGGTTTCGCCATTCAGCCCGCGGTGCGGCATGTTGTGATACACGTCCACAACGAACCTGATGAGGATTTCCATCAGCACGTCATCTGAAAGAGAAGCCATCTCTTCCGAAGGGTAATCCCCTCGCTCTTTAGGATCGGAAAATGTGCGACCGGCGAGGAGCGGCATCAGAGCCGTCCCAAAGGTTCGAAAGATACGCTCCACGCGCCCGCGCAAACGCGGTAGTCCGCCGCGAGGCGTCTCAACAACCCCATGTGCATCAAAGACCGCACTTCGAAACGCGTCGTCCACAAAAGCAACGCCAAGATCGGTCACCAGGGAACTCACCCCGCCGTAGTGATGCCAGGTCGATTTGCAGCCAGCCGCAATCGCATGGTCCGATTTGTCGCGTGTGATGTCAGACAAAAGAGCCATGGCGTCTTGGCAATTCGGCTTTTCCGCCAGTCTCATACCCACCACACATCGCGTGGCACAGTCGATCGCGAGGTAAAGCCAACGACGCCCACGATCCAGCTTGGCGAGCTCTTCGGGACTCAAATGATCCAGCGCGCCCCTTTCAGCAAGTATCGTGATTAGATCAACACACCATTCATCTATCTCAACACGCTCCATTGGATAGCTAGCTGTGACACCTTCCTCATAGAGCGCGAACTTGCGATTGGCGTAGTCCACGCCGTGCCTTTGGACGCATGTGAAATACGGATCAAGCTCGGAAAGTGCGCGCTCAACTTTGCGCCGCGAAGGAATTGTGAGTTCCGGCTTACCCTCCACCACTCGTTGCTTGTTCACAGTTTTGAACCGGTCCCGGCACTCGTCCGCGACGTTCTTCTTGGTTAGTCTTTTCCGGGTCAAATAGGCTTCGAGGCATTCGCCCAGCAATCTCGAAGCCTCGAGGCAGAACCGCGCAGTTCGGTTGCCGGATCTATGTGTGCCCGGGATCAAACCAAGCGGAGAGCCGCCTGCTTTCTCGTATCGTTTCACCCATTCTCTTAAGGTTCTTGGACTGGGAGGATCACGGAAAACGTTTTTCTTCCCGGCCCTCGGGTTCCGCCAATTGCTTTGGGCAGCACGTGCCTGTTTGTTCACATGGGCCTCGATGGAAGGAATGGCACTCTGAAGTGAGAAATCTGTCCGCTTCGCCTCATCGACACGCTCGAACTGGTAAAACCCGTCGACCCAGGAGAAGCGCCAGACTACTTCGGATCTCACGTCATCTGGCAAGCTTGCTATTGCTTCAACACCCGCACTCATTCGCACGTCCTGGCGTTCAGGTAGATAATACCCGGGATCAAAGGTCACATCAGGTCTTTGAAGGAGGTCGGCAAATTCGTCGAATGTGAGAGACAGGTTCCTGCCAGTCTCATCAAAATCTTCGAATTGGTAACCAAAGTCGGTTTTCCGGTCTAGTTTGTACTTCCGGCCGTCAACAGTCAGAAGGCCAAAGACACTCACTCTGAAAGGCAGGTTCATTTTGCACCTCCCTTCGAAAGCAGAGTGTCGAGATCAATCAGGTGCTTTCTGTCGGCCGTTAGAACGTTTTCAAAGACCGCGATCACGATGCTCCTGAACCCTGCGCCACCGAGACCCAACAACTGGCACAGCTCGTTGACCGTTACTGGAAAACGAACGTCACAGATGATGGATTTGAGATGAGCCTGATGCTCCGAATTTCGCGTCTTTGAGAACTCAACGAAACGTTGTGCGTTTAGGGCCTCTGCGCGGGTGAAATCGCGCTCCGTCACTAACACAATGTCATCGGCAAAGTCCTTGCGCATCGCCGCGCGAATCTGCTGAAGCTCGCGTAAGAAATTCTTCTCCAACACCACCTTCCACGGCTTCACTGCTATAGCCAATCGGCGACCGTTTTTTAGCTCCGCCAAGAAATCTATGAAGTGGGTCTTCCGATTGCCTGATTGATCGCGGTAGCTGATGAATTGCGGCTGCTCCCAAAGGTTGGCGACTTCAGGGTTAGCCAGCAGCAAAAACAGTACCCGCTGTTCCAGCTTACTTTCAAATTGAACGACCCTCGGGCGGTTTTGCTCAGGCAATTGCATAACAACTCCGCCTCGGGAGCTATGTGTCGATCTCCGGGGAATACCCCGTGTCGCACGGCTGGTTTCAGGCGACATCTCGCCCGTTAATGTGAACTCATCATCTTTCATGTCTTTGATTTGGAGCGCCGACCAGCTTGGGCTGATCGTGCCTCTCCACCTTCTTTTGGTGTTCCTTGGGCAAAGCCAAGCCACCTCATCGCCCAAAGCGACGACGAAACAGTTGACTTTGCGATCATGGCGGGGGAAGAAGGTGTATCGGTAAGCTATCGATACAGAATAAAGGGTCTCGCGGTGTAGTGGCTTGCGAGGCCTTTTTCTTTTCTTCCTATGAAATTGTTACTAGCTCATCTTTGGGCACCTCCGTTATCCATAACGTTCCGGCCACAGAGCCTCGGGAGTGGTCCCAAGCTTCTCTGCTATGGCTTTCTGAACATAGTCGGAGCGCCTGTATCCTTGTGACACAGTAGACACTGAGCTGATGGAACGACCGATGTCTCGGCTCAGCTTAGCCAGTGAACTGCCCTTAAGCCGAAGGTCACATTTGATCTGCTCATGTTTGGCGAGATCGACACTCAAATTCGCTGTCATGTCAAAGGCTCCGACTGATTCCGGTTACAGAAACCTAGCAAATGACTATGCAGGTGTCATTTTTATTATTTATTAGCAATAGGTTACATATTCATGCCTCAAAGTATCAATGCTATGTCGGAAGACAATCAGCTAAGCTGCTGAAACGCCGACGGCTTTGCGTCAAGTGACGCAAATTGAGGTATCTGACGTTGAAGGAACTGGGTAAGGCTTGAACACAGTAGTCGAAATAAAGTGCGGCAGAGTTCCGACTATTTTCTTGAGAGAAACGCCAAATGCGTGGCAACCGTACCTGCGCCGCAAGCTCCTCGCTTTGCTTAAACAAAGTAAAACCCATAAAGACTTTGCTGAGCGGCTTGGAGTTAGCCCATTGGTTGTGCGACGGCTCCTGGACTTGCTTGGCGTCGATTATGTTCAACGCCTATATAGGCAATATAAAAGGGGCAAAACCTGCTCAGATATTGCCAACGCAAACGGGATCAAACCTGCAACACTGTCCAAACTCTTTAGGGAACGAGGCTTTGAGGTACAGCGTGGGGTTCGCAGACCCAAAGTGCCAAAACACAAGTTGCGCCGCATCTGGACAGAGACCCCAGTAATCAACAGGGTGGCGCGAAAACTCAAAATCCACTGGGAAACGGCGCTACGTCTGCTCGAGGATGAAAAGCTGATCGTGGGTTACAAAGGTCGACCGAGAAAACTCTCAAAATCATCACGGCCACCGTAGGTTTTTCGTATGCGCCCCAGGGGCATTCTGGCAAACCTAGATAAGTCACGGCACGACCCCGTTGCGGACATTGGCCGACGTGTGATCATGCTGCCGTGCGCCCCGTCAAAGCAGACTTCCGAAGTCTACTTGAGGGCGTCAAAACAAGTTGCGAACGGTCATTCTGAGAGCATGCTGCGAAATTCATCAAATCAACTTGAAGCTCTGTCCGACAAACCCCGGGCGTTGGCTTTGCTCAGGCTGCTGTTACGCGCCCCAACCTATAGGTCAAACGAGTTCCTCCTGTCTGACTGGTTACGCGCGATTGGACTGGCTAGTAGCTCGTCGCAATTGAAGCGCATCTTCGCGAACTTGAGGTGGTCGGGCTTCTCGAAATCAGTGATATGGAGGGTAACCTACGGGAGCTGAACCACTAATCTACTGATTACAAATACCTAGGGCTAGACGCTAACCGCTTGATGGCTAAGCGTTAGTTGCTGTGGGCGCTGAGCTTTACAAGGATTTCACAAATCAGCTATGCCTGACGTCGCTGCTCTCAGAAAAATTTGAACCCGATTTTCCCGTGGAATTCTGACAAACACCCAACTGCATGGTCAGATCGTCCATCGACACACATCTAGATAGACGTTCAAACTGGGAAGTTACTGAGGGCGCGATCGAATATGACGCAGTTCAGAAGAGTGATATCTGCTTGCGGTCGACGAGAGTTGGGGAGACACTACTCTCCTGTACGTCGAATTCGACTGATACCTCATTGAATTTCCTAGGCAGAAACGACCGAAGCTTTATGCACATTTCAAGACTACAACTCGTTAACTACCGTAACTTCGCTAGCGTAAACGTCCCCTTCAAAAAGGGCACAAACACGATCATTGGCGAAAATGGTTCGGGAAAAACGAACCTATTTCGCGCGATGCGGCTACTTCTTGACGATGATATGCTTCGTATGGCCCACCGTCTGGACGAAAATGACTTCCACCGAGGGCTAGACGACTGGCGTGGCCACTGGATTGTCATCAGTTTAGAGTTTGATGAAGTGTCTCCGGATGAAGCCATCCAAGCTCTATTTCTGCATGGAGCTGGCAATGCGGCTGGTAACCAAGTCGATCGAGCCACTTACAACCTAATTTTTCGACCAAACACTGCCACTCGGCTAGCACTATCAGAACTTACTGAGGGGGATCACGAAGGTCTGACCGCAGTGCGTAATGGAATCACCGTTGACGACTATGAAGTAGTTTTCACCGGTAGGAGCACCGCTGATTTCTCTAACCCCGTGCAGTACCGAGCAATCGTGGGAGATTTCGAGACAGTTCAGTTTCCAAATGAATTGGAGCCGTCCAGCATCGGTGCCCGCATCCCCAAAGTTCTATCAGTAGCAAAGGAAATCTCGTTTGCTTTTGTTCAAGCTCTCCGAGACGTTGTGACCGACTTTCAGAACAATCGTACGAACCCCTTACTCAGTTTGCTCCGCGGCAAAAGCGGAGATGTGGATCCCGCTTCGCTTGAACCGATCACGAGTCTCGTTAACGGCTTGAATTCGGCGATTGAAAGCTTGCCAGACGTCGGAACGATGCGCCGTGATATCCGTCAGACAATTCGCGACGCCGCCGGAGAAACGTATGCGCCAGCTGGGCTTTGGATTCGTTCTGGCGTTCCACCGGAAGCTGAGAAACTATTTCAGTCGCTCCGCTTATTCGTTGGAGAATCCGATGATGGCTATGAGGGCGCAATCCACGAACTAAGCCTTGGTGGAGCCAACCTAATCTACCTCACTCTAAAATTGCTCCAATTTCGGTACCAAAAGGACAAGCAAGTATGCGCTAACTTTCTTGTTATTGAAGAGCCGGAAGCACACATTCATACTCATATCCAGAAGACTCTGTTCGACCGACTAAACTACCCTGATACTCAAGTCATTTATTCGACTCATTCCTCCCATATCTCGGAAGTGAGCAATATCGAAAACGTAAATGTTCTTGCTCGGACGGGCGGGCGCTGCGAAGCCTATCAGCCAGCTGCAAATTTGCCCCCTAAGCAAATCCGTGGCCTTCAACGCTATCTTGATGCAGTGCGGAGCAATCTACTTTTTGCCAAGAGCGTGATGCTCGTTGAAGGCGATGCAGAAGAAATACTTCTGCCATCTCTCATCCAAGAGGTTCTAGGCGTTAGCCTCGATGAGTTGGGGATAAGCCTTATCAATATTGGAAGCACAGGTTTTGAGAACGTCGCTATTGTTTTTGACGATGATCGTGTGCGTAAGCGATGTGCGATTATTACTGACCTAGACACGGCATTTATAGACACAACCCCTGACCCCCTTGATAACGAAAGCAAGCAAAAGGCAAAGGCCAAAGCACTGGGATCACAGCAGGCAGGTTTGTTACGCCAAAGTCGGTTGGACGCATTTGTTGAGGACAACCCGTGGGTCTCGGTGCACTACGCACCCCACACTTTCGAAGTCGATTTTGTTGCGGCGGGCAATCAAAACTACGTGGTAGCAACGCTGTCGGAGTTATATTCCAACCCCGCTACAATTACTTTGGCCAAAGAAGAACTGAAGTCAGGCGACATTGCCAAATTCGGTACGAGGGCACTCACTTTATCAAAGGGCGCTGGCAAAGGTTGGTTCGCCATTCAGTTGGCAAAAGAAATTGACCCCGATACTGAGTTGCCAGACTACATTGCTCAGGCCTTGTTTACTACCCACAGTCCAGCCGCGTCTGTGCTAGCGAATATTCTACTTTACCGTCTCAGGTGCCTTGAAAGCAAAGGGAACTGCGCCGCTGAGGATGCCGCAACAATAAGGGATAGCGTAAGTCTATACCGAAGCGAGATAATAGACTTTTCGGATTTACTCTCGGAGTTTGCCGAGAAATTCCCGACCGACCAAATTGGTCGAGTTTTGGCTCATGCCTTATGAGTTTTGTCTGGCAACGAGACGACCTAAACCAAGAACAGGTCGACGCAATTACAACGCAGGGAAATGTTTTCCTAACGGCCTGCCCCGGTAGCGGCAAAACCCGCGCACTTACCTACAAAGCCGCACTTGAGTTGACGCAACTTGCAAACAACAAGCAACGTGTCGTTGCTATTACATACACTCACAGGGCAGCAGATGAAATAAAGGAGAGGATCGAATCTATGGGTGTGGATACCTCCCAGCTGTGGATCGGTACCATTCATGGTTTCTGCCTAGAATGGATATTGCGGCCTTACGGTGTTTATCATGAAGCACTAAAGAATGGTTTCCGTGTCATTGACGCACACGAAGCTGAACAAAAGCTGGCTGAACACTGCAAGACATCCAGACCCCGGGTTCGTCCATTTGAGTGTGGATACAATTTCACGAGTAAGGGCTTCGAACTACGCGAGAATCGTGAACGCTTAAGAGTTTCAATAACAAGTGTCCTTGAACGATTTTGGTCCGACCTAGAGGCGAACCGCCAAATCGACTTCGAAATGATACTGAAATACGCCTATGACCTTGTTGTTTCTGTGCCGTCGATCGCGACTTTGCTCGGTCAGATTTTCCGCTACGTCCTAGTAGACGAGTACCAAGACACTAAGGAAATCCAATACAATATTGTCGCCCAAATAATGAGAGCTAGCGGCGGTGGAACCAATGCATTTGTTGTCGGTGACGCTAATCAGGCGATCTTCGGGTCCCTCGGTGGATATGCAATTTCGGTCGAACAGCTTTCTGAACTATGTCAATCTCACTTCACGGAAAAAAACCTGACTACCAATTATCGCTCGTCCAGCAAAATCGTAGATTACTTTTCGGGATTTCAAGTCGCCTCCACTAAAGTCGATGCTGCAGGAAAGCACCGTGAATTTCCAAGTTTCATTTCCTATAACCGATCAATCAACCACAAAGAAATCGAAGATGAGCTTGTTCGTTTGCTTCGCTACAACATTGATGTGGTCGGGATAGAACCGCATGAAATCTGTATCGTCGGGCCACAGTGGATACCACTCGCCTCAATCACCCGACGCCTAATGTCTGTTTTACCAGAGTACAGTTTTGATGGCCCCGGCATGGCACCGTTCGGAAGAAACGTAGATAATTTCTTTTATAAGCTTGCGCGGCTAGCGTTAACCGAACCTGCTCCCCAACTGTACATTCGACGTTTGCGTTGGGCTGGCGAGATTCTGAATGAACTCGAAACTGTTGGAGCGCATGTTAGAAACATGTCGCGCAAAAGGCTTCTTCGCCTCAGCAACGAAATCAAGATAAGCGAAGAAGATGGTGTTGCCTATCTCCACACATATTTTGATGAACTGTTTTACCAACTAGAGATCGATCTTCCGGATCATCCCGCCTTACTGGATCACCATAGTGCATTTTTTGCTGACGCTACTGCTCGAATAGAGCGACTTGAAGCGGACGGTGTCCAAGGAATATCCAACATTGCAATGTTTCGTCGTGTCTTTGCGAGTCGCTCTGGAATTACGATCTCAACCATTCACAATGTCAAAGGAGCAGAATTCGACGTCGTCATAGCGTTCGCCTTACTCCAAGGAATGGTGCCTCATTTTGCCGATCAAAGCACAGACAGCGCAAAAAAACTTGTTTACGTAATTTGCTCACGTGCCCGGAAAAATCTTCACCTCATCTCGGAAACGGGCCGTACGAACCGCCGCGCTCCATACGAACCTACAGAAATCATAGCTGACTTGGAATTTAACTATGACGAAGTTCAGTAGCGTACAAACTTTGCGGCTGGGCATAGTTTAACATCAAACCGGAGGAATTGTTGCCCCGGAAGGTCCCAACCGCCACTTAACACCAAAAGAAAAAGCTTAAACGCATACAGCATTACGAAAAGTGATAACCAAGGTAGGAAGCAATGGCAGGTCCTGGGCAACACTTCATTCCACAGCATTTTCAGAAGCCGTTCGTCATTTCAGATGGCTCTGACAAGCTTTGGATGTATCGGAGGGATCAGGAGAAACCCGTCCCCGTGGGACGGAAAGATGCGGCGAAACAACACCACTTCTATTCGAAACCGTCAGCGGACGGAATCCCTACGCTCGATGATCTTATAACTGACTACGAACACCATGTTTTTGCGCTTGTTGACGAGCTGCGGAATCTGTCCGTGGGGCAGCTTGCGGATGCTGATACTGTGGCGGAAGTTGCGGCCCATCTGTCTATCCGATCTGCACATACAAGAACCTTCATCGTGGAAGGCGCAAAAAGCATGGCAGAGTTCATCAAGAGGCTGGTTGATCAGCCAAAGGAACTCATCGATGTCGAGAGCTTACACGCTACTAAAGTTCCTCCAAGAATAGAAGCGCTCATACATGATGGGATCGTGAAAAACGGCATCGACACCTTTACTGGAGTTAGCGTTGAAACGATAGGTCGCGCGCTATATTTCGAACTCCGAGAGAATGGCACGCGTATGCTCGAAGATGCCAAAGCATCACTGTTGCCGTACATTGAGCAGTTCATGTTCAACCCGAAAGAGTTAGCACGTGCAGCACATGTAAATGCTCTCTCTGAGTCGTTAGCGCCTGAGGGCGTAATTAAGAAGCTCAATAAGTTGGAGTGGCGAGTAGTCGAACACAGCGACAGCCCAGCAATTTTACCTGATTGCGTTTGCATTTCGCTCGACGAAAAAGACGGATGGCAACCGCTGTTTCTAAGTGGAAAGAGGCCTGGGTTTGTTGTCTTCCCACTTACACCAGATAGGCTTTTGGTAGGCACCGAGAATGAAAATGTAGAATTTGAACCCACTGGCTACAACCAAGCTGCGTCCTCAGTCTGCTTAGACTTTTTTCTGTCTTCTGAGCGGCATGACGAACTTGCTTTTCGCCAAGCAACGCTAGGGGACCAACTTCGCGGGAAGATTTCTGACCTAATCGACGAAGGCCTAGCAAAGGCAGCACAAGAACTTCTTCCGCAGGTCCACAAAGGTATTCCAGAAATATCCGGGGCGGCGAACAATGTTGCTCCCAAAAACGACGAGACACTATCGTTCAGTTTGTCATTGCAAGGTTTTGGAGACGAAGAATTCGCCAATGCGTTAGTTGAGAAAATCCAGCAGGAAATAATTAAGCTACTTCCCAGCGAAGCTTTTCATCGAATTGAAGGCTTTACGTTCGCTTGTAACTACGAAGATGCTTTGAATGGTATTGATCGCGGATTTGAAGCTCCCCCTTTAGAAACGACGCCAAGCGAATTTGGCCTTGGCGTAGCAATGCCAATAAATGTTCATCGCGACGGCGTAATAAAGACCCAATTTGTGTTTCGGGACTTTCTCGCCATTCAATTGATGGAGGAAGACCCAAAAGAACGCGCTCCAGCATTGGAAATGCTTAACGATCAACTTGCTAGTACATACTTACAGCACTTGACGCTTCGAAAGTTTCCAGAACAGATGTTCTCTCGCCTAAACAACGCGATTGAGCAAATTCTGTATCAATCTGCAAATGCCGTATTTGACAGCTATTTTAGCGCTAGAGTTTGTGCAACGGAGTATTCTGACTTTGACCACGCTGAAACTCTGTTGAACGATCAAATCAATATGGCCTACGAGCAGATTGTAGCCAGAAGGCGAGCCTACAGGGAAACCGGTGAACTAGACCGTTTCATAAACTACTCGCTCCGAGCCTTGAGATTGGTTTTGAGATCATCCGCTCGTTTGATTGGAATGTACCATTCCCTTGAGCAGCCACGAGAATTGCCAGACTTTTTGCGAACGACACTTGAAGATATGGAGATGATGTCTTGGCACAGACTCTTTGAGAAAGACCTTGAAGCATTTTTTCTCAACATTCAGGAATGGAACGACTTTGAGGAAATTCTATTCACTAACAGACACTTAGAGAGATGGCTGCTTCGCTTTGGAGTTCTACTGGAAAATCAGGAACCTAACGGCATCTATGTTCACGTTCCGCAGGCTTCTGATGCGGACTACCTGTTGGCTTTATCGAAGAACTCGTCAAACTAGATCAAACCCCTCTTCGCCGCGTCGAACTCAAGGCACATCGACCTGGGCGACGGCAACGAGCACGACGAGAGCGTGGGTTAGAACGGTGCTTCCAACTCATTCGACAATTGAACACGCGGATTGTCATCGGGCGTCAGGCCGACCTCTTCCAGCAGTTCACGCGGTACCAGACGCTGTCATCCACGTAAAAAGCCATCGCTACAAGCACAACCTTGCGCTTCTTTTCCCGGGCTTTCTCGGGATAGATTGAAACGAAGGTATTGCCAAAAAGCGACTCGTGTCCGCTTTCACTCATTTGTGTAATTTATTGTCGCGGCTGCAGCTAATGACCGGTTTCCGCCCGATTCATTAGAATAACATCGCGTTCTGGCGCAAAAAGTACCGGCCCGACCTGCACCGCCGCACTTGTTTTGGGGCCGCGGGATTTGGACAAGCCAATCGCCCCTGGCCATGAGGGGTAAGACGCTGCCTTCCCCCTCGGGCAACCCTATTAGACAACACCGTGTCCTCGGTTGGGCCTGCGGGCCGCACCACTATTGTCGAATAGCATTGCCTCGCCCCCATCCGCGTTCGCCACGTGGCAGATCAGCAGGAAAAGGCGCCTTCGGCGTCTGATCTGCAAATCAGTCCTGAATTTCCCAACAGGGAAGTCAGTAGCATTGAAATCGCTCTAGGTGCTTGATGAAGGAAGTGAGGCGAAAATGGCAAGGTTCTGTCGCAGGTGGCAGAACTATGTGTCGCCTGACAAATGGAAAATGGCGGACCGAGGAGGATTCGAACCCCCGACCCCTTGATTCGTAGTCAAGTACTCTATCCAGCTGAGCTATCGGTCCGCGTTGGTGAGGCGGTATTTAGACCTGAGGCAGAGGGGGCGCAAGCCGATTCTTCAAAAAAACTTCAAAAATTCATTTCACCACGCGGGAGCCTTATTTCAAAGGTGGTTCCCTCAGGGCCGGTCTCTTTCAAGAACAGGTCTCCTCCGTGACCGCGTACCAGCTCTTGCGAAATTGCAAGCCCGAGACCAGAACCTCCTTTGCGTACCCCGCCTTGAAACGGGGTAAACAGATTCTCTTGGGCTTTGGGTGGTAGGCCCGGGCCTGTGTCGCTTATTTCAATACACCAATCTGAATCTTGCTCGGATGCCGTGACACTCACGCGACCTGGCTTGCCTGAGGCCAAAAGCGCCTGTCTGGCGTTGCGCACGAGGTTCATGATGACCCTGAAGATCTGTTCGGGATCAGCACGGACGATCAGTTCCTCAGGAACGTCGTTCACGATTTCGACGCAAGCATTGGCGATAGCGAGGCGTTCGCTGGACACGACGTCAGCGGCGATGTCTCGCAGCCGTACCATCGTGAGCGTCGGAGCGGGCTCCTCCGCCCGCCCGAAGGCCAAGGTGCTTTCACATAAGGAAACGGCCCGAGTGATCGAATTCACCAGTTTTGGTGCCATGCGTGCAACCAGTGGATCATCGCTCGATTCAATGCGATCAGTGAACAATTGCGCCGACGTCAGAATGTTGCGCAAATCGTGGCTAACCTTGGCGACTGCCCCGCCCAATTGCGCCAGACGTTCGCGTTGTTTCAGGGCTTGCGTCAAATCGGTTTGCAACATCTGCAAGGCTTCTTCAGCTTCGCGTAATTCCGTGACCCGCGAGTTGGGGGAAATAATACCGCGCGCATCTTCGGGCGCACTGGCATAGCGCTGCATATATCCGACGACGCCTTTGATCGGGCGCACCAATACAATGCGCACAGCAAGAAAGAGCAAAGACGCAGTGATGATTGAAATGAAGAAAGATAAGCCCAAAATACGCAGCCCGTAATCCGTCATCGCCATGCGCAACGGGTCGCTGTCCATGGTGACTTCGATCAATAGGCCTGCATCCTTCACCGGGGCACCAATGACGCGGATGACCTCGTTCTCAGGCGTAAAGAAGCGCTGGGTGGCGTCGCGGATCAGAACCCAAGCGCTGGCATTGCGCAGGTCATAGGTCTTGGTAATCTGGTCAGGGATCGGAGAGGACAGCATCAACTGGCGTACCTCGTCACGGCGTAGCACGACGTTATAAACACCAGCATTCGCCAGCAGCTCAGCCTCAAGCTCGTCGGCCAGCATGTCATCTGCCAGCAATGCGAGTGAGGCGATCTGCGCGCGCTCTAACCGATTCAGCAAAAAATCTTCGCGAAACCGCGCGATCGAAGGCACAAAGATCAATATCTCGGCCAACATAACGAAGACCGTCGTCAGGATCAGAAATCGGCCCGACAGCGAATTCACTTTGCGCTCCTTCTTGCGTCAGGGGATCCAGCGCTGGACGAACCTGACCACTCGTTTAACCGCTTGATTCTCAAACAGCCTTGGCGAGAAATAAGCGCCCGCCACGCGTTTGTTAAGCTCTCCGATCGTCGGATAGGGCGAAACCATCGCGGCGATCTGACCCATTTTAAGGTTATTGGCCAAGGCCAGTGACCACAAGTTGATCAATTCTCCGGCCTGATGCCCTACGATTGTCACGCCAACCGGTCGGCCTTTTACGACCATCACCTTAATGAATCCCTTCGTCTTCCGTTCGGAAATAGCGCGGTCATTGTGGTGGTAGTCGAACCGGGCGATCTCCATCGCGTCACCATGCTGATGACGCGCCTGCGCCTCGGTCAGTCCGACCTGCGCCAGTTCGGGATCGGTGTAAGTGGCCCAGGGAATATGCGCCGTTTTCGCTTTGGAAGGCAGTCCAAACAGAGCGGAACGGATAATGACTCCGGCGTGATACCCAGCCACGTGGGTGAATTGCAGCCCGCCTGCCACATCCCCTATTGCGTAAACCTTGCGGTTAGATGTCCGAAGCGACTGATCGACATTGATGCCAGTAGGCGTACGCTCGATCCCTGCTGCCCCAAGGTTCAAACGATCGACATTGGCCTTTCGCCCTACCGCCAACAAAAGATGTGATCCCGCGTAGATTTCCCCATTCTCGGTGACCACCTCAACGGCACCCGCATTGTCACGGATCTGAGCAACCATCGCGCTTTCATGGATCGCAACGCCTTCAGCCTTCAAGCTTTCCAATACGACTGAGGCAGCTTCGGGGTCGTCCTTGCCCAGCGCCTTCATCCCTTCGATCACGGTCACTTCGCAGCCCAAACGGATATGTGCCTGTGCCATCTCCATGCCAATCGGGCCTCCGCCGATAATCAGCAGATGCGCAGGCTTGTCGCGCAGATCGAATATGGTCTCGTTGGTGTAATACGGCACCTGATCCAGACCCGGCAATGGCGGTACCAGTGGGGACGAGCCGGTCGCAATCACCACACGCCGTGCGGTGATCAGTTGCTCACCTGCCTGCACCTGCGTAGGCGAGACAAAGCTACCGTATTCTCGGATGACCTTAACGCCGAAACCTTCGAATCGCTCCTGACTGTCCATAGGTTCAATTTGCGCGATCACTCCATGAACGTGATCCTTGGCAGCGGCGTAGTCGATCTGAGGCGCGACATCCGTGACGCCAAAGGCAGAACTGTGGGCCTGTCCATAGGCTGCCTTGCCACTGGCGATCAGAGCCTTCGAGGGAACGCAACCGAAGTTCAGACAGTCGCCGCCCATCTTATGGCCTTCAAGCAAGACGACATCCGCCCCCATCTGGCTCGCTCCGGCAGCGACAGACAACCCACCCGACCCGGCGCCGATCACCAGGATATCGGTTTTCAGTTCTTGCATGTATCAGGTGTCCTTTCGGCCACGAATGGAATTTATGACAATCGGCAATGCAGCCAGAACACACAAACCAATGATGGGGCCGATGACAAATGGCTCCCATAGCAATGACACATCCGGCGTTTCGCCCCGGTCAAATACGCCACCTAGCCCGACGCCGATCCACGTGTAGACAATACCACCCGGAATGATTCCCAGCGCCGTGGTGATCAGGAAGTTTCGGAACTTTACGCCAACCAACGCAGGCACCAGATTTGCCACGAAGAATGGCACAACAGGGACAAGGCGCAAAAGGAACAGCACCGAGATTTCATTCTCGCGCAGCCCGTTCTTTAGCTTTTTGACGGTCCCTTCCGACGATTCCAGCCGCGCCGTCAGCGATTCTCCTAATCCCCAGCGTGCCGCCAGAAAGATGGCCGAGGCCCCTATTGTGGCTGCAAACACGTTAAAAACTGTACCGGCGACGAGGCCGAACAAAAACCCTCCTGTCATCGAAGCCACAGCGGCACCCGGCAACGAAAAGGCAACGATCACGATGTATATGCCAATGAACGCAGCCGCCATCGCCCAGTAGTTTCCATCCCGCCACGCCAAAAGCGCCTCGCGGTTGTTGCGCAGGGTCTCAAATGTCAGGTAGTCGCCCAAGGTAAAGAAACCCAATGCGGCGACGGCGAGGATCACCAGCAGAGGTATGTGGCGCGCAAGGCCGCTGCGCGAGGTCTGAGTCGTATCACTCATCAAACTGTCCGGTTTGGTGCGTTTCATTCTGCCTACAACATGCGACGCCAAAGGCCCGCACAACAGGTACCTCACGGGGCGTTGATGTCTGCAACCGGGAATGTGAGAAATTGGGGGCCAAAACCTTTAATTTGAAACCTTTTGCTGGTGGCGGTTACAGAATTGTTGCAAAAGGCGTCGAAACCCCCACCTAGGGGTTTGACTTAGCACCCGTGACCCAGTAGAGGACGGGCTTCGAACACTCGGGCCAGGCGAATCCGCGCCGCACCCACCGCTATAGATTGGAGACGGAGCGATGAAACGCACCTATCAGCCTTCGAACCTGGTTCGCAAACGCCGCCACGGTTTCCGCGCGCGCATGGCCACTAAAGCCGGCCGCAAAATCCTGAACGCGCGCCGCGCACGTGGCCGCAAGTCGCTGAGCGCGTAAACCGCCTCACTGATCAGGTAATGAACATGACGCCGCCGGAGGCCCCTGAGGATGGTAACAACCAGCCGAGGGTCAAGCCCCCGGCGGCGTCCGTTTGCGCGCGTGAAACATTGATTGTTCTACAGAATCGCTCGGACTTTCTGAAAGCTGCGCGGGCAAAGCGACAGGGCACTGCCTCGATGATGGTGCAGGCTCGGAAGCGCGCGCCCGACGAAGCGACAGGTATTCGCGTAGGCTTCACCTGCTCAAAAAAAGTTGGCAATGCCGTGGCCCGCAATCGCGCCAAGCGCCGCCTGCGTGAGGCTGCGCATGCCGTTTTGCCCAGTCAGGGTCAAGTCGGTTGGGATTACGTTCTGATTGGTCGCGCCGAAGTGACGGCTGCGCGGCCCTTCGATGTCTTGAAAGACGATCTGCGCTACGCCCTGCGCAAGTTGCATGGTAGCAAATGACCTTGCTCGCAAAATTTATCGCTCTGCCGATCAGAGCCTATCGGCTGATATTCAGCCCTTGGGTCGGGTTCAATTGCCGCTATCAACCCACCTGTTCGGCTTACGCGCTGGAGGCACTGGAAAAGCATGGCCCGATCAAAGGCACATGGCTGGCCGCCAGACGCATCGGACGCTGCCATCCATGGGGTGGCGACGGATATGATCCCGTACCGGACGATAAACCCTGACCCTTGCCCGGTTCACCCATCTGCGATAGGCCCCGCCCATGTTTGATGAAGCCGACGATATCCATCCACTCTTTGCCGGTGCACCTTCGACCACCGAGTTCAAGAAGCTGCGCAAACGCATTGTGCGCCATACGCGCGAGGCAATTGCGCAATATGGGATGGTCGACCGCACTGGCGACACACCCCGGTGGCTGGTCTGCCTGTCGGGCGGAAAAGACAGCTATACTCTGCTGGCCGTGCTGTACGAATTAAAATGGCGTGGTTTGCTGCCTGTCGATCTTTTGGCCTGCAATCTGGATCAGGGGCAACCTGGGTTTCCCGCGACGGTCCTGCCTGAATTTCTTGAGCGTATGGGTGTTCCCCACCGTATCGAATATCAGGACACCTATTCCGTTGTGATGGACAAAGTCCCGCAAGGCCGCACATATTGCGCGCTGTGTTCACGCCTGCGCCGAGGCAACCTCTATCGCATCGCGCGCGAGGAAGGGTGCTCAGCGGTAGTGCTGGGTCATCACCGGGATGATATCCTTGAGACCTTTTTCATGAACCTGTTCCATGGCGGACGTCTGGCGACGATGCCACCGAAGCTAGTGAATGAAGAAGGCGATTTGTTCGTTTTCCGCCCCCTCTCCCACGTCGCCGAAGCGGATTGTGAGAAATTCGCCAACGCGATGAACTATCCCATCATTCCTTGTGACCTTTGCGGCAGTCAGGACGGCCTGCAACGCCAGCAGGTGAAGCAGATCCTTGATCAATGGGAAACAAACGCGCCGGGGCGGCGGCAGGTGATGTTTCGGGCGCTGACCAACGCACGGCCTTCGCATCTTTTGGACCCGAAACTCTTTGATTTTGCAAATCTCTCCATTGATCCGATTCAAAAAGACGAAAATTCGGACGAAATTCCCAAGTTACGTTAACGCCTGACTCAGATTGGTTTCTTACGGTTGGCTTGCGCGATCCTAGCTCAAGTCAAAGGCCGTAATACCGATGCGGAAAATTCTCTCTGTAAACCGAAGCCTCGATGCCCTGCGTGTTCTTATTTCAGGACCGCAAATTCTGGCTTTTGTACCAGCTGCCTGTTTGGCCGCCTTTTGGTTGGGCGGTGAACGCGCGCTAATCGCCACCGCCTTAGGCTTGCCACTTGTATTCGCAGCAACGGGCATCTGGGGTGGTCGATCATATACTGCGCGCAGCTCAGGAATGCGTCCCAGTGGCGCGGTTCCTTATGACGTGTTCCAAACCGAAATGCAGATGTTGAATGACGTGGTTCAAAAATCCAATGAAAACGCCGCCTGCATCGCCGTTGCGCTGGATGATTATCTCGACCTTCTGGATCTGCACGGCCAGGCCGCCGCAAATCATGTGAATCGACAGGTCAGCGATCGCATCCTTTCGGTCATTCGCAGCCAGGATATTTTTGCACAGATCGACCAGAACCGGTTTCTCATCGGCCTTTACCCTTCACCGCATCTTGACCTCGAAGCATGCATCCAGATGTCAGGTCGCATTCAAAGCGCCATCGAAGAACCCCTTATCGTGAATGGTACAAGTGTCTATCAATCCTGCTCCATTGGCTTCTGCCTGCATTCTGACCTGCGCGAACCCGAAGCGATTGGGTGGATCGGTGCTGCCACCGCAGCTCTTTCCGAGGCGCAAAGAAGTGGGCCGTCAACTATACGCGCCTATTCAGCAGCGACCCAAAGGCGGTCATTGGTCCGTGCCAACCTCAGGAAAGAGTTCGAGGCTGCGTTGGACAATGGGGAACTCCGGCCTTGGTTTCAGCCCCAGATATCGACCGACAATGGCAACATAACCGGATTTGAGGCGCTAGCGCGTTGGGAGCATCCGGTCAAAGGCGTTCTTGGTCCACAGGTATTCCTGCCTTTCGCCGAGCAGGCCGACCTGTTGGAACGATTGGGGCAGGTCATGCGCCATCATGCATTCGACGCGATGCGGGCCTGGGATCGCGCGGCATTGATTGTTCCAAGGATCGGGATCAATTTCTCATCCGATGAACTGCGCAACCCGGGCCTGATAGACAGGTTGAAATGGGAGTTGGATCAATTCGATCTGACCCCTGACAGGCTGGCGGTCGAAATCCTGGAAACGGTGTTCTCGCGGCGGCCCGACGACGTGATCACGCGGAACGTAACCGGTATGGCAGCCCTTGGGTGCTGCATTGATCTGGACGACTTTGGCACTGGGCATGCGTCGATCGCATCGATCAAGCGATTTGATGTCTCGCGCATCAAGATCGACCGGACTTTCGTCGCAAAATCCGATCAAGACCCCAGTCAGCAACAATTGGTAAGTGCCATTCTGACCATGGCGGAGCGGTTGAACCTCGAAACGCTTGCGGAAGGTGTTGAGACGCCGGGCGAACATGCGTTGATGGCGCAATTGGGCAGCAATCACGTCCAAGGTTTTGGGGTTGCCCGGCCGATGCCGTTCGACCAGACATTGGATTGGATCGCCGCACATCGTGCCAAGCTTGCGGGCGCGCCCAAGATCGGTCGCAAAATGGGATGAAATCGGCAGTTTCGGTGCGCCAAATCCAGCGCTGCGGTGATTTGATGGGCGATTCCGCTTGACCTTTGGGGCTGCACTCTGTTGAACCCACCGGGTGTGTTTCACTGCTCAAGGTGGCTGTCCCCGATGGACGATCAGAATAAGAATCTTATCCTCGCAACCGCGCTCAGCTTTCTGGTGATCCTGGTCTGGTTTGTGTTGTTCCCTCCGCCGGAACCAACCACGACACAGGAACAGGCAGAAATTGCAGCCCTGGAAGGTGACGAGGTACAAACACCCAGCGCCACAAGCACCGTGGGTGAGGCGACAGCGACCGCCGAAGAAACGCTGCCGGAAGAGCAAGCACCCCGAGTGAACATCGATACCCCCCGCCTTGAGGGAAGCTTGTCCCTGTCGGGCGGTCGGATCGATGAGTTGTTTTTGAAAGACTATAAAGTTTCGATCGAAGAAGGCGCACCGATTGTCGAGCTGCTGTCTCCGGTTGGGTCTGAATCTGCCTACTATGCGCTTTATGGTTGGGCTCCGGGTACCGGGCTAGCAGGAGCCGATGTTCCTGGTCCCAACACACTCTGGACACTGGAAGAGGGCGAAACGCTTGGCTTAGACAACCCGATCACTCTGGCCTGGGACAATGGCAACGGCTTGACCTTCCGCCGCATCATCTCGGTTGATCAGGATTACATGTTCACCGTGACCCAATCCGTTGAGAACGCGACCCAGTCCGAGGTGGGTATGGCCCCCTATGGCATCCTCGCCCGTCACGGCATCGGAGAGGACGGAGATCTGCCTGGCCTGAAAAACTTCTTCATCCTGCATGAAGGTGTAATCGGAATGGCCGACGGGACACTGTCCGAAGTCGATTATGGCGATGTCCGCGATTTCGATATCGATCCGAATGAACGTGCACAGGCCGAGGTGTATCAGGTTAAGGAAGATGGCTGGATCGGCTTCACCGACCACTACTGGATGACCACGCTTATTCCTGAGCCCGGCTCGACGTTCAAAGCGGCCGCAAAATATGACTCGCGTCGCAAAATCTACCAAACCGAGACGGTGCTGCCGACGGTTACGGTTGCTCCGGGCGGGACCGCTGAGGTGACCACACGCCTTTTCGCCGGTGCCAAAGAATGGGAAGCTATTCGTGAATATCAGGCGGAAGGCGTACAGAAATTCATCGACAGCATCGACTGGGGCTGGTTCTTCTTCCTCACCAAGCCGATCTTCTGGTTGCTGCACAACATCAATCTGCTGATTGGGAACATGGGCTGGTCCATCATTGGCCTGACCCTGATCATCAAGGCAATCTTGTTCCCGCTGGCCTTCAAATCTTATGTCTCAATGGCGAAGATGAAGGAGTTGCAACCGCAGATGGAGGCCCTGAAAGAGGCCGCAGGTGATGACCGTCAGAAGATGCAGCAAGGCATGATGGAGCTGTACAAGAAGGAAAAAGTAAACCCGGCCGCCGGCTGTTTGCCAATCCTGATGCAGATCCCGATCTTCTTCTCGTTGTACAAGGTGATCTTCGTCACCATCGAGCTGCGTCAGGCCCCGTGGTTTGGCCCGTTCCAGGACCTCAGCGCACCGGACCCGACCTCGATCTTCAACTTCTTTGGTTGGTTGCCCTGGGCCGCTCCCGCGCCCGAAAGTTTCATGGCGTTAATTTTCATCGGAATCCTGCCGCTGCTGCTCGGTATCTCGATGTGGCTGCAGCAAAAACTGAACCCGGCACCAACCGATGCAACACAGGCGATGATCTTTGCCTGGATGCCGTGGGTGTTCATGTTCATGCTGGGCGGGTTCGCCAGCGGTCTGGTTGTATACTGGATTGCGAACAACACGATCACATTCACCCAGCAATACCTGATCATGCGTAGCCAGGGCTACACGCCTGACGTATTCGGCAACATCAAGTCCGGCTTCAAGAAAACGCCAAAGACGGATGACAAATGACCGGCACAGTGAGCGCCCTGTGGCGGCACCCGATCAAAAGCCACGGGCGTGAAAGCCTTGATCAGATTACCATGACCCCCGGGCATACCATGCCCGGGGATCGTGTTTGGGCGGTTGCGCATGAGGCATCGAAGGCCGATGGCTCGGAATGGATGCCATGTAACAATTTCAGCCGCGGGGCAAAGGCCCCTCAGTTGATGGCAATCTCTGCGCAATTGCATGGTGACGTGGTCACACTACGCCATCCTGACCGCCCTGACCTGAGCTTTGAGCCCGACACGCAGCAGAACGCCTTTCTGGACTGGGTCAAGCCGTTGATGCCGGCTGATCGCGCAGCGTCCGCTCGCATAATCCGCGTGCCCGGGCGTGGTATGACAGATAGCGATTTTCCATCGATCAGCCTGTGCAACATGGCCTCGCACCGTGCAGTTGAGCAAAAGCTGAACCGTGGTCTGTCGACCATCCGCTGGCGCGGCAATATCTGGTTCGACGGTCTGCCGCTGTGGGAAGAGTTCGACTGGATCGGCCACGACATCCGCATCGGTGATGCAACCCTGCGCGTCCGCGAGCGTATCACGCGCTGTCTGGCGACGACCGCCAACCCTGAGACGGGCGAACGCGACGCGGACACTCTGGGCGCTCTGAACAGCTGGGCCCATCAGGATTTTGGGGTTTACGCCGAAGTGCTGGACGGGGGCACCATTCGCACTGGCGACAAGGTTCAGATACTATGACCACGCTTCCCTTTCCTTTGGCCGAAACACCAGACGCGTTCGCTGCAGAGACCGGGCGCAAACTGTTTGCCGGACCATCAGAGTTCGTCAAAGGCGTCGTCGCCATGGACGGCCTGCCCGCCCCGGACCGGTTGGAGGTCTGTTTCGCGGGTCGCTCAAACGTGGGCAAATCCAGCCTGATCAACGCGCTGACCGGCACCAAGGGTCTGGCGCGCGCATCCAATACGCCGGGCCGCACGCAAGAGATCAACTTTTTCACGCAAGGGCCAGAGCTCTATCTGGTCGACCTGCCAGGCTATGGCTATGCCAACGCGCCGGTAAAGATCGTGGAGAAATGGCAGCGTCTGCTCAAAAAATACCTGAGCGGTCGCCAGACGCTGCGCCGCGCCTTCGTGTTGATCGACTCGCGCCATGGGGTGAAATCCGTGGATGCCGAGATCATGAAACTGCTGGACACCAGCGCCGTGACCTTTCAATGCGTTCTGACAAAGGCCGACAAGGTCAAGGCCAAAGACCGCGAGAAAGTGCTGGATCAAGTGCGCAGCGCCCTGTCCAAACACCCTGCTGCTTTCCCCGAAATCGTGCTGACTTCGTCCGAGAAAGGCGATGGCATTCCAACGTTGCGCTCGATCATCGCACATCTGGAATAGCTTCGCCCTTGGCAGCACCGCACAAAGGCCCTAACACGGTGTGCCAGAGGGACCTAAGCCATGAAGACACGAGATATGAACCGGGACTGGATCGCCACCGCAGCCACACTCAACAGCGCCCTGCCCTATCTGCAGCGATATGACGGTGCAATCGTCGTCATCAAGCTGGGCGGGCACGCCATGGGCAGCGACGAAGCCATGGAGAGCTTTGCGCGCGACGTCGTTCTGATGCGTCAGGTTGGCGTCAATCCTGTGATCGTGCATGGCGGCGGACCAATGATCAACGCAATGCTGGACAAGCTAGATATTCAGTCCGAATTTGTCGGCGGTAAGCGTGTCACCGACAAGGCCACTGTCGAAGTGGTTGAAATGGTCCTTTCGGGGCTTGTGAACAAGCGCATCGTACAGGCCATAAACGGACAAGGCGGCTCAGCCGTGGGCCTGTCGGGCAAAGATGCCAACCTCATGATCTGCGACCAGACGGACCCGTCACTTGGATTTGTCGGCTCTCCGTCCGAGATGAACCCCAAGGTTCTGCATGATCTGTTTTCGCATGACGTGATCCCGGTAATTGCGCCGTTGGGTGCTGGCCGGGATGGCGAAACCTTCAATGTGAACGGCGACACGGCTGCGGGGGCCATCGCCTCGGCCCTGAAGGCGGACCGCCTGCTGCTGCTGACCGATGTTTCCGGCGTCAAGAACGCGGCCGGAGAGGTTGTGACAGAGCTCAAGGCCGGGCAGATCCGAGAGATGACACTTGAGGGAACGATTGCAGGCGGCATGATCCCAAAAACCGAAACCGCGCTGGATGCGTTGCACAGCAGCGTCCGGGCCGTTGTCATTCTGGACGGACGTGCGCCCAATGCCGTATTGCTCGAACTGTTTACCGAGCACGGTGCCGGATCGTTGATCCGACCGGACTGAATCCTGATCACGGGCGGAGGGCAAATGGCAGAACCGATCCAAGAGGCCTCTGACACTTTGTCTTACGCCCGCGTCGATGATGCGGTACAGGCTGAGGGTCTGATCGTAATGGGGGCGTTCTATCCCCGGCTGGTAGAGTCCAAGCAATTGGACAGCGGCACTCTCGTCTTGCTTGGTGCGGCGGATGCATTCTGGCCGGTTCTAAAGGCTTCGACTGAATGGCAAGATGATCAAAGCGATCCGGTGGACCGCTGGTCAACCCGGGTCATTGGCCGGCTTTCTGAAATGCTTGGCGCGCAACCCTATTTTCCATTTGGTGGACCACCTTATGCGCCCTTCATTGACTGGGCCCTGAAATCGGGACGGACCTTCAGCAGCCCTGTTGGCGCGCTGTTGCATGATACGGTTGGCATGATGATCTCATTCCGGGGGGCTTTGCACTTTCGGGGTGAATTCTCGATTCCTGATGTTTCTGGCGTCTCCCCTTGCACCACATGCCCTGCGCCCTGCACCACTGCCTGCCCGGTTGGTGCATTGAACGCGGCAGAGTTCTATAACGTCGACGCATGCCACTCGCATCTATCAACAATCGAAGGTCAGGCTTGCATGACCGGAGGGTGCCTTGCCAGACGCGCCTGCCCCCTCAGCGTAGGGTCGGGACGGCTGCCTGAACAATCCGCGCACCACATGCGGGCCTTTCACCCGTCATGACCCACACCCTGATCCTGACGCGGCACGCCAAATCCAGCTGGGATGACCTGACGCTTTCTGATCACGACCGACCGCTGAACAAGCGGGGGCGAAAATCTGCGCCAGCCGTGGGGGTTTGGCTGTCTGTGAACGACTGGCAGCCTGACGAAGTCCTCAGCTCAACCGCCCGACGCACCCGCGAAACGTGGGAGAGGATGGGGTTGAGCGCAAGTAGGACAAGGTTCATCCCAGCCCTGTACCACGCGGAGGCAGAAACAATGTTTGAGCAGTTGTCCGAGGCGACGGGTGCGACAGCTCTGATGTTGGGCCATAACCCCGGGATCGCGGAATTCTCTGAACGGATTGTGAAGCAGGCCCCGGATCATCCGCGATTTCGCGACTATCCCACCTGCGCCACAACTGTTTTACGCTTTGACATATCGGATTGGTCTGAAATTCGATGGCACAGCGGATCCGTTTTGGGGTTTGCCATTCCGCGTGAGCTGCTGGAATAGAAAAAGGCGGGGCCAGACCCCGCCTTTCTTTGTAATTGCACCTAACCTTAGTGACCCAGGATCTGGCTGAGGAACAGCTTGGTCCGCTCGCTCTGCGGGTTGTTGAAGAACTCTTCCGGTTCGTTCTGTTCCACAATCTGACCGGCATCCATAAAGATCACGCGGTTGGCGACCTGACGGGCAAAGCCCATCTCGTGGGTCACACACAACATGGTCATGCCTTCTTCGGCCAGTTCGATCATGGTGTCGAGCACCTCTTTGATCATCTCAGGGTCCAGCGCCGAGGTCGGTTCGTCGAACAGCATGATCCGCGGCATCATGCAGAGCGAGCGCGCGATCGCTACACGCTGCTGCTGGCCACCCGACAACTGACCGGGATATTTCAGCGCCTGATCCGGGATCTTCACCTTTTCCAGGAAATGCATCGCACGCTCTTCGGCCTCTTTCTTCGGCGTTTTGCGCACCCAGATCGGGGCCAGCGTGCAGTTTTCCAGAATGGTCAGGTGCGGGAACAGGTTGAAGTGCTGAAACACCATGCCAACCTCGGACCGGATCTTGTCGATGTTTTTGAGGTCATTCGACAGCTCGGTTCCGTCCACGACGATCGTGCCCTGCTGGTGTTCTTCCAGCGCGTTCAGGCAGCGGATCAGGGTGGATTTTCCGGAACCGGAAGGCCCCGCGATCACGATCCGCTCGCCCTGATTGACGGTCAGATTGATATCGCGCAGCACGTGGAAAGACCCGTACCACTTGTTCATGCCGTTGATTTCGATGGCGACCTCGTCGCTCACCTGCATCTTCGAGCGGTCGATTTCGCGTTCTACTGCAAGTTCAGACATGTGTTGAACTCCTTAACGATGGTCCGTGGCAAGGCGACGCTCGAGCCACTGGGAATATTGAGAGATGCCGTAACAGACGACGAAGAACAGAAGCGCGGCAAACCCCAAAAGCTCCCAATAGACGCCGTTCCACTCGGTCGACGCCAGGATGGGGCCCCGGATCATGCCCACCAGATCGAACATCGAGATGACCGAAACCAGTGTGGTATCCTTGAACAGGCCAACGGCCACGTTCACGATACCAGGGATCGAGATCTTCAGAGCCTGCGGCAGGATGATCAGACGCATCGCCTGCGGGTAATCCAGGCCCAAGCTATCTGCTGCCTCATACTGTCCGCGCGGCAGAGCGGCCAGGCCACCCCGGATCACCTCGGCGATATAGGCGGCCGAGAACATGGTGATCATGATCACGACACGCAGGAACAGGTCGACCGTGCTGTCAGGCGGGAAGAAATAAGCCAGCATCACCGAAGCCACAAACAGCAGCGTGATCAGAGGCACACCGCGGATGAACTCGATGAAGATGACACAGACCCATTTGATCAGCGGCATCGTTGACTGGCGTCCCAGAGCCAGAGCAATCCCAAGCGGTACTGATAGCGACACACAGGTCACACCCAGCATCATGTTCAACATGAACCCGCCTAGATCACGGCTTGGAACATAGGTCAGCCACGCATTTTCTGACGCGCCCTCTGGGATCAGCGCCCCGCCGACATTCCAGACGATCAGCGCAGTGACGATGGCGCCAAAGAAGCCTGCGGCAAAGCTCTTGTTGCCCAGTTTCTGGAAGACAAAGCCTGCGGCGACACAGCCGATCAGCGCAACCAACGGCACAAGGATAGTACCACCCCAGATCAGCCAGAAGGCAAGGAATGGATAAAGGCCGGTGAAGATCAGCATCTTGCGGGGAAGGTCAAAGAACAGGACCGGCGCAAACGCAACCAGCATCAGCACAAAGGCCAGGTTTGGCCGCCAATAAGCCTCGTCAGGGTATTTGAACCCATATATCAGCTGTGGCCAACGCTCGGTCAGGACCGCGAAACAGGCCCCGGTTTTCCCTGCCAGAATCTCGCGACATTCCGCCAGCGAGTTGGCATTCCACACCCCATTCAGAATCCACGGCAGTGTATTCTTCAAAATGAGGTAGATCAGGATCAGTGAGATCACCGTCAGGATCGTGTTCGCGACTCCCGAGAACAAGTTCTCGCGCATCCACTTGACCACACCAACCTCATTTGCCGGTGGCGGAGAGGGAGGGATTGTGCCTTCTGCCACGAAGGCGATCGAATTCGTCGTTTGATCACTCATGGCTCAGCGCTCCTTCAACTTGACGGATGCGTTGTAGATGTTCATCACCATCGAAATCAGCAGCGACGCTGTCAGGTAGAACAGCATCAACAGCAGAACACACTCGATAGCGCGGCCTGTCTGGTTCAGCGTGATACCCCCCAGGGTCGCGGTGATATCCGCATAACCAACGGCAATTGCCAAAGACGAGTTCTTGGTGATGTTCAGATATTGCGAAATCAACGGCGGAATGATCACCCGCAGCGCCTGCGGCAAGATCACGAGGTTCATGACCCGACCCGGGCGCAAGCCCAGAGCCGACGCAGCCTCGGTCTGACCTTTTGAAATCGCCTGAATACCTGCGCGGACGTTTTCCGCGATAAAGGCACCAGTGTAGATCGACAGGGCAAACCAAAGGGCGATCAGCGGACCACCGACCTTGATACCACCGCTGAAATTAAAGCCCTTCAACTCGGGGACATTCCAGGTCAGACCCATCAGGAACATCAGGATTACGAAAGGAACCAACCAGACCGCCAGTTTTGGCAGCAAGGTCTTGGGACGCTCGCCTGTTTCCTCTTGCTTGATGGTGGCGCGTTTCTCGATTTCTTTGGAAACGAACCAGGACCCGACCAAAACGGCAAGAACAAGAACCCAGTTCAGGAAAGCCGAACTGAAGAACCCGTTCGCGAAATCCGGGCGCGGAATATAGACGCCGCGGTTGGTGAATGCGAAGAGATCCAAAACCATGCTCGAAGTGGGGTTCTCACCTCGGAACTCACGCGGTCCCGGCAGCACCGCCGTCATGATGGTGAAGATTATGATGATCCAGATCAGAACCGGAATGTTCCGGAAAATCTCGACATAAACCGCCATCAGCTTTGAGACGAGCCAGTTGTTGGACAAGCGCAGAACGCCGGCGATCACACCAAATACAGTTGCAGTGATACAGGCCAGAAAGGCCACCAGCAGAGTGTTCAGAATGCCGACAACAGCCGCACGCCCGTGTGAAGACTGGCTGTCATATTCAATGAGGCGTTGGTTAATATCGTACCCAGACGGATCGCCAAGGAATGAGTAAGAGATGTTAAGGCCGGCGGCCCTAAGGTTCTGGATCAGGTTGTTACCTAGATACCAGATGCTAAGCGCAATAACGATGGCCGCGATCACCTGAAACGTCAGCGAGCGATAGCGGGTATCGTTTATGAGCATAGACAACCGAAAGTCAGCTTTCGGCGGGTCAGTCATAGTCGACATATTTTGGAATCCCCGTGCATTTCGGACGCTTCATAAACCGGCAGGGTTTTCCCCGCTCTTGAGCCGCCCGTAGCATTTTGATGGAAAAGAGGGCGCAGGTTGCCCTGCGCCCTCTCCTCTGTGGGTTTTAGCGGAACGGCGGCGAATACAGCAGACCACCTTCGGTCCACTGCGCGTTAAGGCCGCGTGCCAGACCGATCGGGGTTTCTTCACCGATGTTCTTGGCAAAAACTTCGCCATAGTTACCACCAGCTTTGATAGCTTTGGCGGCCCAGTCAGCGTCCAGACCCAGCATCTCACCCAGAGTACCTTCGGTACCCAGCAGGCGGTTGACTTCCGGGTTGTCGGTGCCAGCAGCCATCTCATCGATGTTTGCCGAGGTTACACCCAGCTCTTCAGCCGAGACCAGTGCATTCAAGGTCCAGCGGACAACATCGCCCCACTCGTGATCGCCGTGACGGACCAGCGGGCCCAGCGGCTCTTTCGAGATGATTTCAGGCAGCAGCACGTGGTCACCTGGGTTTTCGAACGTGGCGCGGGTTGCGGCCAGACCCGATGCGTCGGTGGTGTAAACGTCACATGCACCAGCAAGGTACTGCTGTTGCGCTTCGGCGTTGGTTTCGATCGGAACCGGCTCATAGCTGATGTTGTTCGAGCGGAAGAAATCCGCCAGGTTCAGCTCGGTGGTGGTGCCGGTTTGGATGCATACGGTCGCGCCGTCCAGTTCTTTGGCCGAGCTTACGCCCAGTGCCTTGGGAACCATGAAGCCTTGGCCGTCATAGTAGTTAACGCCGACGAATTCGAACTTCAGATCGACATCGCGGCTGAAGGTCCAAGTGGTGTTACGTGCCAGCATGTCGATCTCGCCGGACGCCAGCGCGGTAAAGCGTGTCTTACCGGTGGTCGGAACGAATTCAACTGCGTTCGCGTCACCTAATACAGCTGCAGCAACAGCACGGCATAGGGAAACATCGAAGCCCTGCCATTCGCCATTCGCGTCGGGCGCCGCAAAACCAACCAGACCGGTGGTCACACCGCAGTTTAGCTTGCCGCGTGCTTTGACGTCGTCAACGGTCGCAGCCGCAGCCGCACCAGCAGCCAGGCCGGCAATTGTTGCCATGCCCAAGATTACGGATTTTTTCATTTTTACCTCTTCCTGATTTTCCGCCTCTAGTTGAGACGGTTCGACCCAGCGCTGCCGCGCCGGAAAGGTTACCCAAAAGGTCTCTCCCCTTTAGTGGCACGAGTTTGGGCGTATTCATCAACAAACGTCAAGGGCCGGATCAGCGAAAACGATAGGTGAATTTACGTATTATTCGGGCTGAAATCACAATTTGACGCCAAAAAGTCTCAAGTAGAGAGGTCATAGAAGCGCTTTGCATGCAGGAAGGCGGCTTCTTTCACTTCGGCGGCGGCGTGCGCCTCGTCGTCATGGCCCCATTGCTCAATCTGCCAAAGCTCATCCAGTCGCGAAATGCGCCATATCTCGTCCGGTTTGCGCCAATTCTGTGCAGCCGCAAAACCAAGAATCAATGACCCGGACAGGCTGACGAGGTCGTGAAACGCGGCCAGTTGGAACGCGCTTTGCTCGTGCACCCGACCTCGCAATCGCTGCAACGCGTCAGCGGCCTGCGGTTGGTGTACCACACCCACGATCGGAAAGAGCCGTGCGTTCAGTGTGTCAGCAGCCCAATCCAAGGCCGAGTCCCACGCGTCTGACTGTCGTTTTTGCAGGGTTTCGGGATGGGTCGCCCGATAACACAGCAGATCCGAGTCACCGTAATCCGCAAGCATATCGGCAACTTCGCCATGCTGTTGCTGAACTTTGTCGATTGCGGCATTGGCAGAACGGGTAAACGGCATCGTGGCCGGGTCAACTTCTTTTTCTTGCGCGTCCCATTCTTGGGCAACCGCCTCGGCCATGGCACGCGTCGGCAGGATCAACGCAGCTTTTGCTGGCGTTTTGACCCGGCGGCCGTCCAGTTCAACGGTATACCCCCCGTCCGCCTCGACAACAGCGCTTGTGGTCCAGAACCGCTTTGGCTTCCAGTCGCTCATTTCATTAGCCCCAGATATTAGCCAGCGCTTCTGGCAGTTGCTCAAATGTATCGACTACATATCGCGCCGCGCCCAGAGCTGCACGATCATGATAGCCCCAGCTGACACCGATCCCGGCAACCTGCGCGGCAGCGGCCATATCCATGTCAAAACTGGTATCGCCGACCATCGCGGCTTGTGCTGCGGTCACTCCGGTTTCGGCCAGGGCCGTTTCGATCATAGAAGGATGTGGCTTGGATGGGTGATGGTCCGCTACTTGGCGGGTTACGAAATATCGTTCCAGCTCGTGCGCCTCAAGCAGCGCTTCAAGCCCGCGCTGAGATTTGCCTGTAGCCACTCCCAAAAGCACCTCGGGCTGTGTGTGGAGCCGTTCAATCACCTCTCGCGCGCCGGGATAAAGCGGTGAGCTTGCAGCCCCCTGCTCTAACCGTTGCGCATGATATGCCTTTTTGTACCCTTCGACCAATGAGCCCTGAACCTGTTCCGACTGATCCGGTGCTAGGCGCGCCATTGCGTGCGGCAGAGACAGGCCAACGATGGACAGGATCGCGGTACGATCTGGAATTGGCAGCGATTGCGCCTGAAAACATGCAGCCATCGCAGAAACAATAGCACCTTGACTGTCGACCAGCGTGCCATCCACATCGAACAGGACCAACCGCAAAGGGGCGCTCATCGCAGTTCCTCAAACGGATCATCCGCGGCTAGATCTACGGTCCAGCCCAATGTCTCCCAACTATGCTTCATATGCTCGGGCAAGGGTGCCGTGATCGAGATAGGTTTTCGGCTCGAAGGGTGTTCGAACGAAAGGCTGCGCGCATGCAGATGAAGCTTCTTGCTGATGATCCCGCCCAACTGCGCGCCCCAACCGTCGCCAAGGTTCTCTTGCCCGGACCCGCCATATTTTCCATCGCCGATGATTGGATGGCCAATCGCCGCCATGTGTGCACGCAACTGATGGGTTCGCCCGGTCACAGGCTCCATTGCGACCCAGGCCGCCCTACCCGCGACCCGATAGAGCGTCGCATAGAGCGTATGTGCGCGCTTTGCCCCAGGCGTATCGTTCACTTCGCTGGGATGCACGGCGATCATCTTCTCGCCCTCGCCCTGTTTGCCATGCCCTGACGCTTTGACCAGACCGGTCTTGATCTCGCCCAGATAAGGCGTTGGCACACCAGCCACGAGGGCCCAGTAGATCTTGCGCGTATTGCGATGCCGGAACGCTGCGGTTAGTCCTTTGGCGGCCTCGCGCGTGCGGGCCATCAAAAGAACGCCGGATGTGTCTTTGTCCAACCGATGCACAAGACGCGGGTTCTCGTCATAGCCAAAGCGCAACGCTTCGGACAGGCTGTCCACATAGCGGGTCTGACCGCTGCCGCCCTGAACCGGCAGGCCATGCGGCTTGTTCAACGCCAGAACATGGTCATCCTTATAGATCACACAGGACTGGATCATCTTCGCGTCCGCATCCGAGACACGATGCTTCACGACTGCGGGCTTGTGATCCGCGTCCGGCAGCGGAGGCACACGCACGGACTGCCCCACCTCCAACCGGGTCGAGGCTTTTACCCGCCCACCATCGACGCGCAGTTCACCCTTGCGGCACATCTTCTCGATCCGGCCCTGGCTGACATGAGGAAACAGGCGGCGCAGCCAACGATCCAGCCGCTGGTCGCCATCGCCCTCTGCTACGGTGATCACCTGTACGCCGCTCATGCCATTGCCCCTTGTTCCGCGCGGCTGATCCGCCCGAATTGTGCTTGTTTCAGTGCCTTAGAAATCATGCGCGTCTGTCGCGCGCATCGGGTGCAGAGTCAAGCCTAGCCCGAATTGCGCTGGGATCTCAGCTTGGCGAAATACTCCAGCCGTTTTTTCAGCTCCCGTTCGAACCCACGTTCAACCGGCTGATAGAGCACCGGGCGTTTCATATCATCCGGGAAATAGTTCTGACCCGAAAACCCATCTTCGGCATCGTGGTCATAGGCATAGCCTGCCCCATACCCTTGATCTTTCATCAGCGAGGTCGGCGCGTTCAGGATATGTTTGGGCGGCGGTTCGCTGCCCGATTGCTTGGCCAGCCGCATCGCCGCTTTATACCCCACATAGGCCCCGTTCGATTTCGGAGCGAGCGCCAGATAGACCAAAGCCTGCGCCAGCGCCAGCTCACCCTCGGGCGAGCCCAACCGCTCATAGGTTTCCCAACTGTGCAGGCAAATCGATTGCGCCTGCGGATCGGCCAAGCCGATATCCTCGACCGCCATCCGCGTGATCCGGCGCGCCAGATAGCGCGGGTCTTCACCACCGGTCAGCATCCGCGCAAACCAATAGAGCGCTGCGTCCGGATCCGATCCGCGTACCGATTTGTGCAGGGCCGAGATCAGATTGTAATGCTCGTCCCCCGACTTGTCGTATTTTGCGGCACGCCGCATCAGGCGCGTTGACAAAGCCTCGGGATCCAGATCGGCGTCCACTTTCCAGGCGGTAACCTGTTCAATCAGGTTCAATAGCGCGCGCCCGTCACCATCAGCCATCTCTTGTAGCGCTTGGCGGGCGGCAGACGTCAGCGGCAATGCGCGATCCAGCTCTTTCTCGGCGCGTTGGGTCAGGCGCTCAAGATCAACGAGACTGAGGCGCTCCAGTACCAGCACCTGAGATCGACTGAGAACCGCCGCGTTCAGCTCAAACGACGGGTTTTCGGTCGTCGCGCCCACCAGAAGGATCGTGCCATCTTCCATATGCGGCAGAAACCCATCCTGCTGCGCTTTGTTGAATCGATGGATTTCGTCGACGAACAGCAAAGTGCCCTGTCCGTTCTGACGCCGGATCTTGGCGGCTTCGAACACCTTTTTCAGATCCGGAACACCCGTGAAAATCGCGCTGATCTGCACGAAATGCAGATCGGTTTCCTGGGCCAGCAGCCGGGCAATGGTCGTCTTACCGACACCCGGAGGTCCCCAAAAGATCAGGCTGGACAAGCTACCCGAGGCCAACATCACTCCAAGCGGCGCCTCTGTGCCTAGAACCTGCTCTTGCCCGATCACCTCAGATAATGACTGCGGTCGCAAGCGATCCGCCAGTGGACGATGAGGCGAGGCTGCGGGCGCGGCGGAACCAGTATCGAAGAGATCACTCACGGGTTACAGCCTGAACCGCAACGAAATCGCGCGACCACCCCGTTCAAGCGCAATCTGAACTCTGCGACCCGGATCGGTTAAAGCCTGAACAACATCCTCGGGTGCATCGATACCCGAGCCGTTGATATCCACCACAACATCGCCGGCGCGCAATCCTGCCCGCGCGCCATAAGGACCGGGATCAACAACAACGACGCCGGTCTGCGACAGTGTCAAACCCAGCCGCACGATCACGGCCGGATTAATGCCAGACACCGTCAACCCTGGAAGCGCGGTATCCTCATCCAATGTGGTCTCATTTGCGGCGGGGGTTTCAGGCGCCCTGATCAAAGCCACTTCAATCTCTGCCTGATCCTCTCCGCGCAGCCGGGTCAACACCGATTTCCCGCCAACCCCCGCGACGGCCATCCGAAATTTCATTTCAGCCGGAGAGTTCACTTCATCCCCATCGACATGAGTGACCACATCCCCGACCTGTAGGCCCGCATCTGCCAGCGGGCTGAGCGCATGCAGGTCGGAAATCACGACGCCCAGTGGGATAACCATGCCCAGAGACTCGGCGATATCCGCACTCATGTGTTGACCGGCCATACCCGCCCAGGGGCTAACAAAGCTCTCGTTACCAGCTTGCGCCTGTCGCAGAAACTCAGCCACCAGATTGGCAGGGATGGCAAAACCAATCCCGTTCGACCCGCCCGAACGGGTCAAGATCGAGGTGTTGATCCCAATAAGGTCGCCGTTCACATCGATCAGCGCACCGCCAGAATTGCCGGGATTGATTGCTGCATCGGTCTGAATGAAATACCCACGCGCATTTCCCGTCGCGGTCCCGGTACGCGCAAGCCCTGAAATAATGCCTGAAGACACCGTCTGCCCCACACCGAACGGGTTGCCGATGGCCAGTGCCAATTCACCAACCTCAACGTGATCCGAGTCGCGCATCTGTAGAAATGGCAGGCCCGCGGCCTCTTCCAGCCGTAAAATGGCGATATCGCTTTCCTTGTCCCCGAGCACGACCTCGGCGGAGTATTCTCGGCGATCCGTCGTCACCACCTGTATTTCGGTGGCTGATCCGACGACGTGGTAGTTGGATACGACAAATCCATCACCAGACAGGATGACACCCGAACCCAATGAGTTCTGAACACGCGGTCGCGGTTCGCCAAAGCCCCTACCAAAGAAATCCTGAAAAAACGGATCGGAGAACAGCGATTGCCTCCGACCCTCGCGCACGATTTTGGCATATATATTCACTACGGCAGGTGCTGCCGTTTTGACCACCGGCGCAAATCCCAGACCGATCTCGGCCTGGGATTGCGGAACGCGGGTTTCGGCGGAGGCCTGCGCGCACAGCATTATTAGACACGTGGCGATAACGGTACGGATCATGCAGCCTCCTATCGGACTTGGCCGAAGATATGCGGAGCCGTAGCCGCGAATGCAAGAGCCTATCCTAAACGAAAAACCTCCGCCCGGTTTCCCGAACGGAGGTTCCAATCTGGCCCAGGGCCAAATCTTATTCTTCGTCTGCGGCCTCTTCGGCAGCAACGCGGGCTTTGTCTGCCGCGCCTTTGGCGTCGACGTCGCGATCAACAAATTCGATGATCGCCATCGGCGCCATATCGCCATAGCGGAAGCCTGCTTTCAGGATACGGACATATCCGCCCTGACGTTCGGCATAACGGGGGCCCAGAACTTCGAACAGCTTGGAGACGTCTTTGTCTTCTTTCAGCTGCGCTGCGGCCTGACGGCGGGCGTGCAGGTCACCGCGTTTGCCCAGGGTGATCAGCTTTTCAACGATCGGGCGCAGTTCTTTTGCCTTGGGCAGAGTTGTCTTGATCTGCTCATGTTCGATGAGCGAGCCAGCCATGTTTGCAAACAGAGCCTTACGATGCTCATGAGTACGGTTCAGGCGGCGATAACCACGTGCGTGACGCATATTTCAATTCCTTCTTTCACGTTTTGCTTTGTCCGGCCTCCGATGCGCGTCAGAAGCTCTCCTTGGGGCGGGTTTGCCCAAAATGCGAAGGGGCCCGAAGGCCCCGTCAGGGTCGGTCACGGTTGCCCGTGATCGGATGCCGTCCTTTACGCGAATCTCTTCTGCTCAGCAAGCCTGAAATTCAGGCCTTTTTCGCTTAGATCGAGCGCTGGTTTACACGCGCGGATTGTTGTTCAGGGCTTTCCACCCGTTCGCTGTAACGATCCGTCAAATAGTCCTTCAAATCCCGCGTCAGCAAGGTGAATTTAACCAATTCCTCCATCACATCAACGATGCGGTTGTAGAAGGCAGACGGCTTCATCCGGTCTTCGTCGTCGAACTCGGTAAAGGCGCGCGCGACCGAACTTTGATTGGGGATCGTCAGGCACCGCATCCAACGCCCGAGCACGCGCATCTGATTGACGGCATTGAAACTTTGAGACCCACCGCTGACCTGCATCAGAGCAAGCGTTTTGCCTTGGGTCGGACGTACCGCACCGATAGACAGCGGTATCCAGTCAATCTGTGCCTTCATGATCCCGGTCATCGACCCGTGCCGCTCGGGTGAGCACCAGACCATACCCTCGGACCAGGTCACTAGATCGCGCAGCTCTTGTACCTTTGGATGGTCAGCCTCGGCATCATCTGGCAAGGGTAGGCCCGATGGATCAAATACGCGCGTTTCACATCCCAAGCGGTGCAGGATTCGGGCGGCTTCTTCATTAGCAAGCCGGGAGAACGAGCGCTTTCTCAATGACCCATGCAGCAACAGGATGCGCGGCGGATGAGACGAACGAAGCGGAGAGGACAAGGCCTCATGGTCCGGAAATCGAAACCGAGCATCTTCAAGGTTTGGCAGGCTCTCAGGATCAGTCATCAATTCACTTATCCGACTAAGGGAATTCAGCTTAGCGGTTAGCCCATTGGATAAGATAAATGCAAGTCTATTTCATGATTTCGTGAAATAAGTATCCAGCCAAAAAAAGAGCCGGGCACGCCCGGCTCAATCTTCGATCTAAAGAGACACTTAGAACGCGTCTTCGAATTTCTTGGCCAGATCTTCGATGTTGTCGGGCGGCCAATCCTCGACATCCATGCCGAGGTGCAGACCCATGCCGGACAGCACTTCCTTGATCTCGTTCAGCGACTTGCGGCCGAAGTTCGGGGTGCGCAGCATCTCGGCTTCGGTCTTCTGGATCAGATCGCCAATGTAAACGATGTTGTCGTTCTTCAGGCAGTTTGCCGAACGAACCGACAGTTCCAGTTCGTCCACTTTTTTCAGCAGCAGCGGGTTGAACTCCAGACCATCATCTTCGTCCTGGCGGCCAGCCGATTCCGGCTCGTCAAAGTTGACGAAGATCGACAACTGGTCCTGCAGGATACGAGCGGCAAAGGCCAGCGCGTCTTCAGGTGTGATCGAACCGTCGGTGTCGATCTTCAGGGTCAGCTTGTCATAGTCCAGAACCTGACCTTCGCGGGTCGGCTGAACGTCATAGGCAACCTTTTTGACCGGCGAATAGATCGCGTCGATCGGGATCAGGCCAATGGGTGCGTCTTCGGGCTTGTTCTTCTCAGCCGAGACGTAACCTTTGCCGGTGTTGACGGTCAGTTCCATGAACAGGTCGGCGCCATCGTCCAGGTGGCAGATGACGTGATCGCGGTTCAGAACCTCGATACCGGCGCTTTCGCTGATGTCGCCTGCGGTGACAACGGCAGGGCCCTTGGCATTGATCGACAGGCGCTTGGGGCCTTCGACTTCCATGCGCAGAGACACGCCTTTGAGGTTCAGGATAATGTCGGTGACGTCTTCACGGACGCCTGCGACCGAGGAGAACTCGTGCAGGACGTTGTCGATCTGAACGCTGGTGATGGCCGCGCCTTGCAAGCTGCTCATCAGAACGCGGCGCAACGCGTTGCCCAGAGTCAGGCCAAAGCCACGCTCCAGCGGCTCGGCAACCAGGGTTGCCTGACGTGCCGGATCGTTGCCCGGCTTGCCGTCAAGCTGGGTCGGCTTGATCAATTCTGCCCAATTCTTATGGATCATGTAATCCCTCCATTCCTGTCCGCGCCCCATGACCAACAAGGTGCAGACGCCCGAGGTTCAAAATGACGTGCTGGGGCCGTGCAAAAACACGGGCCCCAGCCTAATTCAAAATCGCTTAGACGCGACGACGCTTCGGCGGACGGCAGCCGTTGTGAGCAATCGGGGTCACGTCGCGGATCGACGTGATGTTGAAGCCCACTGCAGCCAGCGCGCGCAGAGCCGATTCACGACCCGAACCGGGGCCCTGAACTTCGACTTCGAGCGTTTTGACGCCATGTTCCTGCGCCTTCTTGCCTGCGTCTTCTGCAGCCATCTGTGCGGCGTAGGGTGTCGATTTCCGCGATCCCTTGAAGCCCATGGTACCGGCAGACGACCACGAAATGGCGTTACCCTGTACGTCCGAGATCAGGATCTTGGTGTTGTTGAAGGTCGAGTTCACATGGGCAACGCCCGATGCGATGTTCTTACGCTCTTTGCGCTTAACGCGAGTCTTGTCACGTGCCATCGGTCAGACCCTCCCTTATTTCTTCTTACCGGCAATGGCCTTTGCGGGGCCTTTGCGGGTACGAGCATTGGTATGGGTACGCTGACCGCGAACCGGCAGGTTGCGGCGGTGACGCAGACCGCGATAGCAGCCCAGGTCCATCAGGCGCTTGACGTTCATCTGAACTTCACGACGCAGATCACCTTCGACGGTGAAATTTGCATCGATGTGCTCGCGGATGGCCAGAACTTCGGCGTCGGACAGTTCGTTGACGCGACGGTGCGCTTCAATGCCTACGGCTTCGCAGATCGCTTTGGCCGAGGTGTTTCCGATACCGGTGATATATGTGAGGGCGATTGGTACCCGCTTTGCAGTCGGGATGTTTACGCCGGCAATACGTGCCACGTGTCACTTTCCTTTTCGTTGCGGTTCCGTAACTCCAGAACCTTTTTTCACAACGCTTTACCGTGGCAGTGTCGCCAGAGGGTTCAGCATTATTCGAGGTGGTCGGGGCATTTGAGACGAATCCCGCATGCGGTCTTGATTCCCTTTAGGGATGGGGGTCGATATGGGCTTTTGGCAGCGCCGTCAAGCCTATTCCATCAATGCCCGATTCTCAGCCGTTACCGGTGGCGTCACCACCTTTATCCAAGACGGTGGCAATAGCCCCCTGAACCTCATCGATCTCGCCCAAACCATCGACCCAGGACAGGTTGCCTTTGGCGTGGTAGTATCCGATCAGCATCGAGGTTTTCTTGTAATATTCCATCAGACGGGTTTTGAGGCTTTCCTCATTATCGTCCGCACGGCGTTTGAAATCGTTTTCCTTGCCGCAGTTGGAGCATTTGCCATCCGCCGGGATCGGCTTGGTGATATCGTTGTAGACCTCACCACATCCGCCGCAGGTCGATCGCGCCGTAATCCGTGCGACCAAGGCATCGTCATTGACTTCCATCGCAACAACAGCGTCCAGCGTCTCGCCAGTGCTGTCCAGCAATTCACCCAAAGCATCGGCCTGCGCCAACGTGCGTGGGAAACCATCAAAGATGAAACCTCCCTTGGCACCCTGTTCCAGCTTTTCGCGGATCAGGCCGATCACGATCTCATCGGTGACCAGTTCACCCTTGGCCATCACCTCAGCCACGCGGTTGCCCATTTCAGTACCGCTGTCTTTGGCTTCGCGCAGCATGTCGCCGGTGCTCAGCTGAACCATCCCGCGGGTTTCAACCAGGTGACGCGCCTGCGTGCCCTTGCCTGCCCCCGGGGGACCGAGAAGTATGATGTTCATCGACGAGCAGCTCCCTTTCTGCCGCGTTTCTTGCTTTTGCCGCGCAGCTGGGACTTTTCAATCAGCCCTTCGTATTGATGCGCCAGCAAATGGCTCTGGACCTGCTGGATCGTGTCCATGGTCACCGAGACGATAATCAGCACGGACGTGCCGCCAAAATAGAACGGAATGGCGAACTGGCCCCGCAGGATTTCAGGCAGCAGACAGACCGCAGCCAGATAGGCCGAGCCCAGAACGAGCACGCGATTGACCACGTATTCCAGATACTCGGCGGTTTTCTTGCCCGGACGGATACCCGGCACAAAACCGTTTTGCTTTTTCAGGTTGTCCGCAACATCGTCCGGTTTGAACGACACGTTGAACGTGTAGAAATAGGCGAAGAATACGATCATCGACGCGAAGAACAGCAGGTACAGCGGCTGTCCGGGGCCAAAGTTGGCCAGCAGCCAAGACATGACCGGGCCATTGGTGGCGCCCGACGAGAAGGTCGAGATCGTCACCGGCAGCAGCAGCAGCGAGCTCGCAAAGATCGCCGGGATGACGCCCGCCGGGTTTACTTTGACCGGCAGGTGGCTGGAGCCGCCTTCATAGACTTTCATACCCGCCTGACGGCGCGGGTATTGGATATGGATCTTGCGCAGAGCACGCTCCATGAACACCACAAAGGTGATCACGGCAATCACCATGACGATCACACCCACGATCACAGCGGGGCTGATCGCGCCTGAGCGACCAGAGGCAAAGAACTGCGCCAACGCGGCCGGAACCTCGGCGATGATACCGACGAAGATGATCAGGGAAATACCGTTGCCGATACCGCGTGCGGTGATCTGCTCACCCAGCCACATCAGGAACATGGTACCGCCGACCAGGGTAATCATCGTCGACATACGGAAGAACATGCCCGGATCGGTCGCCAGATCGCCCGATTCCAGCGAAACGGCCAGACCATAAGCCTGAACAGTGGCCAGCGCCACGGTGCCGAAACGGGTGTATTGATTGATCTTCTTGCGCCCTTGCTCGCCCTCTTTCTTGAGCTGTTCGAGCGCGGGAACCATCGATGTCAGCAGCTGCACGATGATCGAAGCCGAGATGTAGGGCATGATGCCGAGGGCAAAGATACCCATCCGCCCCAGCGCTCCGCCGGTGAACATCGAAACCATGCCGCCGATGCCCTGCCCCGCTTGCTCCATGAACTCACGCAGCGCTTGCCCGTCGATCCCCGGCACCGGGATAAAGGTGCCCAAGCGATAGACGATCAGCAAACCCAGTGTGAATAGGATGCGGTTGCGCAGATCGGTGGCTTTGCCAAGGGCAGCCCAGCTTGTGTTGGCTGCCATTTGTTCTGCTGCTGATACCATAAATCGGTCTCTCTTATGTAAACGCCGCCCGGAACCGTTTTCCGGCTCGGGCGGCGTCTGGGAAAACTTAGTGCTCTATGTAAGCGGGTCTTTGCCCGCTCACAAGCGCTTACTCTGCCGCAGCAGCTTTTGTGACCTGAAGTGAACCGCCCGCTTTTTCTACCGCTTCAATAGCAGCTTTCGAAGCACCGGTGACTTCCAAGTTCACCTTTGCGCTGATTTCGCCTTTGGCCAGAACGCGAACACCGTCCAGCTTGCGGCGAACCAGACCGGATGCAACCAGCGCATCCTCGGTAATCGCTGCTTTGGCGTCCAGCTTGCCAGCGTCGACGAATTTCTGGATCAGGCCCAGATTGATAACGGCGAATTCCTTGCGGTTCGGCTTGTTGAAGCCACGCTTGGGCAGGCGCTGGTACAGCGGCATCTGGCCGCCTTCATAGCCATTGATGGCCACACCCGAACGGGATTTCTGGCCTTTGATACCACGGCCACCCATTTTACCTTTGCCGGAACCGGGACCACGGCCAACGCGGGTGCGTTTCGGTGCGGCGCCAGGATTGTCGCGCAATTCATGCAGTTTCATATCGCTTCTCCTAAGCCGGATGTGACCCCCGAAGCGTGATGGGCCAACCACGGCGTTTCTTGGTTTTGATTCTCGTGGATAGAAATCCACCGGAGCGCTCTACAGTGTTGCGGCCTCGGTTGCAAGGTTTGTTGTATCCTGGTTACAAAAACCAAAAAGAGGCGCCGAAATGGCGCCTCTTCAACGGTGAGTGGTTGGGGTGTTACGCGCAATATGCGTGGTCGCGTGCTATATCTGCGATATCGCAACGGCGAACGCCGATATCGTCCAGCTCGCGGTTGCTCAGGCTTTGCAACTCGCGATAGGTGCGGCTGTATTCTGCAGCCCGTGCGCGGTTTTCTTTTACGCGCTCAACAAAGCTCGCAATACGAGCGTTCAGGTTGAAGCCGCCATGTGTCAGTGTAGCTGTATGTGCCATATCTAATTTCCTTTCTGTTCCAGGGCGTATTCCCTGGGCGTTTCCATTTGTTCCTTTGTGGACAAGGATCAGATAGGAGCATTAGATACCGCTAACAACGCGCGTTTTGGTCTAGCCGGTATGCGTTTGATGAATGGCAAATTACCCATGAAAATAGTGCCCTGACAAAGCCTCAAGCCTGAGCCAGACTAGCCTCATTTCTCGATGAGGTTACACATGTCGATATTGCACTTGTCCATCACCGCCGCAGACCCCGAGGACGTCGCAAAGTTTCTGGCAGATATTATGGGCGGCGAAGCGTTGCCATTTCCCCCATTCCCGGACTCGTGGATTGCGTTTGCCGAGAAAGACAACGGGACAGCAATTGAAGTATATCCATTGACCCATACCCTGATCGCTGGCCCAGATCGGGTAACCTGCAAGGTCGGCGATATGGACCCCTCGTCAACATTCGCTCATATCGCGCTTGGTTCAGTCCTGTCGCAACAAGACCTGCTCAACAAGGCGCACCAAAAAGGCTGGACTACCCGAGCGTGTAATCGCGGTCCGTTTGAGTGTGTTGAAATCTGGTTGGAAAACCGGGTCTTGATCGAAGCCCTCGACAAAGACATGCAGCGCGACTACCGCGCGGGAATGACAATGGAGAATTGGGCAGCGATGTTTGGCTTCACGCGCTGATCCGGCACCTCTACCTCACAATAAAAACGCCTCCGGCACTGCCGGAGGCGCTTTAACTTCAAAGAACTCGCGTTTAACCGCGCTCTTCGATGATCTGAACCAGATGCGGGATCTTGTTGACCATGCCGCGAACGGAAGGAGTATCCTCCAGCTCACGGGTTTTGTTCATCTTGTTCAGGCCCAGGCCGATCAGGGTTGCGCGCTGTTCGGCGGGGCGTCGGATCGGGGAGCCGATCTGCTTGACGACGATGGTTTTTGCCATGGGTCGCTCTCCTTATGCTTCTGCTTCAGCAGCAGCTGGTGCTTCGTCCCGCTTGGGCAGGATGTCGGCAACCTTTTTGCCACGACGTGCGGCAACCGAACGCGGGCTCTGCTCTTTCTGCAGGCCGTTGATGGTGGCGCGGATCATGTTGTACGGGTTCTGCGAGCCCAGCGATTTGGACACAACGTCCTTGACGCCCAGCATTTCGAACACGGCACGCATCGGACCACCGGCGATGATACCAGTACCCTCAGGTGCGGTGCGCATAACCACTTTACCGGCGCCATGGCGGCCCTCGATATCGTGGTGCAGGGTCCGGCCTTCACGCAGTTGCACGCGGATCATCTGACGCTTGGCTTGCTCGGTCGCCTTGCGGATGGCCTCGGGCACTTCTTTCGCCTTACCCTTGCCAAAGCCCACACGGCCTTTCTGATCGCCGACAACCACCAGCGCGGCGAAGCCAAAGCGCTTACCACCTTTTACGGTTTTCGACACACGGTTGATTGCGACCAGACGATCTGCAAATTCCGGTGCTTCTTCACGGTCGCGGCCACGGCCCCGACGGTTTTCACGTTCTGCCATTTGGCATCCCTTTTCTCATGTGGCGCTTGCGGCGCCGTTTTCTTCAATCCAAGTGAACCCCGACTGTCGCCGAGGCCCCCGGATCATCGGGGCGGATCGAAACCCGCCCGCAATCTTTGGTATCGCGCATCTTGACCCGAAAACCGGTTCCCACTTTTCGGGATGCGCTTGGTCTTAGATCTTCAGACCACCCTCACGCGCAGCGTCGGCGACAGCCTTCACTTTGCCGTGGAACAGGAAGCCGCCACGATCGAAATAAGCCTCTTCGATGCCTGCCTTCTTGGCACGCTCGGCGATGGCCGCACCCACTTTGGTGGCCGCTTCGACGTTGTTCTTGCCAACAACGCCCAGATCCTTTTCCAGGGTCGAGGCCGAGGCCAAGGTCACGCCACGAACGTCGTCGATCAGCTGAACAGAGATGTTCTTGTTCGAGCGATGGATCGACAGGCGTACACGGCCTGCGTTGACCTTGCGAAGTTTGTTCCGAACGCGCAGGCGGCGCTTCAGAAACAGGGTTCTTTTGCTGTTTGCCATTGTTTGCGTCCTTACTTCTTCTTGCCTTCCTTGCGGAAGATGAACTCGCCCTTATAGCGGATGCCCTTGCCTTTGTACGGCTCGGGACGGCGCCATTCGCGGATTTTGGCCGCGACTTCGCCCACCTGCTGCTGGTCGATACCTTCCACAACGATCTCAGTCTGCTTCGGCGCGGTGATGGTGACACCTTCCGGAGCAGTGAAATCGACATCATGGCTGTAGCCCAGGTTCAGCTTCAGGGTGTTGCCCTGCATCTGAGCCCGGTAACCAACACCCTGGATTTCCAGCTCTTTTTTGAAGCCGTTTGTGACGCCTTCAACCAGATTGGCGACCATAGTGCGGCTCATGCCCCACTGCTGGCGCGCACGCTTGGACATGCCACGAGGGTCGATCTTGACCACGTTGTCTTCAACCGACAGCGTTACGTCGTCGGTAGCGGTGAAGCTGCGGGTGCCTTTCGGACCTTTCACTTCGATGGTCTGACCCGACACAGAGGCGGAAACGCCGCTGGGCAGCTCGACCGGTTTTTTACCAATACGAGACATTGCAGACCTCCTTAGAAGACGGTGCAGAGCACTTCGCCGCCAACATTGTTGGAGCGAGCGTTTGCATCCGACATCACACCTTTCGGAGTGCTGACAATCGACACGCCCAGACCCTGACGGACCTGCGGGATGTCATTGACGCCCATGTACACGCGGCGACCGGGTTTCGAGACCCGCTTCAATTCGCGAATAACAGGGGTGCCTTCGTAGTATTTCAGGCTGATTTCGATGGCCGGATGACCGTTTTCACCGGTCGTCGCTTCGTAGCCACGGATGTAACCTTCGTCCGCCAGCACGTCCAGAACCCAACCGCGCAGCTTGGAAGCCGGGGTGGAAACGGTGGACTTGCCGCGCATTTGCGCGTTGCGGATACGGGTGAGCATATCGCCGATAGGATCATTCATATCTATGTCTCCCTTACCAGCTCGATTTCACCATGCCGGGGATCTGACCAGCAGAACCCAGCTCGCGCAGCGCGATACGGCTGACCTTCAGCTTACGGTAGTAAGCGTGGGGACGACCGGTCAGCTGACAACGGTTGTGCAGACGGGTAGCCGAGCTGTTGCGCGGCAGTTTCGCCAGTTTCAGACGCGCTTTGAAACGCTCTTCCATCGGCTTGCTCTCGTCATTCGCGATTTCTTTCAGCTCGGCACGCTTTGCGGCATATTTGGCCACCAGGCGTTCGCGCTTCTTCTCGCGTTCGATCATTGCTTTCTTAGCCATGTCTCTATCCTCCCGGCGCTTACGCGTTGAACGGCATGTTGAATGCTTTCAACAATGCCTTTGCTTCAGCGTCGGTTTTCGCTGTGGTGGCAATTACGATATCCAGGCCCCAGACCTCGTCGACCTTGTCGAAGTCGATTTCCGGGAACACGATGTGCTCTTTCATGCCCATGGCAAAGTTGCCACGACCATCGAAAGACGGCTTAACACCGCGGAAGTCACGAACGCGAGGCATCGCGATGGTGATCAGACGATCCAGGAATTCGTACATCCGGTCACCGCGCAGGGTCACTTTCGCACCCAACGGCATGTCTTCACGGACGCGGAAACCCGCGATCGACTTCTTCGCCTTGGTTGCAACGGCCTTCTGGCCAGCAATCGCAGTCAGATCCTCGACAGCAGCTTTCGCTTTCTTCGAGTCTTTGACAGCCTCAGCACCACAACCGATGTTCAGAACGATTTTTTCCAGCTTGGGCAGCTGCATGTCGTTCTTGTAGCCAAACTCTTCTTTCAGAGCGGCACGGATGGTTTCAACGTACTGAGTTTTCAGACGCGGGGTGTAGGTTGCGGTATCAAGCATCGATCACGTCCCCTGTGGTCTTGGCGAAGCGCACCTTCTTGTCGCCTTCCATGCGGAAGCCAACGCGGGTAGCTTTGCCGTTTTTGTCCAGCAGTGCCAGGTTCGACAGCTCGATCGGGTTTGCCTGAGGCAGGCGACCACCTTGCGAGGTTTGCGACTGACGGGTGTGGCGGATGGCGATGTTGATGCCATCAACAACAGCTTTACCGGCTTTCGGGTCAACCGAGGTGATAGTTCCCTCTTTGCCCTTGTCCTTACCGGCCAGCACGACGACCTTGTCGCCTTTGCGGAGTTTAGCAGCCATGATTACAGCACCTCCGGAGCCAGCGAGATGATTTTCATGAAGTTCTTGCCGCGCAGTTCGCGAACAACGGGGCCAAAGATACGGGTACCTACGGGCTCGTTGTTATTGTTCAGGATGACGGCGGCATTGCGATCGAAACGGATCGCGGTGCCGTCTTCGCGACGGACTTCCTTGGCGGTGCGTACGACGACGGCCTTACGGACGTCACCTTTCTTTACGCGGCCGCGCGGGATGGCTTCCTTCACCGAGACGACAATGATGTCGCCAACGGAGGCGTATTTACGCTTGGAACCACCCAGGACCTTGATGCACTGAACTCGGCGTGCGCCGGAGTTGTCAGCGACATCCAGATTGGTCTGCATCTGGATCATGTGGTTTCTCCCGACCTGTGGGGGCTGGTCTCGTTAAATCCCCCAGGGTTTCGACAAATGAAAAGTCCTGGGGGCTTACGCCTCCAGAACCTCCCAACGTTTCGTCTTCGATTTCGGCGCGCATTCGATAATGCGTACGGTGTCGCCGACCTTGAAGGCGTTCTTTTCATCGTGAGCCCGGTATTTCTTGGACTTACGGATGGTTTTCTTCAGAACCGGATGCGTAAAGCGGCGCTCGACGGATACGGTTACGGTCTGTTCGTTGGCGTCGCTGGTCACGGTGCCTTGCAGGATACGCTTGGGCATCTGATTACTCCTCGGATGCCGCAGCAGCGGCCTTTTCGTTCAGGATGGTTTTGACACGGGCAGCATTGCGGCGGGCCGCTTTGATACCGGCTGTGTTTTCCAGCTGACCGGTTGCCTGTTGAAAGCGCAGGTTAAAGCTTTCTTTCTTCAGGTTGGCCAGTTCCTCGCGGAGCTGGTCCGGGGTCTTGTCACGCAGTTCTTGGGCGTTCATCGCCTTTTTCCTTTGCTCAAAACACCAGAAGGCCCCGTACACGGGTCACCTTTGACCTGGTGGATGAATGATAGACATACGAATCGCCCGGCAACGCCGGGAGACCGCAGGATGCCGCCGTATAAGGGTTTGGGGGGTGGGTGGCAAGGGAAAGTTTCAATCCGTTTTCAGGCGGATGAATCTGCCCGTTTCCCAATTCCTGCCGCCCTCAGAACCCGGGCCGTCAGATCACAACCGCGACCAGTCTTGATCCTGAAAAAAAGCGGACGGGTGTTCAGGTGCCCTTCTCCTGCATTTTCCGAACCATGTTCAGCCGCGCGCGATGCGGCAGAAACGGCATGACCCAGCCCAGCATGAATGCAAGCGGCTTGTCGTTGATCACCGTAAGCTTCCCGTCGATCATGGCGTCATAGCCGATTTTGGCCACGGCCTCAGCGGTCGCGCCTTTTTGGGCAACAAGCTTCGTGCCCTCAAGATTTGCCGCAGCAGCAAACTCGGTCGCGACATACCCCGGCTCCAAAGCGGTCACAGTGACGCCCTTACCTTTCAGCTCTTCCGCGAGCGCCTGACTGAAACTTGAAACATAGGCTTTGGTGGCAAAATAGGTCGCTTGCAGCGGGCCCGGCATATGCGCCGCAGTCGAACTGACATTCAGTATCTTCCCACCACCACCTCTGATCATATCGGTGCCAAACATATGACTCAGAGAGACAAGGGCATCGACGTTCAGCCGGATCATATCCAGATCGTCCGAAAGGCGGCGATCCAGAAAAGCCCCATGCCCCCCAAATCCGGCATTGTTGATCAGATAGTCGACCGTCAGGTCTTCGCTCTTGACGGCCTCATAAAGTTTTTCCGCGCCTCCAACAGCACCCAGATCAAGCGGAATCGCAGTGACAGTAACACCATGGGCGGCCTCAAGCTCTGATCTGAGGGCATCCAACGCATCCCCGCGCCGCGCACTGATGATCAGATTGCCGCCTTGTGACGCATGATAACGTGCCAATTCCCGGCCAATTCCGGATGAAGCGCCTGTGACGAGAGCTGTTTTAGTCATAATATCCTCCGACAAAGCAACCTGAGCGCTTTCAACTTGGCGCTTCAAGACGCTTCACTCCCATTTATAGTTGAAGCTGACAGAAATCCGCTCGTCCTCGGCCATGTTCATCGGCACCTCGTGGCGCAGCCAGCTTTCCCACAGCAGGACGTCACCTACCTGCGGCTTCATATAGATGAAAGGCTGCAATTCCCGGCGCCCGCCCTTCAGCCGCGTCGGTGCGGCCATCATGCGGCCCGACCGCGGGTCTTCCAGTTTCAACGCACTGGCCCCTTCGGGCATGGACACATAAGTCGTGCCTGAGATGACGCTGTGCGGATGCAGGTGGCTGGCATGCATCCCGCCTTCAGGGAGGATATTGATCCACAGATCCTCAAGCTTCAGTGCGCGGTCGTCCAGATCAAACTCCAAATCCTTGGCAAAAGCAGCGACGTGCTGATCCAGCACTTTGACAAGATCGGCAAATATAGGAAACCGCCAAGGCAAATCGGTCAGCGAAGCATAGCTGGTGTAGCCTGGATACGCATTCGCTTCACACCAGTCCTGCCCGGCCTCATCATCTTCAGCAATGACGAAGCATGAACTTTCCAATTCCTCCGCGTCGATCCTGGGATCGAACTCGGACAGGGCTGCGCGATAGAGTCGTGTGACGAAGAGTGATTCAATCTGTGCCATGGGCCGGGCATACCCCAGCCCTCTCGGCAAGACCAGCCGCTTAGGTCTTGATAGGCCCTTTGCCACAGCGCGGTATCGGGCGACCTCCGTCGGCATAGGCGAGGCACAGCACGATCTCATCCGGTTTCGGCGCATCTGGGATGTTCAGCGTCATCGTGTCGAAATGATCGAACGACCACGGATTGTCCTTGTGACCCAGCGGCAGATCAATCGCGCAACCCGGCGCGCCCAGTTTGGCGTTGGACGGTATCACCGCTTCACCTCCGCCCGCCGCAGCGCGCATGGGCGCACCGAGTTTGGGTTGAATCACCGCCCCACCCTGCTCAAGATCGCCATTCATGCCGACAATCGCGGCTTTACCGTAAGAGACCGGCGCTCCGTCCAGTTGAGAAATCGCCTCGGCAGCGAGTTCCGGGCCCAGAATGGCGCCGATCTCGAACAACTCTGAAAGATCGTCCGAGAAGCGCCCGGCCAGAGGGTTCTGCATCACTGCCAGCGCTGCGACCCGATTGATCGGATCACAAGGTTGGCCCAACTGGTCGGTGGATATGACTTCTTTAATGAACAATTTTTTACGTAGCTGAACCATAGGTCCCTCCCATACCTGTAAGCCAACCTAGGGGTGCGGCGGAGGGAGGTCGACGTTTTTCACAATCCACGAAGCACGGGCTGCCGATCCAAAAGAAAACCCCCGCCGGTTTCCCGACGAGGGTCATTCATGTAACGAGTGAGGTCAAAGCCCCAATCGCTTACCAGTCTTCGCGGACCACAACGCGGGTCTTGATCGGCAGCTTCATCGCGGCCAGGCGCAGGGCCTCGCGGGCGATGTCGTCATTGACGCCGTCAATTTCGAACATCACACGACCGGGCTTTACTTTCGCTGCCCAGAAGTCAACGGAGCCTTTACCTTTACCCATACGGACTTCGGTCGGCTTCGAGGTCACAGGAGTATCCGGGAAGATCCGGATCCAGACGCGGCCCTGACGTTTCATGTGACGGGTCATGGCACGACGTGCAGCTTCGATCTGACGCGCGGTGACGCGCTCGGGCTGCAGTGCTTTCAGACCGTAGGTGCCAAAGTTCAGATCGGAACCGCCTTTGGCGAGCCCCTTGATCCGGCCTTTGTGCATCTTGCGGAATTTAGTACGCTTTGGTTGAAGCATATCTTTCCCTCCTTAGCGACGACCGCCACCAGCACCACGAGGTGCAGGGCCGTCCTGGAGTTCCTGTGCTTTACGGTCACGTGCCTGCGGATCGTGCTCCATGATCTCACCTTTGAAGATCCAGACCTTGATCCCGATGATCCCGTAGGGGGTCATCGCTTCGGCATGTGCGTAATCGATGTCGGCACGCAGGGTGTGCAGAGGCACGCGGCCTTCGCGATACCACTCGGTCCGTGCGATTTCGGCGCCGCCCAGACGACCAGCGACGTTCACCCGGATACCCAGGGCGCCCATGCGCATGGCATTCTGAACCGACCGCTTCATCGCGCGGCGGAACGAGACGCGGCGCTCCAGCTGCTGAGCAATGGACTCGGCAACCAGCTGCGCGTCAAGCTCGGGCTTGCGCACTTCGACGATGTTCAGGTGCAGTTCGCTGTCGGTCATACGAGCAAGCTTTTTGCGCAGAACTTCAATGTCTGCACCTTTCTTGCCGATGATGACACCCGGACGAGCCGTGTGGATCGTAACGCGGCACTTCTTGTGCGGACGTTCGATGATCACACGGGCAACACCGGCCTGTTTGCACTCTTTGTTGATGAACTCACGGATTTTGAGGTCTTCCAGCAGAAGATCACCGTAGTCCTTGGTGTCGGCGTACCAGCGGCTGTCCCAGGTTCGGTTGACCTGCAGGCGCATGCCGATCGGATTTACTTTATGACCCATTAGGCTTGCTCCTCAACTTGACGCACCTTGATGGTGATCTCCGAGAACGGCTTCATGATCTTGCCGAAACGGCCACGGGCACGCGGACGACCGCGCTTCATGACCAGGTTCTTGCCAACCCATGCTTCGGCGACGATCAGTTCGTCAACGTCCAGGTTGTGGTTGTTTTCGGCATTCGCGATTGCGGACTGCAGGCACTTCTTGACGTCCTGCGCGACACGCTTGTTCGAGAAAGTCAGGTCGGTCAGAGCCTTCTCAACTTTCTTGCCGCGGATCATTTGCGCAACCAGGTTCAGTTTCTGCGGGCTGGTGCGAAGCATGCGGGTTTTCGCCATTGCTTCGTTTTCAGCCACGCGGCGGGGGTTCTTTTCCTTGCCCATGACTTACTTCCGCTTCGCTTTTTTGTCTGCGGCGTGGCCATAATAGGTGCGGGTCGGCGAGTACTCACCGAACTTCTGACCGATCATGTCTTCCGAGACGTTGACGGGGATGTGCTTCTGGCCGTTGTACACACCAAAGGTCAGACCCACGAACTGGGGCAGAATGGTGGAACGACGCGACCAGATTTTGATGACTTCGTTGCGGCCCGACTCGCGCGCTGCTTCGGCTTTTTTCAGCACGTAAGCATCGACGAAAGGACCCTTCCAAACAGAGCGAGACATAGATTAACGTCCCTTCTTCTTGGCGTGCCGCGAGCGGATGATCAGCTTCTGGGACGCTTTGTTCTTGTTGCGGGTACGCTTACCCTTGGTGTCCTTACCCCACGGAGTAACCGGCGTACGGCCACCCGAGGTACGACCTTCACCACCACCGTGCGGGTGATCGATCGGGTTCATTGCAACACCACGAACCGACGGACGTACACCCTTGTGGCGCATACGACCGGCTTTACCGAGGTTTTGGTTGCTGTTGTCAGGGTTGGACACGGCACCGATGGTGGCCATGCATTCTTGACGGACCATGCGCAGCTCGCCCGAGCTCAGACGGATCTGAGCGTAGCCGCCATCGCGACCCACGAATTGAGCGTACGTACCGGCCGCACGTGCGATCTGACCGCCTTTGCCAGGCTTCATCTCGATGTTGTGGACGATGGTACCAATGGGCATGCCCGAGAACGGCATTGCGTTGCCCGGCTTGATGTCTGCCTTGGCGGATGCCACGACTTTGTCACCAACAGCCAGACGCTGCGGAGCCAGGATGTATGCCTGCTCGCCGTCTTCGTATTTTACCAGTGCGATGAATGCGGTCCGGTTCGGGTCATATTCGATCCGCTCGACGGTTGCCGCGACATCAAATTTGTTCCGTTTGAAGTCAACGATCCGGTAGAGACGCTTTGCGCCACCGCCGCGGCGGCGTGAAGTGATCCGTCCGGTGTTGTTCCGGCCGCCCGATTTGGTCAAACCCTCTGTGAGAGACTTGACCGGACGTCCTTTCCAAAGCTCCGAACGGTCGATCAGCACCAGCCCGCGCTGGCCCGGCGTCGTCGGCTTGTACGACTTGAGTGCCATGCTTTCTGTCTTCCGTTTAGCAAGTGCGGGGATTTCCCCGCTATGTGATAGGCCCCCGTAGGTGCCAAGGGTATAGGGCCCCGAAGGTCCCCGGTTACAAATATCAGAGGCCCCGGAACGAATCCGAGGCCGCAAGATTGGGAGCATGTAACAGGGTTGGGGGTGGGTGTCTATAGGGTGCGACCGGAATTTAAATGCCATTTCGGCACGAAAACCAATGCCGCCAGTCCAAACCTAACCGTATCCTAAAATGGAATCTCATCGTCATCAATTTCGGGTTCTGTCCGCTCGCATGCCTCTAGTCGCAAAACTATATTTTCCAAGACAATACTCCGCTTTTCTTCTGACAATCCTCTCAGGAGATTGATGAACCTGAGTAGTGTCTCAACATAAACCTCGGTACTTTTCCAATAACTGAACGCGCCTAACACAAAAATAGAGACTAACTTGTTCGGTGCGGCAACAGTCTCTTCAAGCATCGTTTTTCAGTACAGCGCTTCAAGCTTTACGAGAACTTTTGTCGGATCTCGATCGAACCTAGCATCCGATTGGATGGAAGACACAACTTCCGACAACTCCCCAGCAAAATTCCGATAGGTTTCTACTTCCCCATCGGAAAACGATAACTCCGCGAATTTGCCCTCGTTGATCGAGCGCTTCACGTCTTCAAAGGACTGTGTTCGGCGTGACCGGTCGGACTCGCACATTGAAATCAATAGTAGCCTGTACTTGAAGTCGCTTAGTCCACATTCCTGAATAGCCAGTTGAAACAGCTTTCCAACAAAATAGACCTCCGTTTGAAAGTCGTAGATATTGTCCGCGAATTCTGGAGGGGTCTCACACCACCAGTTCAAAGAGATGCTCTTTCGGTCATCTTCGCGTTGGCCCAACCCAATCTCTTTTCCGAAGCCAAAATCTATGATCTTTGGCGTACTTGTCTCATCAATCAGAATGTTTGCCGGACGAATGTCCCGATGCAGGACACCGCGCGCTTGCAAATGGGTAAAACCGTCAACTACGCCTTCAAATACCCTATCGGCGTTAGCGGGGTTTTTCTTGAGATAATCCAGTAACTCTAATCCCGAGACGTACTCCATTACGATGTACGATGTTTTGTATTCACTGTAGTCGAAGTAGTTGAAGACCCTGACTACGTTTGGGTGATTTAACCGAAAGAGAATTCGCGCTTCATCACGGAACCGTCCGAGCAAATCGAGAAAGAGACCGGGGTTTTCTTCTTCGGATATGATCGGAAGATATTTCTTAGCAACAAAATCGGCATCCATACCTTCGTCTCGGATATGGACGGTCTCACCGCACGCGCCGCTTCCCAGAACCTCCAACAATGTGAATTTAGCAGGGCGGTTGAATTCAATGGTTTTTGCTTTGTGCATTCTTCGTAGAGTTCACATCAAATTTGGAACGGCAACTGTCATCCAATGAAACCATTGCTACGCAATAAATCAATGCCATGCCTCCAAACAAAAAAACCCCCGCTTTCGCGGGGGCCTTTATCTCATCCCGAGTACGGGTCCGATCAGAGACCGGTGCTCACGTCGATGGTGTTACCCTCTTCCAGGGTCACATATGCTTTTTTGACGTCTTTCCGACGGCCCAGCTGGCCGCGGAACCGTTTGACCTTGCCTTTGGTCACGGTGGTGTTCACCGCTTTGACCTTCACACCAAACAGCGCCTCAACGGCCTCTTTGATCTGCGGCTTGTTGCTGTCGATCGCAACTTCAAAGACAACCGCGCCGTTTTCGGACGCCATGGTCGACTTCTCAGTGATGACCGGCTTTCGGATCACGTCGTAGTGTTCTGCCTTCGCGCTCATTTCAGACGAGCCTCCAGTGCTTCGACAGCCGCTTTGGTGAGCACCAGAGTGTCACGCTTGAGGATGTCATAGACGTTTGCGCCCATCGACGGCAGGATATCCAGACCTTCGATGTTCTTGGACGCTTTCAGGAACCCTTCGTTCACGGTCGCGCCGTCGATGACCAGAGCGCGTTTCCAGCCCAGGTTTGCAACCTGTTTGGCCAGAGCGGCGGTCTTGCCTTCGGCTTCGGCGTTCTCGATCACGACCAGTTCACCTGCCTTGGCTTTTGCCGACAGAGCGTGGCGCAGGCCAAGCTTGCGGAACTTCTTGGGCAAGTCGTGACCATGCGAACGCACGACGGGGCCTTTATAGATACCACCACCTCGGAAGATCGGCGCGTTACGGTCACCATGGCGTGCGCCACCGGTACCCTTCTGGCGATAGATCTTCTTGGTCGAGTAGCTGGTTTCCGAGCGGGTCTTGACCTTGTGGGTGCCGGCCTGCGCGTTGTTGCGCTGCCAACGGACCACACGGTGCAGGATGTCCGCGCGCGGCTCGAGGCCGAACAGGTCCGCATCCAGCTCGATGTTGCCGGCTTTGCCGCCGTCCAGTTTGATTACATCAAGTTTCATGCTTCACCACCTTCCGCGGGCGCTTCTTCCGCCGGTGCTTCGGTTGCGGCACCTTTCACGGCTGCCGGGAAAGGCAGACCTTCGGGTGCTTTCTTCTTGACGGCGTCCTTGACGGTCACCCAGCCCGATTTCGGTCCGGGAACGGCGCCTTTGATGAACACCAGGTTCCGGTCGGCGTCGGTTTTGACAACTTCCAAGTTCTGGGTGGTAACACGGGCAGCGCCCATGTGACCGGCCATCTTCTTGCCTTTGAACACCTTGCCCGGGTCCTGACACTGACCGGTCGAACCGTGCGAACGGTGGCTGATCGAAACACCGTGCGAGGCGCGCAGACCACCAAAGTTCCAACGCTTCATCGCACCGGCAAAGCCTTTACCGATCGAGGTGCCCGAAACGTCAACTTTCTGACCTTCCAGGAAGTGTTCTGCCGAAATCTCGGCGCCCACATCGATCAGGCCATCTTCGGAGACGCGGAACTCGGCCAGCTTACGCTTGGGCTCGACCTTGGCAGCGGCATAGTGACCGCGCATGGCCTTCGAGGTGCGTTTTGCTTTGGCAGCACCAGCGCCCAACTGAACAGCTGTGTAGCCGTCTTTGTCAGCGGTACGCTGTGCAACGACCTGCAGGTTGTCCAGGTGAAGAACGGTCACAGGGATCTGCTTGCCGTCTTCCATGAACAGGCGGGTCATGCCAACTTTTTTTGCGATAATACCAGAGCGCATGAATAATACCCTCCGATCTTACGACTGCAGCTTGATCTCGACATCCACACCAGCAGCGAGGTCGAGCTTCATCAGCGCGTCAACGGTCTGGGGGGTCGGATCAACGATGTCCAAGAGACGCTTGTGCGTACGGATCTCGAACTGGTCGCGGGATTTCTTGTCAACGTGAGGGCCACGGAGAACCGTGAACTTCTCGATCTTGTTCGGCAGCGGGATCGGGCCGCGCACGTTCGCGCCGGTCCGCTTGGCAGTGTTGACGATCTCTTGCGTGCTGGCATCCAGAACGCGATAGTCAAATGCCTTCAGCCGAATACGGATATTTTGGCTTTGCATAGATACAGCCTTTTATCAGGCGTTGAGGTTGAGAGGAGGACAGACGCGCATCGCCAACCCTCATCGAACCCAAAAGGCGGGAATCACCCCGCCTTTGTCCGCTATGAGCGAACTCGCGCGTATTAGTGGGGTTGGTGGGGTTTGGCAAGGGGGGAATTACTATCACTTTGAAGGGCTGTTAAACGCGCTCGAACTCCATTGGTGACAAATAGCCGATTTCAGACCCCTATCTCACGAGAGTGATATCGGAAGCTGATCCAGCTTCTAGTCGCGTTTACCGTTAACCGCGTGCAGTCTACTATATATTTCATGAGCGTGCCCATCAGTCATTCCTGTCACAACATCCACTAGAACCTTGAGCGTGTCGTATGCGTCGGACCCAAACGTCGACATGTCAATATTGTCAGACGGCAGCAGCTCAACCATAATCCGGTCGGATTTACTGAGATTTTTACGATCGCCTTGCATGGAAAGTAGTCGATCCAAAGGACCCGCAAACTTCGAAAGAAGGGCTGGTAAGATGTGAATTGCTTCTGCATCGGCCAATCCTTTCTCGCCGCCGTAGTGCAAAAATTCCTGAGCCGCGTCACGAATTTTTTCTATATGGCTCGACAGACCACAATTATCCAACAACCCTCCCCTATAGGTACCGTCCATAATCTGTGTATAACCGCGTTGAAATCTCGACACCGCTTCTTCCAACAACGCCGGGGCAGCTGCCGCCGCTAGGTAGTTGATCCTGTCCATTTCACGATCATTGACTTCGCTGTATCGATATAAGTAACCTCTTGCTTCTGCAGTTGATTTAAGGAGTCCCTCTGCAGTTTCGAAGGGAATTCGTCCCGCTCGAAAGCCGTCTTGTAGGTCTGTTGTCAAATACGCTATATCGTCTGCCGCTTCTACGAGGAAAGATAGCGGATGCCGCTGAAAACAACCCTCATCGTCTTTTGTCAAGCCACAGCTGTCGAAGATCCTTTCGACCGCACTAATGTCATCATGGAAAAAGCCGAACTTCTTCTTTTCTTTTGCCGTTTTGTGGTTAGACGGAAATGGGTATTTGCACATTGATGCCAATGTGGCGTGCGTAAGCTGTAACCCGCCACGCTCCCTCCATCCTTGCAGCCGTGTAATAATTCTAAAGCTCTGAGCGTTCCCATCAAAATTGAGAAAATCAAACCTGCGGATATCGTTTTCCGCAAGCCGTAAGTTCGAGTAGTCGCTACTAGTGTACCAGTATCGGACAGCATCCTCACCAACATGGCCAAAAGGAGGATTACCTAGATCGTGAGCTAAGCAACCCGAAGAAACCACTTCGCCAATGGCTTCAGGTGGATGATTTATGCCCTCTCGTTCTACTAAAAATGCACCAACCATATTTCCCAATAGCCGCCCGAAATAAGCAACTTCGTAGGAGTGCGTGAGTCTGTCTCGAACGAAGTCGTTGTTAGGAAACGTGAAAACTTGAGTCTTGTTTTTTAACCGACGAAACGCAGATGAGTGTATTACTCTTCCATAATCTTCTTGAAAATCACTGACTGAAATCTTGTCCTTATCAGCCGCTTGAGGTGGTCTTGTTCCCGTGTCCGAAATAAAGCGGTCACTGTTTAGTAGCTTTTTCCAATCCATACGCACTCTCATAGTGTAAATTCCAGCAGCCCTTACACTTACTTTTTGGCCCCTTAAAGGAAACTATCTAAATAAAAATGCGACTCCAAGTATTTAACACAAAGTAGAAAAAGGCCGCCCCGGTGTGGGACGGCCTTCTTTTGTTCAATCGAGTTGCCGCTGGCAGATTTTCCTATGGAAAATCGCCCGCCGCAACCAGGCGCGACAAGCGCGCCTTATTCAACGATCTTCGACACAACGCCGGCGCCGACGGTGCGGCCGCCTTCGCGGATGGCGAAGCGCAGGCCGTTTTCCATCGCGATCGGTGCGATCAGCTCAACCTCGAACGACACGTTGTCGCCGGGCATGACCATCTCGGTGCCAGCCGCCAGGGTCACGGTTCCGGTCACGTCAGTTGTACGGAAGTAGAACTGAGGACGGTAGTTCGCGAAGAACGGAG
>NZ_JBQFVE010000007.1:0-202863 GCF_056539605.1 Ruegeria sp. BA2 | reverse complement strand
CACATGCCCCCCAATGTCAGAATACGCAGACGCAGCCGAATAAACACAAACAAACACTAAACCCCCACCAAATAAGGTGGGGGTTGAAGCCAATCGGAAACTCATGTTCTGATTTGAGCCCCTTCCATGCGTCGTTTTTGATCGTTCAAGCGTCTTTTTCGCTTGCTACGAATGCGCGCGCCCAATAGCTCTGTCCGCGGGACACCCCTCCCCAACGAGGGTAGGTGGTCATAGTGAATTATTCCTTTTCTTTTCGGTAGTTACCTGATTGTCAGTGTTACCCTGTGTCACTCGTGTGTCAAAAACTGCATCTGTGATCGTGATATCCTTGATCGCGTGGGCATAGGTCTTCAGGACTACATTCGGATCTTTCCAGCCCCCGTGCTCGGCGACGCTCTTAACGTCATAACCCGCCTGCAACATGGTGGTTGCGAACCCATGGCGGCAGCAGTGAGGTGTCAGTCTGTCGATCTCGGCACGGTCCACCACGTTGTTCCAGACCTTGGTCACACTGCCGCGACCGGCATACCCGAACACCAGATCATCCTGGTTCCGATTTGAAGGGATATTCTCGAGTGCGGCAATCACTCGGGACGGCATATGTGCAATCCTTGACCATGGCGTCGGCTTTCTCATGTGGATCGTGACGGTGCCCGCCTGCAGGTCTACATCAGCCCAGGTCATTCGGCATGCCTCACCAACACGGGCGGCAGTGCCGAACATGAACAGGCACATGGCCGAAAGGTGAATAAGCCCGTCTTCTGTGGCTTGGCTGGCAAAGGCGTTGACCCATTCCAGTGTCGCGGCCTCTTTCTTCTTCGGGTCGACCGGGAAGCGTTTCACCTTGATCTCGGGGCGCTTGTACAAAGCAGCGGCATAGTTGATCGCCGCCTGCGTTGGTACGATCACCTGACGGTTCCATGTCGCCGGGTTAGCGTCGGGATAGATATTCCTGGCCGAAAGCCGGATAGCTTCGGGCGTGATGTCGTCCACCAGAGTGTCGCCCCAATGCTCATTGAGTTTGGCAATGAAGCGTTCAGGCTTACCAGCGTCCAGATATGCTATGAATGCCTGCGCCATCGTTAACCCCGCGCCCGGCCCATCGAAACGACATTTCCAGGCGAGCGCCTCGGCCTCTGCTTTGACCCTTTCCGCGATTTGCTTGTCAGTCGTTCCCGTAGCTGCGCGGAGTCGCCTTCCGGCAACGGTGCCCCGGTAATGCCAGAACTTACCGCGACGGTAGAGCTTGAGGGACATTTCAATGCCTCCTTTAGAGCTTCGACGTGTTCAGGGAAGAGGACCACTTTCCGCCCAACCTTGGCAAATAGACCGTGCGCTCGAACCAGTTCCCGCAATGTCCTTTCCGACACACCAAAGTGCCCGGCCAGGTCGGCGGGCGTGGTGAAATCAGGAAGGAGGGCAGGGGTGGTCATGGGTTAGCCGTACGCCTCCGCCATGACTTCTTCGGGATGGCCACCGAGCGACTGGACCACATTGTCGAAAATCGGATTGCAGGGAACCGCCAGAAATGGGCGACGCTGGCCTTGTGCATTAAGCGGGACGGTGCCTGCGATCTCGTCTGCTGTGGTTCTCGGCGTCTGACAGATTACAGCTTGAGCTTCATCCCAAACAATCAGAAGTGTGCGACCAACTTTGTAAGGAACACTGGGTGGCCGGTTCTTGGCGGGATCAAGTTTTTGGTCACTGCCCATCCATTCAGCCTCTGCCTCACCGGTATGCGCAAATACAACTGCGGCCTCAAAAGCCCGTGCTGAAGCGAGTCCAAGATCAATCATCTGCTTTGCAACAGCGGCCTGCATGATGGTCGAGAACGGAAACCGACGCTTTCGTCCGGTATCCGCGCCGCCGGTGATCGGCTGACTTGCCCCGACCAGATAATTCTTATGTAGGTGGCTCTTTGCAGTCGGGGGTTGAAAGCCAGATGCTTCGCAGAGTTTTGAAAGAAGATGGGTATCGGTCAGGCTGCTCATAGTATCCTCAATAACGGTTGCGACCATATCTATCATTAAATGGATATGACTGCAACCATTATTCTTATACAGCAATTTTCTCAATTGCGGTGTGCTCTGTTCCGATGCTCCCGGATCTTCTGGAAAGTCAGTTTGATGATTTCGTCTTGGTCCAGGTTGGACTCCGCTGACATGTTGAGCCCTGTGAGTAGAATTTCCTTTTCGGTGGCGTCCAACTTGCCAATTAGATCCCGCCAAGAACCTCTGGCTGGCCGCTTGTGGTATGCTCTATAAGCCGCCAACGCAGGTCCAACTGTGCCGCTGAACAACCAGTCCAATGATCCACCGGTTACTTTTACCCATTCCATCAGATCATCTGTAATCAGGATTTCATCAGGCTCATCCTCATCGTAGGTGAGCTGGGGCGGGTCCAAGTCGAATTTAGCGCAGAACCACGCAATCCGACCCTCTGAGGTTGTAAAATCAGCGCCCGACTCAGGGTAGAATGAGTACGGGCCAGTTGGCGTTTCAACCGTCCTTTTTTCCAAAACTATATCGTTCGCGCAGGCGCGTTCATTGGTCATAGCTTTTCTCCTTCGTCAGTTGAGGTCTGCAAACTGGGCGTTGTACAGCGCCAGCATTTCACGCGCGGCGGATTCCGCATGCGTCGGGGGCAGAACGAAGTCTCCCGATAATTCGTGGCTCTTGTGCAGTCGGTTACAGGTCATTTCCCTGACGCACTCGGATAGCGCGCGCAGAACCTGCTCTAGTTCTCGGTGAAGTTCATTCATGATCTGCACCCGTGTTCTCGGTCATGCGGTCCATGCGTTCCCGAACGGCCCGGATAATTTCCGAGTTTTGAGACGAGCCGTTGCGGTCGGCTTGCACTTTGACCCAGGCCTTTAAGTTGTCTGGCAGTCTGAGCTGCATGGGCGTTCGACTCATTTTAGCACCTATAGTGTCCATTTGATATCATAATGTCCAATGGACATCATTGCGTCAAGAAAAAAATCATGTCCAATGGACATCATGACGAATTCAGAAAAACGCACGCTCACCGACAAGTTTATGCTGAGGCTACCTGACGGCATGCGTGATCGGATCAAATACGCAGCCGAACGTAACAATCGCAGCATGAATGCTGAGATTCTGGCCACGCTTGAGAGCGCCTATCCCATTCCGATGCCCGTATCGAACATAGAAATTCTAAGAGCTTTTCTTAAATCAGACGGCGAAACGAAAAGCGTTCTACTCGACGTGATGAAAAGAACAGCAACCGAAAACGGTAGAGTCACGGATCCTGATCAAAGCGAATTCATTAAAGTTCTGGAAGCCCTGACCCAAGCTAAGTCTGATGACGAAGTGAGTGATCTCGAAAATAAGTTGGACGAAGCCTTGGCAAACCTTCAGATCAGAGGCGTTCTGTAAGAAACAATGTTCAGATTAACTGAAACTGCGAAGGTCTGGATCGCGGCAGAGGACGGCGGTGGAGCCGCTGTGAGGTTGAGGAAATGAGCGATGTCTCTGTTTGGACACCAGCAAACATAGCACTGATTATAACCAGCACGGGCAGTCTGATAGCGATTGTGGTGCCGCTGCTAGTCAAACGCATCGAGGCAAACGCGCGCCGCAATGAAAATGTGCTTCAGGAATTTCAAAAGCTCATTAATAAGCTGATTGAAGAGGTCACAGCTGAAGCGGAGGCTGAAAGGCACAACGCCTATTTTCACAAGGCTGTTGAAGAAGGGACAATGTCGCAATCCGAGGCGCTCAGTCGTCTGCGTACACCAGTTCCGCGCGAACCTACTGTTCTACAGCTAAGAGTCCTTGGAAATGCTCATGGAATTCGAACGACAGATCTTGATCATAAACTATCGGAGTTCTGGTTGTTTGAATCAAGGATACCTCACGGCGAAAAAGACGAGAGGTTTGTGGAAAACCAGATGTACTTCGCCATTCGCGAAGAAGTTATAAATGAGTTAGCAAAAGTCTGGAGAGAAGCCAGCGAGAAGTTCGGGGAAAGCTAACCCGCAAATTTGCGAAAGGTTCACTGCAAAAACTCATTTGCGGGATCGTCTTTGTCTTCATCCGACACTGAAACCTTGCCCCGCGTTGTCGGTGTCGCGCCCAGAGACGTCAAACACAGCCGAAGTTGCGCCAGAGCGTTGATACCCATTTCAGGGTCGGTTCTGAGCCGGGCTGTCAGACGGCATGTAAGCTCAAGTATCAGTCTGTCCGACTTGCACAACCAAGGAAGATCCGCCGCATATTCGTGCCATGCCTCACGCTCGAATTCATTTAAGCGCTCGGGCGGCAACCCGATCGGCGAAAGCTTGTGTTCAACTTCATCAGCATAGCGCTGCGGGTTTTTCTGGTCGGCCCCGGTAATGCGGGCCAGAGCCGCTGGGTTCTTCTGTCGTGGCATGTTGCCCCCCATTGTGGGTTTTGTGGATACGCGCAAAAGGAGCCCGCCGCCGGTCCCTAGACTGAAGCACCTGAAGATTGAGATACCCCCTCCATTGCCCGGCAGGCTCTGTCTTTCCACTTGGTGAAAACCCAAGGACTATGCAGTATTGTAGCCATTCATTTAGATGGAAGGTATTCCCCATGAAAGCATCCAAGGTTTTGTGTTTCGTTTCTTTCGCCGCATTGAGCACCGCTGCTTCAGCGACGGTTCTCTCGCCACAAGACAGTGAGAACGTGATGGCAAACGGTGACTTGATTAGGGAGATAGGCGACAATAGCGGCCTCTATAAACATCGGGGCAAGGTCTACCAATGCAACTACAACATCCAGAATGTTGGCGGCGTTCAAACCTTGGTGCCAATATGTTACGGCACATAGCTGAATAGCTCCATCACCCACTGCTCAGACCGCCCGTATTGAAGACCCGTCTTCCAACGCGTCGTTGATCGCGTCGACCATCTGACGCGCGTATTCAGGCGGGATGCCAAGCACCTGCAGGTCTACAATGCGTGAGACAGAGGTTTGCTGCTGTGGTGCCTGCGTCGATAGGGGCAGAGCTGTAGAACTGCCGCCACTAATGCCACTGCTACCTGGTGCGGCTGATCTGATGGCCGAAACAGCTTGAACCCCTGTCGCCATCACTTGCGCGAACGCTGCTAGGCTTAAAGGAAACGGCTGCTCTAAAGCTTTTGCCGCTCCGACTGCCGTAGAAACACCAGCCTGAGCAACGCCGAACGCTTTGTTGATTTTGAGCAGACCTTCACTGTTACTCTTGGTTAGTGTGGTCATCGACTTAAAGAAGTCGTTAGCGCCTGAAAGCCCCTCTGAGAACTGTGTTGAATCGGCCTGCTGAATCTTGGCCGCAGCGTCTGAAGTGATACCGACTTCGCGCAGTGCGTGTTGCTGAAGCATCTCAGCCCTCTGACCCAGGTATTCGCCGAGCCGACCTAGGGAAGCGTCATAAACTTCCTGCTGAGCCTCAGGCGAACCGAGCCCAAGCCTATCACCGCCCTCGCCACCTTCCAGATCGGCTGAACCACCGCCGCCGAACAAGCTGTTGATGGGGCTGTTTGCGTTTCCGCCGAACTGATCGGTAATAGATCCGGAGCCAGGAGTGATTGAAACCGGGGGCAGTTGTCCAGGCTCGACATCTTCAAAATTTAGTCCAAGCCGAGATCTCAACGTTTGGTAAGCCTCGCCCCATTTTGCATAACCCTCGGCGACGGTCCCGATGATCTTGACGAGGCTTCCCATGGCAGGGATCAGACCCTCGTTGATCAAGTTAACGATGGCCTGAATCTCTTCTTTGTTGTCCAGAAATGCCGTGTTGACCGACGCACGCATTGAATCGCCTAATAGGCCCATTTGTGTGTGGAGGTCAGATGCGCCCTGAACAGCTTCATTGGACATAATCGTTCCAGCATCCTTTGCCCGATCGCCAATCCGCTTAAGTTCGATACCGCCATTAGCCAAGATCGGGATCAGCGCCGAAGCATCTGACGAAATGGCTTCCATGTGGGCAACCATTTCTGCTTGCGATGCGCCTGATTGCTCAAGGATTGAGGCGTATTTTTGCAGCGCATCGGTCCCAGATAGGTCTTTGAACGCATCTGCTGTCGCGCCCACACTGGGTGCAATTTCTTCAAAAAACTTTTTCAGAGGCCCACCACCAGTTGCCTGAAAATCGCCGACCTTTTCTGTCACATCCTTCAAAATATCGGCCATCTTGTCGCGACCGATGCCTACCTGTTTTGCGGCCTTAGACATGAACTGAAAGTTCTCTGGGGTGCTATTCGCCAGCTTACTGAGGTTTTCAATATCCGCTGCGGCACCTACTGCGCTCTTCGCCAACGCACCCACTGCCGCGACCATTCCGCCAGTTACAATCCCGACCTGAGCCGCACTTTTGGCGATGCTCTCGCCCATTCGCTGATATCGGCCTTCGAAGCCCTCGACGGAGTTGCCTGCACGGTTCATCCCGTCAATCAGGCCGTTTACATTCGCGCCAACGGTTACAGCGATATCACCAACAACTTTTGCCAATTTCTACACCTGTCTCTTTTCTATTGCCGGAACTTTTTTCGGGGAACATAGCGAAAGGAGGCTCACCCGCCGGTCCCTGGATCAGGGAAGTGAGATTTAGACCCACCCCCCTGTAGTTGCCGGGTCGACCCTGGCTACAAGGCCCCCGGCTGCGGGTGTTTGCGGAACACTCCACCGCCCGCTGGGAGCGCAGTTTTAGCTTGATGCCATCTTCAGGAAACGAAGGGCGTTCTCGTCATAGACGCAGCCACCAATTCTTTGCCTGATGTACAGTTTGTGGAACCCTGGCTCCGTTACGTTCCTGTCTGCGTTGGTGACGTTGAAGCCGCCGATGGTGCATAGAATGTACGCAGCATCGAAGTCGCCGAACGCAACCGGGTGTTCACTGGCACCGATATCCGGCATGGCCTCGCAGATCGTGACGGGATAGCCCGAGAACGTGCTGGGTTGACCCGCCATCAGGCTGTCTTGCCACAGATACGCGCCGTTGCTGTCTTTCAGCTTGCGCACGTAACCAGTCGTGGCCGAATTCATCAGCCAGTTTCCGTTTGCGCGGTAACGAGCTTTTAGATCGTAGACAAGATCCAGCAGTTCGTCGGCTGTGAAGGCCGATGCTGATGCCGAAGCCAGGAACTTAAAGGCGTCGGCAGATCGAGCGCCATCGTCACCAGCTTCTGGGGCTGTGTTCAGAAGGCCCTTAGGTTTGTTCGATCCGTTGCCGGAAATAATCGAAGTCATTTCGGCTTCACCGATCACGGAACCGGCTTCACGGATGAACCAATCGCCGATGTCATAGAGGGCGTCGGTCGCCAGTTCTTCGGACATCTTCACATAGCTGTAGTTGATGCCGAACGTTGGTCGCTTGCCGTCAATGGTCGGTTCAGTCGTCGGTGTCCGAGTATCGGTTTCACCCACCCAACCGCTTGTTGCGTCGTTGTTCGAAAGAGGCACAACAACATCACCGCTCATTACCGGAACCACACGGACCAGACCACGCAACGGGTTTACGTCCCGGGCGCGAGACCGCATCGGACCGGCGATAGTTTCAGGAACGATGTAACCGCCCGCTGAGTCCGTCAGGCTGTTTGCGGAACGGGGTTCGACCTGGTCAAGTTTGTTCTGTGCTCGGCGGGAATCCGGGGAACGAATCCAGCCTTTGAACGCTTTAGTGTGCGCGTCTGTTGGTCCATTATCCGCACCGCTTACGCGCATATTCTCTCCGCGAGGCCAATTGCTCCGAAAGCTCGCGCTCTCTTCAGCTTCGCGTTGTTCTTCGATGCGATCGTTTAGATCATCGACCTCGCTCATGATCGAATTGAACTTACGTTCAACCTCGCGCGCCTCTTTCGTTGACAGGCTGTCGTCGATCTGCGCGATAAGTCCGCGAGCTTCTTTTCTTTTGGCGCGAGCTTCGGCCCGCAATTCACTCAAGGTGTCCATTTTCTTCTCCATCAATAGGCAAGCCGCGTCTCGCGACGGGGCAAAATCTTCAGTTCTCAGAGAATGCGCACAGAGCAGCATCCCCTGTTTAGGGTCATGCTAATCTCTGCACTTTTGGAGCAGGTTCCCACCGATTTTGCGGTGGCAGGTTCTGCGCTCTTTCAGCAACCCTATTGGCATAGTGTTTGAATAGCATATAATTCCACTTTTTTCAAGCGTTTCCTGTGGGTTGGCGCTTTATTTGCTCCTCCTGAATCAAGTGCAAAACGAACTTTTCCAACTCGTCCTGATTATGCACCTCGGCGAACAGCGATATGCTGGCCCGAAGCATTGTGAAGGCGAACAGATTAATATCGCCGCCAAATTCGTGCATGAATTTTATGGTCTGTTCTAGGACCATCATCGAGCGGTCACACTCGATCAGAAATTGCTGCTCTTGGTCTGTCATTTGCTATTCTCCATTCGATTAGACGCACTACCGCCACCCGCTCCTGCCCCCATCACAAGGATGGAAAGGTCAGGCCCTTCGCCTCCACGTCCCGTATCCACGCGATGCCTGTTATCGGTGGCCAACCGCCTGCCCGCAGGGTCTTCTCCTGCCCCGTTGCAGAGCAGCACATTGTCTGTGCTCTGTTCTCTGCCCCAGTCCCCGGTCCTAGCCGGTGGGTTTGTAGTCGCGTATCTGATCAGGCCTAGAAGGAGCCGGTTCCCGATCGGGCCGGGTGATATCCCCGGGACGTCATGTCCGCCTTTGGCACGGGAAGGCGGCAAACCGTGGCATGTCTCTTTTCACTGATCAGTGTGGGGAAAGATCTGCATAAACCCTTGAGGTGGTGCGCCCCTGCAGACGCACCGAATGCGCGTGGCTATTCCACCACGTCGAAGTCGCCCCCCTCATTGCCCCTATGCAGGAACAGGTCAGCGACCAGATCACGCATGAGGTTCAGTTGTTTCGGTGAAGGACGCCAACCACGACGCCGGGACTGACGCTGGATCGACTTAGCAAAGCCTGCAGCCCACTCATTCGTCGCATAGGTCGCAACGCTGGCCATGTGGTACACCAGACGGTCTACCTCGTCCGGCTGGGTGTATGGGGTCATGCACAGTCTCATTTCAGCGCCTCCCCACAATGCGGGCACCGCTTTTGCTTCTGTGCGGGTTTGCCGGTCGCGATTTGGTGCGCTTTGTGCAACGACATACGACCAGCCATGATCTCCACTTCGAGATCCGGGCGCAGCTCGCTGACCTTCTTCGCCATGTAAACCGAACGCTCTGATACGTTCATGATCTGGGCGGTCTGCTTGACGGTGATTTTCTGCAAATTTGCAGTCATTGCAGCACCTCCCCTTTGAGAGTGCCGAACAAGACCGCAGAGGCAGTCATATAGGCGATGTCGTGATCCAGGCTGCGCAGAGCCGCATAGGCTAAGGCCGCGCGCTCCTGGTCTGTTAGTCTGGCCGCGAAGACATAAGCCGCACCGTGCCAGGCATCAGCCGTGCCCAGGTCAAGGGCATATTCAACCATGCGACCAGCGCGATTGTGGGTTGAATTCTCGCCCCATTTTGGGGTATTATTTGCTTCACGGTAGGAGCCGTTTCCAAGTGAATTGACGCCGGTTGTAGTGGTCGCTGCACCGGCGTTTTCTTTGGACACACCATGAACGTCGGCAGTTTCGCTTGTGTCAAATTTGTGCCAATCGGAAACACACGTTCCCGGTCCGTTCGGTTTTATTGCGTCGTTTTCCGACTCCGAAGTGTCTTTTCTACTTGCTGTTTTTTCAGGGGATGCGTAGGGCTGCCCGTGGGACACCCCTCCCCAACGAGGGGCGTGTATCTGGAAGGGTAATACAGATGAGCATTGAACAACCGGCGACGCGGCCGGCAAATCCGCGTTTTTCCTCGGGCCCTTGTGCCAAACCCCCTACATTCGAATTGTCCAAACTGGCTGATGCGGCCTTGGGTCGTTCGCATCGTGCCGCTGTCGGCAAGGATAAGTTAAAGGCGGCCATTGAAGGCACGCGTGAGGTGCTGGGTATTCCGGCAGACTACAAGATCGGCATCGTTCCTGCCTCGGACACTGGCGCGGTTGAGATGGCTCTGTGGTCGCTGCTGGGCGCACGCAAGGTCGAGATGCACGCCTGGGAGAGCTTTGGTGCGGGCTGGGTGACCGATGTGGTCAAGCAGCTGAAGATCGATGCTGAAGTGAAGACAGCGGATTACGGACAGATTGTTGATCTGGCCTCGGTCGATTTCCAGAATGATGTGGTCTTTACATGGAACGGCACGACCTCGGGCGTTCGGGTTCCGAATGGCGACTGGATTGCGGACGACCGTCAGGGTTTGACGATCTGCGACGCAACCTCGGCTGCTTTTGCGATGGACCTGCCATGGGACAAGCTGGATGCGACCACGTTTAGTTGGCAGAAAGTGATGGGTGGTGAAGCGGCTCATGGGATGCTGATCCTCAGCCCTCGTGCTGTCGAGCGGTTGGAAAACTACGCACCTGCATGGCCGCTGCCCAAGATTTTCCGCCTGACCAAGGGTGGCAAGCTGATTGAAGGCATCTTCACTGGGGCGACGATCAACACGCCCTCGATGCTTGCGGTTGAGGACTACCTGTTCGCGTTGGACTGGGCGCGCTCGGTTGGGGGCCTGAAGGGTCTGATTGCGCGTGCCGATGCCAACGCCGGAGCGGTACATGCGTTTTGTGCGCAAAATGATTGGATCGCAAATTTGGCTGAGGATGAAGCCACTCAGTCCAATACGTCGGTCTGCCTGAAATTCACCGATGCACGCATTCAGGACGGTGCAGTATTCGCCAAAGCTGTGGCCAAACGGCTGGAGACCGAGAACGTCGCGCTGGATATCGGAGCGTACCGCGACGCACCTGCGGGTTTGCGCATCTGGTGCGGCGGAACGGTTGAGACCTCGGATATCGAAGCGATGCTGCCTTGGTTGGACTGGGCGTTCCACGCCGAAATCGAAGCGCAAACGGCAGCCGCCTGACAAGAATTTTCGACGAAAATTCTGGGCCTCCCGTGGCCCGGATTTCTCCCAATATATCAAGGACCAGAGATATGGCCCCCAAAGTACTCGTATCTGACAAGCTCAGCGAAACCGCCGTGCAGATCTTTCGTGATCGCGGCATCGAAGTGGATTTCATGCCCGATCTTGGTAAGGACAAAGACAAGCTGGCCGAGGTGATCGGCCAGTATGACGGCCTTGCCATCCGCTCGGCCACCAAGGTCACGCCGACCATTTTGGAGAAGGCCGACAAGCTAAAAGTTATCGGGCGCGCCGGTATTGGCACCGATAATATCGACAAGGATGCCGCGTCGAAAAAAGGCGTGATCGTGATGAACACGCCGTTCGGCAACATGATCACAACGGCCGAGCATGCCATTGCGATGATGTTTGCCGTGGCGCGACAAATTCCCGAGGCCAGCACCTCGACCCATGCGGGCAAATGGGAAAAGTCCAAGTTCATGGGGATCGAGCTGACCAACAAGACCTTGGGTGTCATTGGCGCGGGTAATATTGGAGGCATCGTCTGCGAACGCGCCTTGGGCTTGAAGATGAAAGTCGTCGCCTACGACCCCTACTTGGGCGAAGAGAAAGCCGCAAAGATGGGCGTTGAAAAGGTTGAACTGGACGAGCTGCTGTCGCGCGCCGATTTCATCACGCTGCACGTGCCGCTGACCGACCAGACGCGGAATATTCTGAGCCGCGAGAACCTGGCTAAGACCAAGAAAGGCGTACGGATCGTCAACTGTGCGCGTGGTGGTCTGGTCGACGAGGCAGCTTTGGCCGAAGCATTGCAGTCGGGTCACGTGGCCGGCGCGGCCTTTGATGTGTTCAGCGAAGAACCGGCCAAGGAGAACGCACTGTTCAACCTGCCGAATGTGGTCTGCACGCCTCATCTTGGTGCGGCCACGACGGAAGCACAGGAAAACGTGGCACTACAGGTGGCTGAGCAGATTTCGAACTATCTGCTGACCGGCGCGGTTGAGAACGCGCTGAACATGCCCAGTGTCACCGCCGAAGAAGCTAAGGTCATGGGCCCTTGGATCAAGCTGGCAGGTCATTTGGGCAGCTTCATTGGCCAGATGACGGATGAGCCGATCAAGGCGATCAACATCCTCTATGACGGTGTCGCGGCTGAGATGAATCTGGCGGCATTGAACTGTTCCGCCGTGGCGGGGATCATGAAAAAGTTCAACCCCGAGGTGAACATGGTTTCAGCTCCGGTTGTGGCCAGAGAACGAGGCATTCAAATCTCGACCACAAATCAGGACAAATCGGGTGCGTTTGAGGGCTATATCAAAGTCACCGTTGTGACGGATAAGCGCGAGCGCTCGATCGGTGGCACGGTGTTCAGCGACGGCAAACCTCGGTTCATTCAGATCAAAGGCATCAACATCGATGCCGAGATCGGGGCGCATATGCTTTACACCACTAACGAGGATGTACCCGGCATCATCGGTGCGTTGGGGCAGACCATGGGTGAGAACGATGTGAACATCGCGAACTTTACTCTGGGGCGTTCCGAAGCTGGCGGTGAGGCGATTGCTTTGCTTTACGTCGACGAACCGGTTCCCGCTGAGGCACGTGCGAAACTTGCCGAGACCGGACTGTTCACCCAGATCAAACCATTGGAGTTTGACGTGGCCTGATCATGTTCTCTGATCTTTTATGAAAGATCGATGCCCGCGCCGGTCAATAGCGCGGGCGTCATCTTTTCAAAGCACTGAATTTGCGCCAGAAGTGCAGCAGTCGTAAATACCCGAGGGGAACCCGATGACCAATTCGATCTACGCAATTGGAGACTTGCATGGACGCGTCGATGAATTCGAACGCGCGCTGTCGCTGATTGCAGACGATGGAGGTTCCGAGGCCGAGATTGTGTTCTTGGGCGACTACGTCGATCGGGGTCCTGACAGCCGAGGCGTTCTGGACCGGTTGATCGCAGGGCGAGATGCAGGCAAGCGATGGGTTACTTTGCTGGGCAACCATGACCGGATGTTCTCATGGTTTCTTGAAGATGTACCGCGTCATGACCCGCATCTGTTGGTCGGTTATCATTGGCTGCATGAACGGTTGGGCGGCGTTGAAACACTGCAAAGCTATGGCGTGGTTTTCGACCAGCACACGCGGCTGGAGGATCTGCATGCCATCGCGCGAGGTGCGGTTCCAGAGGCGCATCGGGTGTTTTTGCAAAGACTGGTCGCCATGCACCAAACGCCAAAACTCGCGTTTGTGCACGCTGGCATTCGACCCGGCATTCCGCTGAGTGAGCAAAATGAAAATGATCTGGTCTGGATCAGGCAGGCATTTCATAACCATCGGGCCACGCATCCGAAACTGATCGTCCATGGGCATACGCCGGTTGATCAACCGACCCACTATGGCAATCGCATCAATCTGGATAGTGGCGCAGGGTATGCCCGCCCGGTTGGCATCGCGGTGTTCGAAGGATTGGATTGCTGGTTGTTGACGGACAAGGGGCGCGTTGCGCTTTTGCCCTGACAATCAGGATTGGGTGAACAGGTCCTTGCAGCGGTCCCGCAGGATGTTCTTTTGCACCTTGCCCATCGTGTTGCGCGGCAGCTCGTCCATCAAGATCAACTGGCGAGGATGTTTGAAGCGGGCCAAAGAATTTTGGACTGCGTCCTTGATCGCCTCGATATCGGGCGTCTGGCCGGGGGCAGGGACCAGAATGCCAACTGGGCACTCTCCGAAGTCGGGATGTGGGGCACCAATCACTGCGCTCTCCAACACGCCGGGCTGTTCATCCAGTAGCAACTCGATCTCTTTGGGATAAATATTGTACCCGCCCGAGATGATCAGGTCTTTGCCACGCCCGACGATATGGACATAGCCATCTTCATCGATCCGCCCCAGATCACCGGTGATGAAGAACCCGTCTTCGCGCAGTTCTGCGGCCGTCTTTTCGGGCATTTGCCAATAACCCTGAAACACGTTCGGGCCGCGTACTTCGATGATACCGATCTCGCCATCCGGCAGTGTTTCTCCCGTGTCAGGCTTCGTGACCTTCAATTCGACATCTGGCAAAGGAAATCCAACGGTCCCTGCGCGACGTTCGCCGTCATAGGGGTTTGACGTGTTCATATTGGTTTCGGTCATGCCATAGCGTTCCAGAATGCGATGGCCCGTTTGGTCTTCGAATTGGACATGCGTTTCTGCCAGCAAGGGGGCAGAGCCTGAAATGAACAGCCGCATATCTTGGGTCAGATCGCGGGTGAACCGGTCGTCGCTTAGCAGCCGGGTGTAGAAGGTAGGCACGCCCATCATCGTTGTCGCCTGCGGCATCAGGCGCATCATGTTGTCCAGATCGAATTTCGGCAGAAAGATCATCGATCCGCCAGAGGCAAGCACCACATTGGTTGCAACAAACAGTCCGTGCGTGTGAAAAATCGGCAGCGCATGCAGCAATACGTCGCTGTTGGTAAACCGCCATTCCTGCACCAACGTTTCCGAGTTCGACAGCAGATTGGCTTGCGTCAGCATCGCCCCTTTCGAGCGTCCCGTTGTGCCAGACGTATAGAGAAACGCAGCCAGATCATCTTCGGTGCGGTGGACCGGTTCATAGGCGGGGAGCATTCCCAAGGCGCGTCGAGTCAGACTGCCTGAACCGTCCGCGTTCAGCGTCTCTAACCGTGCGTTGTGTTTTTGTGCGATATCAGAAAGCCCAGCCTCGTTGGCCGCGTCACAGACCACCAAAGATGCGCCGCTGTTTTCGATGAAATAGCTGAGCTCTAGCGTGGTATAGCCAGTGTTCAGCGGAAGAAAGATCAGCCCGGCTTGCGCGCAGGCGGCATAAAGCGCCAGTGCTTCGGCGGACTTCTCTACCTGCACAGCCACGCGATCACCCGGTTCCAGCTCAAGACCAGTCAGGGCGTTCGCCAGTCGGGCTGCCATGTCCAGAAACGCAGCATGGGTCAGTGTCTGACCACCGGCGAGATGCAGAAACGGCGTGTCCTTGCCCGCATGGATGCCAAACAAACGATCATAGAGCGGGTTGCCCATCCCGATATCCTTTCCATTCGACGCGGACATGTGCCGCAAATCTGTATTGGAAATGTCAGAGGGTAAAGCCCGGAATATTAGAATTCGGTGGTCATTCTGTAGCCAGCCGCGAAATACATCTTGGCAAATGTCACTGGTTCGCCCTGCAGCCATGTGATGCGCTCGGCGGTAAAGATGGGCTCCCCTTCGGACACGTCCAGAAATCCGGCCAGAGTGGTATCGGCGCGGCTCGCCAGAAAGGTTAGCTCGACATTGGTGAAAGGGACTGTTTGCACCAGCCAGTCATTCGGTCCGGTGCTCGAGAAATCGGCCTGCCCCACTTGCGGTACGCTGTCGATCACGATCCAACGGTCCTCGAACTGAAAAGGTGTGTTGCCGGAAAAATGCATGCAACGCACATGCAGCACAGCCTGATCCGCGCGCAAGGCCAGTCGCGCCGTCAGCCAATCGGGGGCAGTCTGCGTTTCGCGCGATACCAAAGCATAGCGGTAGGTGCCCCCTGCTGCCTCAACCTCGTCGCGGACAAGGGGGATCGTGAAACGCGCCTGTCGCTGTGGCGCACTGAGAACCCGCGTTCCTGCTTTTCTACGCCTTTCCAGAAACCCTTCATCGGCTAGTTCCCGCAGCGCGCGGTTGACCGTTGTGCGGGTGCACGAGAACTCAACAGCCAGTTCCTGTTCGTTCGGCAGCAGCGCATCGGGTTGCCACTCGCCCGAGCGGATGCGACGCAGGACAGTCTGCTTGATATCCTTGTAACTGGTGGTGTCGCTTGACTGAGCCATGTTTCAAAGATCCGCCAGCAGCTCAGCCATCGCGGCCCGGTAATTACCAAGGATCGCATCGCGTGCGATGTGCCGCCCGCCTTGTACTTGATGTCGTCCAGCAGACCACAGATCAGTCACGATTCCGTCTGGTGCTGCAAAGCAAAGCCCGTCAAGCAACTGATCATCACGCAAACTGCAAAGGGAAGGATGGGTACGATTAATCGCGACCAGATCAGCCAATTGACCCTCTGCTATCGATCCAGCTGCGCGCCCCAAAGCCTGCGCACCGCCCCGCGCGGCCCCGGAATAAAGCGCCTGACCGACCGATCCTTCGCCTTGCACCAGAACTGTGCGGGCCCTGTCGCGTAAGCGTTGAGAATATTCCAGGGTCCGCAGTTCCTCGGGCAATGAAATACGTACATTTGAGTCCGATCCGACACCAAATGCACCATCGGCGTCGATGTAGACGGCTCCGTTGAATATGCCATCCCCAAGATTGGCCTCGGTTATCGGGCAAAGACCGGCCACGGCCCCGGATCGGGCGAGGGCGCGGGTTTCGTCATCGGTCATGTGGGTCGCATGGATCAGGCACCAACGCGCGTTGACGTCCGCATTGTTCAACAACCAATCCACCGGGCGCTGACCCAGAGCAGCCTCAACATCCGCGACCTCTTTCTCTTGTTCCGAGATATGGATGTGTACTGGACCGTTCGGGGTCGCCTTAAGCACCTGATGCAGATCATCTGGTGAAGTTGCTCGCAAGGAATGCGGCGCGATTCCAATCTGGCTATCCGAATGTGGCAGCAAAGGTTTGCAGTCTTCTACGAGTTGTAGAAAACGGCCCACGTTATTTCCGAACCGCAGCTGGCCGCCCTCCAAGGGCTCTTGTTTGACGCCGCCATAGGTGTAGAGCACCGGCAGATGCGTCAGGCCAATCCCGGTTTGGGTCGCTGCGGAGAAGATGCGTTGGCTCAGTTCGGATAGCTGTACATAAGGCGTGCCGCCGGGTTGGTGGTGGACGTAGTGGAATTCCCCGACCGAGGCATATCCGGCCTCCTGCATTTCCATGAAAACCAGCGCTGCGATGGCTTCGATCTGCTCTGGGGTGAGGCGATCCAGAAAGCGATACATCAGGGTACGCCAGGTCCAAAAGCTTTCGCGACCCGCGGCGCGTATTTCGGTCATGCCGGCCATGGCACGTTGAAAGGCATGGCTGTGCAGGTTGGCCAAAGCGGGCAGCAGCACATCGACACGCCTGTCACTAGGTTGAGCATCTGCACTTTGCTCCAGTTTGATGATCCGGTCGTGTTCGATTTCGACCCTCAGATCGCTGACCCACTCTGACCCCACCAAGGCGGTCTTGGCATGAACCGTCATCGCATTTCCATTTTGTGTAGACTTTATCTTTTTACCCGTATACGAAAAAATCAAGCGCAGGGGGAGCCCAAAAGAATCGCCATGACGAAAAAAACCGTACTTTGCAGCAAGCAGGTGGCCACCATGGGGGGTGACCATCCTTATGGGATGATCGAGGATGGCGCGATAGCCGTTGAAGGATCGCAGATCGTCTGGGTGGGCCGTCAGTCCGAGCTTCCAGAGACCTATTCTGAATGGCAGCACATCGATTACGGTGACCGACTGATCACGCCCGCGCTGATTGATGCCCACACCCATGTAGTATTTGGCGGCAACCGCGCGGTTGAGTTTGAAATGCGCCTGAACGGAGCCACCTACGAGGAAATCGCCCGCGCGGGCGGCGGGATCCTGTCGACCGTTAACGGTACGCGGGCGGCCTCGGAAGATGAGTTGCTTCAGGGCGCTTTGCCACGTGTGGATGCCTTGCTGGCAGAAGGTGTGTCCTGCATCGAAGTGAAGTCGGGTTATGGGCTGGATACCGAAACCGAACTGCGCATGCTGCGCACCGCGCGACGCATTGCGCAGGAGCGTCCTGTTCGGGTTAAAACCAGCTTTCTGGGTGCACATGCCACTCCGCCGGAATATGCGGGCCGGGATGATGCCTATATCGATGAGGTCTGCATCCCGACCCTGCGCGCGGCCCATGCCGAGGGGCTTGTGGGCGCGGTGGATGGGTTCTGCGAAGGAATTGCCTTTGATACCGCCCAGATCGAACGGGTTTTTGTTGTCGCGCAAGAGCTTGGATTGCCGGTAAAGCTGCATGCCGAGCAGCTGTCCAACCTAGGCGGGGCCAAGTTGGCAGCGGTTTATGGGGCCCTGTCCGCTGACCATATTGAATATCTGGACGCTGAAGGTGTTGCCGCGATGTCCGCCGCTGGAACGGTTGCGGTTCTGCTGCCTGGCGCGTTTTACACGCTGCACGAGACTCAGGCCCCACCGGTTGAACTGTTACGCCAGCAGAAAGTGCCAATGGCGCTGGCAACCGATTGTAATCCGGGCTCATCACCGCTGACTTCACTGCTTTTGACAATGAATATGGGATGCACCCTGTTTCGGATGACGCCTGAAGAAGCCCTGGCTGGCGTCACTCGTGTGGCGGCCCGCGCTTTGGGTCTGGAAGATACAGGGATGATCGCAGCCGGGCTGCGCGCTGATCTGGCAATTTGGGACGTCTGGCATCCCGCCGAACTGTCCTATCGCATCGGTTTCAACGCTCTGCACAAACGTATTTTCGGAGGCCTGGAATGACTCCCCTATCGCTCATCCCAGGTCAGGTATCGCTGGACCAATTGGCCGAGATTTATTGGAACGAGGCCGCGATCACGCTGGCGCATACTTGCCGACCAAAGGTCGATGCCGCCGCGGCCCGCATTGCGCAGGCCGCCGAAGGGACCGAGCCCGTCTATGGCGTGAATACAGGCTTCGGCAAGCTGGCAAGTCATAAGATTGCGGCCAAAGATACCTCGACCCTGCAGCGCAACCTGATCCTCAGCCATTGTTGCGGTGTGGGCCCTGCGGTGCCGCGACGTCTGGCGCGATTGATGATGTCTTTGAAGCTGCTGTCCTTTGGGCGCGGGGCGTCTGGGGTCCGCTGGGAACTTGTCGAGTTGCTGCAGCAGATGCTGGCGCGCGGCGTGACACCTGTGATCCCTGCACAGGGTTCGGTCGGCGCATCAGGCGATCTGGCGCCGCTGGCCCATATGACCGCAGTCGTGATCGGAGAGGGTGAGGCCGAGGTTGATGGAACGGTTATGCCGGGTGCAGAGGCTTTGAAAATAGCCGGATTGGAGCCGATTCAGCTTGGCCCAAAGGAAGGTCTGGCCTTCATCAACGGGACACAATTTTCAACGGCCTATGCTTTGGCAGGTCTGTTTGAAGGATGGCGTTCGGCACAAAATGCACTGGTGATTTCAGCCGCTTCGACGGATGCGATCATGGGCTCCACCGCCCCGCTGCAGCCTGAGATTCATGCGCTGCGTGGGCATCGCGGGCAAATCGAAGCAGCCGCCGCGATGCGCGCCACTTTGGATGGTTCCGAAATCCGCGAAAGTCACCGCGACGGGGATACGAGGGTGCAGGATCCGTACTGTATCCGCTGCCAGCCTCAAGTGACGGGTGCGGCGATGGATGTGATCCGGCAGGCGGCCGCAACTCTTGTGGTTGAGGCCAACGCGGCCACCGACAACCCGCTGGTTCTGACCGACCCGGATGCCATCGTCTCGGGCGGTAACTTTCATGCCGAGCCGGTGGGGTTCGCCGCCGATATGATTGCGCTGGCCCTGTCCGAAATTGGGGCCATCGCCCAGCGGCGTATCGCTTTGATGGTAGATCCGGCGCTCAGCTTTGATCTGCCGCCCTTTCTGACGCCAGAGCCGGGGCTGAACTCGGGCCTGATGATCGCCGAGGTCACTACGGCCGCGCTGATGAGCGAAAACAAGCACCTGGCCAATCCCTGCGTAACCGACAGCACGCCCACATCGGCCAATCAGGAAGACCACGTTTCGATGGCCGCCCACGGCGCGCGTCGTCTCAGCCGGATGGTGGATAATCTGAACTATATTCTGGGGATCGAACTGCTCTGCGCCGCACAAGGCATCGAGTTTCGTGCGCCTCTCGCAACCAGCGAGGCGCTAACCAGCGTCGTGGGGCGGTTGCGCGAAGACATTCCGTCACTGGGCGATGACCGTTATCTGGCGCCGGAACTTGAAACCGCGAAGTCGCTGGTCGAAAGCGGGGCTATACTGCGGGCGGCTGCGCAGCCCATGCCGGAGCTGTCGTGATGCAGGTGTTCAGCGTTCAGCGTGGCGATGGGCCCATTGTTTTGGGGCAGCCGCATGGCGGCACTTTTGTACCCGACAATATTGCCGCGCGGCTGAATAAGAATGGGCAGGTTCTGGCAGACACAGATTGGCACATAAACCAGCTCTATGATGGGCTACTGGCCAACGCGACAGTCGTGCAGTCCCATATCCACCGCTATGTCATCGACGCGAACCGAGATCCGGCGGGCGCTTCGCTGTATCCGGGGCAGAATACGACAACACTGGTGCCTTTGACCGACTTTGACGGTCAGCCGATCTGGCAAGAAGGGCAAGAGCCATCAGCCGACGAAATTGAGGCGCGCCGAACCTCCTACCACGCGCCCTATCACAACGCGCTGGAGCAAGAGCTTGCAAGGGTGCGGGCGAAACACGGGGTTGCGATCCTCTTCGATTGCCACTCAATCCGCAGCCAAATTCCGTTCCTGTTCGAAGGCACCTTGCCGGATATGAACATTGGCACCGATGGTGGCGTAACCTGCGCTCCCGGCATCGAGGCCGCGGCCTACGAATTCTCTCATTCCTCCCCCTACAGTACCGTCTTGAACGGGCGATTCCGAGGGGGCTGGACGACCCGCCACTATGGCCGCCCCGATGAAGGCCAGCACGCGATCCAGATGGAGCTGGCGCAATCCACCTATCTGTCCACCGAAACCCCGCCATGGGCGTTTGACGAGGCGAAGGCCAATCGCCTGCGTCGCTGGTTGGAGGATATCCTCGACGCCATCCAAGATACTGTATTGGAGCTTTGACCATGACCGATCCTCGTAAAAACACCCGTGACGTCTATCCGCCGACAGGCCCCGAGCTGAATGCCAAAAGCTGGGTGACCGAAGCCCCGCTGCGGATGTTGATGAACAACCTGCACCCCGATGTCGCCGAAAATCCGCATGAGTTGGTGGTCTATGGCGGCATCGGTCGCGCGGCTCGGACATGGAATGATTTTGACCGGATCGTCGCGGGGCTGAAGGATCTGGAAGAGGACGAAACCCTGATCGTCCAGTCGGGCAAACCGGTGGCGATCATTCGTACTCATAAAGATGCGCCGCGCGTTCTGATCGCGAATTCGAACATCGTGCCGCACTGGGCCAATTGGGATCATTTCAACGAGCTCGATAAGAAGGGTTTGATGATGTATGGCCAGATGACGGCTGGCTCGTGGATCTATATCGGCACGCAGGGCATCGTGCAGGGCACTTATGAGACCTTTGCCGAGGCGGGCCGTCAGCACTATGGCGGCGATCTGACCGGCAAGTGGATTCTGACCGGTGGACTGGGCGGCATGGGAGGTGCGCAGCCATTGGCAGCAGTGTTCGCCGGGGCCTCTTGTCTTGCGGTGGAATGCAACCCGGACAGCATCGATTTCCGCCTGCGCACCAAGTACCTCGACGAAAAAGCCGAAACGCTGGACGAAGCGCTTGAGATGATCGACCGCTGGACCAAAGCAGGTGAGGCGAAATCGGTGGGCCTTTTGGGTAACGCCGCTGAGGTGTTTCCCGAGATTTACGCCCGGATGCAGGCCGGTGGAATGCGCCCCGATATCGTGACTGACCAAACAAGCGCCCACGATCCGATCAACGGGTATCTGCCGATTGGATGGAGCATGGCAGAGTGGCGTGACAAGCGGGAATCCGACCCTAAAGCAGTAGAAAAAGCTGCTTGCGCCTCGATGAAGCAACACGTGGCGGCGATGGTCGATTTCTGGAACGCCGGCGTACCGACGCTGGATTACGGCAACAACATTCGTCAAGTAGCGCAGGATGAAGGGTTGGAGAATGCCTTTGCCTTCCCCGGCTTTGTGCCCGCTTATATTCGCCCGTTGTTCTGCAAGGGCATCGGCCCGTTCCGCTGGTGTGCCCTGTCGGGTGACCCCGAGGATATCTACAAAACCGACGCCAAGATGAAAGAGCTGTTCCCCGAGAACGAGCACCTTCATCGCTGGTTGGACATGGCGCAGGAACGGATCGCGTTTCAGGGTCTGCCCGCGCGTATTTGCTGGATCGGTCTTGGCGATCGCCATCGCGCCGGATTGGCGTTCAACGAAATGGTTGCCAATGGTGAGCTTAAAGCCCCGGTTGTGATCGGGCGCGACCACTTGGATTCGGGTTCGGTCGCCAGCCCCAATCGCGAGACCGAGGCGATGCTGGATGGTTCGGACGCGGTTTCGGACTGGCCGCTGTTGAATGCGCTGATCAACACAGCCAGCGGTGCGACTTGGGTCTCGCTGCATCATGGCGGCGGGGTTGGCATGGGCTTCAGCCAGCACGCCGGTGTGGTGATCTGCGCGGATGGGACCGAAGACGCAGCGCGGCGGTTAGAGCGTGTACTCTGGAACGACCCGGCCTCGGGTGTCTGGCGTCACGCGGATGCAGGGTATGAGATCGCCAAGGACTGCGCTCGCGAACATGGGCTGCGTCTGCCGGGTATTCTGGGTTAGACCAAACTGCCTCTGGTGAAAATGCTGCACCTGCGATATCTCGCAGGTGCGCTAACCGGAGGCCCGACATGTATATAGCCACTCTGCTGACCAACCCGGCGGCCCCTTCGCTTGAGGCGACGCTGGTCGAGTCCTTGCGGAACGCCTGGGGCGGTGGTGATGTGCAATGGCTCAGCCCGGATGAGGCAGCCGAGTTTTCGCTGACTGATATTCCGGACAATCAATGGGATGCTTGGGCAAACCTGCAGGACATGGGCGTTGATCTTGTCGTGCAACCTGCCGATGGGCGGCGCAAGAAGATGCTGCTGGCCGATATGGACAGCACCATGATCCAGCAGGAATGTATCGACGAGCTGGCTGACGAGGCCGGTGTAGGTGATCGGGTCAAGGACATCACCGCGCGGGCGATGAATGGCGAGCTGGATTTCGACGGGGCGCTGACGGAACGTGTAGGCCTATTGAAAGGCCTAGACGAAAACGTGATCGACAAGGTGCTGGCTGAACGCATCACCTTGATGCCGGGGGGGCCGGAATTGGTGGGAACGATGCGCGCGAATGATGGCTATGCCGCGTTGGTGTCGGGCGGGTTCACTGCTTTCACGGCTAAGGTCGGCGCGGAACTTGGGTTTGATGAGAACCGGGCCAACACGTTGCTGTCTGAGGGTGGCAAGCTGACAGGCGATGTTCAGAGACCCATTCTGGGACGTCAGGCCAAGGTGGATGCGTTAGAGCAGATCACAGCGCGGTTGGGCCTTGCCGAATCGGACGTGATTGCAGTCGGTGACGGTGCCAACGATCTGGGTATGCTTGGGCGGGCCGGAACCGGCGTAGCGCTACATGCCAAGCCTTCGGTTGCAGCGCAGTGTGATGTTCGCGTAAACCACGGAGATTTAACAGCTCTGCTGTATTTGCAAGGCTATGCTCGGCCCGACTTCGCTAAGATCTGAACGATCGGGGCTTCTCTTTATTTAACGTAAATGTTAAACAGCGGTCATGAATACACTTCTGACCACATTTTCCGCGTTGTCGGATGCCACAAGGTTCTCGATCGTCGAGCAACTGATGCAGGACGGTGAACTGTCCGCCGGTGATCTGATTGATGGGCGCGGCATGTCTGGTGCTGCAATCTCGCGCCATTTGAAGCTTCTGCGTGAAGCCGGGCTAATTCAACAGCGTGTTCAGGGCACGCAGCGGATCTATTCGATCCGGCCCGAAGGTTTGCGCGCCATTGCCGACTGGACCATTTCAAAACGTGAGTTTTGGGAAACCAGCCTCGACCGTCTTAGCGATATTATCGAAAGGGAAAATTCATGGCCGACCTGAGACTTGAGCGGGAATTCCCGGTAAGCCCCGAGAACCTGTTCGCTTGGGTCAGCGATGGTGCAAAACTGTTGCAGTGGTGGGGTCCCGAGGGCTTGCATGTGCCGGAACACGACCTTGATTTTTCACGGCTGGGTCCGTGGTATTCTGTGATGCAGAATGGCGAGGGTCAGCAATTCAAAGTCTCAGGGCATGTCACCCATATCGACCGGCCAAAGTCGGTCGGGTTTACGTGGGCCTGGCACGACGATCAGGATCAACGTGGCGCAGAAAGCCATGTGACCTTTTTGGTCACTGCGACTGACAGCGGATCGCGATTGGTGGTCGATCATCGTGAGCTTGTCGATGCTGAATCGGCCACGAACCACAACGAAGGTTGGACATCGTCGCTGCGCAAGCTCGAAGCGCTTTGCAAATAGGTTTTCATCAGGGAGGAGCAATATGCCCCAATATTTGTTTGTGTATCACGGGGGTCATACCCCGACCGATCCCGCCGAGATTGAGGCGACCATGGCCGCCTGGGGTGCGTGGTTTCAGGATATTGGCAGTTCCCTGGAAATACCGGGGAATCCCGTGGGCCAATCCTACACCGTCAGCAGCGGAGGGGTCGAAGACAATGGCGGATCAAATCCGGCCTCAGGTTTCACGGTGGTGAAGGCCGACAGCATTGAGGCCGCAACCGAGATGGCCAAAGGCTGCCCGATGGTCGTGAATGGCTCGGGCTCGGTCGAAGTGGCCGAGGTTCACGAGATCGAGATGTAAGCCTCAGCCGGGGAAACCCGGTGAGGGTTTGATCACACCACATTCCAGCCCGCGGCGGCTGTATTGCGTGGCGTTCATGAATTTGCGGGTGGCCGGGTGATCGGCCTCCAGCACGCCCAAATGCACAAGTATTGCGGCAATGGCGCATTCGCTCGCGCGGGTTGTGCCATCGGTGATTTTCAGTGCAACGCCCATCCGCTTTTCGGGGATGATGGCGACAAAAACAGCTTCGGCACCTGTTTTGATCGCCACGCGCCCGTCCATCGCGCGCATTAGCTCGGTGCAGGCGCGGGTCTCGCCTGCGACCAGTTCGGGGTGCGTAACCATAGCTGCCGTTAACTGCGCCGCCGCTTCACTGGATCGGTCTGACCGATCGGCAGCCGAGGCAAACCATGCCATTGAACGGGCGAGCCCGACCAGCGACGTTGCGAAATTCGGGGCAGAGCATCCATCAATCCCGTATGTTGGGCTGGTCTCGCCGGTGGTTTCTTCGATGGCAGACAGGCAGGCCTGCTGAACCGGGTGATCAATCTCAAGATATTCGGGTCCGGCCCCCATATGCTGTGCCAATGTAAGAAAGCCGCAGTGCTTGCCCGAGCAATTGTTGTGAATCTGGCAAGGGGTGTCGTCTGCCAGTATCAGACCATCCCGGGCTGCCATGTCAGCTGGCTCCTGCGGACCGCAGCGAAGATCGGGCTCGGACAGACCGAGGTGGTCCAACCATGCAGTCACGCGATCCGTATGGATACGTGCCCCGTTGTGCGACGCACAGGCCAAGGCCAAATGTTCACTGTTCAAACCGTATTTTGCGGCCGCGCCCGAGGTGATCAAAGGCAGGGCCTGGATCATCTTGGCTGAGGATCGGGGGTAGATCACTGCGTTCGGATCACCCCAACTGTGCACGATCTGTCCACTATCGTCAAAGATCACCGCGTGACCCAAATGCAGGCTTTCCAAAAGCGATCCGCGCCAGAGTTCTGTCATTGGAACGGCTTGTGTCATGGATACCCTCTTCATCATGCGCAAAAATCTGCCAATCGCCCTTTCGCCTGTGGCGAAACCTGCGTTAGTGTGTGTATGTCGACAATCATCGGAATACGCAACTGAACAGACGAACCGGCAGAGTTCGCACGCATCTCCGATGGGTATGAGGTATTAGGTCGGGCTAGGAGGCTGGACAGATGGGACTAAAGCTCGTCCGCGTGATTGCGGGCCTGTGTGTGGCAGGAATGGCGACAACGGCGGTCGCTCAGCAGGCGACCAGTACAAACCGCGTTGCGGCAAAGACCGACTGGAGCGTGTTTGTCGAAGAAGACCCCACCGAATGCTGGAGTGTTTCTGCCCCAAAAGAGACGGTGAACACACGAGGTGGCCGGGTCGTTTCTGTACGTCGCAGCGATATCCTGCTGTTCGTGTTCTACCGCCCGAATGCCGAGGTAAAAGGGCAAGTGACCTTTACTGGCGGCTATCCGTTTGCTTCTGGGTCGACGGTCAATCTGGTTGTCGATGGCAGCGAGTTTGAGCTGTTCACCGATGGCGAATGGGCGTGGCCGGCGACAGCTTCGGACGACGCCAAGATTGTCACAGCGATGAAACGCGGCAGCGAAGCCGTGCTGACCGCCCGTTCGGAACGCGGGACGCAGACCAAAGATACGTTTTCCTTGCTTGGCTTCACCGCAGCGATCGAAGACGCGGAAACACGCTGCACGAACTAAGTGAGAAACTGATTAGACTCCAAACCCCGCCTGTTGGCGGGGTCTTTCGTTTAGGGCCAATTTTTTGTCAGCCGGAGCTTTGTGCTAGATATTAGTCGAGAGCTTGCGTCACTAAAGGAGGCAATTAATGCGCTGGGTCCTGATCTTGTTCCCGTTTGCCGCGTTGGCAGATCCGACGATGGAATGCGACGACGCCGGATCGCAGGTCGAAATTGGAGCCTGTGTCTCGGAGATGGAGGCACGTGTGGACGGGGCCATAACAGCTAGCTATGCGCTCGCGATGGAGGCCGCCAAAGAACTGGATGGAGTCACCGAGCGTGTTGTGGCCGTCCCCGCTCTGGAGGCCTCGCAAAATGCATGGATCGCCTATCGCGATACTCAGTGCGAAGCGGTAGGTGCGTCGTTTGGCGGAGGATTAGGAACGGGCATTGCCATCACGGCCTGCCGGGTTGACCTTGGTCGAGCCCGGGTCGATGAATTACTGCGCTTTGCAAATTGAAGCACGAATTCTTTTGATCTTTGCACGCGTTCCTATATAGAGGCGCATCCCAAGCCAGAATCCATTGAGATACGCCACCATGTCGCCCAAAGCGCCGATCACTCAAGACGTCATGACCATCCCCCGTAAACTGCCCGAGGGGAAGATCAACCTTGTCGGTTTGACCCGCGATCAATTGCGCGCAGCGTTGATTGAACACGGTACGCCGGAAAAGCAGGCCAAGATGCGCACCGGGCAGATTTGGCAGTGGATCTACCAATGGGGTGTACGCGACTTTGCCGAGATGACCAATCTGGCAAAAGCCTACCGCGTTCAATTGGCCGAGCATTTCGTGATCGAAATCCCCGAGGTTGTGACGCGGCAGGTGTCCGAAGACGGCACACGCAAGTATCTCTGCCGAATTGCCGGCGGACACGAAGTCGAAGTTGTGTATATCCCCGAAGAGGATCGCGGTACGCTGTGTATTTCTTCGCAGGTCGGATGCACGCTGACCTGTTCGTTCTGTCATACAGGCACACAGAAGCTGGTGCGCAACCTGACAGCGGCCGAGATTGTTGGACAAGTCATGATGGCCCGCGATGATCTTGACGAATGGCCCACACCCGGTGCCCCAAAGGACGAAACCCGCCTGTTGTCGAACATCGTTCTGATGGGCATGGGTGAACCGCTTTATAACTTCGACAATGTCCGTGACGCGATGAAGATCGCCATGGACCCAGAAGGGATTTCTCTTTCGCGTCGCCGGATCACGCTCTCGACCTCTGGCGTGGTGCCTGAGATTGCGCGTACGGCTGAAGAAATCGGCTGTCTGCTGGCGATCTCGTTTCATGCGACCACGGATGAGACCCGCGATGTGCTGGTCCCAATCAACAAGCGCTGGAATATCGAAGAGTTGTTGCAGGCATTGGCCAGCTATCCCAATGCCTCGAACTCCGAGCGGATTACGTTCGAATATGTGATGCTGGATGGCGTAAACGATAGCGATGAAGACGCGCATCGGCTGATCGAGCATATCAAACGTCACAAAATCCCGGCCAAGATCAACCTGATCCCGTTCAACGAATGGCCGGGCGCGCCGTATAAGCGCAGCTCGAACAACCGTATTCGGGCCTTTGCAAATATCATCTATCAGGCCGGTTATGCCTCACCCATTCGCAAAACACGCGGCGAAGACATCATGGCCGCCTGTGGTCAGCTCAAGTCGGCGACCGAGCGTGCCAGGAAATCGCGCAAACAGATCGAGGCTGAGGCGGGGCTGAACCACTAAGGGTTGAAGACTAGCCGTCTCTTGCAAAACTTAATGAATTGGCGGCTGTTCCCGCATTCAAAATTTGCTATATTTGACCCGTATCCGCTCTGGATGGGGGATTTCACCGGCTTACACAAGGTGGTGAGATTGCTAGTGCGGTGCTGGCAACACCATTAAAGGCCGCTACCATTTTTCATGATCAAAGCGGCATTTAGGCGAACTGATCAGTCAGGGAGGCCATAATATGATTGTAAGTCACTGGCAAATTCTGGGCATCGCAGCGGTTACTGCGATTTCGGGGGTTGCGTTACATGCAGCTTATGCACAAACCGCAGATCAAGATGCGCATCTAGCGATCGAAAACCCGGCTGATCTGAACAAGGAAGAGGCGCAAAAGCACTATAAGTCATTGATGCGGCGTATGTCGCGGGGCTATGCCGCTGCGCAGCTGGATTTGATCCGCAACTATCAGAACTGGCCGTTGTTCAACGATGCACCGTATATTTCAGCAACGCATGGTGAGCGCTACGTCAACAGCTATGCCAACCGTATGGCGCATAACTACGGAACCATGCAGGAAGAAGAGGTCCTGCCTGTAGGTTCAGTTCTTGCCAAAGACAGCATGACCGTCACCGATGAGGGTAATATCCATCCCGGCGCACTGTTCGTGATGGAGAAGCTCCCGGCAGGAACGAATCCTGAGACCGCGGATTGGCGATACATTATGGTGATGCCCGATGGCTCATTGTTTGGCGACACGATGGGGTTTCGCGCCTCAGAGGTTGAATATTGCCATGTGTGTCACGAGGCCGTCGCTGACCGGGACTATACGTTCTACGTGCCAGAAGAGTTTCGTGTTACTGAGTGAGGCTCAGGTTGCTAGGTCGGGTAGTTTCAGTTCGGATGCTTCTTGACGACTAAGCTGCTCGCCCTGTTTGCGTTTGGACAGAGCCTCGCGAGCACGGGCATATTTGTCGTCCTGCCAAAAGATCAGGCAGCCGTTGCAGCCTTTGCCGCAACAGCCTTCGGTGCCGATCCGGTTGGTTTTGAAGCGGCGTTCGTTGCCGTCCTCGCCGATCTTCTCGACCAGCTCATTCCTACGACGGGCATAAGCGTCGGGGTTGTCGCGCCCCGAGGTCTCTAGCCCCTGAACCAGTTTGTCAAAGCGAATGCGGCTCCAATGCTCGTCGGTCAGGGCGCGTTCCTTGCGCAGGACCGAATAAACCGGGAAGCGGGCGCGCAGATCGTCGATATCTTCGTGGTCGAACAAAGTGAAGGGCAGGCGGATCACGGTTTTCGAGCTGCCATGCACTATGTCAAGCCGCTTCCCATCCGATGCACGTTCGAAATCGTAGACCCGCAACAGCACGGTATCGCGCGAAATCGGCGACACGAAGTCCAGAACATCGCCCGGTTCCAGCTTGTTTTTTACCTCGACCAAAAAGGCATCGTCGGTCACCTCGGTTACGATCCCGGCATATTCCCACTGCGCGATTGACGCGGTGTGCTCATAATCATGTGCGTAGTTGGTCAATCGCCCTTCGTGGAAGGCCAGAGTGTATCCTCGGTTTCCAACTGTTTCGAGTTCGCGCATGTAAGGCTTCGGGTCCCAGTTCTCAGGATCGGCGTGATAGTCGTCGATGGCCATACGATAGGCGCGCGCGACGATTGCGGCGTAATATTCCGACTTACCGCGGCCTTCAACCTTAAGGCTGTCGACGCCGATCTTCAGGTATTCATCCAGCTTGGGCATGATGCACAGATCGCGGGAATTGAGGATGTACGAGCCGCGATCATCCTCTTCGATGGGCATCAGATCACCGGGGCGGCAGCCTTCCTCAAGCAGGAATTCGAACAGCTCGGCGTTTTCATCGGTGATATGTAGTTCTTGATGGGTGCCGTCTTTGAGACGCAGCTTCAGACCATAGTTCCAACGGCAGGAATTGGCACAATTACCTTGGTTTGCGCCGCGCTCGGCCATGAAATTCGACAGCAGGCAGCGGCCCGAATAGGTCATGCACATGGCGCCATGGACGAAGGCCTCAAGCTTGATGTCCGGGCACTTCTCGCGGATTTCGACCAGTTCGGGGTACGAGACTTCGCGCGCCAGAACCACAAGCTCGGCCCCCTGATCCTGCCAGAACTTCACCGATAGCCAGGAACAGATATTAGCTTGGGTCGAGATATGAAGCGGCAGTTCCGGTGCCCGCTCGCGGACATATTGGAACACGCCGGGGTCAGCGATGATCAACCCATCGGGTTCAACCTTGCGGACCGTTTCGATGTATTCGTCCAGCTTCGGGATGTCCTTGTTGTGCGAAAACAGGTTCAGCGTCAGATAGGCGCGTCGGCTATGTTGGTGGCAGAACTCGACCCCTTCGATCACCTCTTCCAGCGAGAACTCGGATTTTGTGCGCAGCGACATATCAGGCGTGCCCAGATAGACCGCATCCGCGCCATAAAGAATGGCGAGTTTCAACTTGCGCAGATTGCCCGCAGGCATCAGCAATTCGGATCGGGTCTGGGTCATGGGACTACCGGGCAAAGGATCAAGAGCGCCTTCTACGCCAAAATCCTTATGCCCAAAACCCCGCTAGCTGCGACGGAATCGCGCTGTGCCGATGACCTCGATAAGTTGTTGGCGAACAGGTTCTGGTTGCGCCTCGACCGCGTTCAGAACCTCACGCAGCTCGGCCCGCAGCCCATGCATCTGGTCGATCAGAGAGATCATCATCGACAATGCATCTGGCTCCATATCGTACTGGTCATGCAACTCGCAGGCCAGTTCAAGCCGGGCGACGTCGATGCGCTGATAGCGCAGCCCTTGTTCCGATTGTTCGGGGACTACGATTTCGGCAGCCAGATACTCGGTCAGGCGATCCGAGGTCAGGCGGGCGATGGTGTCTATCAGTTCGGCTTCGGTCAATGTGCGGCTCATGACGGCATTCCTTTGCGCGGATCATAGCTGTGGGTTTCGCGCCATCTCTCCATGAATTGCTTTAACTCATCATCCACCTTCTCTGGCATTGCGACAGTCAGTTCGATGAACTGATCTCCCCGGTCGGACGAACCGCGTTTCTTGACCCCTTTGCCACGCAGACGCAGGGTCTTGCCACTGCTGGTACCGGCAGGAACGCTGACATTGACGCCACCGTCGATGGTGGGCGCGGGAACCTTGCCGCCCAGAACGGCCTCATCAATGGTGATTGGCAGCGTGATGTGAATGTCATCGCCCTGGCGGTCAAAAACCGGGTGATCCGCGACCGAAATGGTGACCAACGCATCACCGGGAGGGCCTTCGCCATATCCCGGAGCGCCTTTGCCGCGTAGGCGGATGGTCTGACCGGTGGTGATGCCCGCCGGTATCTTTACCTCAATCCGGTTGCCATCCGGGAGGGTCAATTTCTGGCTGGCTCCGAAAACGGCGTCCAGAAAACTGATCTGCAGAGAATAGTTCAGATTGTGACCCGGCGCGTGGAACTCTTGGCTCCGCTGGCCATATCCTCCCCTCCCGCGCATGAATTCGGCAAAGATATCGGACATGTCGTCCTGCTCGGCCGAATATCCGCGATAGGGGTTGCCTGCAGCCTCAGCATAGTCGCGATAATAGTGCTGCTGTGAACGCTCCTGACCCGAGGCATCAATCTCACCATTGTCGTAGCGTTTGCGCATCTCCGGGTCTTTCAGCAGGTCATAAGCAGCGGCGGCGGCTTTGAACTTGGCCTCGGCTTCGGCATCGCCCGGCTTGAGGTCCGGGTGGCATTCTTTGGCGATCTTCCGATAGGCTTTCTTGATCTCGGCATCGCTGGCGTCTTTGGCGACGCCAAGTACGGAATAGGGGTCGTCGCTCATCTTGCCTCTCGTCGATGTGGGGTTTGGCCTTGATGAAGGTATTTTATCAATTGATTTCAACAGGTCAAAAAGAAGAGGGGGCTAAATTGTCTCGTAAATCTCCGATGCTCTGCTAATATCAAGATGTTTCAGAGTGTTCATTGACGGAGATCACCCATGACGCGCAGACTCAAATCAGTGCTGGCTTTGTTGGCCGGGAACGCCATCGGGCTGTTATTGGCCAGTTTGCTGCTGTCGGAGTTTGCGATCCGGCCGATTTCCTTCATCGTGGTGGTGATCGTATTTACCCTTGTTCAGGTCATAGCCGAGCCGCTGATCCTGAAGCTGGGGGAAAAGAAGGCACCGGCACTGAAAGGCGGGATAGCCTTGATCGTGACCTTTGTTGGCCTACTGGTCACGGATCTGATCACCGCAGGGCTAACGATTGGCGGTATTTCGAACCTGTTGGCCGCAACCTTGCTGGTGTGGCTGGGCGCACTGATCGGCAGTATTGTGCTGCCGATTTATGTGTTTCCCGAACTGCGCGAGACCAAGAAATAGTCACAGCGATTCAAGGCTGGCCTCAAAAGCCTGCCACAGTTCGTCTACCGGTTCACAACCGACAGAGAGGCGGATGAAAGCCGGATCGACAGCATCCCCCCATCGGGCACGCCGCTCGGCCGAGCTGTGGACGCCGCCAAAGGAAGTGGCCGGGCGCAGCAGTGGGCAAGTGTTGATGAACTGTTCCGCCTGGGCCTCGGTCTCAAGCGTCAGGCTCAGCAAGAATCCAAACCGTTTGGTTTGTGCTGCGGCCAATGAGTGCGCCGGATCATTGGGTAGCCCGGGATAACGGATGTGTCTCACGGCGGCATGCGCGGCCAGCCGTTCGGCCAGAACCTGCGCCGAGCGGCACATCCGGTCAAATCGCACGTCCAGCGTTTCAAGTCCGCGGTGCAGCAACCAAGCTTCGTGTGGCCCTGGAATCGCACCAGAGACTCGGCGCCATTCTTCAACGCACTCCATTACATGAGCATCACGGCTGGCGACATGGCCCATGAGCAGGTCCGAGTGTCCGCCCATCGCTTTGGTATCTGAACTCACCACCACATCAACGCCAAGGTCCAACGGGCGCTGGCCCAAAGGGGTCATCGTAGTGTTATCGGCGATCGTGATTCCACCGGCTGTGCGCACGGATTCGGCGATCGCGGATAGGTCCAGCATGTCCAGACCAGGATTCGAGGGGCTTTCCAGAAACACCACATCGAACCCTTCAAAGCCGCCTTCTGCGAAAGCGGTGGTTGGACGTTCTACAACCGAGACGCCCAAGTTAGACAGAAACCGATCGGCCAAAAGCCGCGTCACGTAGTACCCGTCAGACGGGATCAGCAGCCGAGATCCGGCTTTGACCGTTGCAAACAGTGCCGCCGAAATGGCTGCCATGCCAGAGGGGAAACTGAGGCAAGGGGCGTTTTCCAGATGCGACAGGACATGCTCAAGATGTACCCAGGTCGGGTTGTCGACCCGGCCATAGCTGGCGTGCCCATCCGGCGCGCCCGGTAGATGGTACATGCTGCTTTGGGTCAGCGGCAGGGACACAGGCTCGCCCTTGTTCAAGGCGTTCCCGCGAAGGTGCAACATTTCTCCGGCCTTCGGGCTCATGGCTCAGCGCCCCGGAATTTCATCGCGTGGGGGCGCGGGTTCCCAGTTTTCGATGATATCCACCGCCTCTTGCGCGGTGTCGACAAAGCGGAACAGGTCAAGATCTTCGTCCGAGATGGTGCCTGCATCAGCCAGAGCCTCCCAGTTGATGACCTTTTCCCAAAACTCACGCCCGAACAGTAGGAAGGGGACGCGATCCATGCGACCGGTCTGGATTAGCGTCAGGGATTCGAACAGCTCATCCATCGTACCGAAACCACCGGGGAAGATGGTGATGGCGCGGGCGCGCATCAGGAAGTGCATCTTTCGGATGGCGAAATAGTGGAAGTTGAAGCTGAGATCAGGCGTTACGTATAGGTTCGGTGCCTGCTCGTGCGGCAGCACGATGTTCAGGCCGATGGAACACCCGCCTGCATCTTGAGCACCACGGTTGCCCGCTTCCATCACACCGGGGCCACCGCCGGTAACGATCACGTTCTCACGGCAACCGGTCTGGTTCGATTTTTCCGTCATTAGCCGCGCAAATTCCCGCGCCTCATCATAGTATTTCGATAAGCCAGCAAGAGTCTCGGTGCGGGCGGTGTGTTTCTGAGCGGGTTCCGGGATGCGCGCACCACCGAACATGACGATGGTCGAGGTGATCTCGCGCTCGGTCATGATCATCTCGGGCTTCAGCAGTTCGAGCTGTAGGCGAACTGGGCGCAGCTCATCCCGACACAGGAAATCATCATCAGCGAAGGCAAGGCGATATGCCGGAGACCGCGTTTGCGGCGTATCCGGCACCTCGCTCGCGGTCGAGCGGTCGGTTTGGGCATCGCGGAAAGGGCTGAGGCGATCTTCTCTCATGAACGGGGTTCCCTGCTTGCGTGTTTTCAAAACAGCTATAGGGTTCGCGGGCAGAGTGCCAGTCACGGAAAGACAAGAATGGATTGGAAAAGTGAAATATTAGCTGCGCGGGATCGCATTGCCGGACACGCGCAAATCACGCCGGTGATGCAGAGCCATGCGCTGGGCTACCCGGTCGAGCTGAAGCTGGAGCACATGCAGCACACCGGCAGCTTCAAAGCGCGCGGCGCGTTCAATACCTTGCTCAGCATGGATGTGCCTGCGGCGGGTGTGGTGGCGGCATCAGGCGGCAATCATGGTGCGGCAGCGGCTTATGCGGCAAAGGCATTGGGGCATCCTGCGAAAATTTTTGTGCCCGAGCTTGCTGGACCATCCAAAATCGCGCTGATTGAACGGATCGGAGCTGATCTGAGCGTGGTTCCGGGGGAATATGCCAATGCTCTGACCATGGCGCAGGCGCATGAAGAAAGCACCGGCGCTATGCAAATCCACGCCTATGATGCGCCCGCAACGGTGGCAGGGCAGGGGACGTGCTTTGCGGAATGGGACGCTCAGGGTCTACAAGCTGATACCGTGCTGGTGGCTGTGGGTGGTGGTGGCTTGATAGCCGGAGCGCTGGCCTGGTTCCAGGGTGCGCGCAAGGTTGTGGCGGTCGAGCCGGAAACATCGTGCGCGCTGAATGCGGCACTGACTGCGGGTGAGCCGATTGATGTGTCTGTCTCGGGCATTGCGGCAAATGCGCTGGGCGCCAGACGAATTGGTGACATCTGCTTTAGGCTGGCTCAGGGGATGACCTCGGTTCTGGTTTCTGACGACGCGATATCACAAGCCCAAAACTCCTTGTGGCAGGCCCATCGTATTCTGGTTGAACCGGCGGGGGCGGCGGCTTTAGCAGCTTTGACATCTCGTGCCTATCAACCTGAGCCGGATGAGCGTGTGGCCGTGCTGGTTTGCGGAGGGAACATCGCGCCAGACCCTCTGACGAGTTGAAAATACCGCTTGTGGATGCAGGTTGTGAATTTTATCTATAATTCATGACGGCAACCATCGCGAACACGATATATCAATCTCTTAGCCAGCAAATCATCACCGGTGATCTGGCTGCAGGTGAGAAGCTGCGACAAGACCACATTGCCCGCGCCTTTGAGACCAGCCATGTGCCGGTGCGAGAGGCATTGCTGAGGCTCGAGGCACATGGGTTGGCCAAAAGTGTGCCGCGCAAAGGTATGCGCGTCACTGCCCTAGACCCTGCCGAAGTCCGTGAAGTGATCGAAATGCGCGTCGCGCTGGAGACGCTGGCGATGCAGCATTCCGCCCAGAATATGACACCAGCGGCATTGAAAGCGGCCGATGACGCAAGAAGGGCGTGCGATGACGCTGATAGCATGCCGCTGTGGGAAGCGCGGAACAGGGTCTTTCACCGTGCGATCCTGACCCCATGCGGATTACCGCGTCTGCTGCATGCAATTGATGATTTGCACATCGCAAGCGCACGGCACCTGTTTGCGCATTGGCGACCCAAATGGGTGCAGCGTGTTGATACGGATCATGCAGCTATCATTCAGGCGCTCAAGAGTAAAGATGTAGCAGCTGCAACATCGATACTTGTGCGTCATATTCGGCGCGCCAGCTGATAATTTCAAGCAGTTTAATACTAGATTGCAAGGGCGTAACAGATTTCACTTGCTTTTTAATAGATAAAATAGATGCTGACCTGTGAATCAGGTATAAATTATCTATAAAAAGGAAAGCCAATGAAAACCACCCTTCAATCCAACCTGCCCGCTGCAGGTGCGTTAGGCTTTACGGGGCATATCATTCGGGTCGTGGCAGGTATCCTGTTGTTGACCGCAAGTGCAAAAATACAAGTGCCTTTCTGGCCCGTGCCGATGACCATTCAGGTTGCGGCGGTCATGGCGATTGCTGCGACCTTCGGGATGCGGCTCGGGTCTGCGACCGTGATTGGCTACATGGTTGCTGGCGCCGTGGGTCTGCCAGTATTCGCCGGAACGCCAGAAAAAGGCATCGGGCTGGCCTATATGATGGGCGGAACCGGCGGCTATCTGCTGGGCTTTGTTGTTGCGGCATTCATTGTTGGCTGGGCGGCGGATAATCTTCGTAAACTGTATCTAGCCCCCGCCATGCTTGTCGGCCTTGCAGTTATTTACGCGTTGGGTTTGGGCTGGTTGGCCCAGTTTGTACCTGCCGACAAGGTGCTGGCCTATGGCTTTAGCCCCTTCATCGCGGGCGATCTGGTCAAAATCGCCTTGGCGGCTGTCTTGGTGATCGGCCTGCCGGCAGGTTTGATGCAGAAAATTCGCGGGTCGCGATCAGATGCTTGATGCCGGACAGGAAATCCGCAGCGACTGGACTGTTGACGAAGTGGAGGCGCTGCTGCGCCTTCCTTTGCTGGACCTCGTGGGACGGGCAAATGCTGTACATCGTACGCATCACGACCCGAACGACATACAGAAAGCGAGCCTGTTGTCGATCAAAACCGGCAGCTGCCCGGAAGACTGCGCGTATTGCCCGCAATCAGCGCATCATCGTGAGGTCGAACTGACCAAAGAAAAACTGATGAACCCTGCGCATGTCATTTCGCTTGCCAAACGGGCGCAGGATGCAGGGGCAGAACGGTTTTGCATGGGTGCTGCGTGGCGTCAGGTGCGGGACGGCGAAGAATTCGACAACGTGTTGGACATGGTGCGCGGCGTACGAGATCTGGGGATGGAGGCCTGCGTGACGCTGGGCATGCTCAAGCCGCATCAAGCCAAGCGCTTGGCCGAGGCAGGGCTGACGGCGTATAACCACAACCTCGATACCTCACCTGAGTACTATGGTGAGATCATCGGCACGCGCACCTATCAGGATCGTCTTGAAACCCTCAGCTATTGCCGGGATGAAGGCATCGATTTGTGCTGTGGCGGTATCATCGGCATGGGCGAGTCTTTGCGGGATCGCGCTTCGCTGTTGCAAGTGCTAGCGAATTTCGATCCGCACCCCGAAAGCGTGCCGATTAATGCTTTGATTCCGATCAAGGGTACTCCGTTGGAGCATCAGGAAAAGGTAAGCATCTTTGATCTGGTGCGCATGGTCGCGACCGCACGGATCGCCATGCCACGGACACGCGTGCGCCTGTCAGCCGGTCGCTCAGACTTCTCGACTGCCGAGCAGGCATTGTGCTTTCTGGCCGGGGCAAATTCGGTTTTTTACGGTGATGTCTTGCTGACAGCACCCAATGCAGGAACGCAAAATGACCAGAACATGTTTGCCGCGATGGCGGCCCTAACAGAAGATTGACGCAAACAAGGGGACCTGCGTCGCATTGCGCCATGGGTCCTGCTTGCGTATAGGCCACACCAACGTGAACAGATTCTCTAGGGAGACGCCCCATGTCCAATGCGCAACTGGAAGCCGCCATCGAAGCCGCCTGGGAGGCACGTGATACAATCACGCCCGCGACCGCCGGTGAGCAGCGTGAAGCGATCGAAGACACGCTGAACGCGCTGGACAGCGGGTCACTGCGGGTTGCGGAAAAGCTGGACAGCGGTGATTGGCATGTAAACCAGTGGGCAAAGAAAGCAGTTCTGTTGGGCTTCCGCATCAAGGATATGGAAATTCAGACAGGTAGCCCGCAAGGCGGCGGTTGGTGGGACAAGGTGGACAGCAAATTTGCCGGTTGGGGCGAGAACCAGTGGCGCGCAGCCGGGTTCCGCGCCGTTCCGAACTGCGTGGTCCGCAAATCCGCTTATATCGCTCCGGGCGTCGTGCTGATGCCGTCATTCGTGAACCTGGGCGCTTATGTTGACGAAGGCACCATGGTTGACACCTGGGCTACCGTTGGTTCATGCGCGCAGATCGGCAAGAACGTCCACCTGTCGGGTGGTGTCGGGATCGGCGGCGTGTTGGAGCCGATGCAAGCTGGCCCGACTATCATCGAGGACAACTGCTTTATCGGCGCGCGGTCTGAGGTGGTTGAAGGCTGCATCGTCCGCGAGGGCTCGGTTCTGGGCATGGGTGTGTTCATCGGCAAGTCGACCAAGATCGTTGACCGCGAAACCGGTGAGGTCATGTATGGTGAGGTTCCGCCGTATTCGGTTGTTGTTGCAGGCTCGATGCCCTCGAAGAACAATGTCAGCCTGTATTGCGCAGTGATCGTGAAGCGCGTTGATGAAAAGACCCGTTCGAAAACCGGGATCAACGAGCTGCTGCGCGACTGATCCAATCGAATTCTGTTTGAAAAGGCCGCAGAGCGCAGGCTCTGCGGCCTTTTGCTATTTTGGCATGAATTCCAGCACCGTTTGCTGGAAAAACTCAATCGCCGCTTCACCGCCTGCGCCTTTGGCCAACGGTCCAACCTGGTACCTGGGCGATTGAAGTGCGCGCTGCATCTTTTCGCATACCCATACGTCTTCAGTCTGGAAATCCCCGGTTTCCAGCGGGTGCTGGGTCCAATGAGAAGATTTGATCCGGCCGCTTACCGCGTCATAACCGGGGATATCCGCAGCGCGATGTGTGTAGGTGAACCAGCCTTTGGGTGACCAGTTTCTGACCCGCAGCATCGTCGTATTGGCGTCTATCGGCTCCATGATTGATATTGAAAACCCCCAGGGATTCGGCGTTAGGATTGTGTTTGGAAACAGCATATAAACACCGCCATAGCCCGGTGTTTCTGCGCCCCGAACCATCTTCATGCCGGACCCTTTGGCCGAGTTCTCGACGAATTGCGGGATGCGGTGCTTGACACCTTCACGCTCGGTCGACCACCAAACCATGTTACGCCCGAAGACCTCCCAAAGATTCTTGTCATGGGTTGGGCCGCCCAGCGTATCTTTGTGCAGGTAGGCCAAGTGATAGCCGTCGACGGCGTTTTCGAAGAAGACTTTCCAGTTGCACTTGATTTCGTAGATCACATCGTCCGGATTTTCCTGCAGATCGCTGGACGCAAGGTCATGAGGCCATGGGACCTGATCCAGATCACCAATCCAAGCGTCAAAACTCTGGTCCGGCTCGGGATGTACAAAGACGAGGTTGCGAAAAATCCCAACCGAAGCGCCGTATAACGCAGTCGCCTTTTTGTCGAGGTCTGGAAAGCATTCGCGCTGCGCGGGGACTCCACGCAAGGCGCCATCCAGATTGTAGACCCAGTTGTGATAGGGGCAGACAATGGTCTTGCCCGCATTGCCGCAACCTTCCAATAACTCGGTTCCGCGGTGGCGGCATTGATTGTGGAAGGCACGCAGTCCACCTGAGGCGTCCCGAATGACGATGAGCGCGAAGGCCCCGACTTGGACCGTTCTGAAATCGCCGGGTTCGGGAAAATCCATGGTTACCCCGGCAAACGTCCAGCAATTGCTGAACAGGGATTTCTGTTCGGCCTCAAACCAGCTGTCCGAGACATAGGCCTCACGCGGGAGGCGTTGTTGCGGGTGATCTGGAAGGGCAGTTAGCGGCGGCATCGTCAGTTCCATTTATTGTCAAAAATGATAATAATCAATATTGACAGTAAACCGCCGAATGTCCAGATTTGATCTTAAGATTTTTCAACCGCCGCATGGAGGCAGGATGAGTTTTGTTCAAAGCTTGAGGCATCAAAAATGGATGACATTTTTGGTGCTGTTGGTCCTTCTTGTTTCAACCCTTTCCGGATTCTACGCCGCCTGGGGGGTGTTGTTCATCTTTTGGGGTCTATTGGCCATGCGTTCAGGGCAGGCCTTTCTGGTTGAGCCGATTGAACGGTTTGAAAATCCCGCTGTCTTCTGGCTATTGGTTGTTCTGTGGATCGGACTGGGCATTCTTTATGTTGTGGCCGATTTCTTCCCGCACTTGATGACTGGTTTCTGATGCCGCGCCCCAGCTTGAAAGACACAAGATCCGAGCAAATTCTGAACGCCTTCATGCGCTGCGTTGCGCGGTACGGGCTGGATGGCTCGACCCAGGCGCGCATCGCTGAAGAGGCTGGAGTCGGGCGGCCCTTGTTGCGCCACTATCTGGGCAACCGGGACGAGATGGTGCGCAAGCTGTTGGATCACGTTCTGAAGGTTTTCGCCGAGCGTGTTGAAGAGTTGTTTCATGTATTACCACCTTCGGGCCGGATAGATGCGATGACTGAGGCCCTGTTCGGGCGCGGCAGCTATTCCTCGGAGGGTGCGGCGGTGTTCGCCGCATTGGTCGCGGCATCAGAGCAGCATGAGGGATTGCGAGAACCTCTGCTCGGGTTTGTCTATGACTTCGAGGACAGGATCGCCGCGGAAATCTTGCAAGAACGACCGCGGGCCGATCTTCAGAAGGTTCAGGCTGTTGCAGCAGGGGTGTCCGCAATCTATTTCAACACGGATGCGGTGATGCCACTGAAACCGCGTGCGGGTTGGCGTGACACGCAGCGGAGCGCTGCTCTGATATTGCTGGACCATCTGCTTGGTCCAAACTGCGATTGAGTTGACCGTCTCACCGACCCCGCGTATTGCGGGCAATATGGAAAAGCAGAAAAAACCCTCGCGCCAGCAGGTCTATACGTTGTTGGTTCAGATTGGCCGCAAGGAAGGTGACGGGCTGCCCGATGGTGCAACCGGAGCGGCGCTGATGTGTTTTGCAAGTGGCGTCGATGAGGCCGAGGCCGTGCGTGAAACGGTCGCGATCCTGAAACAGGCCGACACCGCCCCGCTGGATGTCACAGGATATGGCACCTTAGCCGAACGAGAGGCGCAGGGTCATGATATCGACGCGGATGAGCGGTCGCTGATGCAGCGCGCGCTGGATGAAAACGCCGTAATCGTCGCGCAGATGACGCCATTCTTCGGGGATGAGGAAACCGCTTAGTTCCGCGCGCCGAACCACTTGCGATAGATTTCGTCATAGGTGCCATCCTCGCGCAATGACAGCAGCGCCTGATTGACATCTTCGACTAAGGGCGAGCCGCTTGGGAACGCCATACCGTAGTTTTCCCGCAGGAATACGCCACCGGTCATTGTCGCAATCCTGCGTCCTTCATGGTTGGCATAGTAGGACAGGATCGGCGCATCGAAGACAACGGCATCCAGATCCTTGCTCTCGAACGCGGTCAGCATGTTCTGCAGATCGCTGTAGCCGGTGAATTCAATTTCGCGCCGATTCAGGAAACTGGCAGCGGTTGAGTCTGCGATGGTGCCGACCTGTTTTCCATAGAGGTCATTGACCGAGTTCACACTGCCAGTGATTGCATCCACCGTCATCACCGAAGTGATGCGGGCGGTGAAAACCGAGACGATGAACAATGAAGACACAACCAGCACAACACCTAAAAGGCGTCCAAACGGTGTGCGCGGCATCCGCTCTTCAAACCCGCCGTTCACCACGAGGTTGAGGGCCCACCAGAACGATGGGAACCACGCTTCGTTCAGCTTGCGATCGAAATAAGGTTGCGCGCGTTTCTCGAAGCTCCACATCAGCATTCCGCCGCCAAGCAATATCGCAAAAGCCAGGCCGATCGCGATGAACAGCTCACGCGACAGAAGGGCGTGCAGCAGTGACGGCTGGCGCGCTGCCTCGGACGGCACCATGATCTGCAAACCAGCTTCGAAGATGGGTTGTGTGAAATCCATTTGGGTTTCACGCGAAGCGGTGATCGAAATGTTGGCGATCGCCAGATCAGCCGAGCCATCCTGCACCGCGCCGAGCATCTCGCTAAAATTCTCGACCCTGTTCACGGTGTATTCCCAGCCAAGCGATTCCGAGAGTGCGGCCAGCAGGTCCATCGAAAAGCCGGTCTGGGCCCCGTCCTCGACAAAGGAAAACGGAGGGCGGGTTACCGTTGTAACCGTAAGGGTCTGGGCCTGGCTTTGCTGCACGAAAGTAGCGAAAGTCAGGCAGATCAATGCGAAAAAGACGCGTTTCATGTTGAATCACCTGTTTCGCGGCGCTCTATCGCACTTCGGGGCCACGCGGCAAGGCAGCCGCTGGGTCAACGCTCATGTTTTGCCGAGGTGCAAAATCAAGGTGCTGGTGCTTTCAGGCTGGGAATTCGTTTATTCGGGGTTGGCAATCCGGGCAATTCGTTGAATCTGTGCACGAACACAGGCACCCCTTTGGACAAGAGGCCCAATATGACCGATCCAGTAGAGCTGACAGCAGACCTGATCCGTTGCCCTTCGGTCACACCCGAAGAGGGCGGAGCATTGGTTCTGCTGCAAGATGTGCTTGAAGATGCAGGGTTTGAATGCACCCGCGTGGATCGTAGCGGCATTAGCAATCTGTTCGCGCGTTGGGGCCAGAAAGGGCACGCACGCAGCTTTGGCTTCAATGGTCACACGGATGTTGTACCGGTTGGTGACGAGGCGGCATGGACCATGGCCCCGTTTGGCGCGGAAGTCAGCGATGGTGTGATGTATGGCCGTGGGACGACAGACATGAAGTCGGGTGTGGCGGCCTTTGCGGCCGCGGCCATTGACTTTGTGCGCAACACTCCTCCGGACGGGGCGGTGATCCTGACGATCACCGGGGATGAAGAGGGTGATGCGCTGGACGGCACAGTCGCCTTGCTCGATCACATGGATGCCGCGGATGAGCGGATGTCGGTTTGTCTGGTGGGTGAGCCGACTTGCCCCAATACGATGGGCGAGATGATGAAGATCGGCCGGCGTGGGTCGATGACCGCTTGGTTCACTGTGACAGGAGTACAGGGGCATTCGGCGTATCCGCACCGGGCCAAGAACCCGTTGCCAGCGATGGCGCGGCTGATGGACCGGCTGGCCAGTCACGAACTGGATCAGGGGACCGATCATTTCGACGCCTCAACTTTGGCGGTGGTGACGATGGATACGGGCAACCCGGCGACAAATGTTATCCCTGCGCAATGCGCGGGAACAGTGAATATCCGTTTCAACGACCTGCACTCAGGCGCAAGCCTGAGCGAGTGGTTGAAATCCGAAGCGGATGCCGTTGCTAAGGCGTTCGGAGTCGAGGTCGAAACCAGAATCAAAATCTCGGGCGAAAGTTTTCTGACCCCACCCGGACCGCTATCCGATCTGGTGGCGCAGGCTGTCGAGGCGGAAACCAATGTGCGTCCGGAACTTTCGACGACAGGCGGCACGTCGGATGCCCGCTTTATCAAGAACCACTGCCCAGTGGTTGAATTTGGTCTGGTCGGGCGCACCATGCATCAGGTTGATGAATGCGTCGAGGTGGCGCAAATCCACCAGCTCAAGGCGATATATACGCGTATTTTGACGGATTATTTTGCCTGATCCATGCAAAGAACGCTGATCATCATGGTGAAAGAACCGCGCCCTGGCCGGGTGAAAACCCGTTTGGGTCGCGATATTGGCATGGTTGGGGCGGCCTGGTGGTTCCGGCATCAGACACGCGCGTTGATCCGGCGCTTGCGTGACCCGCGCTGGCAGATTGTTCTGGCGGTCTCGCCCGACCGGGAAGGGTTGAATAGCCGGGTCTGGCCAATTGACTTACCGCGCGCGGCACAGGGAGGCGGAGATTTGGGGGATCGCATGGGCCGGTTGCTTCGCAATGCCCCGAAAGGGCCCGTCTGCCTGATTGGCGCCGATATCCCGGGGATCACGCTCGGTCACATCGCGCGCGCATTTGGCGCATTGGGCCGGGCCCAGATTGTGTTCGGGCCTGCGCCGGATGGCGGCTATTGGCTGGTCGGGGCGCAGCGTTTTGGCGCATTACCTTCGGGGCTGTTTCATGATGTGCGCTGGTCGACGGAACACGCGCTGGCTGACACTTTGGCATCAGTCCCGGGGTGCCGTGTGGCAATGCTGGATCATCTGCGCGATGTGGATACCGTGGCCGATCTGCATTGCTGACCTGATGCGCCGATTTTTGGTCATGACGCGGTCGCATGCCCGTGTTAGGCCGAACCTATGACACGCATTCCGACCAAGCAGGAGGTCCTTGACTGGATCTCGGCGAACCCCACCCTGACCTCGAAACGCGATATCGCCAAGGCCTTTGGGATCAAGGGGGCGGATCGGATCGACCTGAAGCGTATCCTTAAGGAGCTTGAGGCCGAGGGGCATCTGGAGAAGCGCAAGCGCAGCTATCGTGATCCAGATCGCCTGCCGCCGGTTAGCGTATTGCAGGTGAAGGCGCCGAATGCTGATGGTGACTTGTTTGCACGCCCACTGGAATGGCATGGCGAAGGGGTTGAGCCGGTCGTTCTACTGATCACCCGCGCCAGCGACCCGGCACTGGGCGAGGGTGACCGTATTCTGGCGCGGCTGACGGTTGTGCAAGAGGAAGACCACAATTACGAGGCCCGCCTGATCCGCCGCATTGGCACCAACCCGCGCAAGATCGTGGGCATATTCCGCAAAGGGGCCGAGGGGGGCCGGATCGTACCCATCGACAAGGCCGGGTCCACCGAATGGCTGGTCGCGGATGGGGCCGTTCTGGGGGCAAAGGACGGTGAGCTGGTCGAGGCCGAACAGGCCGGGCCAAAGAACCGCATGGGCCTGCCACGGGCGCGCATTGTCGAACGGCTGGGTGATCCGACCGCGCCCAAGGCGGTGTCGCTTATCGCGATCCACCAACATGGTATCCCGGACGATTTCCCCGACAAGGTGATCGACGAGGCCGACAAGGCCAAACCCGTTGGTTTGAATGGGCGCGAAGACCTGCGCGATATGCCTTTGCTGACCATCGACCCCTCGGATGCGCGGGATCATGACGACGCCTGTTACGCGCACGCAGATGACGACCCGAAAAACCCGGGTGGGCATGTGATCTGGGTCGCCATCGCTGACGTGGCCGCCTATGTGCAGCCCGGTACCGCTCTGGACCGCGAGGCGCGCAAACGCGGCAATTCCAGCTACTTTCCCGATCGCGTGGTTCCGATGCTGCCGGATCGTCTATCAGGCGATCTGTGCTCGCTGCACGAGGGCGTTCCGCGCGCCTGCATTGCGGTTAGGATGCAGATCGACGCCGAGGGCAACAAGATCGGCCACCGTTTTGTACGCGGCCTGATGCGCTCTGCCGCCTCGCTGAATTATGCCGAGGTGCAGGAGGCCATTGATGGCACACCGAACGACCGTACCGGGCCTTTGTTGGAGACGGTGCTGAAACCGCTCTATGCTGCCTATGCCGCGCTGAAAAAAGCGCGGGGGGTGCGCCAGCCGTTGGAGCTGGACCTGCCTGAACGTAAGATCGTTCTGAGCGACACCGGTGAAGTCACAAGTGTTGCGTTCCGTGACCGGTTGGATGCGCATAAGCTGATCGAGGAATTCATGATCCTCGCCAATGTCGCCGCTGCCGAGACGCTGATCGCCAAGCGACGCCCGCTCCTGTTTCGTGTGCACGAAGAACCCGCGCCGGAAAAGCTGGAAAGCCTTCGGGAAACGGCGCAGGCGGCAGGTTTGAATCTGGCAAAGGGACAGGTGCTGCAAACACGGCATCTAAATGCGCTGTTGAATGCCGCCGTCGGGACTGAGGATGCCGAGCTGATCAACTTGACGACTTTACGATCGATGGCACAGGCCTATTACAACCCCGAAAACTTCGGTCATTTCGGACTGGCCTTGCGGAACTATGCACATTTCACCTCACCCATCCGGCGCTACGCCGACCTGATCGTGCACCGCGCGCTGATCACGGCCCATGGCTGGGGCAAGGACGGGCTGACCGAAGATGAGATTGCTCGGCTAGAGGAGACCGCCACCCATATCTCGGACACCGAGCGCCGCTCGATGATGGCCGAACGCGATACCACCGACCGTTATTTGGCGGCGTACCTCAGCGAGCGCGTGGGCAACGAGTTCTCCGGGCGCATCAGCGGCATCGCCCGGTTCGGCGCTTTCGTGAAGATGGATGAAACGGGTGCGGACGGCTTGGTGCCCGTGCGCTCACTCGGGCGAGAGTTCTTTCATTTCGATCGTGAGGCGGGAACGCTGATGGGGTCGGATACCGGGCTGATCATCGCGATTGGTCAGCGTGTGACCGTGCGCCTGACCGAGGCGACGCCGGTGACAGGCGGGCTTGAGTTGGAGCTGTTGTCCATCGACGATCAGGCCCTGCCACGCGGACGTGGTCCTGCCAAGCGTGGGTCTCGGCGCAAGGCCATCAGCACCAAACGCAAAAAAGAAAAGATCAAACGCAAGGTGGAACGCAAACGCCGTCAGAGGTGATAGGTCAGCGCACGCGCGATCAGCCAGCCGTGGCGCGTTGAATCAATTTGATCGAGGGTTTCAAACAGCACAGCGCGGCTGCCTTCGATCTGATCCTCGCCGGGAAAGGCGGACGTAAAGTCTCCCATCAATCGGCTTTGGCAATGCACAAACAAAGCAAACTTGGCGGCCTTGTGCCCGCCCAAGCGGATCGTTGATCCCTTGGGCGCCAGATAAGCGGGTTGACCCCACCGCAACGCTTCTTCCAATGGCTGGGCGCGCGGTAGAGTGGCCGCTGTTTCAAAAATCAGCTCACGCAACGCAAGTGCCCCTCTGCGCGTCTCTTCTGGCAGCGCTTCGAAGGCTGCGGCCACTTTCTCGTCCTCAAAAGGTGTCATGACAGCGGTATCGCCTGCTCCATTCGGTCGATATAACTGCTCAGCAGCTTATCCTGTTTGATCCGGCGGGTCAGGGGGGTGTCTGACGGCGTGGCGCGCATGGCAGCCAGCATCGGGCCGACACTCATGTCGGCCGAGGTCGGGTGCTCGCCCAAAAGGTAAGGCGATTGCCAAAGGTAGGCCGAGATCGCCTCAAGATCATGTTCCAGCCGGTCCAGCCGTTCGGCGGGCGAAAAGCGGGAAACGCCCTGAAATGCGAGCCCCTTGAGAACAGATTTGCGGACCGAGTTCGAAACGGGTGTGCGGATCAGCGCGGGAATGACCGTGAAGAACGTATCGCGCAGGATTGGCCAAACGTCATCATTGGCCCAGCGATCCTGCACGATATGGAAGTACAGGTGTTCTTCGGCCATTCGGATCAGAGTTCGGGATTGGGCTTTTTGCAGGTCAGTCAGGTCAGCATCAAAGTTAGCCCCCTGTGCCTCGAGCCAGTCTCGGATCAGGTCGCTGTCTGGGATCAGACGCTCGGGCGTGCGTAAGACCGGCAGCTTCTGGTGCGGCATCTTGCGCGGGTCCAACATATCGGATCGTTGCCATTTCTGGCCCGCGCTTTGAAGCATCAGGGCTGTTTTCACGCAGAACGGGCTTGCACTGAAAAGACCGAAGGCAGAGGGGAAGGTGAGAAGGGTCAGCATTATCAGCTCCATGATTGGGATGCCCGATGGATATGCTGTGCTGATGACAGTTTCTGACATTATGTTTAGGTTAGTGTGCACTATGTCTCGCACCGCCCGTCTATTTCAGTTGATGCAAGCCTTGCGTTCCGGCCCCTCGCCCAGGACGTCGATTCAGTTGGCGCAGGATCTGGGCGTCTCACCGCGCACAGTGCACCGCGATATCGACTCATTGCGCGGCCTTGGGGCGGTTATCGACGGAGAGGCTGGATTTGGATTCACCTTGATCGAGGATGCGACTCTACCGCCCTTGGGTTTCGCCAATGACGAGCTTGAGGCGTTGGTTTTGGGCCTGCGTGAAGTGCAACTGATCGGGGATCCGGCCCTGTCCGATGCAGCAAGTGCGGCCCTGCGCAAGCTGCAGGGCCGGTTGCCGCAGCGCCAATCGCACCGGCTGAGCCACGCGGTCCTGACTGCGACGCGGTTCGACCGACCTGCCGTGCCAACCATCGATGTCGCTGTGCTACGCCAAGCTGCGTGGGATGAACGGGTTGTCGAGTTTGCTTATACCGACGCCAAAGGCGCTGATACCCGACGCCGGGTCAGTCCGCTGAGCATCGTCTATATGGACCGCGCCAGTGTTTTGCTTAGCTGGTGTCACCTGCGAACGGATTTTCGCGTATTTCGGTTGGATCGTATGCAGAGCATGGATGTGACCGAGGAAAGCTTTCGACCCAATCGCGTTTCGCTATTGCGCGAGGCGATCGCCCGTATCCGTGCTGACCGAGAGGCACAGGAACACGAAACCTAGCGTTCGGTGTTTTGAGAAATCGCAATTCTGCGCTATCATCGGTTCTGAGCGGTAATCAGGAAAAAACGGAATGCGTAAGTGCGTAGGTGGCGTCATGACCGCCGCATTATGGGCATCCATCGTGCAGGCGGATACAACAGACAAGTCAATTCGGCCTCTGGCCCGACCTTTGGTCGAAAACGTACAACTGGCTTCGGCGGATGTAACCGTTTCGGTGCGGCCGGTATTGCGACCTAGCGTTGGTGTGCATCGGATCTCAGCAGAAGGGAATGCCCGCTTCCAGGCTTGGCTGGGTGCGTTTCGCGAGAGGGCGCAGGCGCAAGGTATCTCAGCCCGCACGCTGGATCGAGCTCTGGCAGGGGTGACCTATGACGGCGACATCATCAAACGAGATCGCAATCAGGCGGAATTTTCCAAACCGATTTGGGAGTATCTGGATTCTGCTGTTTCCAAAACGCGTATTGCAAATGGGCTCTCTGGTTTGGAGCAGCGTCGCCAGACCCTGACCCGTATCGAGGCGCAATATGGTGTCGAAAAAGAGGTTGTTACAGCGATCTGGGGCCTTGAGACCGCGTTTGGAACCTATCGGGGGAGCAAGCAAACCATCCGGTCGCTGGCAACACTGGCCTTTGATGCGCGGCGCGCGCGCTTTTTTGAGGTACAGCTGATCGCGGCGCTTCAGATCCTGCAGGCCGGGGATGTAGACGCCACAAATATGGTGGGCAGTTGGGCCGGGGCGATGGGGCACACTCAGTTTATGCCGACCTCATTTCTTGATCACGCGGTTGATTTCGACGGTGATGGGCGGCGCGATATCTGGTCGGATGACCCAACCGATGCCTTGGCATCAGCTGCCGCGTATTTGGCAAAGCATGGATGGACCAAAGGCCAGCCTTGGGGAGTTGAGGTGCAATTGCCGTCCGGCTTTGACTATGCCAACGCGCGGCGCGATTTTACACTGATGCCATCGGAATGGGCCGCGCGTGGGGTTCTGACATTCTCGGGCAAGGCAGTGCCTGATCACGGCCAGGCAGCGATCCTGCTACCGGCGGGTGGTCGGGGTGTGGCCCTGATGATCTTCGACAATTTCAAGGTGATTGAGGCGTATAACGGCGCCGATGCTTATGTGATCGGGATCGGGCATCTGTCTGATCGGCTTGCCGGTGGCGTTCCGTTTCAGTCTGAATGGCCGCGCGGGGATCGTGTACTAAGCTTTTCTGAAAAGAAAGAACTGCAACGTAGGTTGACGCAGGCAGGCTTCGATACGCAAGGGATCGACGGGCGGACTGGGCCAAATACGATCAATGCGGTGCGCGCATTTCAGGTTGCGCAGGGGCTGGTCCCGGATGGATACCCCTCGATCAGCCTGCTGGAGAGAATGCGCTGAGTGTCAGGACGGCCCATCTGGGCCGCCTGTTATCTTTCAGTCAAGACGCGGGCTTCATCAGGCCTTTTTCGTTGATCTCAACCAACGCTCCATCCAGCGATTTGTGAATACGTTCAAACATTTCGTCAATCTCAGCCGGGGTGATGACCAATGGCGGAGAAATCACAAGCCGGTCATCAACATGCCGCATGATTAAGTTGTTTTTGAAACAATGTTCGCGGCAGATATACCCGATTGTTCCTGGGTCTGAGGCGAACTTGGCCCGGCTGGCTTTTTCGGGTGTTAACGCAATGGACCCCATTAGACCTGCGATCTTCGCCTCTCCGACCAGCGGGTGCTCGACCAACGCCTCCCATTTCTCTTTCATGTAAGGCGCGGCCACGTTGCGCACGTGGTCGAGGACGTTCTCTTCCTCAAGGATACGCAAATTCTCAAGAGCCACCGCTGCCGCAACCGGGTGACCGGAATAGGTATAGCCATGGTTGAACTCGGTGGCACTGATGACCTTTGCCACCTCGTCGCACACCATCGAACCACCGATAGGCGCATAGCCTGAGCTAAGTCCTTTGGCGATTGTCATGATATGTGGTTTGATCCCAACGGTTTGCGAGCCGAACCAGTTGCCGGTGCGGCCAAAGCCGCAGATCACCTCATCCGCAATCAGCAGGATTTCGTACTTGTCGCAGATACGCTGAATTTCCGGCCAATAAGTGTCGGGCGCGATGATCACGCCGCCTGCACCCTGTACAGGCTCGGCGATGAAGGCTGCAACGCGATCCTCACCCAGTTCCTGAATGGCCTCTTCCAGTTCGCGCGCGCGGGCAAGGCCGAATTCCTCAGGGGTCATGTCGCCGCCTTCGGACCACCAGTTCGGTTGGTTGATGTGATGCACATTCGGGATCGGAATGCCACCCTGCGCATGCATTCCCGCCATGCCACCCAACGAGGCCGATCCAACAGAGGAACCGTGATAGGCATTCTTGCGGCTAATGATGATGTTCTTGTCGGGCTGACCTTTTTCAGCCCAATAGGTGCGGACCAAGCGGATATTGGTGTCGTTGGCCTCGGACCCGCTGCCTGCAAAGAAGACGTGGTTCAGATCGCCTGGCGCAAGTTCGGCCAGTTTCGCGGCCAAAGCGATGGCAGGTGTATGGGTCGTCTTGAAGAAAGTATTGTAGTAGGGCAGCTCGCGCATTTGACGTGCGGCGGCCTCGGCCAACTCGTCGCGGCCATACCCGATATTTACGCACCACAATCCGGCCATCCCATCCAGAATGTCGTGTCCTTCACTGTCGGTCAGATAAACCCCGTTGGCACGGGTGATGACCCGGACACCTTCGGCACCCAACGCTTCATTGGTTGAAAACGGATGCAGATGGTGCGCTGCGTCCAGTGCCTGCAATTCGGCAGTGGGCATGTGATTGGTGATGGTGGACATCGAGGATTCTCCAGCAAGCATTGTTGCCGAACAGAATATGATCAAATTTTATACTGTCAATCGAATCGCTGTTTTCTAGGCGCTGGGCAAGGCATCGCCCATCATTCCCATACCCTGTTCAATGTCCTGTGCCGTTGCCAACGCGGCCTTTTCTGCATCTCGCTCGCGTAACGCGGCGATGATGTCTTTGTGCCTGTCGGGCAAGCTTTGTGTTCCAAAGCGGCCGCAAACGATGCGCAATGAAGGGCCGAATCGCAACCAAAGCCTCTCGGCCAGATCAACAAGGATCGGAGCGTCAGCATGGGAATATAAAGACTGATGAAAAGCATGGTTCAGACGTAGGTAACCCCCTACATCCCCATCTGCGATCATGTTGTCCAATCGCTGATCCAACTGTTCAAGATGGTCGATATCGGTTGAAGTGATATTTCTGGCGGATCGCCTGGAAAGCTCTGTTTCTATTGATATTCTTGCGAAAATCATCTGCTCGATATCATTGGCTGAAAGCAGCGGTACGCTTACGCGACGATTACCCTGAAAGATCAATGCGCCATCTGAAATCAGACGACGTATCGCCTCGCGTACCGGGGTCATGCCGACACCAAGCGAATCGGTCAGACCCTGAATCGTAACCGGCTGTCCGGGCACAAGATCGCCAAACAGAATCTGCGATTTTAAGGTGCGATAAACCTGTTCATGCGCCGGGCGCTTTTCTTCAGCTGCCAAGGGTGCAACTGCTTTATTTTTGATCAAATCCAAAAGGTTTACCTTAATCTGAGTGTTTCTATCTTGCCAGAATCTGGACCTGCTTCAACCATAGGTGAAAGCACCGTGAAACGCAAAACTTGATCAAATCCAAAAAAAGGTCAAAATGGCCGCACAGTTGCAGGGAGAAAAATATGAAACTGAAAACGCTGGGGATGACAGCGATCGTCGCATTGGGGACTTCGGCCGCGTTTGCCGAAGAAGTGCGCGTCTATAACTGGTCCGACTATATTGACGAAGATCTGCTGAGCAAATTCGAACAAGAGACAGGGCTGACCCTGATCTACGATGTCTTCGACAGCAACGAAGTTCTGGAAACTAAAATGCTGGCGGGTGGGTCAGGCTATGATGTGGTTGTGCCTTCAGGCACATTCCTGCAGCGCCAGATTCAGGCGGGCGCCTTCCAAGAGCTGGACGCTGCCAAATTGTCGAATGCGACTAACTTATGGGATGTGATTCAGGAGCGTACCGCAGGGTATGACCCCAACAATGCCTACTCGATCAATTATATGTGGGGCACGACTGGTATCGGGCTGAATGTCGACAAGGTCAAAGAAGTGCTTGGCGATGACGTCGCGCTTAACAGCATGGACTTGGTGCTAAAGCCCGAAAATATGGAAAAGCTGGCTTCGTGCGGCGTACATTTCCTGGATGCGCCAGCTGAGATCATACCGATGGTACTGCAGTATATCGGCGAAGATCCGGACAGCCACGACACGGATGTGATTGGGAAGACCGAAGAGGTTCTGACCAGCGTGCGCCCACACATTCAGAAATTCCATAGCTCGGAATACATCAATGCGCTCGCCAATGGTGATATCTGCGTGGCTGTGGGTTGGTCAGGCGATATCTTGCAGGCACGTGATCGCGCCGCCGAAGCCGATAACGGAGTGGTCATCGAATACCATCCCTTTGCGGAAGGTTCGCTGATGTGGTTCGACCAAATGGCTATTCCGGTCGATGCGCCAAACCCCGAAGGCGCGCATCAGTTCCTGAACTTTATTCTGGATGCCAACAATATGGCCGCGGCGTCGAACTATGTGTATTACGCCAACGGCAACAAGGCGTCGCAGGAGTTCCTTGAAGAGGACGTGATCGGTGATCCGGCGATCTATCCGGATGATACGACCATGCAAAACCTCTACATCACCACACCCTATCCGGCAAAGACACAGCGGGTGGTGACGCGTCTCTGGACCAAAGTGAAATCAGGCACCTGATCTGATTTCGGCGCAAGGCGGACCCTCTGCCTTGCGCCTTTTCTTATCCTGACCGATAGACGGGGGCCGCCTTGAATTCTGAAGTTTTTGCGCCGTGGGATGACCCGCAGGCGAAACCCTTGATCCAGTTCCAAAACGTCACCAAACGCTTTGGCGGCTTCACGGCAATCGATAACTTGTCATTAGATATCTATGAGCGCGAGTTTTTTGCTCTGCTTGGGCCGTCAGGCTGCGGCAAGACCACGATGATGCGAATGCTGGCCGGTTTCGAAACTCCAACCGACGGTCACATCCTTCTGGGTGGACAGGATATCGACCCGATTCCGCCGAACAAGCGGGCGGTGAACATGATGTTTCAGTCCTACGCGCTATTTCCGCATCTGAGCATCTGGGACAACATCGCATTTGGCTTGCGCCGAGACAATATGCCCAAGCACGACTTGGAGGAGCGGGTCGAAGAGATGCTGCGATTGACTCGGCTGGAGCAATTCGCACGCCGCAAGCCGCACCAGATTTCGGGTGGTCAACGCCAGCGCGTCGCACTTGCCCGATCGTTGGCCAAAGCACCGAAACTGCTGTTGCTCGACGAACCTTTGGGTGCTCTGGATAAGAAACTTCGCCAGGACACTCAATTCGAGTTGATGGACATACAGGAAAAGACCGGCACAACCTTTGTCATCGTGACCCACGATCAGGAAGAGGCGATGACTGTCGCAAGTCGCGTGGCGGTGATGGATCAGGGCAAACTGATGCAGGTGGCAACACCGGATCGCATTTATGAGACGCCGAACTCGGTCTATGTTGCTGACTTCATTGGGGATGTGAACATCATCGAAGGGCGCGCGACCAGCCAAGGCGACGAAAGCTATCAGATTGATTGGGCAGAAGGGCAGCCTCCGCTTACGGCCTCTTCCGTGACCCAACTAACTAATGGGCAGGGCTGCCATCTGGCCATTCGGCCCGAGAAAGTGGCGATTTCAGCCGAGCGCCCAGTTGACGCGATAAACGCCATTCAGGGAAAGGTGCATGACATCGCCTATCTGGGCAACCTTTCCACCTATCACGTCGAACTGCCAAACGGCACGATCATCAAGGCGCAAACGGCGAATACCCGTCGCATCTCGCGCCGTTCGTTCACCTGGGAAGACCCGGTTTGGCTGTCCTGGACAGCGACTGCCGCGGTTCTGCTGGAAAACTGATGCGCCGCGCTGTCCTGATCGCCATTCCTTATGTCTGGCTGCTGGCGCTTTTTCTGGTGCCCTTCTTCATCGTCCTGAAGATTTCGGTATCAGACACCGCACTTGCCATTCCACCCTACACCCCGACCCTTGACCTGTCCGCAGGTTGGGCTGGTATCAAGGATTTCTTCAGCCAACTTGATCTTGAGAATTTCATCTGGCTGACCGAGGACGATCTGTACTGGAAGGCTTACCTGTCTAGCGTGAAGATTGCGCTGATCTCGACGATCCTGACATTGCTTGTGGGCTACCCGGTCGCTTATGCGATGGCTCGCGCACCGGAAGAATGGCGACCAACGCTTATGATGCTGGTCATCCTTCCATTCTGGACTTCGTTTCTGATCCGGGTTTACGCGTGGATGGGCATCCTCAGCAACGAAGGCTATCTGAACCAGCTATTGCTTTGGACAGGCATCATCTCGACGCCGCTTACCATTCTGAACACCAATACTGCGGTGTATATCGGCATCGTGTATACCTACCTGCCATTCATGATCCTGCCGATTTATTCGTCGCTTGAGCGCATGGATGGATCGCTGATCGAGGCGGCCGAAGACCTAGGATGCTCACGCCTGCAGGCATTCTGGTTGATCACAATCCCCTTGTCGCGCCCCGGTATTATCGCAGGCTGCTTCCTCGTGATGATTCCGGTGATTGGGGAATTCGTAATCCCCTCGCTACTGGGCGGATCGGGGACCTTGATGATCGGTAAGGTGCTGTGGGAAGAGTTCTTCTCGAACCGCGATTGGCCGGTCGCCAGCGCGGTGGCCGTGGTTCTGTTGCTCATCCTCGTGATCCCGATCGTGCTGTTCCAGCGCAACCAGCAAAAGCAGACGGAGGCTGAACAATGAACAGACTGAGCTGGTTCAACACTGTCTCACTGACGCTGGGATTTGCCTTTCTGTATATCCCGATGATCATCCTGATCATCTTCAGCTTCAACGAAAGCAAGCTTGTCACTGTTTGGGCCGGGTTCTCGACCAAATGGTACGGCGAGTTGATGCAGAACGAAGCCTTTCTTGATGCAGCCTGGGTCACCCTACGCGTTGCCGTATTCTCATCAACCCTGGCCACGATTCTGGGCACCGCAGCGGCCTATGTTCTGGTACGCGGTGGGCGGTTCTTAGGGCGAACGCTGTTTTCCGGGATGATTTATGCCCCTCTGGTGATGCCCGAAGTGATCACGGGCTTGTCGCTGCTGCTGCTGTTCATTGGGATTGGCTTGGACCGAGGTATCCTGACCATCGTTCTGGCGCACACGACGTTTTCGATGTGTTTTGTCTCGGTCGTCGTATCCTCACGTCTTGTTACCTTTGATCGGTCACTGGAAGAGGCGGCGCTGGATCTGGGCTGCTCTCCGGCGCAGGCGTTTCGTCTGGTCACCCTGCCAATCATCGCGCCTGCAGTGATTTCGGGATGGCTGCTGGCTTTCACCCTATCGCTGGATGACCTGGTGATTGCCTCGTTTACATCTGGGCCTTCTGCCACCACCTTGCCGATCAAGATTTTCTCGGCTGTGCGTCTGGGCGTCAGCCCAGAGATTAACGCTCTGTCCACGTTGATGATCGCGGTCGTCGCTGTAGGTGTCATCACCGCGTCACTGGTGACGAAACGCGCGATGGTTCGACAGAAACAGGATGAACTGGCAGCGGCGCAGACCGAATGAAGCGTATCTTTCCGGATTATGCCTATAGCCCAGCACCCAGGGCCGGGTGTTGGTGGGACGAAACGATTGCGACGCCGAATTGGCCTAAATTGGATGGTGATCTCAGCATTGATGTCGCCATTATCGGCGGCGGATTTACTGGCCAGTCCGCCGCGTTGCATCTGTCCGAGGCTGGGGTGTCGGTCGCTGTCTTCGAAGCAGAAACACCGGGTTGGGGTGCGTCTGGTCGAAACGGGGGGTTCTGTTGTCTGGGCGGTTCGAAGTTGAGCCATGCAAGCCTAATGCGCTACTATGGCGAAGCGGCGACGCGGGCTTACAATGATGCTGAGGAAGATGCAGTATCGCTGGTGGCCAACCTGTTGTCTGGTCACCGGATCCAAGCGGATACGCATTCCAAGGGTGAAACCCAGCTGGCCCATTCAAAACGGGCCATGGAACGCCTGCGCCGAACAGCCGAGCCGAACGGGCAACTGCATGAAGGTCATGAGTTGCAGGGCCTCGGGTTAGGTGGTGCATTCTTTGGCGGGTACACAACGCCGGTCGGTTTTGGCCTGAACCCACGGAAATACCTGTTTGGTCTTGCAGAAGCGGCCCAGACCAAGGGGGCAATACTATTCCAGAACAGCGCGATCACCCAGATCAAAAAGAGTGCTTCAGGCTTCGTACTGTCATCTCAAACGGGAAATATCCGCGCATCGAATGTCTTCATTTGCACAAATGGTTATTCAAGCGAAGACCTCCCGCCATGGATGGCTGCACGTTATATGCCGGCGCAATCGACAGTCCTGGTTACACGCTCGCTGAGCGAAACAGAGCTACAGGCGCAAGGATGGACATCCGGTCAGATGGCTTATGACACGCGCAATCTGCTGCATTATTTCAGGATGATGCCGGATCGACGGTTTCTGTTTGGGATGAGAGGGGGGCTGTTGTCCTCACCCCGAGCCGAGGCGCATATTCGGCGAAAGGTAGTCCAGGATTTCAAGCGCATGTTCCCTGCTTGGGATACGGTGGACATCACGCATATGTGGTCAGGTATGGTCTGCCTTGCCCGTAATCTTGTGCCCTTTGTCGGGCCGGTTTCGGGGCAAGAGGGTATGTATGCGGGGTTCGCATATCACGGTAATGGTGTTGCAATGGGAACTTATAGCGGGCGCGCGCTGGCGCGGCTGTTGTTGGGGCAACCTTCTGAACTCCCCCCTCCCATCGCCACTCTGCCGGGTCGGTTTCCCTTTGGTCGCTGGCGCCGTGCTGTGATGCCACCTGCCTATGCCTATTTGGGTTTGTCGGATTTATAGCGCTGCAATCTCAAGCTCGAACCCCTTTGCGTAGTCAGGTGCGCCGTTCTCAACCCGCCAAAGACAATAGGCCGCCATACGCCATGCATACCAAGGCTGTAGCGCCTGATAGCGCCTGGTTACATCGGGTTGATCATACGCAACAAGGAACTGCGCCACTTCGACCTCTGACAAGGGCGCGCCGCGATAGAGCTGTTGCATCGCAGGCGAAAGGAACATCGCCAAATCTTCGCAGGGGTCGCCAATAGCGGGGCACTGCCAATCGATAAGCGTCAAGCTGTCCGCAGATTGCAGGATGTTTCCGGCAACAGGATCGCCATGGATAAGGCTTGGCTCGGGCAGCGGGGGAACTTGTGTCCAAGGTTTCTTTGCAAGCAATACTTTCTGTTTTTCTGACCGGCAGCCCGTCAGAATTCGATGCGCATGGTCTTGCAGTTCGTCGCTGCCGTTGCAGCCTTTGGGCAGGCTCAGTCGGATCGGCAACTGGTGGAGGCTTCTAAGCAGATGGGCCACGTCTTCGATTCCGGTGCGCCAGGTGGTTCCCGGTGCGTGGTCATAATAAACCCAGCTTTCATTCTCGAAGGAACCTGTCGCTTTTAGTTTCGGGACGAATCCGGTGCTTTTGAGCGCGTGCAGGCATTCCGCCTCAAGCCGGGCATCGTTGCGGAACAAGGGGTTTTGAAACTGGGTGCTATACAGTTTCAGAACTGAACCGTCATCGCCGGATAACACTTTCCAAACCCGATTGGTTCGCCCGCCATATAGCGCCTCAAAACTTGCATCGGGATGGATCAGTCCCTGAGCATGCAACAGCGCAACAAGTCCAGAGGGGGGGTGACTATGATCAGACAGGTGAGTTTCCGAAGTTGGTGTGGCGAGTCGTTGTGTGCCAAGGTTTGGCCCGCCTCGCCATTCAGATCAAGCGCCCGTTCGAATTTGAGTGACTATGTCGGCAGGAACCTCAGCACCGCTATCAAGTTTCAGGACGATTGCACCTTCGCTAACCTGCGCCTCGACCACCCTGCCAAAGGTGGATGCTGGAGTACTGGATAGCAATTCACCGTTTTGAAAGCTCTCCAGAGCCGCCGTGTAAACGCCAGCGGGCAATGGATCACCACCGCTATTCGCCCCTGCCCACTCGAATTCGGCCTCGTCGGTGGGAACGGGAATGCGGCTAACTACGATTCCCTGCTCATCACGGATGACCAGTTCGGCCCGATCAGCGGTCGGCTCGGCCTGTGTTTGAATAGCAACTGGCTGATCCTTAAATCTAAAGGGTCCAATGGTTTGGACGTTCATCCCGACCCAGCCACTTAGCTGATTCAGATTGACGGCCCCCAATGACAACGCCAGGTCTGACAAGAGTTCATTGGCTTTGACCTGTTGTTCAACCATGGAAAACTGCGCCAGTTGCGACGCATATTCCGATGAATCCAATGGTTCCAGAGGATCCTGGTTTCGTGCCTGAACTGTCAGCATGCGCAGGAAGGTTTCAAAGTCTGATGTTAAAGCTGAACGTTGGGGGGTGTTCGCGGTCGCGGTTGTCGGGGTCGCTAAATTGGTTGCTGTGATCATCGGTTAAAGCCTCATATCAAGGCCCCGTTGAGGGCCGATTTGAATCGTTGGTGCGCGAGCGCCATTGTTATCGGCCCCGTCAATGGCATTTGCGGAAGCCGTGTGATCGGGCGGTGCATCGCGCTGAGCGGTGTCGCCAGACAGTCCAAGATCCAGCGACAAATCCCTATAACCCAGTCTTTCGAATTCGGCGGACAGGATCGCAATGTGCCGCCGCATTAGGTCAAGAGTCTCGGGCCGTTCGGCGGCGATGGTCAGATAAAATCCATCTTCTCGACCGTTCAACGTGATCGATACGCGGCCAAGCTCTTCGGGGTTCAGGGCAATCTCGACGCCTCCGGCGCTTGGCCGGGTAGAAATCGCTGCGGCCAGTTGCCCTGCAACTGCGCGTGCTATCTCGACGCGTGCTGTTGAGATGGGCATCGTTTGCGTTGACTCGCGTAGTGTTTGCCCCGCCGCTAGGTCTTTGGGCCTGAACATGTCCTCAGTTTCAGGGCTGTTGTCGAGGTCAATGGACGCATTGACAGGCGAAGGTGCTAAAGGTTTAACCAGTGGCTGCGACGCGAGAGAACTATGCGAATTGACCTGTTGGATTTCTTGCTCGACTGGTGCCCCGCTCACGCGAATACCAAATCGCATCTCGGTATCGGCTTTGCGGAGTTCCTGTTTCGGGCTCGCATTCATAGTAAGGGCCAAGCTCAACATGGTTGGGTCAAGCGTTTGCGGGGGTATGCGCTTCGGCCCAGTGTGAGCGATTTGATCAGGGACGGCACGCGATGGAGCGCTCTGTTCCAATGGATGAACCACCGGCTTAATCATTGCTATGTTTGGTGTTTGGGGCGATGTGATCGCCTCTGAATTCGGTCTATTTACCGTGGTTTCTGACGCGAGAGCAGTAGGATATACATCCTGCGATACCTCTGCCGGACGATTGCCCGGTGTCGGCGCATCGAGCGCGGTCGTCAGCGGCAGGGCTAGGAGCGCTTCGTCGATTTTGCTCGTATCCTCAGAGGCGCCATCCTCAGAAATCTCGCTGTCTGATTGCTCAGAGGGCTCCTCGATGTCGGAAATCATAACTTCGACAGCTTCCACTTCTGGATACTCGCCATCCGCATTCAAGACGTCCTCAAAATCAACGCCGCCCTTTGAATCATGCCCTTTATCCTGATGTGTCTCAGCTTTGCTGCTCATGGGTTGAACAGCTGTCATGATTGCTAGCGGATTGGGCATATCTGGCTCTGGCTCCGATTGTCTGAACCGCACAGTGCCCTTAGGAAGTTACGTTTATTTTAACTGCTTTCCTCTTTGATCGTGAAAGTTCGAAGCAATTTTCGGAGAAACCGATGACGATTACTCTGACTGGCGCAAGCTCACATTCCGCTCAGATCCCTCAGAAACTGAAAGCAGCATCCGTGGAATTGGAGGCAGCGTTTCTTTCCGAAATGCTTAAGTCTGCAGGCTTTGGCAAAGCGCGAAGCTCATTCGGGGGCGGTGCAGGCGAAGATCAGTTTTCTTCATTTCTGGTACAACAACAGGCGCAGAAAATGACCAGGGCAGGAGGGATCGGTCTTTCCGAAATTCTGTTTAATGCAATGATGGAGAAGTCCGATGGAAAATGACCCGATTCAGGCTTTGGAAGACCTTTTAGACCTTGAACGTAACGCTTTAGTTCAGGGGGATTTGACTGATCTTGGTCGTTTGACACCTGAAAAGGAAAGCCTGATTGGCGCGATTCACGACCTGCAGGTGTTGGAAAGCGATGATCTGATTCGTGTTCAGAAAATAGCTGCACGAAACCAGGCCCTTTTGAACAGCGCGGCAGAAGGCATTCGGGCGGTGGCAGACCGGATGACGGAACTGAACCGCGTTAGGCATGAATTCAGCACTTACGACGCCTCGGGTCAGCGCAGCGGTTTTGCTTTGCGTTTGCAAGCCAAGCTGGAAAAGCGGGCCTAGATCCCGGTTTTATTCAAATCCTAGATTTCGGAGCCGCCCGTCTTAGCACTCCGTTAGGGGATCACCGGCAATTGTGGCGATGCACCTGGAACAACAGGTGGCGCGAAGGCCCTTAGGCGCGACGCACAGGTCAGAACGACAGAATGCCTGCCGATACGGTGGGTCCAACATGGGCGTCAAATGCGCCCGAACGCTAAGAGGATGACAAATATGTCCAGCATTCTGACAAACAATGGCGCCATGGTTGCGCTGCAAACCCTTAAATCGGTCAACAAGAACCTCGCGTCGACGCAAAATGCGATTTCGACCGGTAAAGATGTGGCCACCGCCAAAGACAACTCGGCCGTCTGGGCGATCTCCAAGGTGATGGAATCGGACGTCAACGGGTTTAACGCGATCAAGGATAGCCTTGCGCTGGGTGAATCGACCGTTGCTGTGGCGCGAAATGCGTCTGAGACAGTGACTGATCTGTTGAACCAGATGAAAGGCAAGATCGTTGCGGCGCAGGAAGACAACGTTGATCGCGCCAAGATCAACACCGATGTAGCGGCACTTAGAGATCAGATTGAATCTGTTGTTGGGGCTGCCCAGTTCAACGGCCTCAATTTGGTAAACGGTGGAGCAGGTGCAAATATCCTGTCCTCGTTGGACCGAGACAACGCAGGCAACGTGACAGCGTCCTCCATCAGCGTTTCAGCCCAAAACCTCTCGACTGGAGGTTACACAGCGGCGGATGTCTTTACCGGCACTGATGGGGTCACGGCCGATACCGCGGATGCCTTCGGATTTTCGTTGGATGGCAATGGCGGAAGCGATGATGATGGCAGCATCGTGATTGCTGATCCCGGTACATTGTCAGCGGGCGATACCTTCACAGTTCGACTGGGCGATGATGTCGCATCTTATACGGTCCGGGCGGAAGACATCGCCGCAGGCAACGCACCGGAAGAGATCATTGCAGCGGGGCTGAAGGCGGCAATCGAAGCGTCGGATGCCAACGTTTCGGTCGTCTATGATCCGGGAACAAACGCGGCACAGCTGGATATCACCAACGAAGGATCGGATTCGCTGCAGATCAGTGGTCAATATGCGAATGCGAACTCGGGCGGTCTAGGGGCCCTGGCGTCGATTGATGTTTCGACTTCAGCAGGCGCTGCAGCAGCACTTGGAGCGATTGAAGGACTTATCGATACTGCGATTGATGCCTCGGCGGCTTTTGGCTCGGCGCAGGGCCGGATCGAGACCCAGAAAGAGTTTATCTCGAACCTGTCTGACTCGTTCAAATCCGGTATCGGCTCACTGGTTGACGCCGATATGGAAGAAACGTCGGCTCGACTGCAGGCGTTGCAGGTCCAGCAACAGCTGGCCACCCAATCGCTGTCGATCGCAAACCAGGCGCCACAGTCCATCCTGTCGCTGTTCCGTTAATTTTGGAACTGATCCGGAGCACGCTCGTCGTGCCCCGGATTTAACTGCCCGCTGAAGGACAATTGGAAGGATTTCAAGTGACACCCCAAACGCTCGCTCAACGCGCTTATGCGCAATCTTCTGCACCGACGCGAACACCACGGGATACCGAGTATGAGGCGATTTCCAAAATTACGCACAGGTTGAAAACTGCAGCCGCAAAGAAGGCCTCGGATTTTGGAGGGTTCGTACAAGCTCTGCATGAGAACCGCCGGCTGTGGAGTGTTCTCGCAACCGATGTAGCAGACGCGGATAACGCACTTCCAAACAATTTGCGGGCCCGGATTTTCTATTTGGCTGAATTCACCGAACAGCACAGTAGTCAGGTGCTGGGGAATAAAGCCACCGTTGAACCGCTGCTTGAGATCAACATGGCCGTTCTGCGTGGGCTTCGTCAGATGAGGGGTAATTGATGAGTGGTCTTGTGTTGAAACTCGCCCCCAAAGAACGGGTGCTGATAAATGGTGTTGTGATCGAAAACGGGGATCGACGCAGCAGGTTTTCAATCATGACGCCCCAGGCGAATGTTCTGCGCCTGCGCGATGCCATCCACCCGGAAGAGGTTAATACGCCGGTACGCCGGGTCTGTTATGCCGCTCAATTGGTCCTTTCAGGCGATACTGAACCCGATCAAGCCAGACAACAGTTGTTGCGTCGCGTGGAAGAGCTGAGTCAGGTCTTCACCGATGCCGATAGTCGCCGGGTGCTGGCTGATGCCACAGAGGCGCTGGTGGCAGAGCAATACTACAAGTGTCTGAAGTCTTTGCGCTCGCTGTTGCCGCGCGAAGAACGCTTGATGGCGTATCAACAGTGACGTTTCAGCCGGTCATACCTACGGGCGGTCTGGTGGGCTGGCGTTTTCTGCAGCGCACGTATGATGCGCAGTTCCAAAGTTATTCGGCATCTGGGATCAACGAACGGGAAACAAAGTACTTTCTCGAAAATATTGGAAAGGTTCAATCCGCCGAGGATCTGGTTGCGGACAGACGACTACTTCAAGTGGCATTGGGTGCATTTGGTCTGGGGGGTGATCTGGACAATCGGTTTTTCGTCCAAAAAATCCTGTCGGATGGCACGCAGGCGGATAATGCACTGGCGAACAGATTGGCCGATGGAAGGTATCGCGAATTTGCAAATGCATTTGGCTTAGGGCCGGGGGACATACGCAAGACCGGCTTCGCCAGTGCGATGGAAAAGATCGCGCAGGATAATTTGGTGGCTCGGTTCGAGATTTCGGTTGGTGAATCCGATGATTCCATGCGGGTCGCCTTATACGCCCAGCACGCATTGCGCGATCTGGCGTCACAAGAAGGGAGCGTGAACAGAAAATGGTTTGACCTGATGGGCCTACCACCTCTGCGTAGTATGATGGAAACTGCATTGGGATTGCCAACGGCTTTTGCTCAGATCGATATTGATAAGCAACTTGAGGTGTTCAAAGAGCGGCTGCAGCGTGTCACAGGCTCGTCCGACTTGGCCCAATTCAGCGATTCCGAGGCGATCAAAAAATTGACAGACACCTATATGGCGCGAAATCAAATTGCTCAGTTTCAGCAGGTCACGTCACCAGCGCAGATAGCTCTCATCTTGCTTGGCGGCGGTGGCTAGATCTAATCAGATCCCCGACTTTGATATTCGCCAATCGATTACTTGGGCTGAGCAACCAAACCAGCTAGGCTAGTAGATTATGTTTCTGTGAAACAAGGAGCGCCGCTGCTGAAAAGCGTTCAGCCTCATTCTTGCCCTGCATCAAGCAAGACATCCGCAGAAGTTTGCAGGGCAAATGACTTGATTGGTTTAGAAACATTATGCAGCTTGATCGCCCCCAACGGGACGGCTTGTTTGCAGGCAGGTTCGATATCCTGCGAGACTACAATTCTGTGACCGACGGTTTTACCATACTCGCCCAATCTGGCCGCAACATTGGCCGCCTGTCCAATCACGGTGAAATCCAACCTCTCACGAGAGCCGACATTGCCGTAAGTGACGCGCCCATAAGCAACGCCAATCGAACAGTCGCAATGGTGGTCATTTTCGCCGTTGCGCATTTCAGCCAGCTTTTCCACGATTTCAATCGCAGAGAGCTGCGCGTTTGATCGGGCCTTTACGGCATCGTCGCCAGCCGGAAAGACTGCGAGCACAGCGTCGCCAATGAATTTAAGAACCTCTCCATCATGGTCGTGTACAATTCCGGAGACAGTTTCGAAAAACGCGTTCAAAAGGTCGATATATTCATCGCGGCCCAGCTTTTCCTCCAACGCGGTCGAGTTGCGCAGATCGCAGAACATGATGGCGGCGTCGATGTCATCTCCGTCACCGCGACGAATCTCTCCCCCCAAAACCCGAGCACCGGAACGTTTGCCCACATATGTTTCCAGCAGAGACTGTGCATTTTCGCGCTGCATGAAGACTTCATAAAAACGCGCTATTACGGATGAGCACTCAAAGACTAGGCCAAGATTTTCCGTTGTGAATCCATTGGGATGGTCACAGGTCAAAGTCAGGACATTAATCCGCCCATCTGAGAAGGGCAGCGGCATGGCGACGTAATCCGTTGCACCTTTCGCACGCAGATCTTCGATGATTGGAAAACTATTATGTGGGTTGTCGTTATTCAGGCGCTGGCGCACACCACCCAGCCCATTCGAGACGTGTCGCAAGGGGCTATTGGTAAAGGCAGGATGATCGTGGATCTCGTAAGATGGGGAATGGGTCGAGATTTCGGCCGCGTCTTTCTCCCAAATATAGTGTTTGCCCGCGATCAACGGATGCAGAGACCAGACCAGAATGCTGAGGCGCTGAATCGCGATACCGTGTTCCAGCATTTTCTCGGCCAGGGCCTTGGTGAACGCATCTGCCGTGTCACTTTCCGAGGCACCGCGCATGAGCCAGTCGATCAATGGTCCGCTGATATTGCCGTCGTCAGCCTCGCGCAGTTGGTTCTGGCCAAGATCGATCCGTGTCGCGGTATTTGGCATGAACCCGATGTGCCCCTGAATGGCGGCGCTTTCGGGAAAGGCATCTTCATAAGCCCAGATCGAGTTCGTCAGACGCTCTTCGGGCAGGCTGATATCGTGATAGGTAGCGGTGCCCTTGAAGGGGCAAAAGGTCTGCAATTCGGTTTCGGGTCCGAGTTCAACGCAGACGTCTTCGCGCGGGACATAGATCGCGGGGGGCAGTCGCGTTTCGTACATGACTTTTGCGTTGTGGCTTTCGGCCAGCAGGATATCACCCCGGTATATTGCGATCCGCCCCACCAGCGGTTCAACCGAAATCCCATAGCCTTTGACCTTTGGTGTGGCGTGGACGTTCATCTGCAACCTCCCTTTGCCAAGCCTTTATATGATGGGCCTTCGGGGTGAGGATTCCAAGATGTGTCTGCTGATTTTACCGTAAATGCGGTGTCAGACCATCTGAATAACGTCTTTCTCGATCGACAGCATATAGCCCTTTTTGGCAATATTTTTAACCAGCAGCTCACTGACCATCTGATTGCCCAAGGCGTCGCGCAGGCGTTTGATCCGGGTGGCCCCGGCGGCCTCATCGCAATCGGAAGCGTTTCTGCCCGAGATCATCGCTTCGATCTGGGCGCCCGACAGGACTTCGTCATCCAGCCGGGATTCAGCCAGAACCGAAAGTGTTTCCATCGCGGCCGGTGTCAGTTTGAAATCCATGTTGTTGAGGTAAACCGTATTCTCCTCTCGGCTGATCAGCAGGGATGTTACCTGAATCCCCGTCCGCTCGATCTGGGCCATGCGGCGGTTCAGCAGGACCAGCATCACCAGAAAGACAAGCGCGGTGATCAGCATGGCGCTGGCAAAGACCAGCAGCACGAAGATGACCATGCGATAGCTGGACAGCGTATCGGCAAAGGCGGTGCCGGACTGGGCCAGAATCTCAAGCAGGCGGATTTCCGATTGTGAGGTCAGGTCGGCCTCAACAAACAGCCGCTCAACCCGCGCGTTAAAGGCATTTGCGTCCGGCAGGGTCCAGAACAGGAAAACCGCTGCGGTCACCAGGATCGCGACGATTGCCGCAATCCCCAGACCAACCAGCCGAACCCCCGAACGACGCGCTTCAGTAACGGAGATAGTATTTTCCGGCATTGGCCTTCCTTTGATCCAATCCATTCGCCTCAAAAACGTTCATCACGTTCAGCAGGGTCCAGCCGTTTGATTTCAGCCGCTTGGCGACTTCTTTCCGGGCCGAGCCTTTATCGCAGCTTGAGACCTGCATGACGCCATAGTGCAGACGCAAGGGATCGTCCTGCTTGGCCTTGTAATCGGCATAGCAATCTGCCGCGACGGCCTGCGACCCAACCGATATCAGGGCCGTCAGAGCCAGAGAAGAGAGGATCTGTTTCATGGGCTGCATCCTGCGCATGGGTTGGGCGGATATTCAATAACCTCAGGGGGTTTGAGGTGCTGATATTGGATAACAGATTGCCGTTATTGCTTGTCTGAAGGGGGAGGTCGCAATGTCGGGTCATCAGTTTTGCGGTCGTTAACCGGCCTGCCCCATTATCCGAAAGGACACGTATCATGCACCGGAAGTTCATTGCTCTGATCATCGCAACCGCCGTCGCCATCACCGGGATCTCAGCGTCACAGGCACGCGCGGCGGATACCCGAGATATTCTCGGCGGATTGGCTGCAATCGCGATCATAGGTGCTGCGGTCAACCACTATCATCAAGAGAAAAAGCGCGACGAAGAGGCAGAGCGCCGCAAGCGTCATAAGAAGGCGGAAGCCAAGGCGAAGAAGGCCAAGAAAAAACATGCTGTACGCCCGTTGCCAAAGCGGGTGGCGCGTTATGACCTGCCGCAGCGCTGCCTGCGCACGTTCAATGCCTATTCGAGCAATCGTCCCTTGCTTGGGCCGAACTGCCTAAAGAAGCACTATAAACATGCCGATAGCCTGCCTCACCAATGCAAAGTTGGTTTCTGGAATGGTAAAAAGGTAAAACGGGCATATGAACCCGCCTGCCTGCGCCAGAATGGATACCGTGTCGTTTACCAGTAACCGGTTTCGAGCAGGAGTGGCGCCATAGAAGCGCCGCGCGGGAGAGGGTGGCGCAAGCTGCCCTCTTCTTTTTTCTTGCGCTGGGCGCTGAAACGCGATTTGCCAAAGCCATGGCGACACCTGATTTTGAGCTCGAGACGGCCTTGTTGGCGCGTGGATACCCCCGAATTGCGGGTGTGGATGAGGTCGGGCGCGGCCCGTTGGCGGGGCCTGTAGTTGCGGCCGCCGTGATCCTGAACCCGGATGACATTCCCGATGGGCTGAATGATTCCAAGAAACTGACCGCAAAGCGCCGAGCAGGTTTGGACGCAGAGCTGCGAGAGCGAGCGCAAGTTGCCGTTGCCGAAGCTTCGGTTGCCGAGATCGATGAACACAACATCCTGCGCGCCTCGCATCTGGCGATGATACGCGCGGTCGCGGCGCTGGACCCGGCGCCGGATTTTCTGCTGATTGATGGCAATTTGATACCACGTGGCATGAAATTGCCTTCGCAGGCGGTGGTGAAAGGAGATGCGCGCTCGGTCTCGATTGCGGCGGCTTCAATCATCGCGAAAACCTGGCGTGATCAGTTGATGGTGGATTTGGCGCAACAGCATCCCGGCTATGGGTGGGAGGCAAACGCAGGTTATCCGACAAAACAACACCGCGAGGCATTGCGAAATCTTGGCGTGACCCCACACCATAGGCGTTCGTTCAAACCGGTCCACAATATCTTGTATCAAGAGTAAATCGTAAGTCGCTGATTCAAAAAAGAATTTGACGGCGAATTATCTTTGACTCATCCTTGTCTCAACCAAATGAGCGCAAAAGCGCCGTGGAACTGAGGCAGTGATATGACCACAATCAAGACAAAGGGCGCAACAGCGCTCCCTTTAAACACGATTCTATCCGGGGACTGCATCGAGGCGATGAACAGTCTCCCCGAGGCGTCGGTTGACCTGATTTTTGCGGACCCGCCGTATAATTTGCAGCTGAAAGGTCAGCTGCATCGACCCGACAACTCTCAGGTGGATGCGGTTGATGATCACTGGGATCAATTTTCGAGCTTTGGAGCTTATGATCAGTTCACACGCGAGTGGTTGAAAGCAGCGCATCGGTTGCTCAAACCCAATGGCGCGATCTGGGTGATTGGGTCCTATCACAACATCTTCCGTGTTGGTTCGGCTTTGCAGGATGCGGGCTATTGGATTCTGAATGACGTCGTGTGGCGCAAATCGAACCCTATGCCGAATTTCCGTGGCAAGCGTTTCACCAACGCGCATGAAACGATGATTTGGGCTTCTAAGCGTGAGGGTGCGAAGTACACCTTCAACTACGAGGCGCTGAAGGCCCTGAATGAAGGCGTGCAGATGCGCAGTGATTGGGTGCTGCCGATCTGCACGGGCCATGAACGCCTGAAGGACGAAAACGGTGACAAGGCACACCCGACGCAGAAGCCGGAAGCCCTGTTGCACCGCGTTCTGATTGGATCGACCAATCCGGGTGACGTTGTGCTGGACCCATTTTTTGGCAGTGGCACCACCGGGGCTGTCGCGAAAATGCTGGGGCGTGAGTTCATCGGGATCGAGCGCGAGGAAAGCTATCGCAAGGTGGCCGAAAAGCGCATTGCCAAGGTCCGCAAGTTCGACCGCGAAGCGTTGGAAGTCAGCGCCAGCAAACGCGCTGAGCCGCGCGTGCCCTTTGGGCAGCTGGTTGAACGCGGCATGCTGCGCCCGGGTGAGGAACTCTATTCCATGAATCAGCGCCATAAGGCCAAAGTTCGCGCTGATGGCACGCTGGTTGGAGACAATGTCAAAGGCTCGATCCATCAGGTGGGTGCGCATTTGGAAAATGCGCCGTCTTGTAACGGCTGGACCTATTGGTGCTTCAAACGCGATGGCAAGACCGTGCCGATTGACGTTCTGCGCCAGCAGATCAGGGCTGAACTGCATAACTGAATACCGCCGGTGCCTGTGGCCTGACACAAGGCACTAAGCCTTGCCCCGCCGTTCCCGGCGGGGTCTTTTGTTTTTGTCCTTGAGATGATTGCATAGGGCAGTCCCTGAAAGCGCATATCGGAGACGGATGCCATGACCGAGACCACCGCCAGCCAATCCCGCCTTAGCCGATTCTTTGTCACGCAACCGGACAACTTCGATCTGGACAACAAATACGCCGAGGCCGCGCTGGAGCGAAACAAGCGCGAAGGCCTGGAGCTTGCCGTTCGGGCGCGTTGGATTGCGATGGCGATGACCGGAATGTTGCTGATCTACCTGAATCCGCACTGGGAGGTTCTTTGGTATCATTTCATCCTGCTGCTGATCTGCGCCAATGGTTGGTTGATCCGCCGCGCCGGTCGCGTCGGGCAATCCCGGACCGAGCTTCTGTTGATCTTTGTCGATCTGCTGATCATGACGTTGGGGATGATTGTGCCCAACCCATTCAGCGACGATGTTCGGCCGTTGGCGATGCAATACCGGTTCGACAATTTTCAGTATTTCTTCATCATTCTGGCAGCGGGAACGCTTGCTTATTCCTGGCGCACCGTCATCGCGATCGGATGGTGGACTGCAATCATGTGGACAGTTGGTTGGGTGATCGCATGGTGGGTCGCAACCCCGATCCCCGGAATCAGCGGACGGGTGGCCGAGGCCCTGTCAGAATATCCGGATGTGGCCGAGCTCTTGGATCCCAACAGTTTCATGCCAACCTTTCGTATCCAGCAGGTGATTGTTTTTGTAATGGTCGCGGTGACGCTTGGGGTTTCGATGCGCCGCCTCAGTCGATTGTTGATGTCAAACGCCGGGCTTGAACGTGAGCGGGCAAATCTATCGCGTTACTTCTCGCCGAACGTGGTTGATGAGCTGAGTCAGAATGATGAGCCTCTCAAACAGATACGCAAAGAGGATATTGCGGTCCTGTTCATCGATATCGTCGGGTTCACCAAGTTTTCGGCTGGCCGTGATCCATATGAAGTGATCGAAGTCCTGCGCGGATTTCACGCCAGAATGGAAACCGAAGTGTTTCGGCATCACGGAACGCTCGACAAGTACTTGGGTGACGGGTTGATGGCCACGTTTGGGACGCCAGTGCCCGGAGAGCTTGATGCGAGCAATGCGCTGGCCTGTGCCCGATCGATGGTTGAAATGATCGACCGTTGGAATTTAGATCGCAGGCGGGCGGGTGAGCAAGAGATCCAGATCGGTGTTGGAGTCCACTATGGCTCGGTTGTCCTTGGGGATATTGGAGCAAACCGACTGGAATTTGCGGTGATCGGTGATGCGGTGAATGTTGCCGCAAAGCTCGAAGCTCTGACGCGAGATTTTCAGGCGCACATTATTGTGAGTGAGGCGTTGCGCGCCAAGGCCTTGAGTGAGACGCCAACTGCCCAAACTATGATGGCTGGATTCGAACAGCGGGCAGGTCAACCTGTAAGAGGTGTCGCCGCTCCGATGGATATCTGGGTGATGTAGAAACCAAGGCTCCCGCCTGTCAGCACCGCATCAAAGATGCGATCACTCCCGTTGGGCCAGGCAGCGCGCTGGTGCGCGCTGCGGTCAACTCCGGGGCGCGGGGTTTTGCGCTTTGTTATAGGGCTGCCAGTTGGTGATCTCGGGGTAATATTGCCGCCGCCATGCGCGTACTCTGGGATTCATTATCCGCCGCCACAAAGGGGGGATCATCGCTGCTATGGTCATGACCGGATAGCCATGTGGCAGTTGGGGTGCTGCATCCTGTGAATGGTGTTGTAGCAGCGGGAACCGGCGGTTTGGTTTGTAGTGGTGATCCGAGTGACGTTGCAGGTTGATCAACAGCCAGTTTGAGGCTTTTTGTGACGCGTTCCACGAGTGGCGCGGGCGGACATGTTCGTATTTGCCGTCACCCAAATATTTGCGCGTCAGGCCGTAGTGCTCGACATAGTTGACGAGTTCAAGTTGCCAGATCGCTGTGCCTGCTTGCACCAGAAACAAGCCAAGCCCTGACCATCCGCCTATCAGAACCGCCAATAGCAGCATAATTCCTTGCAAGGCCCAATAGCGCCAGAATGGGTTTGCCGGATCGGTCCAGAAACGATCTTTGCGTGCCAGTTTTTCGCGTTCGGCCCGGAAGGCAGAGATCAGGCTTTGACGTAGAACGCGGGGGTAGAACCGATGGAAGCCCTCGTTATAACGCGCAGTCACCGGATCACGCGGGGTGCCAATATAGCGGTGGTGCACCAGCAGGTGTTCAGAGCGGAAATGCGAATAAAGGACCATCGCCAAAAGGATATCACCCATCCAGCGTTCAAATTTGCCTTTTTGGTGCATCAACTCGTGGCTGTAGTTGATCCCGATCGTTCCGGATATCACGCCCATGCCAATGAACACGCCGATCTTTTCGATCGAAGACAGGTCAGTGGTGCGGGTGGTGTACCAGATCAGCCCGTAAAGCGTGAGGAATTGCACTGGGGCCCAAGCCTTGGTCAGCAAGATATACCAGTTTAGCGAAACGTCTGGCGTATCCGGATCGGCGTTTTCCAAGTTAAGGCCCGTCAATCGATCCAGCACAGCAAAGGCCCACCATGTTGAGAGCGGCACCAGCAAGACCCACCAACCGCCTGCAAAGGTGGCGATCCAGATCATCGGGATCAGTAGATAGGAGGCCCAAAATGGAAGGGCGGATTGCCAACGGGAAAGAGTATCAGACGCAATCATTTTTGGGCTCCGAAAATCTTGGCAAAACACTAGACTGCCTGTCTGGCCTTGCACATCGGTCTAATGGCCGCGCCACAGGTCATAAGCCTTGCGCATGACGGTGGGCAAGTCGCTGGGCTTGAACGCGTGTTTGTCCATGATTTCGAGATCGACAGGTTCCATCCCATTGGGCAATTCGACCGCCCAAATTCGCAGGATCAAATGGAAATGAGTGAAGGTGTGGCGCACCTCGCCTGGGACTTCCTGCCATTCTGCCACAAACGGAGGGCGTTTTGAGGGTGCCTCGGACCAATCTGATCCGGGCCAGCCTAACATCCCGCCCAGCAAGCCTTTGTCAGGTCGGCGTTCCAGTAGCAGCGCGCCATCACTGCGTTGCGCGATGTATATGTGGCCCAGCCTCGTTGGTTTGGGCTTCTTCGGTGTTTTTTTCGGAAGATCGGCCTGCGTTCCAGCTGCACGCGCAGAACAGAGTGCGTAGACTGGGCAGATGCCGCAGGCTGGCGATTTTGGCGTGCAGATCGTTGCGCCCAAATCCATCACGGCCTGTGCATAATCTCCGGGTCGATTGGGCGGGGTCAGGTACGCTGCTTTCTCTTTCAACAGCGGCTTTGAACCTGGCAGGGGATCATGAATGTCATAGAGCCGCGCCATCACGCGTTCGACATTGCCATCCAGCACTGTTTCCGGGCGATCAAATGCGATAGCTGCGATCGCCGCCGCCGTGTAGGGCCCAACTCCGGGAAGTAGCAGCAGCGCATCGTAGCTATCTGGGAAACGCCCATCATACTCTGAGGCTACGACACGGGCACATTTCAATAAATTCCGCGCGCGGGCGTAATAACCAAGACCAGCCCACTCGCCCATAACTTGCCCGTCTTCGGCGGCTGCCAGTGATTCTACAGTTGGCCAGCGCGTCGTGAAGCGAAGGAAGTAGTCGCGCACCGCGGCTACGGTTGTTTGCTGCAGCATCACCTCGGACAGCCAGACGCGGTAGGGATCAGGCGTTATTCCTGCCCCGCGATCAGAAGGGCTAACGCGCCATGGCATTTCCCGCGCGTGGCGGTCGTACCAGTCCAGCAGAGCCTTGCTCAGGTCAGATTCGGTGCAGTCACGCAAGTTTTATGTAACTCCCTGTCGGGTTTCGCTGGCGCATGGGTCGCAGCTTATTACAATAGCCGCGCAAGAGTTGGAAACCAGATGCAACGCAGACGTTCTTCGACCCGCGGGTTCAAACGTACCGCCACTTTGCTGAATGACCGGATCAGACAGGCCGGGGAAAGCCGGGGCTTTGCCGTTTCGCGTTTGTTGACTCATTGGGCTGAGATTGTTGGTCAGGATCTAGCTTCGATCGCGCGGCCTGTGAATGTGGGATACGCCAAAGGCGGATTTGGGGCGACACTGACGGTGCTGACCACAGGACCGCAGGCGCCGATGCTGGAGATGCAAAAAGAACAACTGCGTGACAAGGTGAACGCGGTCTATGGTTACAACGCCATCAATCGCATTCGCATCACCCAAACCGCACCCACCGGTTTTGCAGAAGGTCAGGCCAGTTTCGACCACAAGCCGAAACAGGCGAAACAAGCCATTGCGCCTGAAATAGCCGCCGAGGCCGACAAAGTGTCACGCGCGGTTCATGATGAAGATTTGCGCGCGGCCCTTGAACGTTTGGGCCGCAACGTTTTATCCAGACAGAAACGCTAAGAAAGGGCTGAGGAATGAGCCGGATTGCAACCGTTATATGTGCGGCTGTCGCCGTGGCCGCAGGCGGCTATTGGCTGACATTGTCGAATACTACCACACCTGCCAACCCGCTGATTGGTGCCGCCGAGGCGCAAGAGGCTGATCTGGACACGTCGACCATCGTCGAGATGGTGCAGGGGGCCGAAGATGCGCCCGTCGAGATCATCGAATATGCATCATACACCTGTCCGCATTGCGCGAACTTCCATCAGGGTGCCTATAAGCAGCTCAAGAAGGATTTCATTGATACGGGCAAGGTCAAGTTCACATACCGCGAAGTGTATTTCGATCGCTATGGTCTGTGGGCATCGATGGTGGCGCGCTGTGCGGGGCCTGATAAGTTCTTTGGTATCACCGATCTGTTGTACGAAGGCCAGTCGGAATGGACCCGTGCCGGAGGTCCGGCCGAAATCGTTGACGAGCTGCGCAAGATCGGTCGCCTTGCCGGTATCGACAATGATCAGCTTGAGGCCTGCTTGCAGGACGGAACCCGTGCGCAGACTCTGGTCGCCTGGTATCAGGAAAATGCCGAGCGCGATGGGATTCAGGCAACCCCGTCGTTCGTCGTGAACGGCAAAAAAGTTGATAACCAGTCTTATGACGATTTCAAAAAGCTGATCGAAGACGAGCTTGGCAGCTAAATCCAGCTTGGCCAGCCTGGCTTGGGCTGGCCATTCGCTCAGGGTGATGGCGCGACCTGAGCCAGCATCTCTTTGACCTTATCATCCTGATCGATCTGCAAGCGGACCGGGAGCGTGAGAACCTTGCTTCGGAGTTTCGCGGGTAGGCGCACCGCGTCTTTCTCGGTTGTCACCAGTTGAGCGCCCAGTGCCTTGGCCTCGTTTTCCAAACGCGTCATCAGCGCAGAGGTCAGCGGTTGGTGGTCGTCTAATGCTTCGGTGCGCAGCAGTGTCGCGCCTTGCTGCCGCAGAGTCTCAAAAAACTTATCTGGGTATCCGATACCTGCAAAGGCCAGAACGGGTGTGCCGCTCCAATCCATGCCGGTTTGTAGTGGACGCACTTCGCCGATGACGTGTGGGACTGTAAGGGCAGGCCCCCATTTTTCTGAAAATGTTGTTTGCGCTACGGCGCTCCCGAGCGACAAAACGAGATCGGCCCGTTTCAACCCAACAGCTACGGGTTCTCTCAAGGGACCGGCGGGCAAGCAAAGTCCATTGCCGAACCCGCGCGTGGCATCAACGACGATGATCGAGAAATCCTTGGCGACGGCAGGGTTTTGAAAACCGTCGTCCAGTACGATTGCTGTCGCCCCTGCAGCCACCGCCGCCTGCGCGCCTGCGGCACGATCTTTGGCAACCCAAACTTCGGCAAACGCGGCAAGCAGCAGGGGTTCATCCCCGACCTGAGCTGCGGTGTGTTTGCGTGGATCGACCTGCACCGGGCCTTCCAGCGAACCGCCGTGACCTCGGGTGACGACGTGAGGCTGATGCCAAGCGCCCCTGAGGTAATCCAAAACCCAGATTGCGGTGGGCGTTTTGCCAGTTCCACCCGCATTCAGATTGCCAACGCAAATGACCGGTACATCCACCGAGAGTCCTTGCCCACGCGCCAAACGACGGGCGGTCGCCGAGGCATAGAGGGACCCGAGCGGCGACAGCAGCCGGGCACGCAGGTCCAATCGATCAGGGTCCGTGTTCCAGAAGTCAGGTGCGCGCATTGTAGGCTCTCCGCCGGTCCAGTGTATCTTGCACCATTTCAATCAATTGGTCCGCCTGTGGCGCGCCTTCGGTGACGATCTGCCATCCGGCCAAGGCCATGTCAGCCGTGCGGTCCGGGGCCAAAAGCTCGACCACTCCATCGCCAAGCTCCGTCGCGGTTCGAATCCGCATAGCAGCTTTTTCCCGCCCCAACCTGTCATACAGATTGTGGTAGTTGCTGACATGAGGGCCATGGATTACCGCTGAACCTAAGGCAACGGCGATCAATGGGTCGTGGCCGCCCGAACCGCGCTCTAACGAACTTCCCATGAACGTAACCGCGGACACACGATGCCACAGTCCAAGGTCTTCGGGTTCAGCCGATAGGATCACCTGTGTGGTGTCTTCGATCGCATCTCCCTCATCCCAGTTGGCGCATCGCAAATCCATTGCCTCAAGCCGTTTGTGCAAGGGGGCGGACTCGGACATATCCGCCACGTGCAGAACCAAGGCCAGGCGCGGCAGCATCCGCAAGGCTTGCCGATGCGCCGTCAGGACCGAAATAAACTCTTTGTCCTGCACCCATGCGGCCAACCAGACCGGGCGACCGGCCAGTGTATGATTGGTCTCGATCAACTCATCTTCGGGCCAGGGATCGGGATTGGGGCTGATATGCAGAGCAGGCGCTACTGATATTTTTGCCGAATTCACACCCAACCTGCGGATCTGGCGCGCGATCTCATCATTGGGGGCAAGGATCGTCGTAAAACAGTCCAGCGTGTATCGCGTGATGTCCGGCAGCCAACGCCCACCGCGGGCGGTTTTCACGTCGACCATCGCCTCGATCAATACCAATGGAATTGCCCGTTCCTGCGCTCGGGTAATGATATTGGGCATCAACCCGCCACCAAACCAAAGCCCCATATCCGGGCGCCAATGCTTCAGAAAAATGCGGGCAGCGCCGGTGTGTTCGGCAGGCAATTTCACGATTGGCGCGCTACATTCGTCCCATTCCTCCAGATCGAAATCCGGAGGAACGGTTAGCAGCAGCGACAAGCCGGGCCGCACCGTGGTCAGACGACGACAGAAGTCATCAACCGCGCGCAGCCGATCGGGTGTACTGATATGCACCCAAAGGACTTCGCCATCAGGGCGCGCGATGTCCGTGAAGCCCGAGCTTTGCGGCACACCCCAGGACAGAACGCGATAGGCAGCAAGGCTAAGAGAACGAGGCTTGCTCATGCGGGTATACCGGCCCCGTTTGGGTCAAGCAGAGCATGAAGATGTTCATGGATTTCGGTGCCTGCCGCTACCACACCATTCAAGCGCGGGTCGGTGTTGTTGAACTGCAGAGGTTGCCCCAAACGGTCCGTGCATATTCCACCCGCCTCACGCAGGATCAGATCACCTGCGGCGATGTCCCACTCCCAACTGGGGCGGAGTGTCAGCATTCCGTCAAAGCGTCCTTGGGCAACCAGCGCCATCCGATAAGCCAGCGAGGGGCGGTAGACGCGGCGAAAGTCTGGCACCGCACCCGATTGCCAATGCCGTGGGTTCAGATTGGGTTTTGCCGCCAATATTTCAGCCTCAGGCAAATGCGCTTGCCCCGAAACGAAGATGGGTTCGCCGTTCAGCGTAGCTCCTTGTCCTTTCGAAGCCGCGTAAAGCAGATCTCGCATTGGTAGGTATATAACTGCAGCCGTAACCTCTCCGTTCTCGGCAACGGCCAGCGAGTGCGCCCATGTGCGGGATCCTTCGGCGAAACTGCGGGTGCCGTCGATAGGATCGATGACAAAGACCTGATCGCGGGTCAGACGGTCGTCGGAATCCTCGCTCTCTTCGCTCAGCCAGCCATAGTTCGGACGTGCGCCGTGCAGGTCGCGCTCTAGCATTGCGTTCACAGCCAGATCGGCCTCGGTCACAGGCCCCGCGCCTTCGGGTTTGTCCCAGCGTTGCGCATCAGGGCCTGAATAGCGCGTAGCGATCTTTCCAGCTTCTAGCGCGGCGTCGATCAGCAAGGACAGGTCAAGTGCCGGCAAGTGTCATCCCTTCGATTAGCAAAGATGGCACAACGCGCGATAGGTAAGGCCGGGCATCATTTGCCGGAATGATCCGCATCAGCATGTCGCGAAGATTGCCCGCAATAGTGCATTCGTTGACAGGATAGGCGATCTCACCGTTCTCCACCCAAAACCCTGACGCCCCACGGGAATAGTCGCCAGTGTTCGGGTTTATCGTCGACCCGATCATCGAAGTGACCAACAGCCCGGTTTCCATATCGCGCAGAAGCTCTGCTCGGGTTTTGTCACCTTGCGTCAGGCTGAGGTTCCAGTTGCTGGGCGATGGAGGCCCCGATACGCCGCGTGTTGCATTACCGGTCGAGGTCATTTCCAGCTTTCGGGCGCTGGACAGATCCAGCGTCCAACCGGTCAGAACACCGTCTTCAACGATCGCCCTGCGCCGCGTTGCCAGCCCTTCGGCATCAAACGGGCGCGAGCCCGAAATGCGCGGGCGATGAGGGTCTTCGATCAGAGACAGATGCGAGGGCAGAACCTGTTGACCCAAGCTTTCTTTCAGCCACGAGGCACCGCGGGCAATCGCAGCGCCATTGCTTGCAGCCAGCAGGTGACCGATCAACGACGACGAGATACGTTCGTCGAACACAACCGGGAAGCTGCCTGTCTGGGGTTTGCGTGCGCCAACGATCTGAACTGCGCGTTCACCAGCTGTGCGACCAATCTCGGAAGGGCTGCGCAGGTCTGCCTGAAATGTGCGACTGTCGCCATCATAGTCACGCTCCATCCCCGTGCCTTCGCCGGAAATGGCAACACATGAGGTTGAGCGACTGCTGCGCTTATATCCACCAGAAAACCCGTTCGTAGCTGCCAGATGGACTTGGTGTGTACCATAAGCCGCGGCGGCGTCAGAAACTTGTGAGACGCCCGTAACACCCAACGCTGCCGCTTCGGCAGCCAGCGCGTCCTGCATCAAGGCCTCGGCACTTGGTTCCGGACTTGGATCAAACAGTTCCAGCGCATCGATATCCCAATCGGTGATCAATTGATCGGGCGCGGCCAATCCAGTGAACGGATCTTCGGGGGTTTCGCTGGCCATAGCAACGGCGCGTTCGGCCATCGCCGCAAGCGTCTCAGGACGACTGTCTGAACTGGATACGATTGCCTGCCGCTTGCCCAGGAAGACCCTTAGTCCCAGATCAGTGGCTTCCGAGCGTTCGGCATGTTCCAACGCGCCGCCGCGCACCTCGACAGAGACGGATGAGCCATCAATAACAATGGCATCTGCCTCTTCGGCGCCAGCTTTGCGGGCTGCAGCCAGCAGCTCTTCACTGATGTTCTGAGGTGTTCGGGTCATGAGGCCTCCGGTCTTGTTGTACTGGACCTAGCCTTGGACCGTCCGTCCCGCAAGGCCTGCAGCCCAATCGCTTTATGTGCCTCAGCCAGGAAAGGCCACCAATGCGGCCTTTCCTGATGATTTTATCACTTGATGCGCTGACCGTTGGCCAGAATCTGACCATCCTCGGTGAACTCGATCTTCGAGTTCAGTGTATCAGGTTCTTCACCCGGAACAGCCATCAGACCCATCATCATACGTGCGCCCAACGCGTCGTTCTCCGAGACAAAGCCCATGCCGATCAACGTGTCGAGCAGAGCGTTGGCGCCAACAAGCTTCAGATTGGCGACACCTGACGGAGCGGGCAGGCCATCAAACTCTTCCGTGTTGGAATTGTCGAATGTGAAATCTCCATCACCGGTCAATTCCGCGCCGACCAGCGATACAAGCAATTCGTTGATCTTCAACGAATGCAATTCGCCCGGAACAATATCCGATGTCTCAAGCTCTTCGACCGCTTCGGGATCCATGAAGTCGACCAGAACTTTGGCGGTGCCGGTTGCGTCCAGTGCGATGGTCGCCGGATCGCGGGGCAGCGCACTTGCAGGGTCGAACATGCTCCACAATACATCGGACATCGTGAAATCTGTCAGGTTCATACCAAATCCAAAGGGTTGGATTTCTTCCGAAGCCTGCACCGGAAGTTCGAATTTCATACCCGCATTGGCCATCGCAATTTCGATCGGGAACGGAAGATCAGATGTCGTAACGGCCAGTTTGGTGCTGTTTTGCGCAAGGTCGTAGACAAGCCGCTGTGCATCGATACTGCCGGTAAAACTGCCGCCTTCGGAACTGCTGCTGAGCGAGAAGGGCTGACCTTCAGCCGTGCCCGCCACTTCGGTGTTACCCGAGGCATAGGTGAATGTGCCTGACGCAGCAAATCCGGCCTCATAAATATCTTGTACGTTGGAAACATCGAAATCCGGCGGGATGATCGTATCACCTTCGAAATTCAGATCGCCCAGCGTGCCGCTGATCCGGCCCGTATCTTCGCTTTCAGGCTCGTTGAACGCCACGTCGTAGGTCAGGCTGTCAGCGGTGAACTGCTGCGCGATATCGCGCATTTCGCCAATTTCCATCTGGGAAGAACCCGCAATCTGGTCCATCTGAACGTTCAGCGCCAGCATATCGTTCGGCACGGTTTCACCGTCAAAATCGATCGAATCCAGTGCAAGGTTCAGACTGTTGGCCGAATAATCATAGGTCATGTTTTTGGGCGTGCCTGATACAACCATTTCCAGAGCATCATGCGAATATACCAGATCGGCCGAGAAGGTCTCGCCCTCGGCTTCGCCCGAGATGGTCATCGGAAAACTGTCCGGGAAACCGATGTTGACTGTACCATCGCCATTCTCGGTCAAAGTCATCTGAGGGATGACCACGTCGAAAGTGCCTTCGGTATCTGGAATGGCCATGGCCATTGTCATGTTCGAAATCGTTGTCACATTTCCGGAAACGCTTTGTTCGCCGGTCACATCATAACCCATGCCGCCCAGGTAGGCTTGCCAATCGGCCCAGACATCATTGGCGGTAACATCCGCAAAAGCGCCGTTCGTTGCGACAGCATAGGCCAAAGCTGCACCGCAACTGCGGCGAAGGAAAACAGTCATAAGAGAACCCTTCTTGATCAATTTACGCGCATGGTCGTGCCTGCGGCGGCCAGCGTCAAGGGGGAAGGGCTGGACCAATTCCCCAATTGCGGGGTACGAGTTAACACAATTTCAAATGCAGGGATTTAAACGATGCAAATGCAAGGAAAAACTGTACTGATTACAGGCGCTAGCCGAGGTATCGGAGCGGAAGCCGGGCGCGTTTTTGCCGCAGCCGGGGCAAATGTCGCCTTGGCCGCGCGCAGCCGAGATCAGATTGAAGCACTGGCAGCAGCGCTGGGTGACAACGCCATCGCATTGGGCTGTGATGTCAGTGATTTTGGCCAGGTAGAACAGACGGTTGCTGACTGCATCGATCGGTTTGGCTCGCTGGACGTTCTGATCGGGAATGCAGGTGTGATCGATCCGATCTTTCATCTTTCCAATGCTGATACGCAGGCTTGGAGCCATGCAATCGACATCAATCTGAAGGGAGTTTTTTATGGAATGCGCGCTGCACTGCCCATTATGCGGGCGACAGGTGGGGGGACTGTTCTGACCGTCTCCTCCGGTGCTGCGTCAAATCCGATTGAAGCCTGGAGCCACTATTGCACCTCAAAAGCCGGGGCAAAGATGCTGACCGAGTGTCTGCATTTGGAAGAGGCGCACCATGGCATCCGCGCCATGGGCCTGTCACCGGGTACCGTCGCCACTGACATGCAGCGCGTGATCAAGGCCAGCGGTATCAACCCGGTTAGTCAGTTGGATTGGGACGATCATATCCCGGCAGACTGGCCAGCAAGGGCGCTGATGTGGATGTGCTCGCCGGACGCAGATGAGTTCTTGGGGACAGAGATTTCGTTGCGCAATGAAGATATCCGAAAAAGGGTCGGGTTGACGTGATTGAACTGACGCAAGACGATGGGCTTTGGACGGTTACGCTGAATAATCCTGAAAAAGCCAATGCGTTGACCACTTCAATGCTGGGCGAATTGGTTCGTATCGCCGAAGCGGCAACCGAAGCACGCGCCTTGATTCTAACCGGTGCGGGTCGCGTGTTCAGCGCCGGTGCTGATCTTGAAGAAGCGCGCGCGGGTCTTGCGACCTCGGATCTTTGGGAGCGGCTATCTGGTGCAATAGCCGACTTGCCTTGCCTGACGGTGGCGGCTCTTAACGGTACTCTGGCGGGTGGTGCGAACGGCATGGTTCTGGCTTGTGATTTGCGCGTTGCGGTTCCCGCAGCCAAGTTTTTCTATCCGGTGATGAAGCTGGGCTTTCTGCCGCAGCCGTCTGATCCCAAACGTATGGCGGCGCTGATAGGTCCGTCCCGAACCAAGATGATCCTAATGGCCGGACAAAAGATCACTGCAGAAGAAGCCTATGCGTTTGGTTTGGTGGACCGGGTGGTCGAACCTGATCAATTGATGCCCACGGCACGAGAGTTGGTGGCTGACAGTCTGTCTGCAGAGCGATCGATTGCACTAGGCATTGCCGGATTGTGCCCATGAGGTTGGCCGCGCTGCGATTGCGGGTCGCAAACCCCGATGCTTTGGCGGCGTTTTATCACGACGCGCTTGGCATGCGTGTTCAGGTCGAAGGTGCAAATCGTCGCGTAGGATACGCCGGACAAGATGCCGATCTTTTGCTGATGCCGGGCGGTGGTGGTTACCGCCATGACCGAGGGCAAAGATACTGGAAAATCGGGATCACCCTGCCGAATGTTGAATTTGCCGCAAATCACCTGCGCCAGATGGGCGTTACGGTCAGCGCACCGCGCCAGTTTCTGGATATTGGCTATATGTGCCATCTAAGTGATCCAGAGGGCTTTGTAATCGAGCTACTGCAGCACGATTTCGAAGGAAACCGGCCGGGCGATGCCGCCAGTTCGGATGCGCCATTTGCAGGGGCCTGTATCGGCCAGATCACCTTGCGCACCGGAGATATCGCCGCCGAGGATGCATTCTGTCGATCTCAGGGTATGTCCTTGTTGTCGATGCAGGGTGTGGAACCCTATGGCTTTGATTTGCATTTCTACGCATTCACAGAAGACACGCCGCCAAACCCAGACCTTTGGGCGGTCGAAAATCGGGAATGGCTTTGGAAACGCCCTTATACTACGCTGGAATTTCAACATATTCCCAGCGCCCGGTTTGCATCGGTGCCCGACTATCGTGGGATTGAAGTTGAAGGGTTGGCTGATCCTAAAACGGATGTGTTCGGCGATCCGTGGCTTCCGACCTGATCAACGCCCGCGCCGCTTGCCCGGCACTTTTGAGCGAAATCCCGGAGGGCGTTTACGGACCCATTGCAGGAACTTATCCAACCTCGGGTGCGCGCGAAGCGCGTCAACCGTGCTGAAATCACGCGCAAGCTCGGCTTCGGTCAGCGTTGCGTGGATCTCCTTGTGGCAAATCTGATGCAACAAAACAGTGGGCCCGCCCTTGCCTCCTTTGAGCTTTGGGATCAGATGGTGCAGGCTGCCTCCGCCCTCAGGAATAGGGCGGTCGCAGAGTGGGCAGATAGGTTCGGTGTTTGCCATAACCTAAACTCGTGTTGAAACGTGCGCAGGGCAAGAGGGATACAATGGCGCAAACCATGGTTATTGGTGCGGGGCCTGCAGGTCTTATGGCGGCAGAGCAGCTTGCTGCGGCCGGGCACGAGGTTGTTGTGGCCGAAACCAAGCCCTCGGTCGCGCGCAAGTTTCTGATGGCGGGGAAGTCTGGTCTGAACCTGACCAAAGACGAACCGTTTGAGACGTTTATGGGTGCATATGCCAAGGCCACGGATTGGCTGCACCCTATGATAAGTGAGTTTGACGCACAGGCCGTCATGGCTTGGGCTAGCGATCTTGGGCAAGAGATGTTTACGGGTTCGACCGGTCGCGTTTTCCCGACGGTCATGAAGGCCTCGCCCTTGCTGCGGGCTTGGCTCGCGCGGTTGGATCAGGCTGGTGTCCAGATCAAGACCCGCTGGCACTGGCGAGGCTGGCGTGAGGATGCGTTGGTGTTTCAGACCCCAGATGGTGAACAACTGCGCAAACCCGATGCGACGGTTCTGGCGTTGGGTGGTGCCAGTTGGGCGCGGTTGGGATCGAATGGCGCATGGGCGCCGTGGCTTGCCGACAAAGGCGTGGCTTTGACTCCGTTTGCGCCTTCAAATGCAGCACTGTCGGTCGATTGGAGCCGCTTCATGCAGCCACACTTCGGGGCCGCGTTGAAATCAGTGCGTTGGATGTCGGGTGCGGTGGAAAGCCGGGGCGAAGCCACGGTTTCCGCAAGAGGGCTGGAAGGTGGCGGGCTATATCCCCTGACCCCGGCGCTGCGCGCGGGTGCGCCACTGTTTCTGGACCTTATCCCAGACGTCACGGTCGAAGGGATGCGCGCGCGATTGGATGCGAAGAAGCCCAAAGCAACTTTGTCGCATTGGCTGAAGAACGGTCTAAGGTTGCCACCGCAGAAGGTGGCGCTGTTCCATGAGATGACAAAGGGCCACGTATTGGCGCAATCTGATTGGATCGATGCGCTAAAGAATCTGCCGATACGCCATTCTGGCCTGCGACCAATGGATGAGGCGATCTCGACTGCGGGTGGTGTCGCTCAGGACGCTCTGAACAATCGTTTGATGCTGACCGCACTTCCGGGCGTGTTCTGCGCGGGTGAGATGCTGGATTGGGAGGCCCCAACGGGTGGCTATCTTCTGACCGCCTGTCTGGCGACAGGACGCTGGGCTGGACAGTCGGCTGCTGCGTGGCTGGACCGCTAGGGTTCAGCTTGATCGAGCCAGCATCGCCAGACGGATCATGGCGCGTTCCACCAGCGCCATGGCGGGTGCGGTCTGATTGGCCGAGCGCAATGACAGATCCGTGTCGGTCAGAACCGTCAATGCGGTCTGCAATTTATGCGCACCCCAGCCCTGTGCCTGACGCAAGATCCGATCGCGCCGCTTGCCGTAGACCGGAGGGCGAAGTTTGCCGATCCCCTGCGCCGCGCCGCCGGGATCGGAAGCGCAGGCATAGAGGGTCCTAAAGTGCCGCGTCGCGCCGATGCATAGGGTTACGCCATTGGTGCCTTGCGCTTGCAGTCGGCGGATCAGCGGCCCGATTTCTTGCGCCCGGCCCTCGGCCACGACGTTCAGCACATCGTCCAGCGCCGCCTCGGTTGACCGCGGAGCGCAAGCCTCGATGTCGTCGATCGTCAGTTCAGCTGCATCGCCACGCTTGTAGAGCGAAAGTTTCTCAACCGTTTGTGTGAAATCTCCGGGGCTTAACGCCAAAGCCAGCTCGCCAAGCGCCGACATCGAATCGCGCGAGATATTCTGCAACCCTGCCTGTGCGAGAATCCGTTCAACTTCGGCACGTGAAGGCGGATCATCGTAAATGCCGACGGTGTAAACCGCCGGGTTCGCTTCGAACGCTTTGCGAATTTTTGAACTGGGCTTGAGCTGACCCGCCGTCACGACGATCTGCGCATCACCATGATCCCAGTCTTCCAGCGCCGCGAGTATTGCCGGCGCAGCAACCTCGGTGGCGTCTTCGACAAAGACAGCGCGGGGGCCGGGGAAAAACCCAACGGCCTTAACTGCGTCCAGCAAAAGCGCTGGGTCGCCGCGCAGATCACTTCCGGGGATGCGGGTCAGGCGCATTTCCTCTTCAGCGCCGGGTCCCAGCAGAGCCGCCAGAACTTGCTGACGCTTTAGGGCAACGCGCATCGCGTCCGCCCCGTAGATCAACAGCCCGGCTTTATCCGCGTCCGGCTTGGCAAAATACCCATCAGCCTCGCGCGGGCTCAGCTTCATGTGGACAGGCCCGGTGTGGCGTATAGGCGGTTCACGATCTGATCAGCTAGAATCACCATCAGACGCTCGGTCGCATCGCGTTCATCCGCCAGCGTCGACACCGTTGAACCAGCAGCAGAATAACCGACAAATTCGGCAACATTGCCCGAGGCGATGATCTGCCCGGTCCCGTTGGATTTTAACGCGTAGGATGCGTTGCCGTCGATGGTATAGCGATTGGTTTCGTTTGCCGTGGTGATCGACGCCCTGCGCGTGGTCGTCGAAACCCCGACTTCCAGCTTGTAGTCTTTGCCCGAGGTCGCGCTGCGACCCAACTTGCGTTCCAGATTCTGAACCAGCAGGAAGCTTTCGACCGTATTCGGGGCCGAAACCTCGACCCTGCCATCCAGCGCCGAACCCGATCCACCGGGTGCGTAGACCGGCTCGAAACCACACGCGGCAAGCGCGAGCGGCATCAATAACAGGGTTCTGCGATCAAACGACGACATTTACGATCCGGCCTGGAACAACGATCACTTTCTTCGGGGCGGCACCATCCAGCGCCTTTTGCACAGCTTCGGTGCTGAGTGCGATTTTTTCAACCTCTGCCTTGTCCAGATCCTTGGACACGCTGATTTCAGCGCGGCGCTTGCCGTTGATCTGTATTGGCAGGGTGACGGTGTCATCGACCAGCATTGCTTCGTCAGCCATAGGCCAGGGCGCTGTCGCGACGAGACCCTCGCCGCCCAACAATTGCCAAAGCTCTTCGGACAAGTGGGGTGTCATCGGCGACATCAGTTGAGCCAACGTCTTAGCCGCCTCGCGCTTGGCCTCTGTGCCTGCTTTGGACTTAGCCAACGTGTTGGTAAAGGCATAAAGCTTGGCGATCGAGGCGTTAAAGCCAAAGGACTCGACACCGCCCGAGACGTCGTGGATGGCTTTGTGCATTTCGCGCAGCAGCGTTTCGTCATCTGCGTTGGCAGGTGCATCCGATTCGGTGATTTCCGAGGCGATGCGGTGCACGCGGCTGAGATGTTTAAATGCAGCCTCAGCACCCGAAGCGGTCCATTCCACGTCGCGCTCGGGCGGGGAATCGGACAGAACGAACCAGCGTGCGGTGTCTGCGCCGAAGGCCGAGATGATGCTGACCGGGTCTACGACGTTCTTTTTTGACTTCGACATCTTGGCCGAAGGGATGATTTCAACCTCGGTGCCGTCGGCCAATTTCCCGTCAGTCACATCCTCGGGCAAGTGATAGACCGGACGGTCGTTGGCATCGCGAGTCTGATAGATCTCATGCGTGACCATGCCCTGCGTGAATAGAGCATCGAACGGCTCGATTGCTTTCTTCGGCAAATGGCCGGTGATGTTCATCGCACGCGCGAAGAACCGGGAATAGAGCAGGTGCAGAATCGCGTGCTCGATGCCGCCAATGTATTGATCGACATTCATCCAGTATTCGGCTTCGGCCAGATCGGTAGGCGTTTCGGCGCGCGGAGCGGTGAAACGGGCAAAGTACCATGACGAATCGACGAATGTGTCCATCGTGTCGGTTTCGCGCTTGGCAGGTGCTCCGCATGATGGGCAGGGTGCATCGCGCCAACTGGGGTGACGATCCAGCGGGTTGCCGGGGATGGAAAAGTCGATGGGTTTGCCGTTGCCATCATCATAAGGCAACTCGATCGGCAGATTCTCTTTCTTCTCGGGCACGGTGCCGCATTTTTCGCAGTGGACAACGGGGATCGGGCAACCCCAATAGCGCTGGCGGCTCAGGCCCCAGTCACGCAGGCGGTATTTGGTAACGCCCTCGCCCCAGCCAGCCTTTTCCGCGAAATCAACTGTGGCATTGATGGCCTCTTCGCCCGTGGCTTCGGTCAGACCTGCGAAATGGTTCACCCAGCGGACCTTTTCAGACTTCGGCGGGACGAATGCGATTTTGTCGACAGGTGTCTCATCGTCCATCGCGAAGAAGGTATCGACTACAGGAAGACCGTATTTGCGGCAGAAATCAAGGTCACGTTGGTCATGTGCCGGGCAGGCAAAGATTGCACCGGTGCCATAGTCCATCAAAATGAAGTTGGCGATCCAGACCGGCAGTTCCCAATTCGGGTCCAGCGGGTGCTTGACGCGGATACCCGTGTCGTAGCCCAGCTTCTCAGCCGTCTCGATAGCCTCTTCGGTGGTTCCACCCTTACGGCATTCAGCAACAAATTCAGCCACTTTAGGGTTGCCGGCTTCAAGTTCTTTGGCAATCGGGTGATCCGGTGAGATCCCGACAAAAGACGCGCCTAACAGGGTGTCGGGGCGAGTCGTATAGACAGTGATCGGCTCACCTCCGTCGATGCGCTCAAAGCCAAATTGCAGGCCGCGGGACTTGCCGATCCAGTTCTCCTGCATCAGGCGCACTTTGGCGGGCCAGTTGTCGAGCGTATCCAGCGCGTCGAGCAATTCCTCGGAATAGTCGGAAATTTTGAAGAACCACTGGGTCAGCTCGCGCCGTTCGACCAACGCGCCCGAGCGCCAGCCGCGCCCGTTTTCCACCTGTTCGTTGGCCAGAACGGTCATATCAACCGGGTCCCAGTTCACCACGGCGTTCTTGCGGTAGACCAGACCGGACTCGAGCATATCCAGGAACAAAGCCTGCTGCTGCCCGTAATATTCCGGGTCGCAGGTGGCGAATTCGCGCGACCAGTCGATGGACAGGCCCAGCGGCTTCATCTGGCCGCGCATATCGGCGATATTGCCGTAGGTCCAATCCTTTGGGTGGCCTCCGCTGGCCATGGCGGCGTTTTCCGCAGGCATCCCAAAGGCGTCCCAACCCATCGGGTGCAGCACATTGTGCCCAGTTGCCAGTTTGTGGCGCGCGATCACGTCGCCCATCGTATAGTTGCGCACATGACCCATATGGATGCGGCCAGACGGGTAGGGGAACATCTCAAGCACATAGTATTTTGGCTTATCCGCCTTGTGGTTGGCGGTGAAGATTCCGGCCTTGTCCCAGGCCTCTTGCCATTTTGCTTCGATTTCGGTGGCCGAGTAGCGAGACATCTTGCGGTCCTTCGTGAATGAAAACGCCGGGTAGGAACCCGGCGTGGTCATAATGTGAATTTAGGCGGGTTTCTAGAACTTGTTATCAGCAATACGCAGCTGGCGCGCTCGAGATAGAATGGCATCTTCGACCGCGCGCGACGTTGCAGCGCTGACCGGAGCACCGCCACTAGTCTGCAGTGCAACAGAAAGAGAGCGCGCTTCCAGCGCAGGATCGCTGATATGGACCGTTGCCCGATAAGAGCGTCCACCGCCGGGCGGAGTGCCATAACCTGTTACGATCACACCAGTAAACGGATCGACTTCTTGGATCGGTAGGAAATTCAGAACATCCAGCGATGCGGACCACAGATAGCGATTCACCTGAGTAACCTGTTCCGAGGTATTCGGGCCAAAGACATCCCAGATCGTCGAACGATTCGGATCATTCAACTCGCGTTCTTCGGTCGAACTACCATCGACTGTCAGATATCTGGCGTCACCCGGGGGTGGTCGCCCACAGCCTGCGACTATCGCGGTCACTGAAATCAAACCCAAAATCGTTAGCAGGCGCATCGTTGGAAGGTCCTGTATCACTTGTTTTGCACTGTTCGAGTGACACTCCTAGACAAGGACCCCGGCTGCAACAAGCCAATTCTTAACTTTAGTTGATGGGCAGTGGGGAGGATCTGGCTGAAATCGACTGTGGCATCCTTGCACCAATTGGGGCCGAATGAGGCCAGAGCGTTTATGGCAAGCTTGCGCAAAGGGGGGAAAAAAAGCGAAACGGTGTCCGTGCTGAGACGCGTGCTTTGCATGTGTCGAGTAGAAAATCTTTGAAACCGAGGGAAGCAAGATGAAAAAAATTCTCTTCGCATCGACCGCCCTGATCGCAACCGCAAGCGTTGCAGCGGCCGAAGTTAAGTTTAGCGGTTACGGCCGCTTTGGTATTGGTTACCAAGAAGACCGCACAGGTACCGTTGACGCTGTTGGTGGTGGTGAAGCGACTGACGTAGATACCGATAGCACCATCCTGGTATCGCGTTTCCGCCTGAACATCGACGGCATCGTTGAAACCGACGGTGGCGTTCGCTTTGAAGGTCGTGTTCGTCTGCAGGCTGACGAAGACGCCGGCAATGGCGAACAAAACGCTGCTGGCCTGAACGGCGCGCGCTTCTCGGTCATCTTCGGTGGTCTGCGTGTTGACGCCGGCAACGTCGCTGGTGCCTTCGACAACTTGGCCAACTACTACGGTAACGAGCCTGGCCTGGAAAACTTCATCGGTCAGTACTCGGGCGTTGACTATAGCTTCCTGGGTTACTCTTCGACCGGTTCGGGTTCGAACGGTGTATTCTTCCAGTACGCAGTAGGCGACTTCGCGTTTGGCGCGTCGTATGACCAGCGTACTTTTGCTGAAACAGCAACTGCCGGTGCCGACACGGACGATGGCGACCGCTGGGACATCAGCGCAACCTACACCTTCGGCAACATCACTGCCGCTCTGGCCTATGGTCAGACCAACGGCGCATTTGATGCTGAAAAAGAAAGCCTGACCGTACTGACCTTGGGCGCAGAGTTCGGTGACTTCTCGGGTACTCTGTTTGTTGCAGACGATGACGTTTCGGACGATGCTCTGAACGGCACCGCATACGGTCTGTCGGCAGCTTACAACCTGGGCGCCGCAACCACTCTGACCTTCGCTTACGGCGACGGTTCGGGCGACGGTGACACCCAGCAGTACGGCATCGGTGCCATCTACGACCTGGGTGGCGGTGCATCGCTGCGCGGTGGTATCGGCAACTCGAAAGCCGGTGACGGCGACAGCACTCTTCGCGCCGACTTCGGTGCTCAGTTCAACTTCTAAGTTGTTCTGAACCACACGGTTCAAGGGCAGGTCTTCGGACCTGCCCTTTTCTTTTGTTTCAACATGGTGTTTTGCTGCGGTAAACGCAGAACGAGAGGGCCCATGTCGCTGCAAGATATCACTGACCGTATCGCCAAAGCTGAATCGGCGGCTGGACGCGCCGAAGGCTCAGTGCAATTGATCGCGGTTTCCAAGGTGCAACCAAACGACCGGGTCGAAGCCGTGTTGAAGCAGGGCCACCGGTGTTTCGGAGAAAACCGAGTACAGGAGGCCGCAGGCAAATGGCCCGCATTCCGCGAGGATTTTCCGGATGTCGATCTGCATCTAATAGGCCCTTTGCAAACCAACAAAACCCGGCAGGCGATCGAGCTTTGCAATGCGATCCATTCAGTCGATCGTCCAAAACTCGCCAAAACACTGGCGCGATTGGCACAAGAGATGGGCAAGTGCCCCGATCTTTTCATCCAAGTTAACACTGGCGAAGAAGATCAGAAGGCAGGCGTTCTCCCTCAAGATGCGGATGCGTTCGTTGCCGAATGCCGAGGTTTAGACCTGCCCGTCAGAGGATTGATGTGCATCCCCCCAGTCGATGAAGAGCCCGCTTTGCATTTCGCTCTGCTTGCAAAAATAGCCGGGCGGAACGGGTTGGAAGGGCTGTCCATGGGCATGAGCAGTGATTTCGAATCGGCGATTGCCCTAGGGGCCACTCATGTTCGTGTTGGATCCGCCATATTTGGAGAGCGCGTCAAACCTCAGGGATAATCAGCCGTGTACCCGGCTCTATTGCCCTCGCGATCCATCGTAAATGGTCACGTCGGAAGGCTACGCAGCCCTCGGTCGGATATCTTGGTCGCCGCCATTGATGCAAGAAGATCGCGGATCCCTTGCCGGGTATTGCATCGGGATAGTTCCAATCGGTAATCAATACTAGGTCATACAGCGGGTCTGCACGGCGCAGCTTTTCGTGGCTCAAGCTATGAGGTGCGCGAACCAGATGGTTATAGGCGGTGTCCTCCACATCGTCAGACCATAGATCACGCGGTCCGATAGGTCGTGCCCAATGAGCCGGGCGTTGCATTCGATCTGCGCGATAGAGCATTGCCAAGATGCGATGCACTCCGACCGGGGTCGCCCCATCTCCTTCCTGCTTGGTTCGACTTGAGCCCCCTTTGCCTATGGCGCAGGGGAATGTGCGTCCGAGAAATCGAACACCGCATGGGGTCAGAACCAGATCGTCCGGTGTCACAACAGGTGACCTGACTTTGCAGCTTTGGTTGCGAGATAGGCGCGGTTAAAGTCGGTTTCGCCGACCTTCAATGGGACACGTTCGGCCACAGCGATACCGGTTCGTTCCATCATCGCAATCTTTGCGGGATTGTTGGTCAGCAGGCGAACCGAATTGAACCCCAGTGATTTCAGGATGTCCGATCCAAGCCGGAAATCCCGCTCATCGTCTTCAAATCCAAGCCGGTGATTGGCCTCAACCGTATCAAATCCCTGATCTTGCAGAAAATAGGCGCGCATCTTGTTGGCAAGCCCAATCCCACGCCCTTCCTGGTTTAGATAAAGCAGAACGCCTGTGCCTTCTTCCCCCATCTGTGCAAGAGCTCCGCGCAATTGCGGGCCGCAGTCACATTTTAGGCTGCCCATAAGGTCTCCGGTGAAACAGGCCGAATGCAGGCGGGCAAGGACGGGTTTGTCGCGGTCGGGTCGGCCGATTTCCACTGCGTAGTGTTCTTCTCCGCCGTCTTCAGGCCGGAAAACATGTAGCCGACCAACCTCGGACACCTCCATGGGCAGGCGCGCGGCAACAACCGGGTGCAGGGGGCTGCGATCGGTCAGATAGGGCGCGGCGCTTGCATGGTCGATGCAGGTCAACCCGTGTGTTGAAGCAAATGCCCTGCCGTCCTTGATAGGGGCAACCACTGCGGCTGGTAGCAAATGTGCCGATTTGGCCAACGCTATTGCGATCCGGTGCAGATTTGCACTTCCCTGTCGTTCGGTCATCAACGGGCCTTTCATCGGCGCGTTCAGATCATCTGAGGGATCTGCCACCGCCTGCACCCAGCTCAGCCCAGCGTCCTCCGGGATCATGACCCGCGCCAGATCGCCATCATAAGCGCGTGCCTTCAGAGTTTCAGCACGCCGAACCGTGATGGCGACAACGGGGTTTCCACCCAAGCCGCGTAGATCGGCAAGCCTCTGAGGGCTCAGCGTCTCGGCGGCGAACCCCAGTACACCAAACCCCAATTCGTCTGTCAGAACCACGGGAACGCCCATGCGTAGGTCAGCACGCGCCCGTGCCAGCAATTCCGTGATGTCGGGAGTGAGACTCATGCATGTTACCTAGAAGCGATCAGGCCTCCTCCTACCCCGATCACCGGGAAATGTGAAACAATTCCTCTGCATCAGACACGAGGGCGTGAGACCATTGCAGTAATTCTTGCTGATTGCATTCTTCATACGCAAGTGATGGAAAAGGCTTAGGAGGACCGCACATGGCTCAGCTCAAGAAAATCCTGCTGGTGGATGACGACGAAGACCTGCGCGAGGCGCTCAGCGAGCAACTTGTGATGACCGAAGATTTTGACGTGTTCGAAGCGTCTGACGGAGCATCCGCGATGGAGCGGGCGCGTGAGGCGATCTACGATCTGGTCATTCTCGACGTTGGCCTCCCAGATACCGATGGGCGAGAGCTGTGCCGCCTGATGCGCAAGCAGGGTGTCAAAAGTCCGGTTTTGATGCTGACCGGTCACGATAGCGATGCTGATACGATCCTTGGCCTGGATGCTGGCGCAAATGATTATGTGAGCAAGCCGTTCAAATTCCCTGTCCTGCTGGCTCGCATCCGGGCACAGTTGCGTCAGCACGAGCAATCCGAGGATGCAGTCTTTGTCCTGGGGCCCTACACGTTCAAACCTGCGATGAAGATGCTGATGACCGAAGATGATCGCAAGATACGCCTGACGGAGAAAGAGACCAATATTCTCAAGTTCCTCTATCGGTCTACCGATGGTGTCGTCGCACGTGATGTCTTGCTGCACGAGGTCTGGGGTTACAATGCGGGTGTCACAACGCACACGCTTGAAACTCACATCTACCGCCTGCGTCAAAAGATCGAGCCTGATCCATCAAATGCTCGCCTTTTGGTCACAGAATCGGGCGGATATCGCCTTGTTGCTTGACTAAAGGTGGATTGACTTGGATCAAAGTGATACCCTGTAGGTATCATAAGATTTCTCCCAACCCGCGCATGTCCGGGTTATGACATGCACCTCCCTGTTGGACTGCCGGGCCTGATGGCCCGGCTTTTTTTGTGTTATCCATAAGAAGACAACGATTTCATGCAATGAAATCGGAACGGAAACTTTGAGAGTTTCCGTTATCGAGAGGCTTGAGATATTGAGTTTCCTTTTTCGATGGTACCTCGGGTGGTGCCACGCTAACCTGCGCCAATCGCGACAAAGGAATCTCCCGCAATGCCTTTTACTCTTGCCACTTGGAACATTAACTCGGTTCGTCTGCGCGAGCCTATCGTGCTGAAATTGTTGCAGGAAGAGGCCCCGGATGTCCTGTGCTTGCAAGAGTGTAAATCTCCAGTGGACAAGATCCCGACCGAAGGCTTCGCCGAGCTTGGGTATACGCACATGATTGCGCGTGGGCAGAAGGGCTATAACGGTGTTGCGATCCTGTCTCGGCTTCCGATGGAAGAAGTCGGCGACAAGGATTTTGCGGGTCTGGGTCACGCCCGTCACATCGCAGGGCGATTGGAAAACGGCGTAACGATCCACAACTTTTATGTTCCTGCCGGCGGAGATGTGCCTGATCGCGAAGTGAACGAAAAGTTCGGGCAGAAGCTGGATTACCTCGCCGACATGCGTGACTGGTTCCGTGCGGAAAAGCCCGAAAAGTCGATTTTGGTAGGTGATCTGAATATTGCCCCGCGTGAAGATGATGTGTGGTCGCACAAGCAATTGCTCAAAGTTGTCTCGCACACGCCCATCGAGGTCGAAGCGCTGGCCGAGACCCAGGACGCGGGCGGTTGGGTCGATATCACGCGCCAAGACATCCCCGAAGGGCAGCTTTATAGCTGGTGGTCCTACCGCGCGCGCGATTGGGATGCGGCGGATAAAGGGCGCAGGTTGGATCATGTCTGGGCCACGCCCGATATCTCGAACGCGGGTCATTCAAGTCGCGTATTGCGTGATGCGCGCGGATGGGAGAAACCCAGCGACCATGCGCCTGTTTTTGCGGCGTTCGACGTCTGATTGATGCAAAAACGCCCGACTCAGCCCTTGGTTTCTGAACCGTGGGGCTGCATATAGGGCGCAAAGACGAACCAGAGAGTATTAGCCATGGACCTTCTGAACGGCGCAACTGGCGCTGACACCACCGATCTGATCAAGGACGGGACCGAGGCCAGTTTCATGGCCGATGTGGTCGAAGCCTCGCAAGAGATGCCGATCATCGTCGATTTCTGGGCGCCTTGGTGTGGCCCCTGTAAAACGCTGGGCCCCGCGTTGGAAGAGGCCGTGACCGCCGCCAAAGGTGCGGTCAAGATGGTCAAGATCAACGTGGATGAGGCGCAGATGATCGCGGGTCAACTGCGTATCCAGTCGATTCCAACCGTTTACGCATTTCATAAGGGGCAGCCGATTGACGGGTTCCAGGGCGCCTTGCCGGGCTCGGAGATCAAGGCTTTCATCGACCGGGTGATCGAAGCTGCTGGGGGCGAAAGCCCCGGTGGCCAGCTGGATGATGCGGTTCAGGCCGCCGAAGAGATGTTGACCGAAGGTGCCGCTGTGGACGCGGCGCAAACGTTTGCTGCAATTCTGGGCGAAGACGCCAACCACGCTGGTGCCTATGGTGGTCTTGTGCGCGCGCATATCGCGCTGGGTGATCTGGATCAGGCCGAGGCGATCCTCAACGGCGCCCCGGCTGAGATTTCCAACTCGCCCGAAGTAGAAGCGGCACATGCGCAGTTGGAACTGGCCAAACAGGCTGCGGATGCAGGCCCGGTGGGTGAACTGACGGCAACGGTTGAGGCGGAACCCGATAACCATCAGGCCCGGTTCGATCTGGCGCAGGCCCTGCATGCCAATGGCGATGTTGAGGAAGCTGTCGATCAACTGCTGGAACTGTTCCGTCGCGATCGCGAGTGGAATGAGGGGGCAGCCAAGACACAACTGTTCACGATCTTTGACGCGCTCAAGCCCAACGATCCGATTGTTTTGAACGGCCGACGCAAACTCAGCTCGATGATATTTGCCTAAAGTCTGATCAGGGCTACACTCGATTGTATGATGCACCCCGCTGATTTGCCGGAAACCGTTTGTGTGTTTCCCTTGCCCGGAGCACTTCTGCTGCCCCGGTCTCGGTTGCCGCTGCATATTTTCGAACCGCGATATCTGCAGATGTTGGATGACGCATTGAAAACGCCGGAACGTCTGATCGGGATGGTCCAGCCGAACACCTGTCAGGGGGACGAAACCAAACTACACCAGATCGGCTGCGCTGGGCGGGTCACTCAGTTTTCAGAAACCGAAGATGGCAGGTATCTGATCACTTTGACGGGCATTTCGCGGTTTCGGGTGAAATCTGAGCTCGACAGCTTTACCCCTTATCGCCGGGTTTCCGCGTCATGGGACGGGTTCGACCGTGATTTGGGCAAGGCCGAAGTGGATGATGGCTTTGACCGGAACAAGTTCCTGAAGCTGTTGGAGCGGTTCTTTTCATCGCGCCAATTGTCGACGGATTGGGATACGATGAAAGATGCCGATGATGAGCTTTTGGTGAATTCCCTGTCGATGATGCTGGAGTTTGATCCGGAGGAAAAGCAAGCCTTGCTTGAGGCGCCGTGTCTGCGCACCCGGCGCGAGACCTTGGTGACATTGATCGAATTCGCCATGCGTGGCGGATCGAATGAGGAACACTTGCAATGAGCACACCTGAACACGCTTTTGACCGTCACATGCTTGAAGCGTTGATTTGCCCGCAATCCCATACAACCCTGCACTACGATGCTAAGCGGCAAGAGCTCGTTTCCAAAGCTGCCGGTCTCGCCTTTCCTATCCGCAACGGCATCCCGGTGATGTTGGTGGATGAAGCGCGCGAATTGGACTAAATCGGGCGCCCTTGCAGCAGTTTGGGCAGATCACCGGTCAGGCCTGCTGCCTCGCGTACAAAGCCACGGCGCAGCCCGGGCAGCGACCCGACGATGCTCATTCCGATATCCCGACCGACACGTAGTAGGGGATTGTCGTTTGAAAACAGCTTGTTGAACACATCTGTCGCCATTGCAAGCGAGGCGGTGTCGAACCGACGCCATTCTTGATAGCGCTCAAGCACCAGCGTAGATCCGATATCCTCGCCACGCCGTCCAGCAAGCGTCAGCACCTCGGCCAAAGCGCCCACATCCCGCAGACCTGCATTCAGGCCCTGTCCGGCGATTGGGTGCATGCCGTGGGCGGCGTCTCCGACCAATGCCAGACGATCAGCGATGAAGGAATTTGCGATTGTCAGGTTCAGCGGATAGGTGAACCGATCGCCCTGCAGGCGGATTTCGCCTAGGAAATCACCAAAGCGCGGGCGCAGAACCTGTAGATAGTCCGCCTCGGGCAAGGTATTGATTTGTTTGGCCGTCTCTGTGCGCTCGCTCCACACGATTGAGCTGCGGTTGCCGGTCAGTGGCAGAATTGCCAACGGTCCGGGAGGCATGAAGAATTGATGCGCGATACCATTATGGGGCAAGTCATGCTCAATGGCGCAAACCAAAGCTGTTTGGCCATAGTCCCAGCCGGTCCGCTTGATCCCGGCGCGCTCTGCGGTGCTGCTGCGGCGTCCGTCGCAGCCGACCAGCAGGCTGCCGGACAAGCTCGATCCGTCATCCAGCGTAAGCTCTGCCCCTTGTGCAGTGATGTCCTGCGACACAACGGTTTTCCCGCTGATTTCGGTGATCTTATTCTGTTCGGCCATTGCGTCCAGAAAGGCCCGCCGCAGGTGGCGGTCTTCGACCATATACCCCATCGGACCCTCTTCGATCTCGGCATGGTCGAAATGCATAAAAAATGGCGACGGGCCTGCACCTGCATGGCCATCGGTAACCTTGATCTCCAGCATCGGCTGGGCGTGTTTTTCCACCCTTTCCCAAACGCCAATCGCGTGCAGCAGGCGTTGTGAGGCCAGCGCAAGTGCATAGGCACGACCGTCAAATGCAGCATTCTTACGCACTTTTTCGGGCAGGGCATCGATTACCGTAACCGAGTGCCCCGTTTGGGCCAGAGCCAGCGCAAGTGCGGGACCGTTCAGGCCGCCGCCGACGATCAGGATGTCGGATCTGTGTTCCATATGCTGCAATATGCGCGCCCTTTCGGGATTGTCCATGTGCGGTCCTGTCGCTACCGTCCGAGCACGGAATTACCTGGGAGGGGATCGGATGCAAGACTGGCTGACCATGACGGCCTGTGATTTGGGCCGTGGCATCGGAATGGGGCAGATCGATCCGGTTGAGCTGACGGAAACCTATCTAAGCGCAATTGATTCTCACCCGTATCGGGACCGGATCTATGCCCGTGTCACCCATGACCGCGCCCGTGCCGAGGCCCTGGCCGCACATGAGCGCGCCAAGCTTGGCCTGCGTCGGTCTTTGCTGGATGGTGTTCCGATCAGCTGGAAAGATTTGTTTGATACTGCGGGCGTTGGAACCGAGGCCGGTTCAGCCCTGTTGAAAGGCCGCGTCCCCGAAGCCGATGCGCAGGTGCTGCGGAACGCAAGCGCCATGGGCACGGTCTGTCTTGGCAAAACGCATATGAGCGAACTGGCGTTTTCGGGTCTTGGCCTGAACCCAGTGACGGCGACACCTCCGTGTGTGAATGACGAAAACGCCGTGCCCGGAGGGTCGTCTTCAGGGGCAGGCGCGTCGGTTGCGTGGGGGCTTGCTGCCGGCGGCATTGGCTCGGATACAGGTGGCTCTGTGCGAATTCCTTCGGCCTGGAATGATCTGGTTGGGCTGAAAACCACGGCTGGTCGCCTAAGTCTTGAGGGTGCCGTGCCACTGTGCCTGAAATTCGACACGGTGGGGCCTTTGGCGCGGTCGGTCGAGGACGCGGCACATATGCTGGCCGCGCTTGAAGGCACATCTCCGGCTGATCTGCGCGGAGCCTCTTTGAAGGGCCGCCGCTTTGCTGATTTACAGAATGTGGCCAAAGATGACCTGCGCGAGGTACCATCCAAAGCCTATGATGACGCGCTGGTACGTCTGGAAGAGACCGGGGCCGAGATTGTCCCGCTTGAGGTGCCCGAGTTGAATGACGCGATGAGCTTGTCGGGTGTTCTGTATACGACCGAAGCCTATGGCCTGTGGCGCGATGTGATCGAAGCGAACCCTGAGGCGATGTATCCTGAAATCCTTGAAAGGTTTCGGATGGGCAAGGCTTATTCCGGCCCAGATTACGTGGCGGCATGGTCGAAACTGACCGCCTGTCGTCAGGCCTGGGACGCAGCGACCGCCGGTTTTGACGCGGTGCTAGCCCCGACAGCGCCCATACTTCCGCCCAATCTGGACCGGCTGATGAGTGATCATGATTACTATGTCACCGAGAATCTATTGGCCCTGCGCAACACCCGGATCGGAAATCTGATGGGGCTTGCAGCGCTGACTTTACCCACAGGAACACCCAGTTGCGGGTTGATGATGCTGGGCTATCCGGGGTCGGAAGAGGCCTTGCTGAGGCTCGGCTCAGCCGCCGAAAGCGCTTTGACCTGAATGCCACAATCCCCTGATTCGGAACCTCTTTGTCTGGACGAGATCCGGGTCGATCTGTAATCTGCCAAAAAACGGGGCGCAAAATGACCCCGAAATTGAGGCAGTATTATGAATTTCCCCGAGCGGTTTTCGAACCTACCGGAATATGCATTCCCGCGTCTGCGCGCCCTGTTGGATCATCATCAACCGGGTGGCGATATCGTTCACATGACCATTGGCGAGCCCAAGCACGATTTTCCATCCTGGGTGACCGATGTCATCATGGAAAACGCCGCCGGATTTCAGGGCTATCCCCCGAACGAAGGCTCACCCGCTTTGCGAAATGCTATCGCAGGCTGGGTTAATCGACGCTACGGCGTATCGATGGATGCCGATGCCAATGTGATGGCCCTGAACGGGACACGCGAGGGGCTTTACAATGCTGCGATGGCGCTGTGCCCCGAGCAGAAGAACGGCCAGCAGCCGGTCATTCTGTGCCCGAACCCGTTCTATCAGGTCTATATGGTCGCCTCGATCTCGGTCGGCGCGCAGCCCTATTTTGTGCCTGCGACAGCTGCAACGGGCCATCTGCCGGACTATGCCGGATTGCCCGAAGAGGTGCTGAACCGCACCGCTGTGGCATACATTTGTTCGCCGGCAAACCCCCAGGGTGCTGTCGCCTCGCGCGATTACTGGGCCGAACTGATCCAATTGGCTGAGAAATATGATTTCCGCATTTTCGCGGATGAGTGCTATTCGGAAATCTACCGCAACGAGGCTCCGGTTGGTGCTTTGACGGTCGCGCAGGAATTGGGTGCGGACCCCGAGCGGGTCACACTGTTTAACTCTCTGTCCAAACGCTCAAATCTGGCCGGTTTGAGGTCGGGACTGATCGCGGGTGGGCCTGAGACAATCAGCCGTGTCAAGCTGTTGCGCAGCTATGCCGGTGCCCCCTTGCCTGTCCCGCTGCAAGCCGCCGCCGCTAAGGTTTGGGCGGACGAAATGCATGTGCAGGAAAACCGCGCGCTGTATCAGGAAAAATACACCATCGCGGATGAGGTCTTTGCAGGTGTGCAGGGCTACATGCCGCCCGAAGCTGGCTTTTTCCTGTGGCTGCCGGTCGAGAGCGGCGAAGCAACCGCATTGAAGCTTTGGCAAGAGACCGGCGTTCGGGTTCTGCCGGGTGCATATCTTTCTCAAGGTGATCCGGGGCAAAACCCGGGTGAGCAATTTATCCGGGTCGCCATGGTGGCCCCAAAAACAGAGATGAAGCGCGGGCTGATTACGCTCCGCGACTGCATCTATTCGTGAGGTACGAGGGTAAAATGGCATCATATAACGCGCGCAACCGCGATCCACTGTTGGATAGCACCACACAGGCCGCCCTCGAGCGGCGCAGCAAAGAACTGATCGGGATTGCCCTGATCCTGCTGGGGCTCGCAGCTGCCGCGATGATCTGGTCCTATACGCCTGAGGATCCGAATTGGATGGTGTCGACCGACGCGCCCGTGCAGAACTGGATGGGGCGCGTGGGTGCCTCGATCGCTGCGCCGTTGTTCATGATTGTAGGCTGGGGAAGTCTGGGTGTTGCGCTTGTGCTGGTCACCTGGGGTGTGCGGTTTACAGGGCATCTGAGCGAAGATCGTGCCATCGCCCGCCTGATTTTTGCGCCGATCTGGATCGCCGTTCTCGCCGTATATGCGGCCACGCTGGTTCCGGGTGCCGAATGGCGGGCGACCCATAGCTACGGGCTAGGCGGCCTGTTTGGCGATACTGTTATGGGCGCGTTTCTGACATTGTTGCCGATCTCATCTCATTTCTTGGTTAAGCTGATGTCGCTCATGATGGCGGTTGGAATGCTGGCGCTGGGTATCTTTGTGCTGGGCTTCAGCAAAGCGGATGTACGGAAGGGCTTCCGCGCGTTTCTGTTGGGTCTGGTCATGGCCTACGACCTGTTGATGAACGTGCTGGGACGCGGCGCCAGTGCGACTGCTCAAGCGGCGCGGGACCGCAAGGCGCAATGGGCCGAGCGCAAGGCGGAACGCGCAGTTCCCGTACAAGCTGAGTTTGACGATGATCTCGCCTACGCCGATCCGATCTTTGAAGAACCTGAACCCGAACCAGCGGTCAAGACCGGTCTTCTGGCCCGGATGCCATCATTGATCCGTCGCCCTGATCCAATGCCCGAGCCTGAGTTGATCGAAAACGTCGCGGTCGAGGGCTATTATGACATGCCGGGCGAAGATCGCATCCGCTCTAAGATTTCTGCTGCCGTGCGTAATCGCAGGGTGGCCGCAGGTGAAATGACGCCCGAACCTGATCCCAACCTGCCGCTCACCAAAGGACGGGGCAGGGGGCCGGACCCGCTTATCCTGAATTCTGGTACGGCTGATGCGTTGCCGCCCGAACCTCCGATGACGTCTGCTGGCTTGCCGCCCGAGCCACCCCTGACGGCTGGTTCCGAGGCCGAGTTTGAGATGCAGCACGACTACATCGCTGAACCGGATTATGATGATGCAGCCGTGTTCGAGGATGCCTACGAACCCGCACCCCAACCGCAGCAAGCTGTTAAGATTCCGGTTGCCGAGCCGCGCAAACCGGTAGTTGCCCAACCTGTTCGCCGCTCGCCCCCGCCATCGCGTCGGGCACAGGCAGAAGCACAACCGACGCTTTCCTTCGAAGAACGGCATTCCGATTTTGAACTGCCGCCGCTGGGCTTGTTGTCCAACCCGGCCAGCATTCAACGCCATCATCTGAGCGATGAGGCGCTGGAAGAAAACGCCCGGATGCTGGAAAACGTTTTGGACGATTACGGCGTGAAAGGTGAGATCGTAAGCGTTCGCCCCGGTCCGGTCGTCACTATGTACGAGCTAGAGCCTGCACCGGGCCTGAAAGCCAGTCGCGTAATTGGTTTGGCCGACGATATCGCCCGGTCGATGTCAGCGCTGTCCGCACGCGTTTCAACTCTGCCGGGCCGCTCTGTGATCGGTATCGAACTGCCCAACGAAAACCGCGAGATGGTGGTGCTGCGCGAAATCCTTGCGAGCCGTGATTTTGGCGATGGCAACCATGCGCTGCCACTGGCGCTGGGTAAGGATATCGGCGGTGAATCCGTTGTGGCGAACCTGGCCAAGATGCCTCACCTGCTGATCGCGGGGACCACGGGGTCTGGTAAATCGGTGGCGATCAACACAATGATCCTGTCGCTGCTTTACAAACTGACGCCGGATGAGTGTCGCCTGATCATGATCGACCCCAAGATGCTGGAATTGTCCGTCTATGACGGTATCCCGCATCTGCTGTCCCCTGTTGTGACCGACCCGAAAAAGGCGGTCGTGGCCCTGAAATGGGTCGTGGGCGAGATGGAGGATCGCTATCGCAAGATGTCCAAAATGGGCGTGCGCAACATCTCTGGCTACAACGGACGTGTGAAAGATGCATTGGCCAAAGGCGAGCTGTTCAGCCGTACGGTTCAAACCGGATTCGATGATGAAACTGGTGAACCGATGTTCGAGACCGAGGAATTCGCGCCAGAAGCTATGCCCTATATCGTTGTTATCGTCGACGAGATGGCCGACCTGATGATGGTCGCGGGCAAAGAGATCGAAGCCTGCATTCAACGCTTGGCACAGATGGCGCGGGCTTCGGGTATTCACTTGATCATGGCCACCCAGCGCCCATCGGTTGACGTGATCACAGGTACGATCAAGGCGAACTTCCCAACCCGGATATCGTTCCAGGTGACCTCCAAAGTCGACAGCCGCACCATTCTGGGTGAAATGGGCGCCGAGCAACTGCTGGGGCAGGGCGATATGCTCTACATGGCGGGCGGTGCCAAGATTACCCGCTGCCATGGTCCATTCGTTTCGGACGAAGAGGTCGAAGAGATCGTCAACCACCTGAAACAGTTCGGCCCACCGGATTATATGAGCGGTGTGGTTGATGGACCGGCTGAGGAAAAGGCCGACAATATCGACGCCGTTTTGGGCCTGAACACTGGTGGCAACACCAATGGCGAAGATGCGCTATATGATCAGGCGGTCGCGATTGTGATCAAGGATCGCAAATGCTCAACCTCCTATATCCAGCGGAAACTTGCCATTGGTTACAACAAAGCCGCGCGGCTGGTTGAGCAGATGGAAGACGAAGGCGTTGTTTCTTCGGCAAATCACGTCGGTAAGCGGGAAATCCTCGTCCCCGAGCAGTAAGATATTTAATAACAAGGGCGGAACGCTTATCTGGGACGTATGAAACAGATTGCTTTTGCCCTTGCTCTGACACTGGCTGCGCCCGCTGCGTGGGCGGCTGAGAAACTGCCACTGTCGCAAATCTCTAACTATCTGAACCAGATGAAAACGGTTCAGACCACGTTCACGCAGGTGAACGATGACGGATCGCTCAGCACCGGTAAGTTGTGGCTTCAGCGGCCCGGTAAAATGCGATTTGAATATGATCCGCCCAACAGCGCCGTTGTCTTGGCGCGATCGGGGACGGTGCAGATATTTGATCCAAAGTCCAACCAGCCGCCCGAGCAGTACCCGCTGAAACGCACCCCGTTGTCATTGGTACTGGCGCGCAATGTCAATTTGGGACAGGCCAATATGGTCGTTGGTCACGATTTTGACGGCACTGCGACGGTTGTCACCGCACAGGATCCCAAAAACCCGGAAAGCGGGCGGATCGAACTGATGTTCACATCAGATCCGGTTGAGCTGCGTAAATGGGTGATCCACGATAACGCTGGCAGTCAGACGACCGTGTTATTGGGGCCGCTGACTGAAGGCGGGAATCTCGACTCCAGCGTATTTTCCAGCAAAACGCGTATCAGGTCAGACGATCGCTGACCTGATAGGATCCTAGTAGCGACAGTTCGCCAGCTGTGCTTGGTACAGTTGCGCGCGGGCGTCCACATCGCTCGCCACGTTCAGCAACCAGGACTTGCTGTTATAGCTGCCGCGTGCGTAACCGGTATGGCCTTCGTGGTAGGCCAGATACTGGTTGCGCGTGTCGCTGGGGTGGATGCCGTTCCGCTCGTAGCTTTTGTTCATGTACCAGCCAATAAAGTCCGACGCATCGCGGATGCGATCGCGCTTGGCGCGGCGTTTGCCAGTTTCGCGCTGATACTGCTCCCATGTGCCATCAAGCGCCTGGCCATAGCCATAGGCGCTGCTTTGACGACCCATTGGAATGACACCGAGTACGTATTTATGCGGCGTCCGCGCGTCGTGCCGATAACGGCTTTCCTGATAGATCGTAGCCATCTGAACATGAACCGGAACGCCCCATTTGCGCTCGGTGCTTTCGAAGGCCTTGATATAGTCGGGCTTTTCGCGCGCAATGCTGCACGCGTCATTCAGTCTGCTTGGGGGTTGTTTGGACCCACCACCACAGGATGCCAAAAGCAGCACCCCGAAGAGTACGATAAGAAATCTGCTCATGTGCCTCGTGCCTTTTTTCTTTATTCTAGCGCAGATTGAGCTTTTAGGAAATCACAATCGTTACAGAATAATAGCGAGAATTATCGGTAGTGCTGCAACAGACAACACGGTCGAGACCATGACCATGCCTGCAACCGCGTCGGAATCCGCCTCAAACCGCTCGGCCAGCAAGTAAGAAGTGACGGCAACGGGTGTGCACATCTGCAAAACCAGAACTCCGAATGCGATGGGCCCAAGTCCAAACCCAACGGCTATGGCCCAGCCCAATCCAAAGCAAACCACGAGTTTCAAAAGGGATAGCCACACTGCCTGTTGCAGCTTTTGTGTTGTCAGACGCGCGATTGCGACCCCGAGAGTGATCAGCATCATCGGCACGGCCATCTGGCCCAGCAAATCCAAAGTGTTGGTCAGAAACAGGGGCGTCTCCCATCCGCGCCACAAGAACAATGAGCCAAGCAACGTCGCCCAGACCATCGGTTCGCGCAGGACCTTGCCAAAGGCACCCCGACCCGCAACCAGATAAATCCCGTAGGTGAAAGAAAACAATGCAGTGACGGCAAGGAAGATCACTGCAAACCCCAACCCGGCCTGACCGAAGGCAAAGATACACAAGGGCAGGCCAAGATTTCCTGTATTCCCGAAGATAAGAGGCGAAAGGTAGGTGCGCTGTTCCAAGCCCGAGACACGCACAAAGACCCAGAATGCAACCGCAAGTGCCAGATGCGATGCAATCGCGGCGAGAGTGAAAACGGTCAATTCGCCGCCCGGAATCTCGGTTTGCATCAAGGCGACAAAGATCAGGCTGGGAACCGCCAGATTGACTGCAAAGCGGGTCACAAATTGCATCCGATACTCGAACCCGAGCTTAACCCAGGTAAAGCCGACCCCTGCCAATAGGAATACCGGAGCCACGATTTCGAACACTGTAAGTAGTAGGTTCACAGACTGTTTCCCCGATTTTCAGCTCAATGATTGGCTTTTCTGCCCAAAAAGATGTAGTAAATGCTTTGGGGGCTGAAACAATGCTAAAGACACAAGCCAAGTACCGTCTGGGACAGGTGGTTCGACACCGTAGACACCCTTTTCGAGGGGTTATTTTTGATGTCGACCCGGAATTTTCGAACTCTGAGGAATGGTATCAAGCCATCCCTGAAGACAGCCGCCCACTGAAGGATCAGCCGTTCTATCATCTGCTTGCTGAGAACGATCAATCCTTCTATGTCGCTTATGTTTCAGAACAAAATCTGGTTGAGGACCAATCCGGTGAGCCTGTCGATCACCCTGATATCCCCAACATGTTCGGCCCCTTTCAGGATGGATCCTATCCTTTGCATTTTCAGCTGAATTGATCTTTTGCAGGTACACTGGCCCGAGTCAGTAACCTAATGCGCATCCATCCTTACGCGGATCGCTCGCGCCCTCCAAAACTCCGGTTGAACAGATTCGAATAGCCTGAGCGCCACCCAGAGGCGTTTCCGGAACTTGGATAGTGTGCCCCATGTCGGTCAATTGTTGCAAAACTGCATCTGGATAGCCACGTTCGATTTTGAGAACCCCACTATCGGCAAATGCGCGGGGCGCATCTACGGCCTGTTGCAACTCGACGTCAAAGTCCACCAGATTTGACAGAAGCCGCGCGTGTCCGGTTGGTTGATAAGCGCCCCCCATGACGCCAAAGGGCATTGTCACTTGGCCCTGCTCGCGCAGCATTCCCGGTATGATTGTGTGCATCGGCCGCTTTCCACCCGCCAGTTCATTTGGATGGCTGGGCTCAAGGGTGAATCCAGCCCCACGGTTCTGCAGCAAGATACCGAATTTTTCCGATGCAATGCCTGACCCAAACCCATGGTAGATCGAATAGATCAAAGAAACTGCCATGCGATCCCGGTCGACTACGGTGATGTAGACGGTGTCTTTGTGAACAGACTCGGTGAGCGGTGCCGCAGCTTCCATCGCACGTTTCGGATCGATGAGTGCCGCCAGATTGGCTGCAGTTTCGGGCGCAAGAAACTGAGCCATTCGGGCGCTGTGATCCGGGTCAGCGATAAAGCGGTTACGGGCGTCATAGGCCAGTTTGCTGGCTTCGGCTTCGATATGCACACGCTCCGCGCCCCAGGGCTCCATCGCGGCGAGATCGAAGTGTCTCAGGATGTTCAACAACAGGATTGCCGTCGCACCTTGGCCGTTTGGCGGGTGCTCAACCAGTTCTATGCCACCGTAGTCTCCGCTGACGGGTTCGGTCGCGTCACTTGCTACAGCCTCGAAATCTTGTTTGGTCTGTACGCCCCCCAATTCGGTTAGGGACGCAAGCATGTCTTCGGCAATCTCTCCCGAATAGAAAGCCTCATGCCCATGTTGGACGACGCGTCGTAGAACCTCTGCTTGGCCCGGCGCACGAAAGATCTGGCCGGTTCTCAGAGGTTTGCCATCCATCAGGTAGTGTTTGCGGGCCGCGCCCTGCAGGGTCGCCGCACTGTTTTCCCAATCAAAGGCAACGCGTGGGGCAACCGGAACGCCAAGTTCGGCGTAATGGATGGCAGGCTGCAAGATGGCGTCCAGGCCCAGGCGACCTTCAGATTCAGATAGTCGACAAAACGCCTCGACCGCGCCCGGTATTGTCACTGCATCCGGGGTGGTCAGGGGAACAGAACTAAGGCCGCGATCCCGTAATGTCTGCGCATCGGCTGCAGCGGCGGCTCGTCCTGAACCGTTCAGCGCGCGAACGGTCTGCTCACCGGCGCGATTGAAGAGAACAAAGCAATCTCCGCCCAGGCCGGTCATCTGCGGTTCGCAAATTCCCAAAAGCAACGCGCCCGCAATGGCTGCATCCATCGCATTGCCTCCGCGTTGCAGAATATCCAACGCAACTTTGGCGGCCAGGGGATGAGATGTTGCGCACATCCCTTCGGTGGCCAAAACTGCCGAGCGGCCAGCCTTGTGAAAATCGCGCATGGAGTCTTCCTTCTGCAAACACGCAGACACTAAGCCGCAGTCGGGAATTGTCCATTGCTTTCAGTGGGAGGAGGTCCTCGGCGCCGTTCACTGGGTGGGGGCTGTGACGCTAGGCGCCGAGGGAAGCTATCTGAGCTACCCCTTGTTTTTGGCTTTTGTTTGCGGCGCGACAATGGTTCGATCTGGGCGTTATTGTGGCCATTTAATGCGTATTATGGCATCTGATCAAAATCGAACCGCAGGCTAAGCAAGTTTCCACCATCTTTGCGCTCATACAGAATGTCGCTGGTAAGCTGATGAATAAGGTGCCAGCCGAAACCACCTTCGGGCAGATCGGATAAAGTTGTATCGACAGGCGGCGGGGTGCCACCTGGAATCCGCAGGTGGGGCATTGGGTCGCCGGTGTCACAGATCCGAATTACCAAGGTTTTTTCGCAAAGTGAGCAATCAATTTGAATGTTGGCGGGCGCTATCCCGACATAAGCGTGTTCAACCACATTGTTGATGGCTTCGGCGAGCGCGATTTTTACATCATCCGCTTTGCCTTCAGGCAGGCCATGGGCCGCCAGTCTCGCGCTTAACGACGCAATACCAGCGCTGGCGTGCGCCTGCGTTGCGGGAAAGCTCACCTCCAGGCAGTCTTGTTTGCAATCGGAGCCCACAGCGATCTACCCCTGCTGGTCGTCAGTCTGCGTCTGCGCGCATTGCTTCATCCAGCGATGCAAACAGCTTGAACACAGTATCCATACGGGTCAGGCGGAACACTTTTTCAACGATCGGGCGCAGACCGGCCAGATCCAATCGACGCCCTTCGCCTAACTGCTTCATCGAGGCGACAATCGCCCCCAATCCGCTGGAATCGATGAATTCTACCGCTGATAAATCCAGCACCACCCGTTTTGCGTCGGTTTGAGTCGCTGCACGCATGTCTTCTTTGAATTGAATCGCCATTGCGGCATCGATCCGTTCGCAATTGACGGATATTACTTGTGTCTCGCCGGACATGTCGCTGCTGAGCCCCATGGTCAACCGCCCTTCGCATAGCAATTTGATGGTAGAAATACGCTAGACGGTAATTCTTACCATTCGGTATCCATGGTCTGTGAAGTACAAGGAGATTTCGGATGAACGAGGTTGTGATAGCAGGGGCCGCGCGTACGCCGATGGGCGGTTTTCAGGGCATGTTCGACGGCGTCGCCGCCGCGGATTTGGGCGGTGCTGCTATCCGCGCAGCGCTGGAAGGTGCAGGGACTCAGACCGTTGATGAGGTACTGATGGGCTGCGTCCTACCTGCCGGTCAAGGGCAGGCACCGGCGCGCCAAGCCGGGTTCGCCGCCGGTTTGGGAGAAGACGTGCCCGCCACAACCCTCAACAAAATGTGTGGCTCGGGCATGAAGGCCGCAATGATCGCGTTTGACCAGATCGCGTTGGGTCTTGCCAAAACCATGGTTGCAGGTGGGATGGAGAGTATGACCAATGCACCCTATCTGTTGCCCAAGATGCGTGGTGGTGCCCGGATCGGTCATGGCCAAGTGGTCGACCACATGTTTCTCGACGGGCTCGAGGATGCCTACGACAAGGGCCGACTGATGGGCACTTTTGCTGAAGATTGCGCCGAATCCTATCAGTTCACGCGCGAGGCACAGGACGAATACGCGCTGCGATCGCTCTCCAACGCGCTGTCCGCGCAGGACGCCAGCGCCTTTGATCGCGAGATTACACCGGTCAAGATCCAGACCCGTAAGGGCGAGGTTGTACTGGAGGCAGATGAGCAACCGAAATCAGCACGGCCCGAGAAAATACCCACGCTGAAACCAGCATTTCGCAAAGACGGAACGGTCACGGCGGCCAATTCTTCTTCGATCTCGGATGGCGCAGCGGCGCTTGTGCTTGCCTCGGCAGAGGCGGCGAAGCAGCAGAACTTGACTGTGCGTGCACGAATTCTTGGTCATGCCAGCCATGCGCAAGCGCCTGGTCTATTCACGACTGCCCCGGTCCCTGCGGCGCAGAAATTGCTGGATCGTATCGGCTGGAAGAAAGAGGATGTCGATCTGTGGGAGGTTAACGAAGCCTTTGCCGTTGTGCCAATGGCTTTCATGCATGAAATGGGCCTGTCGCGTGACATCGTAAACGTGAATGGGGGGGCATGTGCGCTTGGGCATCCGATCGGCGCCTCCGGGGCGCGGATCATGGTCACTCTGCTCAATGCACTGGAGAAACGGAACCTCAAGCGCGGCGTGGCGGCAATCTGCATCGGCGGCGGAGAGGGCACTGCCATCGCGATAGAACGGGTTTGACGCCCCTTCGTTTTGCCAATACTTCGGGGATTTGTGGGCTGCGCCCTCAACTCTCCGGATGCAAGGTCTACCTAGATGACAGCCGACTACGACTCACTTGCCAAAACCATTGCAGCTCTGACCGAAGGCGAAACCGATGAGATTGCGCTGATGGCCACGATTGCATGCGAAGTGCATCATTCCGATGACCGTTTCGACTGGACAGGGTTTTACCGTGTGACAGAACCCGAAGTGCTGAAAATCGGACCGTATCAAGGGGGGCACGGCTGCCTTGTGATCCCTTTCGAGCGTGGAGTTTGTGGCGCGGCTGCCCGCACGGGACAAACGCAATTGGTCCCGGACGTGGACGCGTTCCCCGGCCATATCGCATGTGCTACTTCCACAAAGTCTGAACTGGTATTGCCGGTTTGGGATGCGGACGGAAACGTGATCGCGGTCTTCGATATCGACAGCGATCAGCCCGATGCCTTTACCCAGGCTGATGCGAGTGCATTGGGGGCGATCCTGGCGGATGTATTCGCGCGCTAAGGGGATTTGTTCCTATCGCAGCAGTGTTCCAAGATCGTGGGAAACCATCAAATAGCAAAGCCCTGCATGAGTCGCTGTGATGGCATAGAGCCACGCCGAGAAACTGCGTTTGCGTGTCTTGTGCCCGAAGATCCAACGCCCCAGTAGCGCGGCCAGACTGCCCCCCAGCGCCGCCATCCACAACAAGCGACGTTCAGGGATGCGCCGTTTTCTGCGGCGTGCACGCAACTTGTCCCAGCCAAAGGCCAGTAACGTCAGGGCGTTGATGGTCCAAAGGTAGATCACAGCAATCCACATGGGTTGTGAATAGCGAACAAAATTTCCGGGCCCAAGTGAAAAAATACTTGGAAATTTCACCGATTCAGGGCACCGTGAAAAAGTAAGGAAAATTTTCACGCCGACTCGGAGCTTAGATTGAACTCGCAAGCCCCCCACCGCGCATCACTGGGTGCTGACCTGCGCGCATTGCGCAAGGCGCGTGGGCTGACTCTGACTGAAATCGCCAATCGATTGGATCGCTCCGTCGGCTGGCTTAGCCAAGTCGAAAGAGACATGTCCGAGCCTTCGATTTCGGACTTGCGCCAGATCGCCGAGTGTTTGGGCGTACCGATGTCGATGCTGTTTGCCCATTCCGCCGCACCAGCAGAAGAGCAGGGGTATGTGGTTCGGGCCGGAACGCGCCGCCCCATGGGATCAGGCGAAGAAGGGCTGATCGAAGAACTGCTTTCGCCCGATCTGACCGACGATTTTGAGATGGTTCATTCCACATTCGAGCCGCGCTCGCAGATGCAAACACCGGCGAACCGGCCAACGCAAGAAGTGGGCTATATGGTTTCGGGTTGTCTGGACCTGACGATCGGCACGCGTAGTTTTCGCGTTGGTCCCGGCGACAGCTTCCGGATCAAGCACGAACCCTACACATGGTCCAACCCATTTGATGAACCCGCGGTTGCTGTTTGGGTTATCGCACCTCCGGTGTACTGATGAGTTTTGAGGCGTGGACCATATTTGCGCTGTTCTGGGTGGTTTTCGTAACCACCCCAGGGCCGAATGCGGTCAACTGCATCTCTAACGGGATGAGCCTGCCGTTTCCCAAAGCGATGTTGGGTGTGCTGGCTATTCTGACGCAGGCAGGTGCGTTCCTGATCCTGTCGGCCGTTGGGATCACAGCGTTGATTGCGGCCTCGCCAACGGGGTTCTTTCTGGCCAAGTTGGTCGGGGCAGGGTTTTTGATCTGGATGGGCATTCGCGGTTGGATGAACGCAACAAAGCCCGCTCCAGCGTCAGAGCGCGCGGCGCGACATGTCTATCTGCACGCGTTGGCTGTTGCGACGATCAATCCAAAAAGCGTTGCCGGATACCTCGCTGCATTTTCGCAGTTCGTGCAGCCGGATGTTCCGATTTGGCAGCAGATGGTCGTGATCATGCCCACCGCTCTGGTCATCACCACGCTCAGCTATACCGGTTTCACCCTGCTGGGTGCGTTGATGGGCAAGGCCGCATTGGGTGCAGTGTTCAATATCTGGGTGCGCCGCGTGATGGCGACTTGTTTCATTGTTTATGGCGTTTTGCTGGGAGCCAGCTCAACGCCCACAGCGAGAGTGTAAAGCTATGCATAAGGGGTCCTGTCTCTGCGGTTCTGTCGCTTTTGCCATCGATGGTGAGCTCACCCCGCCCAATGCCTGCCATTGCGGCCAGTGCCGCAAACAGTCGGGGCATCTGTGGGCGTCAACTGTGACACATCAAGACAATCTGAGCTTTATCAGCAGCGAAACGTTAGGCTGGTATCGCGCTTCTGACATTGCCAAGCGCGGATTTTGCCGCGCCTGTGGTTCGTTTCTCTTTTGGCAGCACAATGAAGAGGACACGATCGCAATTTCCGTGGGTTCGTTAGACGAACCCACCGGGTTGAAACTCGCCCAGCACATCTTTGTGGCGGACAAGGGCGATTACTATGACATCAAAGACGACCTGCCCCAGCGGGCACATTAATAGGGAACCAAACACATGAGTGATTTTCCAACCAAGGCCCGTGTGGTCATCATCGGTGGCGGTGTCATCGGCTGTTCGTCGCTTTATCATTTGGCAAAGAAGGGCTGGACCGATTGTGTCCTGCTGGAAAAGAACGAGCTGACTGCAGGCTCGACCTGGCATGCCGCGGGCAACGTTCCGACATTCTCGAATTCCTGGGCAATCATGAACATGCAGCGCTATTCGACCGAGCTGTATTCGCGCCTCGCGGAAGAGGTCGACTATCCCATGAACTACCATGTCTCGGGTTCGATCCGTCTGGCGCACAGCAAAGAGCGGATGCAGGAATTCGAACACGCCATGTCGATGGGCCGCTATCAGGGCATCCCAATGGAGATGTGGACCCCCGAGCAGGCTAAAGAACACTATCCTTTCCTGGAAATCCACGACCTTGAAGGCGTGCTCTATGATCCAACGGACGGTGACATCGACCCGGCGCAGCTGACGCAGGCGTTTGCCAAGGGTGCGCGGGATATGGGGCAAAAAATCATCCGCTTCTGCCCGGCGACCAATGTGACCCAGCATGATGATGGCACTTGGACCGTGCATACTGAAAAAGGTGATATCGCCTGTGACTATGTCGTCAATGCCGCCGGATATTACGCGCAGCGCGTTGGTGAGATGTTCAAGCCCTTCGGTGGCCGTACCGTCCCGGCCATGGTTATGAGCCATCAGTATCTACTGACCGATGAAGTGCCCGAAGTTGAAGCATGGTCAAAGGAACACGGCGGCAAGCTGCCTTTGCTGCGCGATGTCGATATCTCTTACTATCTGCGGCAGGAGAAGAACGGCTTTAACCTTGGTCCTTACGAGCCCACCTGCAAAGGCCACTGGATGACCGATGACGACCCGATGCCTGAGGATTTCAGCTTCCAGCTTTGGAATGACGATCTGGACCGTATCGAGGACATCGTCACCGACGCGATGGAGCGTGTGCCTTTGATGGCAACCTCAGGTGTTGGCCGCGTGATCAATGGCCCGATCCCTTATGCACCCGATGGTCTTCCGCTTATCGGCCCGATGCCCGGCGTCAGAAACGCGTTTGAGGCCCACTCCTTTACCTTCGGCATCGCGCAAGGTGGTGGTGCCGGCAAGGTGCTGGCCGAATGGATCGTCGATGGACATACCGAGTGGGACATGTGGGCCGTCGATCCGCGTCGCTATACTGACTACACCGATCAGGACTATTGCAATCAGAAGGGCATGGAAGTCTATGGCAACGAATATGCCATGCACTTCCCCCATCACGAATGGCCCGCCGCGCGCGACAAAAAGGTCTCGCCAGTGCACGCCAAGGTCAAGGAACTCGGCGGCGTCATGGGGGTATACAATGGTTGGGAACGTGCCAATTGGTTCGCGCAACCGGGCGACGACACATCGCTGGAAGCCACCCACACCTGGGGCCGGTCCGGCCCATGGGAGCAACGGGTCAAAGAAGAATGTGAAGCCGTACGCGATCATTGTGGTGTGCTCGACCTGCCTGGCTTTTCGCGTTTCATGGTCAAGGGCGATGGCACGGCCGAGGCTCTGCGCGGGTTGGTCACTGGGGGTCTACCCAAAGTCGGACGCATCAATCTGGTCTACATCTCGGATGATCGGGGCCGTATCCTGACCGAGATGTCCTGTCTGCGGTTGGGCGAAGATGAGTTCGTGATGATCACTGCAGCTACCGCTCAGTGGCATGACCGTGACCTCCTGATGGCCGTAATGCCCGAAGGCGTGTCTGTTGAGGATGTCACCACGACCCGCGACACGCTGATTGTCACTGGCCCGAAATCTCGCGAAATCCTTTCTAACTTGACGGATGCAGACTTATCGCTGGGCTGGCTGACCCATCAGGCGGCCACCGTAGCTGGACAACCGGCCTATCTGATCCGAGTTTCCTTTGCTGGTGAGCTGGGTTGGGAGGTTCACGCGCTGAACGAGCATATGCCCGCAATCTACGACGCAATTCTCGACGCTGGTGCCAAGCCATTTGGCATGTATGCGCTAAACTCGCTGCGAATCGAAAAAGGATACCGCGCGTGGAAAGGCGACCTGTCGACCGATTACTCGCTGTTGGAAGGCGGGCTGGGACGTTTCGTCAAACTGGACAAGCCGCAGGACTTCCCGGGCAAGGCCGCGATTCTGAATGAAAAGCAGCAAGGTGTGAAGAAAGCCTTCGTTACTCTGACCGTTGATGCGGGTGACTGCGATGCGCCTTATATGTCTTGCATCTGGCAGAATGGCGAGATCGTCGGGGAGACAACCTCGGGTGCTTGGGGTTACCGCGTTGGCAAATCCATCGCATTGGGCATGGTCAAAGCTGAACTCGCCAACCCCGGAACCGCTTTGGAGGTCGAGATTTACGGTCAGAAGTTCCCGGCGGTCGTGCAGGAAGATCAACCCCTTTGGGATCCTTCCAACGAAAGGCTGCGGGCCTGATCCATGGGCGTGCCCAGCTTGATGCATGGTGTTTATCTGACCCGCCACGGCGGGTCAGACGCGCTGGAGTGGCGCGAAGACATACCCGTGCCAAAACCCGGCCCCGGTCAGGTGCTGGTCCGGGTCGCAGCGGCTGGGGTGAACAACACGGATATCAATACGCGTGTCGGCTGGTATTCCTCGGAGGTGACCGGGGCAACAGATGCCGTTGATCAGGATGTGCAAGCCGGAGGTTGGGGCGGGGCGTTACAGTTCCCGCGTATACAGGGCGGTGATTTGTGTGGGATCGTCGAACTGGCTGATCCAGCAACTGGATTTCAGCCCGGCCAGCGCGTGACCTGCCCGATCAACCTACCACGCCCCGGACCAAATAATCCGGCAGGGTTCATCGCGCTTGGCTCGGAAATTGATGGGGCCTTTGCGCAGTATTGTTTGGTCGACAGCACTGATCTCTATGACGTGACAGACTCGCCCTTGAGTGATGTCGAAATTGCCGCCATCCCTTGTGCCTTTGGAACGGCTGATAACCTGTTGACCCGTGCTGGCGTTACGGCGGGTCAGAATGTGCTGATCACAGGGGCCTCAGGCGGAGTGGGCCTTGCTGCAGTCCAACTCGCAGCGCTTCGCGGGGCTCAGGTTTGGGGGGTAACTAGCGAGACCAAGGCGGATGTGGTCAAGTCGCAGGGTGCAACAGATACGTATGACCGCAACGCCCCGGTCCCAAAAGATATGTTTGATGTCGTCATTGATGTCGTTGGCGGAGCGGCATGGCCAGACCTTATTTTGGCTTTGAAACCCGGTGGGCACTATGCTGTATCCGGCGCGATTGCAGGCCCAATGGTCACTGCCGACTTACGCGATATCTATCTGCGCGACATCACAATTCATGGCTGCACGCAGCAGTCGCCCGAGGTATTTGGTCGGCTCGTCGCGCTTATGAATGCGGGGCGGATCAAGCCTTTGGTCTCCAAGACCTACCCATTGCGTGACATCATACAGGCACAAGAGGACTTTTTGTCCAAGACCTTGCCTGGAAAGCTGGTATTGGTTCCTTAAAAAAGGGGGAGCGAATGGCTGACATAACGCTGTTGGACGGCTCAATCGGTCAGGAACTGGTGAAACGCAGTGGCGACAGGCCCACGCCGCTATGGTCGACACGGGTGATGATCGACAAGCCTGACTTGTTAACCGAAGTCCATGCTGCCTATTTCCAAAGTGGTGCAACGATTGCCACAACGAACACCTACGCCGTTCACCGTTCGCGTCTGGTGCGCGAGGGGATCGAAGATCAGATGCCTTTGCTGATTGAAACGGCCCTAACCCGCGTCGAACAGGCCCGCCATGACACTGGCGGGCGCATTGCGGGTGCGCTTGGTCCGCTTTTGGCTAGCTACCGGCCCGACCTGAATCCGGATCCGCAAGACGCGGCAGAAAAATTCGCCGAGTTGGCTGGAATGATGGCAAACCGGGTCGATCTGTTCCTGATCGAAACAGTATCTTCGGTGTTGGAAGCCGAAGGTGCGCTACGCGGCACAGAGAAGTGCGGCAAACCCGTCTGGTTGGCCTTGTCGGTGATGGATGAGGACGGCACTCGTTTGCGGTCGGGTGAAGCTTTGGGGGATATTGCCCCACTGGTCGAGCAATTTGCCCCCGAAGCGGTTCTGATCAATTGCGCCCGGCCCGAGGCTATTCCTGCGGCATTGGGGATTATCGCAGAACTGGGTTGCCCATATGGCGCTTATGCCAACGGATTTACGGGTATAAAGGATGGCTTCCTGAAGGATGCGCCAACGGTTGACGCGCTGGAAAGCCGCACGGATCTGGGCCCTGAAGCCTATGCGCAACATGCAATGGACTGGGTGGCGCAGGGTGCTACAATCGTTGGCGGTTGCTGCGAAGTCGGACCTGATCACATCAAAACACTTGCCGATCGTTTGCGCGCGGCCGGGCACAAGATTGTCTAAGGGGACCTCAGATGTCTGTCCGAGCAAATTCCGGACAATTGCAAAGCCATAGCCAGCGTCACTTTGATATTCTGGTTGCGCCGGGTTATGTGTTGCTGGAACTGGCCTCGCTGGTCGACGTGTTGCGCATAGCGAACCGGGTATGCACGCATCCCCCGTTCACGTTCACCTATCGATCCCGCAAGGGCGGGCCGGTTGAAAGCAGCAGCGGTGCGACCGTTTCCACCGAATCCATACCAGCACAGCCCAAGGCAGATTACCTATTCGTCATTGGAAACTCTGATCCGGATCAGCCAGAGCTTTCCTTGGGGCGCGTCGTGTCGGACTACACATATCGCGGTGCTCAGGTCTTTCTGCTGGCCGAAGCAGCAAGCCGGTACATCGATGAAAACGGCGCAGATCACATGGCAACCCATTGGGAGAACGCATCTTTTCTGCGTGAACGCGGGGCACGGTTCGAAGCCAAACTTTCAATCGCGACCGAGCAGGGCGCTGTTGTGACCTGCGCGGGAATGGAGGCAACGACAGATGTCGCACTGGCGGTGATTGGGCGGCATATCTCGGGCGCAGCCAAGATGACCGTCGCCGACATCATGCTGCATGAGAGCATTCGGGATTTTTCGTCCATGCAGCCATTTTCAGGGGCCCGAAAGACGGCCACGGGCGACGAAAAGCTGGATCAGTGCATCAAGTTGATGCAGGCCAATATCGAAGAGCCTTTACCGATCAATCAGATCGTCGACATGTTGCACGTATCGAACCGATCGCTTGAACGAAAATTCAAGGCCGTTTTCGGTACAACTCCGAACGGATTTTATCGCGAGATGCGACTGGCTAAGGCCAACAACCTGCTTTTGAACACCACTATGAGCGTCCGGGAGATCGGACTGGTTTGCGGTTTTCCAAACGGATTTTCATCTGTGTACAAAAGCTTTTTTGGCGTCACACCTTTTGTCCTGAGACGCAAAAAACGGGGCTCTGAATATCGGTGATTTTTGCAATCGAGTTGACGCTTTTGACGCTTTCTTTGTCGCTCCATCATGGCAATTTGCGCCAAACCTGAGACATCGGAGTCATCAACATGGTTGATCTTCCCACCAAGGCCCGTGTGGTCATCATCGGCGGCGGCGTCATTGGATGCTCGGTCGCGTACCATCTAACCAAGAAAGGTTGGACCGATGTTGTTTTGCTGGAACGCAAGCAACTGACCAGCGGCACGACGTGGCATGCAGCGGGCCTGATCGCGCAGCTTCGTGCAACCAAAAACATGACCAAGCTGGCTAAGTATAGCCAGGAGCTTTATGGCTCGCTTGAAGAAGAAACCGGTGTTGCGACGGGCTTCAAGCGTTGCGGGTCGATCACGGTTGCTTTGACCGAAGAGCGGAAGGAAGAAATCTATCGCCAGGCCGCAATGGCCCGCGCCTTCGGGGTTGAGGTTGAAGAGATTTCGAATGAGCGTGTGCAAGAGCTTTACCCGCACATCAATCTTGATGGGATAAAGGGCGCGGTCTACCTGCCGCTGGATGGACAGGGCGATCCTGCAAACATCGCGCTTGCATTGGCCAAAGGTGCACGGCAGCGCGGTGGAATCGTCAAAGAACGCGTAAAGGTAACTGACATCGTCAAGCAGGGACGCACGGTCACTGGCGTCGATTGGGTTGCAGATGATGGCAGCGCCTCGGGTCACATCGAATGCGATATAGTGGTGAACTGTGCCGGTATGTGGGGTCATGAGGTTGGCCGTATGGCCGGTGTTAATGTGCCGCTTCACGCCTGCGAACACTTCTATATCGTAACCGAAAACATTGACGGCATGACCCAGCTGCCAGTGCTGCGCGTGCCGGATGAATACGCATATTACAAGGAAGACGCGGGTAAAATCCTTTTGGGCGCGTTCGAGCCGGAATCGAAACCATGGGCGATGAACGGTATCCCGGATACCTTTGAATTCGACCAGCTTCAGGAAGATTTCGACCACTTCGAGCCGATTCTGGAAAAAGCCGTTGAGCGCGTTCCGCTGTTGGCCGAAGCTGGTATTCATACCTTCTTTAATGGTCCTGAATCCTTTACGCCCGATGACGCCTATCATCTGGGTCTTGCGCCCGAGATGGACAATGTCTGGGTTGCGGCAGGGTTCAACTCGATTGGTATTCAATCCGCAGGCGGTGCTGGAATGGCGCTGGCAGAATGGATGGATTCCGGCGAGAAACCATTCGATCTGGGTGATGTGGATATCGGCCGCATGCAGCCATTTCAGGGCAACAAGCAGTACTTGTTTGAGCGCTCGAAAGAGACGCTGGGCCTGCTCTATGCCGATCACTTCCCGTATCGCCAAAAGGCGACCGCGCGTGGTGTACGCCGGACACCGTTCCATCACCACCTGCTGGAACAGGGTGCGGTAATGGGCGAACTGGCGGGTTGGGAACGCGCCAACTGGTTTGCCAATGACGGGCAAGCGCGCGAATATCAGTATAGCTGGAAACGCCAGAACTGGTTTGAGAACTCGGCCGCAGAACACTGCGCCGTGCGCGAGAATGTGGGCATGTATGACATGTCATCCTTCGGCAAGATCCGCGTTGAAGGGCCGGATGCCGAGAAGTTCATGAACTATATCGGCGGCGGCGATTACTCGGTGCCGAACGGCAAGATCGTTTATACCCAATTCCTGAACCGCGCAGGCGGGATCGAAGCTGATGTCACGGTTACGCGCCTGACCGAGACCGCCTATCTGGTCGTCACCCCGGCCGCGACCCGTCAGGCCGATCAGACCTGGATGATGCGCCATGCAGGCAATTTCAATGTGGTCATCACAGATGTCACCGCAGGGGAAGGTGTTCTGGCGGTCATGGGTCCGAATGCCCGCGCGTTGCTGGAAAAGGTTTCACCGGCTGATTTCACAAACGCGACCAATCCGTTCGGCACAGCGCAGGACATTGAGATCGGCATGGGCCTCGCCCGGGCCCACCGCGTGACCTATGTGGGCGAGCTTGGCTGGGAGATCTATGTATCTTCGGACATGGCAGGCCATGTATTTGAAACCCTGTATGAGGCCGGGCAGGACATGGGCCTGAAACTCTGCGGTATGCATATGATGGACAGCGCGCGGATCGAAAAGGGATTCCGCCATTTCGGACACGACATCACCTGTGAAGATCATGTCGTCGATGCCGGCCTGGGCTTTGCTGTCAAAGTCGACAAGGGCAGCGATTTCATCGGGCGCGAAGCGGTGATTGCCCGCAAGGAAAGCGGCCCCCAGAGCCGTCTGGTTCAGTTCAAGCTGACAGATGCTGAACCGCTGCTGTTCCACAACGAACCGATCATTCGCGACGGCGAATATGTGGGCTACCTGACGTCGGGCAACTATGGTCACACCTTGGGTGGTGCCATTGGGTTGGGTTATGTGCCGTCCGAAGGTGAAAAGGCGGCAGATGTCCTTGCCTCGACCTACGAGATTGATGTGTGTGGCGTAAAGGTGAAAGCCGAGGCTTCGCTGAAACCGATGTACGACCCGAAATCCGAACGCGTCAAAGTGTAATCAAATTGACGGGGCGCTTCGGCGCCCCGGCTCTATTCTTAAGGCCCCTCGACCTGGGCGTGACGTATCAAAATTCCTGATGATGCGCTTCACTGTTTTGAAGGTTCCCAAGCCTGTCTGACTTGCCGTAAAGAAACACGGTATCAGTCGGAGGCTCACTGTGGCAGACACCCCCATCCAACAAAACAACATGGACACGCCCAAAGGGCTGGTTCTGGCCGTGTCTGCGTATCTTCTTTGGGGGTTTCTTCCGCTTTACATGAAAGCGATGGAGCATATTGGTCCGATCGAAATTGTCGCTCATCGGGTCGTTTGGTCGATCCCGGTGGCTGGGCTGTTACTGATTGCACTTGGGCGGACCGGTGACCTGAAGGCTGCGTTGAGAAACCCCAAGATGCTGGGAATGGCGGCGATTACGGCTGCTCTGGTTTCTGTGAATTGGGCGATCTATGTCTGGGCGATTTCCTCAGGTCACGCGCTGGATGCCGCGTTGGGGTACTATATCAATCCTTTGTTCAGTATCGCTCTGGGTGCGATATTGCTGCGCGAACCCTTGACCCGGACGCAATTGATTGCGGTCGGGCTGGCCGCTTTGGGGGTGCTGGTTTTGGTGTTTCAGGCAGGAAGCCTACCCTGGGCCGCCCTTGGCTTGATGGTTAGTTGGGGGTTCTATGCGTTCTTCAAACGCTCACTTCCGATCGGACCCAATCAGGGCTTTTTGCTTGAAGTGCTCATCCTGCTGATCCCAGCCCTGGTTTACATTACTTGGCTGGGGTTCACTGGGACCGCTCATTTTGGTGCAGCCACGTCCGACACCGCGCTTCTGGCGGGGGCGGGGCTGGTCACCGCAATTCCACTGTTGCTGTACGCCAATGGGGCCAAATTGGTGCGGCTGTCAACGATGGGTATCTTGCAATACATCGCGCCCACGATGATTTTCATCACCGCAATTACCTTGTTCGGCGAACATATTGATCGGGCAAGAATGATTGCATTCCCCCTGATCTGGGCTGCGTTGGTGGTGTATTCGATCCCGATGATCAGGCAAATTCGCTCTCAGACCTAGCGGATGAGCCGAGCAATTTCTTCGGCCCAAATCGCATAGGTCTTGGGGCTGGGATGATATCCATCTGGTGCGGCGAGCGCCGGGTCATTGGGTAAGTCCAGCGCCAGGTGCGAGGCTTGCGGAAATCCAGCGACCACCTTTTGCAACCCGTGATCCAGCCTTGCTGCCTGCTGGCCCAGGAACCAAGCCAGAGGTTGGGGCAATGCAGGAAAGCGTGCCATTTGGGGGACAGCGGTTACAACAACTTGCCTTGCCCCGATAGGGCCGGTCAACAGCTCCAACAACTGCGCTTGGTGGCGCTCAAAAGCTCGGCGCGTTACTGCACGGGTCACATCGTTTACGCCCAGCGCAGTTACGACGACGTCAAAGTTCTCTGAGACACTTTGCAGCCGCTGGATCGCGTCTCGTGTGGTGTACCCTGTGGTCGCCTCGAGCCTCCACTCAACAGAATAACGCTTGGTCAACTGGGTGACCAACTGCCCCGAAAGCGCCTGACTTTGGGTTCCAGCGCCTACTCCAGCCGCAGAGCTGTCGCCAGCGATCAGAAGGCGCAGCCTCGGCCCACGTCCGGCGCGCCCGTTGCGTGGACCTAATGGCTCGGGCAGAAAACGCGCGCGGCGCTTTACCGATTGGCCTTGAACGGCCAGCAGCGGCAAAAGCGGAATTCTCAGGATTTGATCTGCGGCGACAGGGAATGGCACCTTCAGTTCAGCGCCTCTTTGAACTTCAGAAAACGCGGATCCGTCGTGACCCGTGCCATCATGGCTTCACGTAGTGCACCGATGGTTTTGTACGGGCGCATGACAACCTCGAACTCCTGAATCAGCCCCTCAGCGTTCAGCGTGATCAGGTCCGCGCCCACGGCGTTCAACTCACCGACCTTGCATTGAAACTCCAATGCCCAATCATTGCCAACACCCATGACCCGGCGATACTGAAAATCCGAAAAGACCTGCCCCACATGGCCCAAAACCGCCGCGACGGGTTCGCGCCCCGTCCATGTGCTGTAATAGGTGGGTGGCGAAAATCGCACGTCCTCGGCCAGCAATTCATGGATCAGGTTTTCATCGCCTTTCGCAACGACTTCCTGCATTCGTTCGATTGTCGGGTGCATGCCGCGTTCCTTCTTGTTGGTCCAAGATTTGCTCAATCGTTTCATTCCAGCAAGGACGACGTTGCGGGAAGCAGAGGGCTGAGTTAGGCAGGCCGGCATGAGTGAGACCTATGATCCCCCGCAAACCCCTCTGGATGTTCTGTTTGAAGACACGCAATTGATCGTGGTGAACAAGCCTTCTGGGCTGCTGTCGGTACCGGGGCGGGGCACGCATCTGGCGGACTGTTTGCTTGCCCGCGTGCAGGCGGCGTTTCCACAGGCACTTTTGGTGCATCGATTGGATCGCGACACATCTGGCGTGATGGTGTTTGCTCAGACGCCACATGCACAACGACATCTTGGCCTGCAATTCGAGAACCGGCAGACCCGCAAGACCTATGTCGCGCGTGTATGGGGTGCGGTTAAGCCTAAAACCGGCACCGTCGATCTGCCGCTGATCGTGGATTGGCCCAACCGTCCGCGTCAGATGGTTTGCCATGAAACAGGTAAACCTGCGGTCACCGATTGGCGGGTGATCAAGTACGAGGGCGAGGCGACGCGGGTGCGTCTATTTCCCAAAACTGGCCGTTCACATCAATTGCGCGTGCACATGCAGGCGCTGGGCCATCCGATCCTGGGCGATCCGTTTTACGCAGAAGGTGCAGCACGTGATTTCCCGCGGTTGATGCTGCATTCGGAAGAACTGAGGCTCAAGAATCCCGAGGGCGGGGTCTCGATGAAGTTCCGGGCCCCCGCCGAGTTTTGATTTCAGGCGCTGCTGGTCCAGAGTATCTTCAGATTTCCCAACGAAAACCGCCTGGTCCGTTTGACTGGACGCCCGATCTGGCGTTGGCGTGTCGCAGCGAGTTCACGCTCAATCTCAAATCCGCGCAAAACGTGGTCCTGGGACCAGCGGTCCAGTTTCAGGGTCATCATTACGTGATTGTCAAGGTAAGGCATGGTTGCTCTCCTGATTTGCAATTGAGCAATCTTCGCCCAACACTCCTGACACCACCCTGTCAGGGGGGTGTGCTAAGTTGTCAGCAGATCGTAAGGAGACCCGGATGCGCCGTTCGACCCGTCTTTTTGAAATCATTCAGATTTTGCGTGCTGCTGAAGCGCCCGTCACAGCTGAGGCTTTGGCCGCCAAGCTCGAGGTTTCGGTGCGCACTGTCTATCGCGATATTGCCGCGTTGCAGGCGCAGCGCACGCCAATCGAGGGCGAAGCGGGTGTCGGCTATCTGATGCGACGCGGTTATGACCTGCCGCCGCTCAATTTCGACGCTGAAGAGGTTGAGGCGCTCTGGGTTGGCTTATCAATGCTGGCCCGTACCGGTGACAGTACCCTGCAACAGGCGGCTGACCGCGTATGTCGCAAGATCGAGGCCCTGCGTGTGCCAGCGGACTGGCTTCAGGTCGCGCCTTGGGGCGCACCGATGGATGATCCGGAAAAGGGCTGCATACCTGTCGTGAACTATCGCGAAGCAATCCGGGATGAACGTAAGATTCGCATCACCTACGTAAATTCGAAGGATGAGCGTACCGAGCGTACGGTGCGGCCCGTCGCCCTTATCTACCACATTGAATGTACTATGCTCGCCGCGTGGTGCGAGCTAAGAAACGGGTTTCGTCACTTCCGTACAGATAGGATTTGGGCCTGTGAAATGACCGAGGATCACTTCTGCGGGCAAGGGGAACCCCTGCGAACGATCTGGCAAGAGCAGAACACTTGGGATAGCTCTGTAGGGGCAGCTTGAATGGCGGGTATTTGCCTATTTCACTCAATTGTTGCTTGAGGCTCATTGTTCTCACCGTGTTATACTGCGCAGAACGAAGCAAACCCGGCAAACGGGTGCGTGAGCAGAAGGTGATTCCATGGCGATTTCCAAATGTGTACTGACAGTCGGGTTGTGTTCGGCGCTGTTTCTGGGGGCGTGTACTGATCCGGGCACCCTTTCGGTGCAAAACGATCCCAACCAGAATGCCAAACAAGGCGCGTTGCTGGGTGGTTTGATCGGCGCGGGCGTGGGCGCGATTGCAAATGATTCCGACCCGTTGCTGGGCGCGTTGGCTGGTGGTGCGATCGGGGCCGCAGGCGGTGGTGTGATCGGCAATCAGCTTGATCGCCAAGCGGCCGAATTGCGGCAACAGCTGGCCAACGACGGCATTACCATCGTCAATGCAGGTGACCGTCTGATCGTCACGGTCCCAAATGACATCACCTTCGATACCGACAGCTCAACCGTGCGCCCAGCCTTGCGGGCCGATTTGGTGAAAGTGGGGCAGAACCTGGTCAACTACCCGAACTCAAACGTCCAGATCATCGGCCATACTGACAGTGACGGAGAGGCGTCGTATAACCTCGGCCTGTCCGAGCGGCGCGCAAATGCGGTCGCTGATATTCTGCAGGCCAATGGTGTCAGCTATTCCCGTATTACCACGGTGGGGCAGGGTGAGAACAACCCGATTGCGTCGAACCTGACGCCCGAGGGCAAAGCCCAGAACCGTCGCGTCGAGATTGTGGTTGTTCCCAGCGGCAACGCCTGATCGCGCGCTTGGCGCACAGTGACTGCGCGTCGCTGGGGCTTTGGCTCGGGGCATTCCCGGGCTAGGTAAGGGGAAACACCATAGCGGAGTTTCCCCATGTCTGATCCGATCCTTGTCGGCCTATCCGGTTCGCTGCGCCGGGATGCGACCAACCGTAAGCTGCTGCGCGAAGCCGCACGTCTGTTCGAGCCAGGCACATTCATCGAGGCAGACCTGAACCTGCCCCTCTATGACGGTGATGTCGAAGTTGGCGAAGGTATTCCCGAAGCCGTACAGCTGCTGGCAGATCAGATTGCGCAGGCTGATGCAGTGATCATTTCGACACCGGAATACAACAAAGGCCCCTCGGGCGTGCTGAAGAATGCGTTGGACTGGGTCAGCCGGACCAGCGGTAAGCCCTGGATGGACAAGCCGGTCGCCGTGATGTCCGCTGCTGCAGGACGCGCTGGGGGCGAGCGGGCCCAGATGATCCTGCGATCGTTTATGGTGCCTTTCCAGCCCCGTATCCTGCAGGGGCCGGAAATCCATCTGGCTGACAGTTCGAACGAGTTCGATGCCGAAGGTCGTTTATCGAATGAGCGGTACGAGCGCACTTTGCATACTTTGATGCAGAAGCTGCGGGCCGAGGCCGGCTTCTAACCCACCTCGCTTGTGGCGCTCTGTTGCAAGTCTTAGGTTGCGCAGATGAAAGACGAAAACCCAACAGAGATCATAGCCGATGTCTTGGACCCGGCCCGGGCCACCGCTTTGCAATCGGCGTTGGGGCAGGCACCGACGATAAAGGCCGGATCGCCGCTGCCGCCTTTCTTCCATCAACTCTATTTCTGGTCCCCACATTTGCCGGATGCGCTGGGGCGCGATGGACATCCGCAAGTGGGTCAAGGGCTTATTCCCGACATGGGTTTGCCGCGGCGTATGTGGGCAGGTGGGCGTCTGCAGTTTCATCGTCCCTTTGTTGCGGGAGTCTTTGCAGAACGTCGATCAGTTCGGGAAAGCGTGGCCGCAAAGACAGGGCGCACAGGGCCACTCGCCTTTGTAACGCTGCGCCACGAGATGTGGCAGAAAGATACGCTCTGCATCACTGAATGGCAGGATCTGGTTTACCGCGAAGATCCCTCAACCGAGGTTCAATCGCCAGAGGCTCCGATAGCCAGAACGGATGAGTTGGACCGGCGTGAGGTGGAATTCGATACAACCTTGCTGTTCCGCTATTCGGCGCTCACGTTCAACGGGCACCGGATACATTACGATGTTGATTACGCGCGCGGGGTGGAAGGTTATACCGGGCTGGTCGTCCACGGACCTTTGTTGGCTCAGTTGCTCATGTTGTTTGCAACTGAATCGATGGGACCATTGGCGGAGTTCTCGTTTCGCGCGTCGTCACCGTTGATGCACTTCGAAACAGCGACTCTGTGCAGAAACGGGCAGGAGCTCTGGGTGCGCGGCCCGGGAGGCCGTCTATGCATGACAGCGACTGCGGTGCCGCAATCAAAGTGATGCTTCGGGAAGAAACTCTTGCGGGATCGCATCGCGCCCTTCCAGCATCAGGTCAGTTATAACCTCGGCAATCTTCGGTGCCATGCCAAAGCCAATCTTGAAGCCGCCATTGGCGATGAACTGCCCTTGGTGCAATGGATGCGCGCCCAGCATCGGCGCGCGGCTTTTGCTGCGCGGGCGAACGCCAGCCCAACGTTCGATCACTTCCGCTCCGTGAAGAACCGGCACAGCCCGCATGGCCCGATCCAGCACATCGTCCAACGCGTTATCGGTGCTGGTCGGGTCAACATACTCGCGTTCAGAGGTCGAGCCGATCGCCAATGTGCCATCGGCATGTGGCACGATGTGAACGGCATCTGCGAATAGTTGCGGTACGGTGCCTGCATCGAACCGCAGCAATGCCGCCTGTCCCTTCACGCCGTTTCCAATTGTCTTGCCATACGCGGCGCTGAGTTCTTGCAAGCCCGCAAGCCCCGTCGCGTGAACGACCTGCCCCCTGTCGGGCGCTTCTCGGACAACTTCAACGCCCATCACGCCAAGTGCGGCAACCAGCGCGGCGCAGGCCCGCCTGGGGTGCATGCGCGCGCTCAGCGTGTCGTGAATGACAAAACCTACGGGGCTGGGAGGACACCAAGCCCCGACCTGATCCACGGCTTTCACGCTCCACTCAGCCTGACCTTGCCACAGCGTCGTCGCCGTGTGTTCGCGTGTGCGGGCCAGCTCCAAACTGCGCGCGTCCGGTATGGGTTGCAGGCGTCCCAGCCGGGCGTATCCCGGTGACACCCCGCCTGTAGTCTCAACCTGTTTCCAGAACGGTTCGGCCATGATCAGACTTTCGAACTGAAATGCCTTTTTCGCGTTCCAGTTTTCCGGCACATGTGGCGCCAGTGCGCCAACCAACCCGCCGCTGGACCCCGCACCGGGGCCAAACGGGTCGACGATCTGAACCTTCGCGCCGCGTCGGGCACAGGTCCAGGCGATGGAGAGGCCAAAGATCCCTGCGCCCCGCACCGTCACATCGACCATTGCCAATCCCCTTTTCCTTGTTCAGTGTCGCGCCGCTTAGCTACAGGATTCCCCGATGGCAGACCAGCGTGCCGAACTCACTTGGACAGAGGATCAGATACCGGTCTCGGATCGGTTCGATGACCCCTATTATTCGTTGCAGAACGGGTTGGAGGAAACGCGGCACGTATTTCTGGCGGGCAATGATCTGCCCGGACGCTTTGCTCCGGGGTTTCATATTGCAGAGCTGGGATTTGGCACGGGCCTGAACTTGTTGACTGCGTGGTCGGCGTGGGAAGCTGCGGGGCAGACCACACAGCTGTTCTTCACCAGCTTTGAGGCTTATCCGATGGCGGCAGAAGACATGGCCCGTGCCTTGGCTGCCTTCCCCGAGGTGGCACCGTGGGCAGAACGTTTTCTGAGGGCGTGGAATGGGCAGAATTGCGTGTTAGACACGCTGCAACTTGAGGTCATCGCCGGCGATGCGCGCCAGACATTGCCCGAGTGGACTGGCGAAGCAGATGCTTGGTTTCTGGATGGCTTCTCGCCTGCAAAAAACCCCGAACTGTGGGGGGCTGATTTGCTGCAGCAAGCGGCAGAACACACGGTCCAAGGTGGCACTGTGGCGACGTATACTGCTGCAGGGTTCGTGCGTCGGGGCCTGTCCGATGCGGGCTTTGACGTAACCCGCAGCCCCGGCTTTGGCCGCAAACGGCATATGACCCGAGCGGTGAAGCCATGAGCCAGAAGAACAACGTCAACGCAGGTATTGCGCTGATGATCGGCGCGACGATCGTATTCGCCTTGCAGGATGGGATTTCGCGGCATCTGGCCGGAACCTACAACACCTATATGGTCGTGATGATCCGGTACTGGTTCTTTGCCGCGTTCGTGATCGCTCTGGCGGCAAGATCAACCGGAGGTCTGTGCGCTGCAGCGCAAACCAGCCAGCTGGGACTGCAGATTTTTCGGGGAGTGCTGCTGGCCGGAGAAATATGCGTGGCCGTCTTCAGCTTTACTATTCTGGGCTTGATCGAAAGTCAGGCGGTGTTCATCTGCTACCCGCTGCTGATAGCCGCCCTCAGCGGTCCGGTTCTGGGTGAGAAAGTCGGCTGGCGCCGCTGGGCCGCGATTGGGGTCGGCTGTATCGGGGTGCTCATTATTCTCCAGCCCGGTGCGGGCGTGTTTAATCCATGGGCAGTGATTCCGCTGATCTCGGCATTTATGTTCGCGATCTATGGCCTGCTGACCCGGTACGCTGCGCGGCGCGACAGCACCGCGACCAGTTTTTTCTGGACCGGCGTGGCTGGCGCGGTCGCGATGACTGTCGTCGGTGTCTGGTTCTGGGAGCCTATGGCGCGCAGCGATTGGCTGTGGATGGGGTTGCTCTGCATTACAGGTGCGCTGGGGCATTGGCTGCTCATCAAGTGTTATGAGATGGCCGAGGCCAGTGCAGTGCAACCATTCGCCTATTTCCACCTGATGTGGAGCGCAATTCTGGGCATCACGATCTTCAACGAAACGCTGCGTTCTGAGGTCGTTGTAGGTGCGGCCTTGGTGATTGCGGCTGGTCTGTTCACCCTATGGCGCGAACGACGCAAGGGTCGAACCGGTTAGTTCCTGCGAAAACGGTACCGGCAAAGCTGGCTGCCCTAACCGCGCACGATAGACCGGCAGGCTTTCGGCGACACGCATCACATAGTTCCGGGTTTCCTTGAACGGGATTGTCTCGATCCAGTCGACGACATCAACCTGACCTTTGCGTGGGTCACCATAACGCTCCATCCAAGAGATCGGCCGTCGTGGTCCGGCATTATATCCTGCTGCCATCATCACGACATTGCCGTTGAAGTCTTCGGCCAGTGTCGCAAGATAATTCGCACCCAGTTTGGCGTTGTACTGCCAGTCCGAAGTTAAACGCGCGGTTTTGTGGCCGCCCAGAATGCCCATATCTTGCGCCACAAGCTTGGCCGTGGCGGGCATGACCTGCATCAGGCCGCGAGCGCCTGCACCGCTGACGACAACCGGATCGAACTCACTTTCACGTCGGGCGATCGCAAGCGTCATCTCTTTCGCCATCGGCAGCCCCATATCCGCGACCGGATGCACCGGATAATAGGCGGCAGGCAAAACAACACCGGTTGTTGCCGCACGTTTGGCGATCATGACAGCCAGATGCGGCTCATTCAGCTCAATCACCAGATCCCCCAGCTGAGCGGCCTGCGTTTGATCGAGACCTTCTACCAGATGGGTCAGGAACCGTTCTGAAAGATTTCCCTCTCCCGCGCGCTGCAACAGCAACCCAGCCTCTAGCACGCTCGAATCTGCAAATGCAGCCTGTTTCCAATGCGGGGCACGGCGCGGGTTAGCCAGCTCGCTGTCAAATGGGCGGCCGATCTGTTCCGCCGCCAGAAGCCCATAGAATGAGGTCTGATAGTTCGCACCCTCTGCATAAGCCTCGTGCGCCTTGTCTGCGTCGCCTTGAGCCGCGTAAGCACGGCCCAGCCAATATCCGCCGCGCCCTTTCGAAATCGGCGATTGCACCGCCTCCGAGAAATTCTGGAAATGCCTGACAGCTGTGGCCGGATCATTCAACCTGCGCAGCGCGAGAAAGCCTGAGAGCCATTCCAGATCGGCATAACCATAGCCCATTTCAGGGGTCATATGGTGATTGGCAGCAATCGCATAGGCGCGTTCAGCATCGCCCGTGCGCATCTCGAGACGCGCCAACCTGCGTCGTCCTTCCGCCCATTTGTCCGGCTCGCCTAGTGATTTCGGTCCGGTCGAGCGCGACAACATGAGATCAATGGCGCTGTCATCCAGTTCCTTGCGGTCCCGCCAGACGAACCGGTCAAAGGCCAGACCGGGATCTTTGGCCAACGCACTCGGTACCGAGGCGACCTTCCCATCCACGCCATTCTCGCGTTTTTGCAAAGCAATGCGCGCCTCACCCAATTTGCGATAATCTGCACCGACCAGGGGCAACATCTGCCCCGCGCTGACCAGATGCCCGTCCCACAGCATCCGATCCAACCGTGCCTCGTGATGGGGTTTCAGCAGTTTACTAAAGTTCTCCAGATAGTTTTTTTGCAGACCCGACCCCATTGGCATCGTCCGCCATGCGGCTACAATATCGGCCTCGGCCTCTCCGTTGCGGCCTTGGCTCTTTAGCGCCACGGCATAGTTCAACGCACCCTCAGCAGTTTGCGGGGGCATCCCCTCATAGAATTTCAGAACCCGGTTCGAATCGGCTCCGGTAAATGATGGCTCGCTTTTCCGACGCAGCCAGGCAAGCCCGGGCCAATCGGGACGACGGTCCAGAAATACCAACACATCGCCCGAGCTGCCAAAGCCTTCACGCAGCCAGTGCCAGACGATAATATCGCGCGCCACCGAACCGCGCTGGCCGGTCACGCGCAGCGCCGCATTCCAGTCGCCCTTGCGCATTTCATAGAGCCCAGCGCGCAAATCCTGCGTTGCATCCGCCCGAGTAACCTGCGGCTGCAGCGCCAGTGCCAGAATCATTGAGATTCCCAGCGACAGAATTCGTCTCATCCCTTGCATTCTCCAACAAACCAAGGATACAGCCATGCAGGATAAACCTTGCGCCGCCGGGATCAACTCACAAACCCTTAATCGTGACGGACCGGTGCGCAAAAAACACCTAAGGAGCGTTCCATGTTTAAAGGCTCAATGCCAGCCCTGGTCACCCCGTTCAGCAACGGCGCGTTGGACCTGGATACGCTCAAACACTTGGTAGAATGGCAGATTCAGCAAGGCTCGACCGGTCTTGTTCCTGTAGGTACAACCGGGGAGAGCCCAACGCTCAGCCATGAAGAACATGAAACGGTTATTGCCGAGGTCGTGAATGCCGCCGCAGGTCGAGTGCCCGTCATCGCCGGTGCCGGTTCCAACAACACGGTCGAGGCTGTGCGGTTCGTCCAATTCGCGCAAAAAATCGGCGCAGATGCGGCACTGGTCGTTACGCCCTATTACAACAAGCCCACGCAGCGGGGCCTGTTGGCGCATTTCCAGACGCTGCATGACTGCGCCGATATCCCTATCATCATCTACAACATCCCGGGCCGTTCGATCGTCGACATGACCCCGGAAACGATGGGTGAGTTGGCCAAATTGCCGCGCATCGTTGGCGTTAAAGACGCGACCGGCGATCTGGCCCGCGTCAGCCAGCAACGCGCAAGCTGTGGTGCTGATTTCTGCCAATTGTCCGGAGAGGACGCGACAGCGCTGGGCTTTAACGCTCATGGCGGAGTGGGCTGCATTTCGGTCACCGCAAACGTGGCCCCGAAGCTCTGCGCAGAATTTCAGCAGGCAACGCTTGCTGGCGATTACGTAAAAGCTCTGGAGTATCAGGACCGCCTGATGCCCTTGCACGAAGCGATCTTTATCGAACCCGGTCTGGTTGGTGCCAAATACGCGCTCAGCAGACTTGGCCTGTGCAGCACCGAAGTGCGCTCGCCGCTGACCGAATTGGAAGACAGTACCAAAGCTGCCATCGAAGCGGCAATGGTGCACGCTGGGCTGATCTGAAGTCAAAACAACGACTCACAAGGGCGGCCTTGGAGATCGAGCGCCGCCCTTTTTCTTTCGGGATCCAAACTTCATCTGGCCAAAAATATCCCGGGGGAGTCGCGGCACGCCGCGACGCGGGCAGAGACCCTATCGCTTTCCGTAATAAAACCCGACCACATGCTCGGCTTGTGCAAAAAACAACCAGCGCGAAACCGCAACCCCGGTCAGATGTGACAGCACAGCCAGAAGTGCAAAGACATGCTTGATCAAAACACCGCCGACGGGGATCAGGATCAGCAACAGAGGCAGCACAAAAGCCAGACCGAAGGATATCACTCGTAATTTCTGAGCGTGCTTCCGACCGACCACATGCACAAACTCACGCAGCAGATAGTTTGTTCCGGTATGAGGTGGTTCGAATGCGCGGACCGCGCCACGATCCCCTAGCCCCGTCGCGGTTGCCAAAGTGGTTCCGGAACCGGCCAGCGCACCGTCGCCCTTGGCCCAGTAGGCCAGCTGCACGGCACCGGCAATGACCAGCAACCAAGGGGCCAGCGCTTCCGCTCCGGCCAGCAGCGCGCCACCGGCAAGGCTGAATGACAAGAACATGGCTGGTGTCAGATTCATGTTCCAACGCGGAATGGTCTTGAGCTGGGTGTAGATCATGGACGTGGTGAAAACCGTCGCCAGCGAGAATATCGCGCCGATCCAGCCCAGCAGACCCCAGCGTTGGCCCAGAAAGACCGCGCCGATGGCATAGAGCCCCATGACGAGCAGCGCGATGACCGCGCACCAGCCCTCGCGACTGAGCCAGCTTGAGCGCCATTGGGTGAAGGCCTTCCACGCACGTTCGGGGTGGCCGAGGTGGAAGGTTGAAGCCAATAGCCCGCCAACAGCCAGACCATACGCAATCGCGAAGAAAATAAATGCGACCCAGCCTGTGACGTCAGTTATGCCGATGCCCAGAAAAAACAAAAGCCCAAAGCCAAGGCCGGACAGGGTGGTGAAGATGATAACGGATGGGGCCGGGTGCATCAGAGCTTCTCCAGTGTCTTGTCGAGCCAGCCGAGAAAGCCCTTGGGCTCTTCGGCGACCGGGGCCAGCAGAGGGGCCAGAATGTCGATCTGGTCCTCGATGTTGTCCTTGGGCCGGGGTGGTAGGTATTTGTTGACGGGTTTGGTGCCCATCTCGGGCATCAGATCCATTCCGTCGCGCTCGGCGACCAGTTTGCTGACATCACTGTCAGGATCACCCAGATCACCAAAGTGACGCGCCCCCGCGGGACAGGTGCGGACGCAAGACGGGACGCGATCTACTTCTGGAAGATTTTCGTTGTAAATCCGATCGACGCAGAGCGTGCATTTCTTCATCACGCCCTCGGCTTGATCCAACTCGCGCGCGCCATAGGGACAAGACCAGGCGCATAAGCCACAGCCGATACAGTCGCTTTCGTTGACCAGAACAATGCCATCTTCGACGCGCTTGTAGCTGGCGCCGGTGGGGCAAACCGTGACGCAAGGTGCGTCCTCGCAATGCAGGCAGGATTTGGGGAAGTGGATCAGCTGCGCATGGCCATCGGTGGGCTGCACCTCGTAGGAATGCACACGGTTCAGAAAAGTACCGGAAGGGTTTGCGCCATAGGCGTCCTGATCTGAAAGCGGCGCGCCATAGTTTTCAGTATTCCAGCCTTTGCAGGAGATCACGCAAGCGTGGCATCCGACGCAGGTATCCAGATCGATGACCAAACCCATCTTTCGGTCGGTGGATGTGGGGAGCTGGGTCATAAGTGCCTTGCCTCCGCTACTTTGATGAGTAAGGACTGGGGCTCTGCCCCAGACCCCGGGATATTTTTGGCCAGATGAAGAACGGATCGGTTCATTTGCCCACCTTCCATGCCAAATCTTTTGGGCCTTGCCCGACCGGCGACTTGATTGGATTGAACTCGGGCTGGCTCTCCGTATCACTCGGGGGGGCGGCCTTTTCAATCTTAACCTTTAGGTCGAACCATGCGGCCTGGCCTGTGATCGGGTCAGAGTTTGCCCACCGTTGGCCGTCGCCCTTTGGCGGTAGCAGCTCGTGAATCAGATGGTTCAGCAGGAAGCCTTTGGTTGCCTCGGGCGCATCTTCCTGCAACGCCCAAGCGCCTTTGCGTTTGCCGATGGCGTTCCAGGTCCAAACTGTATTGTCGTTCAGAGCGGCCATTTCCATGACTGGTACCGTGATCTCACCGTGAGGAGAGCTGACCTTGGCCCAATCGCCATCTTCCAGCCCGTGTTCGCGCATCAGTTTGGTCGGCACATAGAGCGGGTTGCGTCCGTGCAGCTGGCGCAGCCACGCGTTCTGCGTGCCCCAGCTGTGGTACATGGCCATCGGGCGTTGGGTCAGAGCGTTGATGGTGAAGCCTTCATTCCCGGCTTGGTCGGTTTCATACCAAATTGGCAGCGGGTCCATCGTGTCCTTGATGCGCTGGCGCAGGTGTTCGGGCGGTTGGCGGTCGCCATGACCTTCGGCGGCCAGTTGGAACTTCCGCATCGGTTCGGAATAAAGCTGGAACAGATAGGGTTGCGGGCTGTCATAGATACCCATGCCCACAGCCCAGTCCTGATAGGCAGTGTTCCATGGTTTGTAATAATCCGCGCCTTCGGGAATATGCGCGACGTAGAAACCGCCATTCTCGATGTAGCAGTTTAACTGATCGGGATTAACCTCGCCACGCCCTTCTTTGTCCCCTTTTTCGCCGCGGAACCCGGCCAGTGGCCCGATACCCGGTCTACGCTCGTGATTTACGATGTAGTCGGCATAATCTGACCATTTCGGGCTTCCATCTTCGTTGGTAAAGCCCGGCAGGCTCATCCGGCTGGCCAACTGGATCAGGACGGATTGAAACCCGCGCACATCGCGGTCCGGCTCAACCACAGGCCAGCGGATCGCATCTGCGGCGGCGTCTGCCTCGCAGATCGGGCGATCAAGCAGCGAAATACAATCATGCCGTTCCAGATAGGTGGTGTCGGGCAGAATGAGATCGGCATAGGCCACCATTTCCGAGGAATAGGCATCGGAGTAGATGATGTTGGGAATTATATAATTGCCATCATCGTCGCGGGCGGTCAGCATTTCCATCACGCCCTTGGTGTTCATGGACGAATTCCAAGACATATTCGCCATATACATGAACAAGGTATCGATCTTGTAAGGATCACCGGCTGCCGCGTTCGAGATCACCATGTGCATCAGCCCGTGGGCTGACATAGGGTTTTCCCAAGTAAAAGCCTTATCGATGCGCTGGGCGCTTCCATCCTCACTCAGCAGCAAATCGTCTGGACCGCGCGGAAAGCCCAGATGAGGGCCTTGCAGCGGACGACCGGGACGGCGATCGCCGTGCGGGGTTGGATGTGCCTCGACGGGTTTGGGGTAGGGTGGTTTGAACCGAAAGCCGCCAGGCACCTCGACCGTTCCCAACAATATCTGCAGAACGTGCAGAGCGCGGCATGTCTGGAATCCGTTTGCATGGGCTGATACCCCGCGCATTGAGTGGAAGCTGACTGGGCGACCGATCATCTTGGAATGTGTTTCGCCGCGGAAGTCGGTCCATTCATGATCAAGCTCGATTGCCTCATCAAAGGCGACGCGGGCGATTTCGGCTGCAATGGCGCGGATGCGTTTGGCTGGGATGCCGCAGCGTTCGGCGACAGCCTCGGGCGTGTTCTCATCGGTCAGGTATTTTTCGGCCATCAGATGGAAGACCGGGCGATGGGTGACGCCGTCTTTTTCGTAGGTTGCCGATAAGTCCGGGCGCACGCCCGGCTTGTCAAAGGCTGTGGGCTCACCGGTAGTGCGGTCAATGACCAAGGGCTTGCCGTCTGCGTCGCGCAGGAACAGGCCTTTTTCCGGCCCCTCGGCTGCGTTCACCAGAACCGGTGCGTTGGTGTAGCGGCTCAGATAATCCAGATCGATCTTGCCTGCTTTCATCAGCACGTGGATCAGCGACAGAATGAACAACCCATCGGTGCCGGGTGTGATGCCGACCCAGTCATCGGCTACCGCGTTATAACCCGAGCGGATCGGATTCACCCCGATCACCCGTGCACCTCGCGCCTTGATCTTACTGATGCCCATCTTGATCGGGTTACTGTCGTGGTCCTCGGCGACGCCAAAGAGCATGAACAGTTTGGTGTGGTCCCAGTCGGGCTGCCCGAATTCCCAGAACGCACCGCCCATCGTATAGATGCCGCCCGCTGCCATATTTACCGAGCAGAACCCGCCATGGGCCGCATAGTTGGGCGTGCCGAAATTCTGCGCCCAGAATGACGTGAAGCTCTGGCTTTGATCTCGGCCGGTGAAAAAGGCTAGCTTGTGCGGGGCGGTTTCGTGCAATTCGTGCAACCAGCCGACGGCGGTGCTAAGCGCTTCGTCCCATTCGATTTCGCGAAATTCACCGGACCCGCGCGGGCCGACGCGGCGCAGCGGTTTGCGCAGCCGCGACGGCGCGTTCACCTGCATGATCCCAGCGCTGCCTTTGGCGCAAAGAACGCCTTTGTTCACCGGGTGGTCCCTGTTGCCCTCGATATAGGCGACTTTGCCATCCTTCATGTGCACGTTGATGCCGCACCGGCACGCACACATGTAGCATGTGGTCCGGCGAATCTCATCAGACACGGGTGGGGATAGGTCGAGGTTCGGTTGCTGGTTCACGTTGTCTCTCTCCCTGCGGCGGATCGCCTTGGTATTTTAACATGTTGAACACATTGGAGCGTATGAACGCCGGGCTCAACTGCTCAGAGGAAGAGAACACATTATTCCCCTTCCCCTGCTTTTGATTAGGCGGACCGGTTGAGCCCGGTCCGGTTTATGTTTTGAGCAGTGATCAAACCTGCTGAGGACGCATGTCGGCGGCGTTGATACCGGCGACTTCAACCGGTTTCTTCATCGCGTCGCGGCGGAATGGTTCACCCAGTTCCTGGTTGATCATCGCCTCAATCAAGGTGGTGATACCATTCTTTTGGTCTTCGATCGCCTGAGCCAACGCGGCGGTCAGTTCCTCTTGTGTGCGCGCGATGACGCCTTTCAAGCCACACGCGTTGGCGATTCCGGCATAGGACACTTTGGTGTCAAGCTCGGTGCCGACGAAGTTGTCTTCGAACCACAGGGTCGAGTTACGCTTTTCCGCACCCCACTGATAGTTGCGGAACACAACTTGAGTGATGGCAGGCCACTCCTCGCGGCCAATCGCGGTCAGCTCGGTGACGGCAATGCCGAAGGCACCATCACCCGAGAAGCCGACAACCGGAACATCCGGGCAGCCGATCTTGGCGCCGATGACCGAAGGCAAACCATAGCCACAGGGGCCGAACAGGCCAGGGGCCAGATACTTGCGGCCTTCTTCGAACGACGGATAAGCGTTGCCGATGGCGCAGTTGTTGCCGATGTCGGACGAGATGATCGCTTCTTTCGGCAGAGCGGACTGGATTGCGCGCCATGCTTTGCGCGGGCTCAGCCAATCCGGCTTGGCAGCGCGTGCACGTTCGTTCCAGGTGGTGCCCGGATCGTCCTGCTCGTGGTCCATCGAGGTCAGCTCTTGCGCCCAACGCGATTTGGTTTCTGCAATCTTCGCTTTGCGCGCATCACGACCTTCGTCACCGGCCGTGTCAGATAGTTTGTTCAGGATGCTGGTGGCAACGGTCGCCGCATCGCCCACGATACCAACCGAGACCTTCTTGGTCAGGCCGATACGGTCAGGATTGATGTCGACCTGAATGATCTTTGCATCTGTCGGCCAGTACTCCATGCCGTAACCCGGCAAGGTCGAGAACGGGTTCAGGCGTGTGCCGAGGCACAGAACAACGTCTGCTTCTTTGATCAGCTGCATACCGGCTTTCGAGCCATTATAGCCCAGCGGCCCAGCGAACAGCGGGTGCGAGCCCGGGAAGGCGTCGTTGTGCTGGTAGCCAACGCAGACTGGGGCATCCAGACGCTCGGCCAGAGCTTTCGACGCCTCGATACCGCCCTTGGACAGAACGGTACCCGCACCGTTCAGGATGACGGGGTTTTTTGCGTCGGACAGCAGGGCCGCCGCATCGGCGACGGCAGTTGCACCACCCGAAGGCAGTTCGAAATCAACAACCGCAGGCAGTTCGATATCGACAACCTGAGTGAAGAAGTCACGCGGAACGTTGATCTGCGCTGGCGCCGAGGCGCGCTTGGCGTTCATGATCACGCGGCTGAGAACCTCTGCCATGCGGCTGGGGTCACGCACTTCTTCCTGATAGCAGACGCAGTCCGCGAACATGCGCATCTGCTCCATCTCCTGGAAACCACCCTGACCCATGGTCTTGTTGGCCGCTTGCGGGGTGACTAGCAGCAGCGGGGTGTGGTTCCAGTAGGCAGTCTTAACGGCAGTGACAAAGTTGGTAATTCCAGGGCCGTTCTGGGCGATCATCATCGACATTTTGCCGGTCGCTCGGGTGTAGCCATCAGCCATCATTCCGCCGGAACCTTCGTGCGCACAATCCCAAAAAGTGATACCAGCTTTCTCAAAAATGTCAGAAATAGGCATCATCGCAGAGCCGATGATTCCGAACGCATGTTCGATACCATGCATCTGCAGTGTTTTTACAAAGGCTTCTTCGGTGGTCATCTTCATCTGCGTAATCTCCAATCATAGAAGGATGGAACGGGGGTTTTGCACCCAGTTTTCTGGTCGGTTTTGGCTCACAGGTGACTGCGACGTTAGGGCCAGAACCACTGGCGGTTTAAGTCCAGTCCATTTCAGAACCGGCGGATTGCGTCTGCAATCAGTTGAATTCCCGGTTCAATGCGATCTTTTGTAATCGAGGAGTATCCAAGCCGGTAATAGTTCCGCGACCGGGCCTCGCTTGAAAAGAACGCCTCGCCCGGTTCGATATGCACGCTCTGCCGTTGTAGGTCCCGGGTCAGCTTCGCGGTATCGACATGCGGCGGCGCCTGCATCCAGATCGAAGACCCGCCCAGCATGCCACGACCCGCAACCGTCAGGCCATGCTGCCCGATCGCTTCTTCGATTACTTCGCGGCGGCGCTGCAGTGTTTTGGACATGCGCCTGATCTGGGCATCGTAATGGCCCAGCGACAGAAAATAGGCTGCCGTGCGCTGCATGTGACCTGGAGGATGGCGCAAGACCAGCGATCGCAGTGCTCGTGCTTCGCGGATGAAAGGCTCGGACCCGACCATGTAGCCAAGGCGAAGCCCCGGAAACAGTGACTTTGAGAAGCTGCCTACATAGATCACGCGCCCGTCCCGGTCCATTGATCTGAGCGCAGGTGATGGGGCCCCGAGAAATGACATCTCGAATTCATAGTCATCCTCGACGATCATCGCGTCCAGCTCACGCGCCCGGCGCAAAAGGGCATGACGGCGATCAACTGGCATGGTCGCGGTGGTCGGTGATTGATGGCTGGGCGTTGTGAAAATCACATCGGTGTCGTCGGGGATCGTGTCCGGGGGCAATCCGTCCCTGTCGACCGGCAAATAGGATAGTTTGCACTCGGAATGAATCAAGAGATCACGCAGGGCGTAATAGCAGGGGTCTTCGAGGGCGGCCCTTCGATCCCGGTTCAGCATGATGCGCGAGGCCAGCCAAAGGGCGTTTTGTGCACCAAGGGTGATCAGAATCTCTTCGGGTCGGGCCACGATGCCCCGGCGCGGAAGGGTGTGCCGAGCGATGAATTCGATCAGCAGCGGGTCGTCCTGATCAACATAATCCCCGGTCAGAGAATCAAAGTCCTTATGCCCAAGCGCCCGAACTGCGCAAAGTCGCCAATTCGCGTGATCGAACAGCTTCCGGTCGACCTGGCCGTAGATAAAGGGATATCGATACTCGCGCCAGTTGCTGGGTTTTGCCAACATATCGCCGTCCGAAAATTGACGTGCGAGGGCGCGATCCCAGTCTACGACTTCGGTGTCGCGTCGCACCGGTGTATAGGTTGGCGGTACCGGAGCGTTTTCCGAAACGTAATATCCCGACCGACCTTTTGCCGTGAGATAGTCGTTGGCAAGCAGCTCGGTATAGGCAAGCGTAACCGTAATTCGGCTGACACCCAGATGGGCGGCAAGCTTGCGGGAGGAAGGCAGCTTTTCTCCGACGTGAAATCGTCCTGACAGGATGCCTTCGGCGATCAGCTGTTGAAGCTGCGCCTGCAAAGTGCCTTGTCCATTCCGTTCGAGAAAGAAGGTGTCGACTGAAATACCCATGGCAAGGTTATAGGTTGGACTTAAGGTGGTGGCAATCTGGACTTATCGCTGCGTAGCTCCATGGGGTGAACTTTGGTCAACTGGGTGGTTGACGCGGGAAGTGGATTGAACTAAATAGCTAGAAATCTAGTTTAATGGAGATAAAGGATGTGGGAAGAAGCTGCCGCAGGTTTCTCTGCCATGGGTTCTGAGGCTCGGCTGAAGGTCCTCAAGACCCTCGTCCGCGCTGGGCAGACAGGACTGACCGTCGGGGAAATCCAGTCACGGACAGGCATTGCGCCCTCAACGCTTGCGCATCACTTGCGGTTTCTGGCCGCGGGCGGCGTGGTCGAACAAGAGAAGATCGGGCGCAGCACGATCAATCGGGCGTGCTTTGACGAGTTAAGGAATTTGGCGCAGTTCATCCTCAGTGAATGCTGCGCAGACGAAGTTGGAAAGGCCGCAAACGATGGCTGAGCTAACACAAAACCCCAAGCCGCTGACCAGAAACCTGATCGGCCTCATCAAGACGCCTTGGGCTCTGATCCTGGTCATTCTGGCGCTTGTTGGCATTCTTGACCCAGGCAACTGGACCGAAATTGTGAGCTTTGCCGCAAAGGCGCTCGCACATACGGGCCAGTACATCTTGTTTGCGGTATTACTGCTGTCCTACCTCAAAGCGACTGGGGCCGAAGTGATGGTCGCCCGTGCATTTGAGGGGCGCGAGACACGGATGATCTTTCTCGCTGCGCTCTTTGGCGGTCTGGCACCGTTCTGTTCCTGCGAAGTCATTCCGTTCATCGCAGGCCTCTTGGCGCTCGGCGCTCCACTATCGGCAGTAATGGCATTCTGGCTCAGCTCACCGCTGATCGATCCGCCGACACTGCTGATTACCGCAGGCGCCCTGGGCTGGCCGTTTGCGATTGGGAAAGCCGTGGCCGCTGTTGCATTGGGTCTTTTCGGCGGGTTCGCCGTACGTGCCCTAATGCACGGGGGTGCTTTCGTGCAGCCCTTACGCGAATACAAACCCGCTGGATGCTGTGGGTGTGGGCCAAAGAAGGAGGACAAACCCGTCTGGCAATTCTGGAACGACCCTGACCGCCGAACACGCTTCCGTTCCGAATTCGTGCACAACGGTTTGTTCCTGCTCAAATGGCTCGCCTTTGCGTATGTTCTCGAAGCTCTGTTGGTCAGCTATGTCCCGGCGGATCTGATCGCACAAGTTGTCGGCGGAGAAGGTGTTGTGCCAATCGTCATCGCCGCTTTGGTCGGAATGCCCGCCTATCTGAACTCTTACGTCGCGCCGCCACTTTTGGCAGGTCTGATGGAGCAGGGGATGAGCGCGGGCGCTGCGATGTCCTTCATGGTGGCCGGTGCCGTCAGTTCAGTCCCCGCGATGGCGGCGGTATGGTCGCTGGTCAAACCTCGCGTCTTTGCCACCTATCTTGGGCTGGGCATTAGCGGGGCCATCATCGCAGGCATCGTGTTCCAAATGATCTGAGTGAAAAACCGCCCGGTGATATGGCCGGGCGGTTTTGGTCGTTTAACTTGCTTCGCAGTATCGCGGCAGTTTGAACCGATATCTTGGCTCTCCGCTTTCCACAAAAACCCGTTTCTCGATGCAGGCTTGGGTGCCAACTGTTTGAGCAATGGGGCCTTCGGTCGAGCTGATTGACGCCGCAGACCCATCTGGCAAGCGCACCGAAGCGATGACCCCGTTCTTGAGATCGCCGTTAATTGGTGTGGCAGACAAAACCGCGACGGTTAGAAACGCCTCGTGCTCATGTTTGCCGTCGTCATTCAGCAACAGCAAACCAGCCACGATCGCAATCATCACAACGGCACCTGTGATGGCCAGCCACCAGGACTTCAGGAACACATAGATCGAAACGGCACGATGCGGTCCGAATATTGTGGACAGAATGCTAAGCATGCAGCTTTCCCAAGATAAAGCCCCGGCGTTAGAGCGCCGAGGCTGTCAGCCTATCAGGGACGCAGATCGTCTTCGTCTTCTTCGTCACCGCCGCCTTTGGGCAGATTAAAGAAGCTATCCGCATCGATGATGGGCTCATCGTCTTCCTTGGCTTCAGGCTCATCAGACAGCGAGAAGGTTTCCAGACCCTCGATCGCGGTCGGGATCTTGGGCGCCGAATCCATCTCGAGCGACTGTTCGGTCGACACAAGCTTGCGGCGCTCGTCATCGCTCATAACGCCACCTTCAGCGGCTTTCTTGGCCGCGGCCTTCTGCACGATGGCATCCAGTTCAGACTGTTTGCACAGGCCCAGAGCAACCGGGTCGATCGGCTGCATGTTGGTGATATTCCAATGGGTGCGTTCGCGGATCGATTGGATGGTTGGCTTGGTCGTGCCTACCAGTTTTGCGATCTGACCATCGCTGAGTTCGGGGTGGAACTTGACCAGCCACAGGATCGAGTTTGGGCGGTCCTGACGTTTGGACAGTGGGGTATAACGCGGACCCCGACGCTTTTCCTCGCCCGCCGCAGCGGCGTTGAACTTGAGCTTCAGTTTGTGCAGCGGATTGTTCTGCGCCGTATCGATTTCGTCTTGCGTCAGCTGGTTGTTGGCAATCGGGTCAAAGCCTTTCACACCAGCCGCCACATCGCCATCTGCAATGCCCTGCACTTCAAGCTCGTGCATGCCTACGAAATCCGCGATCTGCTTGAAGCTGATCGTGGTATTGTCCACCAGCCATACGGCTGTTGCTTTGGCCATAAGTGGTTTTGCCATCAGCCCGTCTCCTATAAATACACCTGTCCCGTCGCCGGAATTCGGCGGCCCCGTGGTCTTGGGGCAGGTTTCCGTTGTCGGGGAACTTGGGGCCTATATAGTCGCGACAGCTAAAGAAGGGAAGAGGCGAATGCGCTGGGTGGTTTTGTGGATGCTGAGCGCCGTGGCTGCGATGGCCGAGGGCGAAAAGGCGGGTGAGTTTGACTACTACGTCCTGTCGCTCAGCTGGTCGCCCAACTGGTGCGCCCGCGAAGGCGATGCGCGTGGCTCGGATCAATGCGACGCCCGGCATGATCACGGGTGGATATTGCACGGGCTCTGGCCGCAATTCCATCAGGGCTGGCCTTCCTATTGCCGCACGTCTGAGGCTCCGCCCACGCGTCGCATGACCCGGGAAATGGAGGATATTCAAGGCTCGTCCGGATTGGCGTGGCACCAATGGAAAAAACACGGAACCTGCTCGGGCCTCAGCGCGGCCGACTACTTTGCGCTGTCGCGGCAGGTCTATGAGGGCGTCACCCGACCCGAGGTATTCCGCAAGCTGGACGCGACCGTCAAACTGTCTGCCTCGGTGGTCGAAGAGGCATTCCTCAGGGCCAACCCCTTGCTTGAACCCGATATGATCACCATCACTTGCAAGCAGGGCTATATCGAAGAGGTCCGCCTGTGCTTGTCCCGTGATTTTGCACCCGTGCCCTGTGGCCGCGACGTGATCCGAGACTGCACAGCCAAAGACGCCGTGTTCGATCCGATTCGTTAGAGTTTTTTGTTCTGACAATCCCGCGCATAGTCGAGCGCCTTGGCGGTGCCTTTCAGGTCGATCGCCATAACGGTCTGACCCTCGGGATTATATACCGTCATCGTCTTGTTCTGTGCAATCGAAGTGACAAAGTTCCGGTCAGTGAAAAACACCGTCGCACCCGGCACTCGATCCTGTTTGAACCCGATGGCGGTGGCATCAAAGCTCTTGCCGTCCAGCTCAAACCGGATCGGATAGCTCTGCCCCGGTTTGATGTCGCCCCAGGCCTTGTTGTAAACGGTGAAATACCCACGATTATCCAGCGCGTCATAGCCGATGCGCACGACCGAAAGGTCCTGATAAATCGTCTGGATCAGGCACCCGTCACCGAGCGCGGGATCCATCATGATGTTCCAGCCTTCGACAAAACCTTTGTCGATGAGTTCCTGCGACGGGGCGGCGGTCGCTGTGAAGGCGGCGAAGGTGAGGGCGAGCAGGCGGTGCATCAGATCATTCCAAATCGTGGGTGGTACAGACCCTTAGTAACCGCAAACCATTCGCTTCCAAAGGGAATTCGAGGATTCCAACTAGCTTGACAATTGCCACTTATATTTTACCAGTTGATTAATTAACCTAGTGGTTTATTAATGGACGTATGACCGAAGATGAAAGACTAGACTTTGCCTTTGCGGCCCTTGCCCACCCTGCACGCCGTGCAATGCTGGCGCGATTGGCGCAAGGTGAAGCAACAGTTAAAGAACTGGCTGAACCGTTTGATGTCAGCATGCCGGCAATCTCTAAACATCTTCGTGTTTTGGAAGGAGCCGGGCTGATCGAGCGTTCTCGAAATGCGCAGTTCCGACCCTGCCGACTAATCCCTGAGCCTCTGGAAGCGATTGCAAGCTGGACCGACCAATATCGTCACATTTGGGAGGTTCGTTTTGAAACGATGGAAAAAATACTGAGCGAGATAAAGGATTTGAAAGATGAATGATGCAGAAAACTGGGTGCGCATTGTCCATGATTTCCAGGCTCCGGCAACAAGGGTTTGGCGCATGTGGACCGATCCGGTGCTTTTTCAGAGATGGTATGGTCCCAAGGGTTTCTCGGTGCCAACAGCAGAAATCGATTTGCGTGTTGGCGGTGTACGAAAGATCTGCATGGAAATGAAAACGCCGGATAACAGCATGAGAATGTGGTTCACTGGCGTATACAAAGAAATCTTTGAGCCGTCCCGGCTGGTCTACACAGAGAGTATGTGCGACGAGGATGGGAATATTCTGTCGCCGAAAGATATGGGGATGCCTGAGGGAAGTCCGGATATCACCGAGGTGATTATTGATCTAGTCGAACAGGACGGCAGGACTCGGATGACAATGGTCCATAGGGGTGTACCTGCCGGAAGTGCTGGCGAAGGTGGATGGAAGCAAGCGTTCGAGAAGCTGGACGACATTCTCGATAAAGAATGATGGCTCGGCCTTAGCGTTTAGCTCAAATCTCTTTCCGTGCGCGCAGCGCTGCAGTAATGGTTCCGTCATCCAGGTAATCCAACTCCCCCCCAATCGGCACACCCTGCGCCAACGAGGTCAGTCTTACCTGCCCTTCCAACTGGTCGGCGATGTAATGTGCGGTGGTCTGGCCATCGACTGTAGCGTTCAGGGCGAGGATGATCTCGTTGACGCCTTCGGCAACAACCCGATCTTTCAGTCGGGGGATGCGCAGCTCATCCGGGCCGATCCCGTCCAATGCAGACAACGTCCCGCCCAGCACGTGATAGCGGCCTTTGAACACGCCTGCGCGCTCCATCGCCCAGAGGTCAGCGACGTCTTCGACCACGCAAAGCTCTCCGGTCGCGCGGGCCTCGTTATTGCAGATGTCGCAAATATCGGTGGTGCCCACATTGCCGCAATTCAGACATTCGCGGGCAGTGGCGGCGACTTGCTGCATAACATCCGACAAGGGTGTCAGCAGCAATGCGCGTTTGCGGATCAGGTGTAGCACCGCGCGGCGGGCCGAACGAGGGCCAAGGCCGGGCAGTTTGGCCATCAGATCGATCAGGTTGTCGATATCGCTGTTCGAACTCACGGCGTTTGCTCCTGCAAATGGGCCGGGCTGGGATGCCCGGCCTTTATGTCGTCAGGAGTGTTTATCAGAACGGCAGCTTGATGTCTGCGGGCAGGCCGATGCTTTCGGTCAGCTTTGCTATCTCGGCCTGAGACCGCTCGGCCGCTTTGGTCTGCGCGTCCTTGATGGCTGCGAGGATGAGGTCTTCGACAACTTCTTTATCGTCGCCGTTGAAGATCGAGGGGTCGATATCCAGACCTTTCAACTCACCCTTTGCAGTCGCTGTTGCCTTGACCAGCCCGGCGCCGGATTCGCCGACAACCATGATGGTGTTCAGTTCTTCCTGCATGTCGGTCATCTTGGTCTGCAAATCCTGCGCGGATTTCATCATCTTGGCCATATCGCCCAGACCGCCGAGTCCTTTGAGCATTGTTGTTCTCCTAGTTGCGGAGGCGCCGCGCGCCGTGAATGAGTGTGGCACATATTGCAATTGCGAGCCCGACGAACAAGAGGGGAGATCCAATACAGCCTTCGCCGATGGCTTCCCATCGAACATCGTCAAGAATAGGTCCATAATAATTTGCTACAGCAACAACAGCGGCGAGTAGCCAAAGCGGAGCAAGCGCCCACTGAAGGGCACGCAGCTTCAACGCAAATGTAATGATGCTGAGCCCTAGCAAAACCATTGATGGGGGATTAAGCGACAAGGCAATAAGTTCGTCGAACATCGACGCTGGCCCGGAGGTGCGATCCCAGAATGGCCTTTCCTTATCGCAAACCTCAGCCATCGCACTTGAAGCTATGAATGTGAGGATCAATCCTCCTCGAACGGGTCCCATTCGTCTTCAACCTCAGGCAGGGCCTCGGTCTCGACTTTGGCTGCGCGTTGTTCGGGGGTTTCGATGTTCTTGATCCGGGCTTTCGGAAAATGGCTTAGAACGGCTTGCACCAGCGGGTGCATTTCGGCCTCGGCCTTAAGCTCAAGCGCGGCCGCTTCGCGAAGCTCGGCAATCGTTGGTGCGTCGCCGTCGGAAACAATCGAAACGGCCCAGCGGTTGCCCGTCCAGCGCTGCAGTGACGCGCCCAGCCGTTGAGACAGATCGGTTGGGGCATTGTCTGTGGGCGTAAATTCAATCCTGCCCGGCTGGTACGAGACCAAACGCACACTGTTTTCCACCTCAACCAAGAGTTTCACGTCCCGGTTTGCGCGGATTAGCTCAACCACATGTTCAAATGTCGGGTATCTCGCCAGCGCCGCCTGCACGTCCTGAGCCAGAGCAGCGGTTGGCCCGCCTGCCGTCCCGCTTGCAGCTGATGCATAGGTTGGTCGGGACGACGCCTGAGGGGCCGCGCCTGCCGGACCGGGCGCGCTGATCCCATTGCCCGGACCAACACCGGGAGGCGGCGGTGCATCCTGCAAGCGTTTGATCAGCTCTTCCGGGCTGGGCAGATCAGCGACATGGGTCAGTCGGATCACGGCCATTTCTGCAGCCATCATCGCGTTTGGCGCGGCTGAGACCTCTTCCAGAGCCTTTAACAGCATCTGCCACATGCGGGTCAGAACGCGCATTGGCAGGGCTTCGGCCATTTGCTGACCCCGGGCGCGTTCGTCCGGGGATACGGTAGGGTCCTCAGCGGCATCCGGGGTGATTTTGACGACCGAGACCCAATGGGTGATCTCAGCCAGATCGCGCAGGACCGCCAATGGGTCTGCCCCTTCTGCATATTGCCCGCTAAGCTCGGTCAACGCCCCTGCAGCATCACCACGCAGGATCATATCCATCAAGTCCAGAACCCGGCCCCGGTCGGCCAGACCCAACATGGCGCGTACCTGATCGGCGCTGGTTTCACCCGCCCCGTGACTGATCGCTTGATCCAGCAGTGACGTTGCATCCCGCGCAGACCCTTCGGCCGCGCGGGTGATTAGAGCCAGCGCGTCGTCGGCGATCTGAGCTTTTTCCGACTCCGCGATCTTGCGCAACAGGCCGATCATATCTTCGGGCTCGATCCGGCGCAGGTCGAAGCGCTGACAGCGTGACAGGACCGTCACCGGCACCTTGCGGATCTCGGTGGTCGCGAAGATGAACTTCACATGCTCAGGCGGTTCCTCAAGCGTCTTGAGCAGCGCGTTGAAAGCGCTGGTCGAGAGCATGTGAACCTCGTCGATGATGTAGATCTTGTAGCGGGCCGAGGCGGCGCGGTAGCGGACGCTGTCGATGATCTCGCGAATATCATTCACGCCGGTCCGGCTGGCAGCGTCCATCTCCATAACATCGACATGGCGGCCTTCCATGATGGCCACGCAGTGTTCGCATTGGCCGCAAGGCTCGGTTGTCGGGTTGCCATTTCCGTCCGGACCGATGCAATTCATACCCTTGGCGATGATCCGGGCAGTGGTGGTCTTACCGGTGCCTCGAATACCGGTCATGATGAAGGCTTGCGCGATCCGGTCCGCCTCGAACGCGTTTTTGAGGGTGCGCACCATGGCGTCCTGACCGACCAGATCGGCGAAGGTTTCAGGGCGATATTTGCGGGCAAGAACCTGGTAGGCGGGGCTGGGCGTTTCGGTCATGTCTGCTCTGTCGGATTCGTGTTCCGACGCAGCGTAGAGGCCCCCGCCGCCCGCGTCCACAGCAAGCCGAGGCGATTTTCATTTTGGATTGTCGGCGGACCCGGTTAATATCGTGCGGTCTAAGACCAGCAAAAAAGATTTTCTGATCCACGTTTCGGGGGGAGCGTAGAATGTCTGAATTGGTTATCCATGCACTCCAGGTTGGTGGCGGATCACTTGCGCTAACCTCAATGCCCGGACGGGGCGGAGATTATATCGGCGATTTGGATGCTGTGGCCGGATGGAAACCGGGTCTGATCCTGTCAATGGCGACTGAGGTCGAGATGATCCTTGATGGCGCTCGGGATTTTGGCTCGGATGTTCGTGATCGCGCTTGTCGCTGGGTTCACTTGCCGGTCGAGGATTACGGTATTCCCACTCAGGACGTAAGTGAACGATGGGAACAGGCCAGTAAATCGGCCCGCCACGCACTGTCTGGCGGCGGGCGTGTATTGGTTCATTGCAAGGGCGGATGCGGCCGGTCGGGTATGGCTGTACTGCGCATAATGGTCGAGTGTGGAGAGCACCCTGATACAGCACTGAAAAGGCTTCGTGCGTTGCGTCCATGTGCCGTTGAAACGGACGCGCAGATGCGCTGGGCGACTGCGCCAGCCAGCGTATTGGCGGGCGATTAGCGCTCAGGCCGATGGGCGGAATTCCTCTGGCGCGCGGGTCCCGTTCGTGAGGGCAATCGCCTCAAGCATTGCGCATGGTGGGTGCGACATGAGGCTGGCAGGAACAGAGCCGATGTCACTGCCAAAAAGCAAATCAGCATAGTCATCAAGACATTTGATTGAGGTGTCTGCATCCGCGTCGCAGAATACCCGAATTTCGTCTGGACAAGCGCGAAAACGCGCCGTGCACCCGCCCGCGCAATGTGCCAGATCACAGCTTCCTTCGATTTCGAATCCTGCCGTTGTTGTTGGACCGACTTTTGCCATTGAAGCCGCCAGTGCCCGCGCCATTTGTGCCAGGGCAGGGCAGTTTTTACCGGTCCGTTGGCAAATTGTTGCCGAGAATTCGTGCGTGTTGGTCTTCCAGATCATTATGCGCCCTCCGCGCTGGTCGGGGCGACGGTCAGGAGGGACGGCAATTATGCAGTCTGGCCCTGCCCGGACACCCCGCCCGAGTTTCAGTTTCATTTGATGGCAGGTCTCCTGACTTGCGGGTCATTGCTTTGCCGACCTTCCCAGCCTTCATGGCCAGTGGCATTTCGACATCGCTCACCGCTTACAGTTGCGGGGGCAGTCTCGGCCTTGGTTCATTCCGGTTATTCCGGTCAGAACCGCACCGTGTTCCCTTTTCATCCCGGCCCAAATAGGCGCGAGAACCATCACGTCATCGCTAGCGGCTGTGCTAGGCCCGAGTCAAGAAGATTGCATCCGGCACATGACGCACGGTCCAGCTACGTCAACCTTGACTAGTGCGGCTCATGCTGAACTGATCAGTTCAGATGATTTCAGAGGGCATCATGTTGGACACTCAGCGGGCAATTGCGACCGAAGATATCGAGTTTGAGTCCGGTCCGGCAATGCTATCGGCTCGGCTTTACTGCCCGATGGCCGAGCCTGAAACGGCTGTTGTCATCAACAGCGCGACCGGAGTGCCCAGAGAGTATTATCAACACTTCGCCCGATGGCTTGCGGAAGAGCGCGCCATGGCGTGCCTGACGTATGATTATCGGGATTTCGGAAACTCGCTATCGGGATCGCAGAAGCGATCGGATGTTACCATGGCCGATTGGGCGTTGATAGACATTCCCGCTGCCCGGGCTGAGATGCGGCGCAGGTTTCCTCGGGCAAAGCTTTGGAGCATCGGTCATTCATTGGGCGGAATGTTTGGCCCGCTCCAATCCGATATCGAACAGGTCGACAGGATGATCTGTGTATGTTCTGGTCTGGTGACGTTCAAGGATCATCCCTGGCCATATAGCGCGTTGGCGGCGCTGTTCTGGTACGGGCACGCACCCTTGGCGGTCAAGGCACTTGGGTATCTTCCGGGAAAGGCTGTGGGTTTTGGCCCGAACCTGCCGGCACAGGTTTACTGGCAATGGCGCAAGTGGTGCACCGCGCCTCAGAGCTATGTGCCAGAAATCGGAACGTCTCTGCCCGCAAACCGTTGGGCAGAACACGGAAAGCAGGTTGATCTGTTTGCCTTTGAGGATGATCAGGTCGTGCCGCCCAAAGCGGTCTGGCGGCTTGCTGACCTGTACGGGACTGATGCGCAGCGGCATCTGCTCTCACCAAGTGAATTTGGACTGTCTCAGGTTGGTCATATCGGCGCTTTCGCACGGCGCAATGCAGCGGTCTGGCCCCGGCTAATCGCCTGAATGTACTGGGCACCGGAGGCCGGTGCCCAGAGTTTCAAAGCCCTTTGCGAGACTTCTTTTCGGTCATCACGCTGCGAACCATCTTGCCGAACGCCTTGTCACGTGCGCGCGCCTGAGCGACGGTCGCTGAATTGTGCTGGTCCTCGCGTCGCAGCTTGCGCCAGCGGTCTAGTCTCGCGGGATTGAGTTCACCGGTTTCGATTGCAGATTGTACCGCGCAGCCGGGTTCAGAATCGTGCTGACAATCCGAGAAACGGCAGTTCCGGCTAAGATCGGAGATGTCCGAGAACACCTCGTCCAAACCCTCCTGCGCGTCCAGCAATCGTAGCGCGCGCATTCCGGGTGTATCGATCAACCAGCCACCGTTGCACATTTGGTGCAAAGCGCGTGCTGTGGTCGTGTGCCTGCCGCGCGCGTCATCTTCACGAATGCCCGCGGTCGCTTCGTCCCGGCCTGTCATGCCGTTGGCAAGCGTCGTTTTCCCAACGCCGGACGATCCGACCAACGCGCTGGTTTGCCCATTCGGGCACCAGGATAAAACCTGTTCGATATCGTCGGGATTCAGGGCATTGACCGCCAGAACCGTCAGGAATTGGCCAAGCGATTGGGCCTGATCAACATAAACACGCGCATCGTCGCAAATGTCTGACTTGGTCAGCACGATCACCGGATAACAGCCTGCCTGATGGGCCAAGGCAAGATATCGTTCCAGCCGGGGCAGGCTGAAGTCAGCATTGCAGGAACTGACGATGAATAGCACATCGACATTTGCCGCGATCAGCTGCGCAGAGGCACCCGTGCCTGCGGCTCGACGCTGCAAAAGGCTGCGCCGGTCCAGAGTGCGGACTATACGCGCGCTTTCATCCGCTAAAACCCAATCTCCGACAGCATAGGCTCCGGTTGAGTGTTCGGGCGATAACAACGGCGTTTCGCCTTTTGGGCGCAGCCCGACAAGCCGATCGCGATGTACGCTTGCAACGCGATACGGCAAGAGTGACGGATCAGCCGCGTGCTGAGCCGCAAAGTGAGAGGACCATCCGAGGTCCGATAAGGAAAGTAACATTGGTCTGCCTGTGATCAGAAACAGCAATCCCACCGGATGGCGGTCGCGCATCCGCTGGTGATGTGTTCAGGCATTCAGTCGATCTGAAAGGATCAGGACCGGTCTGCCCGAAGGGTCATTGCTACACTCATAAACGCCCTCCTGCGGCTGATAGGTTCCAAGTGAGAGGTTGGACATCGACCCAAGCGGGGCTCGTTGTGGCTGCTTCCTTCCGGACCTGACCAGGTTGGCGAGGCGCTCGCCCGCGCCAACCTCTCAACGTTCATATAGGTGCAGTGCTTGAAAATGGCAACCCGTCAGAAAGCCAACTGGATACGCATAAATCCATCTGAATCGTCAGGCAGAATGCGAGGCTGATACTCTGCAAGCTCATCAAGATAGTTTCGCGCACCCGGTCCCGTGGTCAAAATCGCTCCCCGCCCTTGATTTGGCGCGAAGGTAAAGGGGCGCGGCGCATTTGCCAAAGGATCAGGTGGTACGGTGTCCGCCACGTATTGGCACAGGATGTCTTGTATGCCCAGCGGTGGCAAGTCTATCACTCGGGCCTCTTTAGCTATCGCGAAATGGCCACCACCGTTGGCACGATAGTTGTTGGTGGCCACAATAAATCTTTGGTCTGACTTGATCGGTTGCCCATCAATATTCAGATTGCGAATCCGGAAATGCGCCGGATCCATCAACCGTCCAATCGCATCGAAACGAGCAGGTTGAGAAAGATCGATCTGGTACGTCACCCCATGCAAAACATCGAAGTTAAAGCCAGGACGTTGTGCATCGGCGAGATTGACCAGGCGCTCAGAGGAAAGCTGGTTGAATACTCCAGCTGACATTTCAAGCCAGTCGCGAATCTGAGCACCCGTTGCCAACACCGCACGCAGTTCATTGGGAAAGATGCTTAGATCAGCGATGTGACGAACCGAGATCTCTCCCGCCGGGATGTCGGTGTAATACTTGTTCCCGGCTCGACCTCCGCACTTCGCCGGGGCCGCTGCGGACAGGACGGGAAGCTTTGCCCAATCCGTATCGACCAAATGGGGGCGCACAGCCGCCGCCAGTGCCGCGGCGATCAGCGCCAACCCCCGATCGGGAACGCAGTACGAGAAATAGCTGTGCAACGCGTGCGGGATTGATCCCACAGGTTCGGCAACTCTTTTGAGCGTCGCGATATGGCCTTTGTTAAAAAGGCTCGCGATGTTTGGGCATTCGGGCGCAGCCGCTTCTGATTGTTTGACCGCCCGCGTTTCGACATGGCTGGAAGTGATGTGCCATGAATCCTTATTATTCCGCGCAAGCGCCAGATCGATGACTCCCAGATGGGATCCGGCCCAACCGGGCATGACAACGGGCGTCCCATGAACAAGTCCCTGTTCGCTGTCGACAAACGGATATCCCGCGTGCGCCTTGCCGGGGAGTGTCAAATGGGTGTGGCCTGCAACGATCGCATCGATCTCTTGCATCTCGGCAAGCGGGATGATCGCATTCTCCATTTCTGGTTCAGCCTTTGCCGAACCCAACCCGGTATGCGCAAGCGCGATGATCAGATCACAACCCGTTTTGCGAAGCTCCTGCGCAGTGTGTTTTGCCGCGGTCAGAATGTCGGTCACCTCGACAAGACCTTGCAGCATATGTGCTTCCCATTGAGCGGTCTGGGGTGGCAAGACAGACAATACCCCAATGCGGATCGGGACTTTCCGGCCATTCAGCAAGACGGTTCTTTGCAAGATTGTGTATGCTTCCCAGCCCTGAGCTGGGCCTAGGGTCCGCAAATTGCTGCAGACCACTGGGCAGATGCTCTGGCTTGCGACGCTATTGACGAGGTCCAGCCCAAATCCGAAATCATGGTTGCCCAATCCAACCGCGTCATAGCCCAAAGTATTGAATGCCTGGGGCAATGGATGGGCATCAGATGCAGCCTCGGCTGCCCACTCACCGAATGGTGTGCCTTGAAGGCTGTCGCCATTGTCGAATAACAGCACCAGCTTGCCTTCTCGCTGGGCCTGATTGCGTGCCTCGTGGATCAGACTGGCGGTGCGCGCCAAACCGATGGCCGGGGCAGGGCTATCTGAATAGTAATCATATGACGTTAGATGCATGTGCAGGTCTGAAGTCGCAAGAATCCGAACCTTTGTGACAGCGTCAGGATCAGGATTTTGATGCACTAATTGCTTGGAATTCAATATTTTCAACTTCTGGCAGTCTTTGGGGTAACGGTTTCACCATGCGGTGGATTTAGTGCATTTTCCGAGGCAATGCTGCGGTCATTCCGCGGCAAGGGGAAAAAATATTTAAGCAATACCAGTTGCGCCCTCGGGAATGACGTGGCAGCCCTTTGCCCAGCACTCAGGAACGACAGGCATGATACGCGCAGAACAGGTGACATTTGGTGGCTCGGGGCTGGATCGGGCGGGATTGCTGCGGGGCCATTCGGACCAATTGGAACAGGCCCGTCGCGATCCTGCGGCCACATGCCTGCTGCTATGGCGCGGCAAACTGTTGGTTGAGGGCGAGGCGTTGGACAAGCTTGGGTTGCTATCCTTCAAGCACCGAATCTTTGATCAGCGTTTAACCGGCGTGATCAGCACACCGATTCTGCTTGGAAATTCCGAGGATGGATCGCCGGTTTTCGCGATGGATATCTCGGATTGGACGGCTGAGGGGTTGGATTTGTCCGGCGTCGGGAATTTCTTGGATCAAACCGAACAACAACACCCCGATCTGCCCAAAGGCCATGTGTTTGCCGAGTTGCGTCGCATCATGACGCGGCTGAGCCCGCGGGATGCGGAGTTTGCCGCGACCGCCAAGGCGGTGATCGGCTGGCATGAAACGCACAAGTTTTGCGCCCGGTGCGGTGCCCGCAGCGAGATGACTCATGGTGGGTGGCAGCGAAGTTGTCCGGCGTGCGGTGGGCAGCATTTCCCACGTACTGATCCTGTGGTCATTATGCTGATCACACATGGTAATTCAGTGCTGATGGGGCGCTCTCCGGGTTGGCCCGAAGGTATGTATTCGCTGTTGGCTGGGTTTGTGGAGCCCGGCGAAACGCTTGAGGCCGCCGTTCGCCGCGAGGTGATGGAAGAGGCCGGGGTGCCAGTGGGTCAGGTGCGATACCTCGCCAGCCAGCCTTGGCCTTTCCCCGCATCGCTAATGTTCGGATGTGCGGGTCAGGCGCTTTCACGGGATATTCAGATTGATCCCGTAGAGATCGAGGATGCGATGTGGGTCACCCGGACCGAGATGATGCAGGCCTTTGCGGGTGATCATCCAAAGCTGTTGCCCGCTCGGAAAGGTGCGATTGCACATTTTTTATTGCAACACTGGCTTGCAGACACATTGGACTGACGAGAAACTGAATCCCACCTAGGGCAGAGAAATACAGACATGCAGTTTTCAGCGCAGGAAGATATCGAAGTTCCAATCGACTCGGTTTTCGCGATGGTGTCAGATTTTGAGCGCTTTGAACGCATGGCTTTACGGCGCGGGGTCGATGTGCGGCGTGTGGTGGGCTCTGCTTTGCCGCAGGTTGGAAATACCTGGGAGACCGAGTTTAAAATTCGCGGGAAACCCCGCCAGATCGCAATCGAAATGACAGAATGTGACCGGCCTTCCCTGATGCGGTTTCAGTCAAGCAGCAAGGGAATGAACGGAGACACAGTGATCGAGCTTTTGGCCCTGTCGCAGCGCCGGACCCGCTTGCGCATTGAAACGTCAATGGGTGCTAAGACGCTGCCCGCACGGTTATTGCTTCAATCTTTGAAGTTGGGTCAATCCCGGTTTCGGCGTCAGTTTCAAACCCGTCTCAGCGAATTCGCACGGGATATGGAAGAGCGGCACCTGCACGGTGTCTGACGGCGATCTAGTAGATGAGCAGATTTGAGAAACCTAACATACGAAACGCTGTCGAATCAGATGCCGAAGGCATATCCGAGGTTCTAAGCACTCTTGCTGCTGCCGGAAAACGCTCCAAACCCAGCGATGCTGCATTTGCCCTAGCACACTACATCAGCAATCCCGAACGTATTCGATGCAGCGTTGCTGTTGCTCCGAACGGAGAGGTGTTGGGATTTCAATCCCTGAAACTTGCCACTGAAAACAATCCTTATGGTGTCACCGCCGGTTGGGGCATCATTGGAACGCATATCAAACCCACCGCGGCACGGCACGGGGTTGGTCGCGCGTTGTTTGACGCCTCTCTGCAGGCAGCTCGGCAAACGGAATTGCCGGCCATTGACGCGACGATCGGGGCTGAAAACGAAGAAGGTCTTCGCTACTACGAGGCCATGGGTTTCAGGGAATACCGACGGATGGACGGCGCGGTCTGCAAAGTTTTTCGCATTGGGAACAGTTAGATCTGCCTCTAGCCCGACGCGATCTGAAAAGGCCTTCTAAAGGTCGCGGATCATCTCACCACCGAAAAAGCACAGCGGTAAAGTCTTTCTGGGCCACTATCTTGAGGCAGCTAACCAATTGCACACTCTATCCTCGAGGCTGCGCAGCCGGATAAACCCCAAGAACTTCGACATTTGTGGTAAAGTGCTCAAGCTCGTCCATCGCCAGCTTTACGTTTCGATCATCCGGATGGCCTACGATGTCGGCATAAAACTGGGTCGCAGTGAACGAACCATCGACCATGTAACTTTCCAGCTTAGTCATGTTGATGCCGTTGGTGGCAAACCCACCCATCGCCTTGTACAAAGCCGCCGGAATGTTCCGCACCTGAAAAACAAAGCTGGTGATCATGCCGTGCTCGCCACGTCGCGTTTGGTCGGCATCGCGCGACATCACCAGAAAGCGCGTTGTGTTATCACCATGATCTTCAATGTGGCGGGCCAGTACATTCAGGCCATAGATTTCTCCCGCCAGTTCGCTCGCCAAAGCTGCAGAATGTTTGTCACCGATTTCGGCCACTTCGCGCGCCGCACGGGCGTTGTCTGGGCTTACGCGGCCCCGAATGCCGTGTTGTTTCAAAAAACCTGCGCATTGCGGCAAAAGGACAAGGTGAGAATGCGCCTCGGTGATGTCATCCAGCGTGGCACCAAGTACCCCCAGCAGGTTGATATGCACCCGCACAAAGGCCTCATCAATAATATGTAACCCGCTGTGTGGCAGCAAGCGATGAATATCTGCGACACGGCCATAGGTGGTGTTTTCCACCGGAAGCATTGCCAGATCAGCGTCGCCGGATCGCACCGATTCGATCACATCTTCGAAAGTGCGGCAGGGCAGGGCATCCATATCCGGGCGCGCATTGCGGCAGGCCTCGTGACTATAAGCGCCGGGTTCCCCCTGAAAGGCTATGCGATTGGTCATTTGGTCGTTTCCGTGCAACAAGTTCTTGAATTGGGCGTTTCGTCGCGGTGTCTATACCTTGCCTCTTCTTAGGGGAAGCCTTAGACACCCCCAAGACAGCTAAAGTGGACTCGCGATCAAAATGTTCGACACGATGACAGTTACCAAGGCCGCAGCCGGCCTGTTTGGCACCTTCCTTGTGCTGCTTCTGGCAAAATGGGGGGCGGATATCCTGTATAGCAGCGATAGCCACCATGCCGAGGCTTCTTACATTATCGAAACCGAAAGCTCGGGTGAAAGCGCTGACGGTGAAGAAGTGGTCTTTGAAGATATGCTGGCCGCAGCCGACCCTGAAAAAGGCGCACGCGTATTCCGCAAATGCACGGCTTGCCACAAGCTGGAAGATGGTGCGAACGGCACGGGCCCTTATCTATACGCTATTGTAGACCGCCCCGTTGCATCAGCTAAGGGATTCACAGGCTACTCACCGGCCATGCAAGCGCATGGCGGCAACTGGACACCGGAAGCATTGGATGCCTTCCTTGAACGCCCCAACGCCTATATTTCGGGCACATCGATGAGCTTTGCCGGTCTGAGAAAACCAGAAGAACGCGCCGATCTGATTGCGTATCTGCAGACCATCGGCAACTGATCAGTTGATCAGATTTGCAAGATTTAAAGCCGTTGCCTCGTGCAGCGGCTTTAATTTTTTGTCTGAGAAGAACTTCACAAAGCGTTCACGCATTCTAAACTTGCAACAGTAAGTGTTGGTCTTTTAGCAAGGCTTGCGCACATTAAGACGTCCGAAGGTCTCAAGGAGAGGTAGGCATGCCTAATACCCGCACCAAATCGTCGCTGACGAGTATGAAGCGAAGAACAGCTCTGCAGTTGTTAGGCGGAAGCGCGCTAGCCGCGGTGGCTCCACCCCTAAATGGTGCGATGGCAGCGGGCGACGCGAATGATAAAATCATCAAAGCGCACGGTTACTCGTTCTTTGGGGATCTCAAGTATCCACCCGACTTCAAACATTTTGCTTATGTGAATCCAAACGCACCGGTTGGCGGCGAGATATCGGTATCGTCGCGCGGAACCTTTGATGGAATGAATCGCTTTAACTGGCAGGGCAAAGCGGGGTTATACTCAGGCTTGATCGCGGAAAGTATGTTCGGCGATAGCCCCTTTGGCTCGGCTTCTCCGGCGGATTCAATCACCGAATCCTACGGTTTGCTTGCGGAATCCGTTGAATACCCAAGCACTAAGGAATGGTGCATTTTCTACATGCGCCCCGAGGCGCGGTTTGCGGATGGAACGCCTCTTACAGCTCATGATGCCGCCTTCACCCATGATCTGTTTCTCGAGCAGGGAATCCGAAGCTACGCCCGCGCCGTCAAGCAGCGCATCGAAGGCTATGAGATCATCGATGATCATACGATCAAGTACAATTTCGTTGATGGTATCTCGCGCAGGTCACTCATCTCGCAGGTCGGCGGGACGCCCGTATTCTCCAAAGCCTGGTATGAAAAGACCGGCGAACGCTTGGACAAGCAAAGCCTTGTTACCCCGATGGGGAGTGGCCCGTATGTCTTGGATGACTATGAGATAAACCGCTACATCGTCTACCGCCGCAACCCGGATTATTGGGGCTGGCATTTACCGATCAATGTTGGCCGCCACAATTTTGAAACGGTCCGGGTCGAGTATTTTGCCGATGATGCGGCCGAGTTCGAAGCGTTCAAGGCGGGGATTTACACGTTCCGTGCAGAAGGAAGCACCAAAAAATGGGCGACGGGTTATGATTTTCCCGCTGTTCAGAACGGGTATGTGAAGCGTGAGAGCATTCCCGTGATGACCCCGCCATCGCCTTCCGGTTTCATCTTCAACATGCAGCGCGCGCCCTTTGACGACATCAAGGTTCGCGAGGCATTGGGTCTGGCATTCAACTTTGAATGGACCTCTGAATCGCTGCAGTTTGACTTGACCGAGCAGCGACATTCCTTCTCTGAGAACTCAGAGGTGGCAGCCGATGGGCTACCCGATGAGATGGAAACAGCCTTTTTGCGGTCACTTGGAGATTTGGTGCCCGAAGAGGTTTTCACTCAGGAGGCGGTGCGCGCCCATACCTCTAACCCGAGCAGGACGGTTGACCGCAGAAACAAACGCACCGCGCTGAAATTGTTCGAAGAGGCCGGATGGACAGTTTCAAGCAACGGCAAGCTAGAAGATGCCGAGGGTAAACCGCTTGCAATCACGATCATGCTCAATGCGTCGTCGTCTGACACCGCAGAAGCCATTGTGACGACCTACGCCTCAAATCTGGAAAGCTTTGGGATCGCTGTGACAGTCGAAAAGATCGACAGTGCGCAATGGATTCAGCGCTATTATGACAAAGATTTCGACATGATCTTTTTCCGCAACCAGCCTTTCCTTGAGGCAGGGACCGGTCTCAAACAGGCCTATGGTGCAGAGACGGCGGTTGTGTCGTCCTACAACCCGCAATCTTTGCAGAGCCCGCTGGTCGATGCGATTATCGATGCGTCTTTGGAAACGAAATCACGCGAAGAAGAAGTCGCCGCGTTAAAGTCTCTAGACCGCGTGCTGCGGTATCTGCGTATCCAGGTTCCAACTGGTTATGTATCGGATACATGGGTCGCTTATTACGATATGTTCGAACACCCCGAAGAATTGCCCCCGCTGGCTGTCGGGCAGTTTGACTTCTGGTGGTTTAACGATGAGAAGTACCAGAAACTGAAAGCAGCGGGCGCGGTGAGGTAACAAACTTTGGGCGCATATATTCTTCGCCGGCTTTTGCTGGTGATCCCTACATTGCTTGGCATCATGGTGGTGAACTTCACCCTTGTTCAATTCGTGCCGGGTGGTCCTATCGAACAAATTCTCGCCCAGATGCAAGGCGAAGGCGACGTATTTGCCGGGTTTGCCGGAGGCGATGGCGCCCCAGCCGAAGAGACATTCGGATCGGATAGTGACTACATCGGTGCGCGCGGGCTTCCGAAAGAGTTCATTGAAGAGCTCGAAAAAGAGTTTGGCTTCGATAAGCCTCCCGTTGAGCGTTTTCTGACGATGATGGGCAACTACCTGACCCTCGATTTTGGCGAGAGCTATTTCCGTTCGATCAGCGTGATCGATCTGGTGCTGGAAAAGATGCCGGTGTCGATCTCACTGGGCTTGTGGTCGACTCTGATTGCTTATCTGGTGTCGATTCCGCTGGGTATCCGCAAGGCGATCAAGGACGGGTCGAGTTTCGATACATGGACCAGCGGTGCAATCATCGTGGCTTATGCAATCCCCGGCTTCCTGTTCGCGATTCTGCTGCTGGTACTCTTTGCCGGTGGCTCCTACTGGCAGATTTTCCCGCTGCGGGGGCTGACTTCGGACAACTGGGAAAGCCTCAGTCTGTTTGGCAAGATCACCGACTATTTCTGGCACATCACATTGCCGATCATTGCGCTGACCATCTCGGCCTTTGCGACGCTGACGTTGCTGACCAAGAACTCGTTTCTGGATGAGATCAAAAAGCAATACGTCATGACCGCCCGCGCCAAGGGGCTGAGCGAACGCAAAGTGCTTTATGGCCATGTCTTCCGCAACGCGATGCTGATCGTGATTGCGGGCTTCCCTGCCGTGTTCATCGGTGTGTTCTTTGGTGGCTCGATCATTATCGAGACCATCTTCTCGCTGGATGGTCTGGGCCGCTTGGGATTTGAAGCCGCCGTGGCGCGCGACTATCCAGTGATTTTTGGAACGCTTTTCATCTTTGGTCTGATGGGTCTGGTCGTCGGCATCATCAGTGACCTGATGTATGTGCTGGTCGACCCGCGCATCGATTTCGAAAAGCGGGAGGGGTAAATGGCGCTTTCCCCCCTTAACCAGCGCCGGTGGCGCAACTTTCGGCGTAATGGCCGGGCGTTCTGGTCGCTGATTATCTTCTCAGTGCTGTTCGGGCTGTCGCTGTTCGCCGAATTTATCGCAAATGACAAACCGATCCTCGTGAAATACCGGGGCGAGTTCTACACGCCCGTCTTCAACTTCTATGCCGAAACCGAATTCGGCGGTGATTTCCAGACCGAAGCGATCTATCGCGACCCCGAGGTTATGTGTTTGATCGACAGCGGTGGGCTGGATCAATGCTTTGACGACCCCGAAGGGATCATTGACGAGATCAAGGCCGGCACGTTTGAGGCCGAAGGCTTTGAACGCGGCTGGGCCATCTGGCCGCTGATCCCTTATTCCTTCAACACGAGCGTAGACCGTCCGGGCGCCGCACCTTTGCCGCCAAATAGCCAGAACCTGCTGGGCACGGATGACACCAAACGCGACGTGTTGGCGCGTGTGATCTATGGCTTCCGCTTGTCGATCCTGTTTACGTTGATCGTTACTGGCGCTGCCAGCCTGATCGGCATTTTCGCCGGGGCTATTCAGGGCTTTTTCGGCGGCTGGCTCGATCTGATCTTCCAACGGATTATTGAGATCTGGTCGTCCACTCCATCGCTCTATGTGATTATCATCATGTTCGCCATTCTCGGGCGAAGTTTCTGGCTGCTTGTCGCTTTGATGATTTTGTTTGGTTGGACCGGCTTGGTTGGCGTTGTGCGCGCCGAATTCCTGCGGGCGCGCAATCTGGAATATGTCCGTGCCGCCCGCGCGTTGGGCGTGGGTAACATGACGATCATGTTCCGCCACATGTTGCCTAATGCGATGGTCGCCACATTGACCTTTATGCCGTTCATCGTAACCGGAACCATTGGCGGGCTGGCCTCGCTGGACTTCCTTGGCTTCGGCCTGCCATCCTCGGCTCCGTCTCTGGGGGAACTGACTTTGCAGGCAAAGCAAAACCTGCAGGCCCCGTGGCTAGCCTTCACCGCCTTTTTCACCTTTGCCATCATGCTGTCTCTACTGGTCTTCATTTTTGAAGGCGTGCGCGATGCGTTTGATCCCAGAAAGACCTTCTCATGAGCCTGCTGGATGTGAACAACCTCAAGGTCTCGTTCCGGCAGGACGGGCAGGTGAGCGCGGCGGTCAAAGGTGTGTCCTTTACGGTCGACCGGGGCGAAACCGTAGCGTTGGTGGGCGAGTCTGGCTCGGGTAAATCCGTAACCGCACTCAGCACCGTGTCGCTTCTGGGTGACAGTGCAATTGTCGAAGGCTCGGTCACCTATGACGGGCAAGAGATGATCGGCGCGCCCGAAGACAAGCTGATGGATGTGCGCGGCAATGACATCAGTTTTATCTTTCAAGAACCGATGACCTCGCTCAACCCGCTGCATACAATCCAGAAACAGATGGCGGAGTCTCTGGCGCTGCATCAGGGCGTTACGGGCGATGCGGCGCGCACGCGGATTGTGGAACTTTTGAACAAGGTCGGCATCCGCGACCCCGAAGAGCGGTTGGACAGTTATCCGCATCAATTGTCCGGAGGACAGCGTCAGCGCGTGATGATCGCGATGGCCTTGGCCAACAAGCCAGACATTCTGATCGCGGATGAACCGACGACCGCGCTGGACGTGACCATTCAGGCGCAGATTCTGGAGCTGCTGGCTGAATTGCAGAAGTCTGAGAATATGGGAATGCTGTTCATCACCCATGATCTGGGCATCGTGCGCCGCATCGCCGATCGGGTTTGCGTGATGAAAGATGGCGAGATTGTCGAGACCGGTGTGACAACCGAGATTTTTGACAATCCGCAGCACCCCTATACGCGCAAGCTTTTGGCGGCTGAGCCGTCGGGGCACCCCGACCCGGTGGCATCCGATGCAGAAGAGGTGGCGCGCACCGATCACCTGAAGGTCTGGTTCCCGATCCAGCGCGGATTTCTAAAGCGGACCGTGGGCTATGTTAAGGCTGTCAATGACGCCACGCTTAGTGTCCGGGCCGGTGAAACACTTGGGATCGTAGGCGAAAGCGGCTCGGGCAAGACGACGCTTGCGTTGGCGATTATGCGTCTGATCGCATCCGAGGGCGGGATCACTTTCCGCGATCAAGATGTGCGTCGCTGGTCCACCCGAGAACTCAGGCGGCTGCGCAAGGACATGCAGATCGTGTTTCAGGACCCATTTGGCAGCCTTAGCCCTCGGATGACCTGTATGCAGATCATTGCCGAGGGTCTGGCCATCCACAAGGTCGACCCCCATCGTGCCCCGCGCGAATTGGTGGCCGAAGTGATGGTAGAAGTCGGGTTGGATCCCGCGGCCATGGATCGGTATCCGCATGAGTTCTCAGGCGGTCAGCGCCAACGGATCGCCATCGCGCGGGCCATGGTGTTGCGGCCTAAGCTGCTGGTGCTGGACGAACCGACCAGCGCGCTGGACATGACGGTGCAGGTGCAGATCGTGGACCTGCTGCGCGACCTGCAACGGAAATACGGGCTAGCCTATCTGTTCATCAGCCACGACCTGAAGGTCGTGCGCGCGATGTCCCATAACGTCATCGTCATGCGCAACGGGGACGTGATCGAGATGGGCGCGGCTGAGGACCTGTTCGAACACGCGCAGACCGACTATACCCGCGAACTGATTGCGGCCGCGGGCTGAGGGTCAGCCCGCAGCTGCGGCCTCAGGCCATTTCTTTGTTCTTGGCTGAAGCGGGCACTGGGCCGCGCAACTCTTCATAGTGATCGAATTGCAGTTTGACCCATCCGGTGCCGCGTGTTGCGCTGGCAAGTGTCCGATGCAGTTCATCCTCGGCGACGGCCGGAAGTTGGGCGTTGAAGATTTCCCATCCCGATGCATTTGGGTTGCCCTCAAAGCCCAGAACCTGCCCTTGTAGCGAACTGATCGTGGGGACGAGGTCGCCGACAAAGGTCGACGGTAGGTGGATTTCGGCATTCAGGATCGGTTGCAGGACGACCGGTTTCGCTTCGGGTAGCGCTTCGCGCACCGCGTTTTTGCCAGCGGTTCGGAAGGCATAATCGGAACTATCGACATTGTGGTGCTTCCCGTCGCTTAGCGTCACCTTGACGTCAACAACAGGGAACCCCTCGGGGCCTTCGACCAGCGCGTCTTTGGCCCCATGCTCGACAGAAGGGATGTAATTCCGAGGCACGGCACCGCCTTTGACGATTTCTTCGAATTGGAACCCGGATCCGCGCGGCAGAGGCGCGATCGAGATCACCACATCAGCAAATTGACCTGCACCACCGGATTGCTTGCGGTGACGATGGCGGTGTTCGACCTTTGAACGGATGGTTTCGCGATAGGCGGTTCCGGCAGCCTCGGCTTCAATCTCAATTCCGAAATCTTCGGCCAGTTTGGCGGACACACGACGCATGTGCTGAGGGCCTTGCGAACCCAGGATCGAATGGCCACTCAGATCGTCCTGTTCCAGATGCAGGCCGGGGTCGATTTCTACCAACCGGGTCAGAGCGTTCGATAGGCGCACGTCGTCACGCTCGTGCGCTGGGGAAACGACCTGACGATGCGCGGCAGGGTGTGATGAGGCCCATTCCGGCAGCGGTGTGGCCGACGCACTGTCATAGATGAAACCGGGATTGAGGTGATCGGATTTGACGGCCAAGCCAATCTGTCCGGCCTCCAGCGCTCCGATCTGAGTCTTGGCATCTAAACCGGTCAGATTTCCAACTGTCTCTCCGCCCAATGGTTCGTGCGCTTTGACCCCGTCGCCCAAGCCGCGCAGCACGGTGATCTTGCCGATATGCTTTTTCACATCTGCAAAGCCCGCAATGGCGCGCGCGTTTTCTTCGGCCTCGTCACGGTCTGCCGCAATGTTGAATTCAGGTGCTTCATGTCGCAACGCTTTCATCAACCGGGTCAGGCCGTTGCCATGGCTCGCCGCGCCCAGGCAGGCCGGGATAAGCTGATGGTTCTGCAGAACCTGCGCGGCCAGTTCATAGACCTCTTCGCTGGGTGGCTGTTTGTCTTCGATCAGCTGCTCTAGCAGCTTGTCATCGAAATCCGAGAGCGTCTCCAACAACTCGGTGCGCGCTTCTTGCTCGCGATCCTCAACCGACTGCGGCAGTTCGATCAGAGCCGAGGGTTGGCCTTCCTGATATTTCCACGCGCGTTCCGAAATTAGATCGACCGCGCCGATGATGGTGTCACCGTCACGGATCGGAACTTGCCGCAGAGCGATGTGATGGGTGCAGTAAGTTTGTAACGCTGCAACGATGTCGCGGATGCGGCCATTCGGGCTGTCCATGCGGTTGATGAAGAGGAAACAAGGAATACCCGCCTCTTCGACCAACCTTAGATATGGGGCACACAGGACGGCAGCATCCGGATCAGGTGGCACGACAACAACCGCTGCATCCGAGATCGCCATGGCGGGGCCGACATAGGCCAGGGCATCACCGCCCCCATCCACGTCCACCGCGCACCAGGGTTCGTCTAAGTAAGAAAAACCGTGCATGTGCACGGTTCCGGCAATATCGAATGTGGTTGGCCGCCCGTCGAGGCGGCTAATGGCCTCGACCAGGGTAGATTTGCCCGATTGGCTGGGGCCGAGGACGGTGAAAACGCGCATGGATGCTGTCCCTCTTTCAGTTGCAACATGGCTGCACGAAAAGGGCTGTCGAACGCATGCGCGTCGGCAAGAACTGTCTGCGTTTGCCTGCCTCAGGCTGCGAAGAGGCGGGCCTCTCCACCCCTTGAGTGTGGAGAAAACCGAAGGCATGCGTCAAGCCCCCGTGCCGGTTTGGCAGGGCAGGTCGCGGAAATCGACCGACCCAAGAGAATTCAGATCGCAGAGCTGTGCCCGGCTTTGCTCAGGTCATAGGCGTCAAAGCTGCGTGCGATCATGCGGGTCAATGCGCGCGCTTCAGGTGGTATGAACAGGCCATTTTCATCGACGCGCAGCAATCCGTCGAACGCCGCGTTCGCCGTTGCGTACATCTGTTGAAGCTCAGCTGCAGAGATGTCGTGGTCGCGCAGGATTTCGTTCGAATTGATTTGGAAATCGCACATCAGTGCCTCAATCAAACGAGATCGAAGAACGTCCTGCCCCTTGAAGAGATGCCCTCGCGAGGTCGAGAATCGCCCTTCGCGAATAGCCTTGGTGTGGGCCGACGTCGCCGGGGCATTCTGCGCATAGCCCTGAGGAAAGCGCGAAATAGAGCTTGCGCCCAGTCCAATCAGGATCGGAGCCTGATCGTCCGTATAACCCTGAAAGTTGCGCTTCAACCGGCCCGCACGCAGCGCGTGGGTTAGCCCGTCGTCTTGGGTCGCAAAGTGGTCGATGCCGATCTCGGCGTAGTTGTCCCACAAAAACAGCCGCCGCGCCGTTTCGAACAGGGCCAGCCTCTGTTCGGGCGTGGGTAGGGCATCTGATGGGATTAACTGCTGCCGCTTGGCCATCCAGGGCACATGGGCATATCCGTACAGGGCAACGCGATCAGGGTTCAGCGATAGCAACTTCTGCACGCTTTCGGTCATACGCGCTTTGGTCTGATGGGGCAGGCCGTACAGAATATCGGCATTTAGGCTTGAGATGCCGCGCGCGCGGATCATCTCAGCGACTTCTCTGGTGGTGTCATAGCTTTGAATGCGACCGATGGTTTTTTGAATTTCATCGTCGAAATCCTGAACACCGATTGAGGCTCGGTTCATCCCGGCCTCGGCCAGCGCATCTAGCCGCGCTTCGTCGATCTCATTGGGGTCAATCTCAACCGAAAACTCGGCATTTGGCCCTAACGGTACAATTTCAAGGATTCGTCTGGCCAGATCTCGCATCAGCTCTGCATTCAGCAGAGTAGGCGTGCCGCCACCCCAATGAAGCCGCGACAAAGTAACACCCTCAGGCAGGCGTGCCGCTAGTAAGTCCAACTCGGCCTTCAAAACGTCGACGTAGGCGATAACCGGGTTGTCCGTCTGGGTGCCTTGGGTTCGACATGCGCAGAACCAGCATAGCCTGCGACAGAACGGAACATGGATATAAAGTGAGATGGAACTGCCCGGAGCAATGCCGGATATCCAGTCGCCAAACAGATCGGCCCCGACGTCATTGCTGAAGTGAGGGGCGGTTGGATAGCTTGTGTAACGCGGTACCTTCGCGTCAAAAAGCCCGAGCCGTGCCAATTGTGGTTTCAGTGTCATAACGATATGACTATGATCAGACGTCTCAGGTTACTTTGACCGAAATCAAATTGGGAACGCGAATGACAATCAGGGTCCAATTCGATCACACCAACTGCGCTGAATGCCCCATCCGGCATCGCGCTGTGTGCGCGCATTGTGAAAAGGACGAGCTGGAAGAGCTTGAGAGCATCAAGTACTATCGCAGCTTCGAGGCCGGGCAGACGATCATCTGGTCTGGCGATCCGATGAATTTTGTCGGTTCGGTCGTATCGGGAATCGCGTCTTTGACCCAGACGATGGAAGACGGGCGTACCCAGATGGTGGGCCTGTTGCTGCCCAGCGATTTTGTGGGCCGACCCGGGAGAGAAAACGCACCCTACGACGTGGTGGCGACCACTGATCTGGTGATGTGTTGTTTCCGCAAGAAGCCTTTTGAAGAGATGATGGTGACGACGCCGCATATCGCACAGCGCTTGTTGGAAATGACGCTGGATGAGCTGGATGCAGCCCGTGAATGGATGTTGGTGCTTGGGCGCAAGACGGCGCGGGAAAAGATTGCAAGCCTGTTGTCGATCATCGCACGCAGGGATGCGTCGATCCACCAATCCGGTACGGCAGGGCCGATCGTCTTTGATCTTCCGCTCACGCGTGAAGCAATGGCCGACTATCTTGGCTTGACGTTGGAAACAGTCAGCCGACAAATCTCTGCCCTTAAGAAAGATCAAGTCATTACGCTGGAAGGCAAACGTCACGTAACAATCCCCGATATGGGGCGCCTCATGGAAGAGGCGGGTGATGATACGGATGGCGGATTTCTGGTTTGACGCCTGATTTCTGCGGCGTCGACCTCTAACTATCAGGAGTTCACAATGGGGTTCAGCGGTGTACTTGCCATGTTGTTCATCGGCGCAATCGCGGGATGGCTTTCAGGAAAGATCATGGAAGGCCGAGGGTTTGGCCTGATCGGAAACATCATTGTTGGAATCGTTGGTGCGTTTCTTGCGGGCACGATCTTCCCGGCATTGGGTTTTGCCATAGGCGGAGGGCTGATTTCCTCGATTTTCTTTGCGACGATTGGCGCGGTGATTTTGCTGTTCCTGATCGGCTTGATCCGCAAAGCCTAGAAAAAAAGCCGCCTGCTGAGGCGGCTTTTTGTTTATGTCAGTGGGCCAGAAAAACCGGCACCTCTGATTGCTCCAGCATGTTTCGTGTCGCACCGCCCAAAATCGCTTCGCGAAAACGCGAGTGACCGTAGGCACCCATCACGATCATATCGGCTTCGGTGTCGGCTGCATGCCGGTTCAAAATATCTGATACACGGGTCATGGTCTTGCTCAGCACGTCGATTTCGCATTTCACACCATGCCGTGCCAGCATCTGAGACAACAGCCCGCCCGGGTCTGAGCGATCTGGCCCATGACGGGGCGGGTCTATCACCACAATCCGCGTGAGCTCGGCCTGCTTCAGAAATGGTAGCGCACGGCGGATTGCGCGCATTGCTTCGACACTTTCGTTCCAGCCAACCATGACTGTATTGGGGGCAGACATGGGTTTATTCTCATCTGGCACCAGCAATACTGGGGCGTGGCCTTCAAACATGGCGGCTTCGACAATTGGCTCGGCCTCGGCGTCACGATCCTTGCCATAAGGTCTAGGCAATATCACAAGATCTGAAAACCGTGCGCGACGCGCGACATGCCGCCCTATGTCGGCGATCTGGGCCACACCGTTCTCGGCCGACCAGCGCACACCGGACTTGCCCAGATAGTCCTTAGCGTAGGTGAGAATTTCATCAGCCTCGGCATTGGCGCGGCTCAGTGTTTCTTGCAGAATCAATGCATTGGCACCGGCGTAGTAGTAACCGGTCTGGCTGCGATCAACACCAAGGCACAAGGCTTCGGCATGTGCATCCTGACCCTCTGCCAATGCAACCATCTGTTCGAGTGCGCTCTGCGCCAAGTTGGTTTCCGTCATTACGGTGAGTAGGGATTTATATGCCATATCGCCCTCATGTTTCTGGCCTGCATCGCGCTCAACGCACACCTCAGTCTTCAAAAAATCTGTCACAGAAAACACAGGTCTGTCTTGATGCAGATCAAAGCAGTAGAATTGGCATCGCTGCATTACGACAAGCAGTCAAAAGGGTTTCGCGTGGCATGAAGAATCGCGCGGGGCATGGCAAAGGGACGCAATATGTCAAATTACATCAAGCTGATCGTGCTTGGGCTGGTTGTGATATTCGCAGCCATCGGGTCCAACTATGCACGGGATTTGGCGTATCAGGTGCACGCAATACTGGTGATGATCATCGCCGCCGGATTGTTCATCTGGACGCTAAGAAACACCGAAGAGCCAGATATACTCGTAGATCGCTCGGCGGAATACATGGATGACGTGATCCGCTATGGCGTGATTGCGACCGCCTTTTGGGGCGTGGTCGGGTTCCTTGCGGGAACCTTTATTGCGTTCCAGTTGGCCTTTCCTTCGCTGAATTTCGAGTGGGCGCAGGGCTATTTGAATTTCGGGCGTCTTCGGCCGTTGCACACATCGGCTGTTATCTTTGCCTTTGGCGGCAACGCCCTGATTGCAACCTCATTCTATGTCGTGCAACGCACCAGCGCCGCGCGTCTGTGGGGAGGTAATCTGGCCTGGTTCGTGTTCTGGGGCTACCAGCTGTTCATCGTATTGGCCGCCACCGGTTATGTGCTGGGCGGGACCCAATCGAAAGAATACGCTGAGCCCGAGTGGTATGTCGACCTATGGCTGACCGTTGTGTGGGTGGCCTATCTGGCCGTTTACCTCGGTACGATTATCAAACGGAAAGAGCCTCATATCTATGTGGCCAACTGGTTTTATCTGGCCTTCATCGTGACCGTCGCCATGCTGCACCTGGTCAACAACATGACCATCCCGGTCAGCATCTGGGGCTCGAAATCGGTCATCGTCTGGTCGGGCGTCCAAGATGCCATGATCCAGTGGTGGTATGGCCACAACGCTGTGGGCTTCTTCCTGACTGCGGGCTTCCTGGGCATGATGTACTATTTCATCCCGAAACAGGCCGAACGTCCGGTGTTTAGCTATAAGCTGTCGATTATCCACTTCTGGGCGTTGATCTTCCTGTATATCTGGGCCGGTCCGCACCACCTGCACTATACCGCGCTGCCTGACTGGGCTTCGACGCTGGGTATGGTGTTCTCGGTTGTACTGTGGATGCCGTCCTGGGGTGGTATGATCAACGGTCTGATGACCCTGTCAGGCGCTTGGGACAAGCTGCGCACCGATCCGATCATCCGCATGATGGTTATCTCGGTCGGCTTCTACGGCATGTCCACATTCGAAGGTCCGATGATGTCGATCCGCGCTGTGAACTCGCTCAGCCACTATACCGACTGGACCATTGGCCACGTGCACTCGGGCGCATTGGGCTGGAACGGTATGATCACCTTTGGTGCGCTATACTTCCTGGTCCCCGTCCTGTGGAAGCGTGAGCGTCTATACTCGCTGCAAATGGTCAGCTGGCACTTCTGGCTCGCGACCATCGGCATCGTGCTCTACGCCGCGTCGATGTGGGTCACCGGCATCATGGAGGGCCTGATGTGGCGCGAAGTGGATGCCAACGGCTTCCTGGTGAACTCGTTCGCTGACACCGTCGCCGCCAAGTTCCCGATGTACGTCGTACGAGGTCTGGGTGGGGTTCTGTTCCTCGCTGGCTCGGTGATCATGTGCTACAACCTGTGGATGACTGTGCGGAAAGCACCGGCCAAAGAGGCCAGCCTGACCGTTGCGGTCCCGGCTGAATAAGGAGGGCCGGAGCAATGGCAATTCTCGACAAACACAAGATCCTCGAGACCAACGCGACCCTCCTGCTGATCTTCAGCTTTTTGGTCGTAACCATCGGTGGCATCGTTCAGATCACCCCGCTGTTCTACCTTGAGAACACCATCGAAAAGGTGGAAGGGATGAGGCCGTACACCCCCCTTGAGATGGCAGGGCGCGAGATCTATCTGCGCGAAGGCTGCTATGTCTGCCACAGCCAGATGATCCGCCCGATGCGGGACGAGGTCGAACGCTATGGCCATTACTCGCTGGCGGCAGAGTCCATGTATGACCACCCGTTCCAGTGGGGATCGAAACGTACCGGGCCTGATTTGGCGCGCGTCGGTGGCCGCTATTCGGACCAGTGGCACGTGGATCACATGCGCGATCCGCAATCGGTTGTGCCGGAATCGGTGATGCCGAAATATGGCTTCCTCGAAAACCGTAAGATCGATGGTGAGTATATCGGCGATATCATGGCTGCGAATGCTCTGGTTGGCACGCCGTACACCGATGAGATGCTGGAGAACGCTGCCGTGGACTTCCGCGCGCAGGCCGATCCGGATAGCGACTATGACGGTCTGCTGGAACGCTATGGCGAGAAGGTCAATGTGCGGAACTTCGATGGTCAGCCCGAACTGACCGAAGCCGACGCAATGATCGCCTATCTGCAGATGCTGGGCACGCTGGTCGACTTTTCGACCTTCACGCCTGATGCAAGCCGCTAAGGAGGGACAAGATGGAAGAATACACTCTCCTCAGACAGTTTGCGGATAGCTGGATGCTACTGCTGTTGTTCACCTTCTTTGTCGGCATCGTCATCTGGGTTTTCCGACCCGGTGCCAGCAAGGAATACAAGGACACAGCCAACATCCCGTTCCGTCATGAAGACAAACCCGCCACATCCAAGGAGGCGCGGCAATGAGCAAGACACCTGACAAACAGCCGGGCGATCCAAACACCACGGGTCACAGCTGGGACGGTATCGAAGAGTTCGATAATCCGATGCCGCGCTGGTGGCTGTGGACCTTCTATGCCACGATCTTCTGGGGCGTGATCTATACGATCATGTATCCAGCATGGCCGCTGGTTCAATCGGCAACCGCTGGTGTGCTGGGCTGGTCCTCGCGCGAGCTGGTGCAGCAGGAAATGGTTGCGTTTGAAGAGGCGAATGCGCCGTGGAATGCCAAGCTGGTGGAAACTCCGCTGGAACAGATTTCAGCAGATGCCGAGCTGCAGCAATATGCTGTGAATTCGGGTGGTGCGGTGTTCCGGACCTGGTGCGCGCAATGCCACGGTTCAGGTGCGCAAGGTGCACCGGGTTTCCCGAACCTGCTCGACGACGCATGGCTGTGGGGCGGTACACTTGAGGATATCGAGTATTCGGTCGCCTATGGCATCCGCAACGAGGAAAGCGACGATGCGCGCTATTCCGAGATGCCAGCCTTTGGCGACATCCTTGAGCAGGACGAGATCACTCAGGTGGTTCAATACGTCATGTCTTTGACCAATGCGCAGACCGACGATGCGGCCGCGCAAGCGGGCAAGGTTGTGTTCGAAGATAACTGTGCCGTGTGCCATGGCGATAAAGGTCAGGGTGATGTCACACAAGGCGCGCCTAACCTGACTGATGCGATCTGGCTTTATGGCGGCAGCGAAGAAGCATTGACCGAGACAGTCACCAACAGCCGCTTTGGTGTTATGCCCCCGTGGGAGAACCGCCTGACCGATGCGCAAATCCGCGCCGTCACGGCTTATGTTCACCAGTTGGGTGGCGGTCAATAGCGGTCAAAGAACACCTCCGGGCGGTCTCCCGCCCGAAGGCTGAGGCACCGGCTGTTCCATCTGTTCGCGCGTTTCCAGAACAGCCGGTGCCGATTTTTAACAATAGGGCCACGTTTGGTGGCGGTCCAGATACGGCCATCAAGCTGTATCAAAGATTGTTCAGATCCACGTCGCGGGGGCTTTCTCTCCACCAATGACTCTCAGGTAACCAGCGGCGCTTGCGATGCTTAGGCTTTCTCGCATCGTAGACATGTGGCTCATTGATGCGAGTTGCGGTCATGAAGGATTTGGCAAATATGGTCAGCATGGGTGTGCTCCTGTGCAGCGTTGCTTCTACTGATAAAGATTGACCTTTGACGCGCTGAATGCGACTCAATTACCATTCAATTGTGTAAGTTGGGGTTACATATGGATTGGCTTTCCCTGCCTCCTATGGCGTCGCTCAGGGCCTTTGCTGCTTTCGCCGAAAAGCGGAATGTTGTCGAAGCCGGAGCAGCCCTGAATGTCAGTCACGCTGCGATCAGTCAGCAACTGCGTTTGCTTGAGAACCATCTGGGTGCAGCCCTGTTGGATCGTTCAGGCAAAGCGCTGACATTGACCGCTGAAGGAGAGCATCTGGCGCGCGCATTGCTGCTTGGGTTTGGCGCGATCGAAGTCGCTGTCAGCGATTTGGCCAAGTCCGGCCGGGATCGCCCGGTGCACGTATCGCTGACATCATCCTTTGCGGCCTCGTGGCTGATGCCACGCCTTCCCACGTTTCGCGCGACGCATCCCCAGATAAATCTGATCCTTGATCCGACCTTTGAGGTTGTCGAGCTGCGTCCCGGCGGCGTGGACCTCGCCATTCGATACGGCGCGGGTGGGTGGCCCGGTGTGCAGTCCGAGATGCTGTTGCAAACGCCAATGGTGATCGTCGCCTCTCCGGCACTGCTGGGCGATAAGACGGATTGGTCGCCGTCCGAGCTGGCTCAACTGCCTTGGCTAGAAGAAATTGGCACGACCGAGGCCACCACATGGTTGACCGAACGTGGGGTTGGACCGGAACGCGGTGCCGGGAGCACCCAACTGCCGGGCAATCTGATGCTGGATGGTTTGCGGTCGGGGCAAGGGGTCACTGTCACCGTGCGACAATTCGTCGAAGCGGACATCGCGGCTGGCCGCATTGTCGAGCTTTTTGTCGAACCCGATACGCGCGGATACCATATTGTGACGGGAAATTCGGCACTTAGACCTGCCGCGAAGACGTTTATCAAATGGCTTAAGCAACAGGCGCGCGAAATCTGATAAAAGGTGTCTGTGTGATGCGCGTTTTGACCCATGTCAAAGTTCCTATGCGTGTGATCTGGAAAAAGACACACTCAGAAGAGCCAGTACCGGAGCCAGCCTGTGAGCGATTCCAACCCGACCCCCAGCCTCTATGCCGCCAGAGAACCGATTTTTCCTAGAAGGGTTTCCGGCCCATTCCGGAATCTGAAGTGGATCATCATGGCGGTAACGTTGGGCATCTACTACGTGACGCCTTGGATCAGATGGGATCGGGGCCCAAGCCTGCCGGATCAGGCGGTGCTGCTGGATCTGGCGAACCGGCGTTTTTACTTCTTTTGGATCGAGATATGGCCGCACGAGTTCTATTTCGTTGCCGGGCTGCTGATCATGGCCGGGCTCGGTCTGTTCCTGTTCACCTCGGCGTTGGGCCGGGTTTGGTGCGGATATGCCTGCCCGCAGACCGTATGGACCGACCTATATATCCTTGTTGAGCGCTGGATCGAAGGCGACCGCAACGCGCGTCTGCGCCTGCATCATCAGAAGAAGCTGGATTTTCGCAAGATACGTCTGCGACTGACCAAATGGGTGGTCTGGTTCTTTATCGGGCTGGCAACCGGCGGTGCCTGGGTGTTCTATTTTGCGGATGCCCCGACGCTGGCGCGCGATCTGGTTACCGGCAACGCCCATCCCGTGGCCTACACCACAATGCTGATCCTGACTGCGACAACCTTCTTTTTCGGCGGTTTCGCGCGCGAGCAGATATGTATCTATGCCTGTCCCTGGCCGCGCATTCAGGCCGCGATGATGGACGAAGATACTCTGGTCGTGGGCTATCGCGAATGGCGGGGTGAGCCGCGCGGAAAGGGTAAACGCACAGCGGATAGCGAGTTGGGGGATTGCATCGATTGTATGGCCTGCGTGAATGTGTGCCCGGTTGGCATCGACATCCGTGACGGTCAGCAACTGGAATGCATCACCTGCGCGCTATGCATTGATGCCTGTGATGACATGATGGCCAAGATCGGCAAACCTCGTGGTTTGATCGACTATATGGCGCTGAGTGATGAAACGCGTGAGCGTGAAGGTCAGCCACCCAAAAGTGTTTGGAAACACATCCTGCGCCCGCGCACGATCCTATATACTGCGCTTTGGTCGCTGGTCGGTTTTGCGCTTCTGTTTGCCTTGTTCATTCGTTCGGATATCGACCTGACCGTTGCTCCGGTCCGCAACCCGACATTTGTGACGCTTTCCGATGGCACCATCCGGAACACTTACGACGTGCGCCTGCGCAACAAGCATGGCGAAGAGCGGCCCTTCAAGCTGACGCTCACAGGTGACCCGTCGCTTCAGGTCGAAATCGAGGGCGTCGAAGGCGACACTGTTAATGTCACCGCAGATACGGCACAATTAACGCGGGTGTACATCACTGCTGCGAAAGACACCGGGCCTGCTGCTGTGGACAGCACATCCGTCCGCATCTGGGTCGAAGATCTGGAAAGCGGTGAGCGGGCCTATAAGGACACCACGTTCAACGGACGAGGAAACTGAGAATGGCAGAGCGTCAATTCACAGGCAAACATGCGCTTGCGGTATTCGTTGCGGCCTTTGGTGTGATCATCACGGTGAACCTTGTTCTGGCCTATAACGCCGTTAAGACCTTCCCGGGGTTGGAGGTAAAAAACTCCTATGTCGCCAGTCAGGAATTCAACGAGCGTTTGAAGGAACAGCAGGCGTTGGGCTGGGAAATCGCGGCAGAACTAACCGGAGGGCTGCTGGTGTTGCGCATCACCGATCAGACCGGCTCACCTGTTGAAGTGGCCGAGTTACAGGCGATTGTCGGACGTGCCACCCATGTGAAAGAAGACTTTTCGCCTGACTTCACCTTTGACGGTATCGCCTATGCTGCCCCGGCTGCGCTGGGTAAGGGCAATTGGAACATCCGGCTGGTGGCTAAGGCCAAGGATGGTGCAGAATTTGCGCAGCGTGTGCCGCTGTATGTGAAGGGCTGATGCCATGACCGCGCAAGCGACCTCGGCCAGAGCGGCTTGTCCCGGATGCATCGCCGCCCCGACCGAACCGGCCCGGCCAATTCCCGAGGATGTGCAGATCGCGCTATCCCTACCAGGAATTCACTGTTCCGCCTGTATCGCCACGGTCGAGCGTGAGTTGAACGCCCATCCTGGTGTTGAGGATGCTCGGGTCAACCTGACGCTCAAGCGCGCGATGATCAAAGCAGCGCCTGAGACGCGTGCCGCTGATTTGATCCTGGTGTTGGAAAGCGCTGGCTTTGAAGCGCATGAGCTGGACCCGGGTTCGTTGTCGGCCACGCAAACGGATAAGGCCGGGCGCGATCTGTTGATGCGGTTGGCCGTTGCAGGGTTTGCGTCAATGAATGTGATGCTGCTGTCGGTGTCGGTCTGGTCCGGGGCCACTGATGCAACGCGGGACATGTTCCACTGGATCTCTGCGGCCATTGCGCTGCCTGCGATTGCATTCTCGGCCCAGCCTTTCTTCACCAATGCCTGGAGCGCCCTGCGCGTGCGCCGCCTGAACATGGATGTGCCGATTGTTCTGGCGATCCTGCTGGCGCTGATCACATCGCTTTGGGAAACCGCCCTTAGCGGTGAACACGCCTATTTTGATGCTGCGCTGACGCTGACATTCTTTCTCTTGGCGGGCCGCTACCTTGATTATCGCACACGCGCCGCTGCTCGATCTGCCGCCGAAGAACTGACCGCGCTGGAAGTTCCCCGGGCTATTCGACTTGTTAACGGCATCGAGGAAGAAGTGGCAGTCGCAAGCCTGAGCGTCGGCGATCTGGTCTTGGTGCGCCCCGGTGGGCGCATGCCTGTGGACGGTGAAATTGTCTCGGGCCAGTCCGAGCTGGACCGCTCGCTGCTAACCGGTGAAACGCTCCCTGTCTTTGCCGAGGTTGGGCTGGGCGTCAGTGCCGGTGAGGTCAACCTGACCGGCCCGTTGACCATCCGCGCCACGGCAGTGGGTGAGGATACCTCGCTGCACCGTATGGCGGATCTGGTGGCGATCGCTGAATCGGGCCGGTCGCGCTATACCTCGCTTGCAGACAAAGCAGCCAAGCTCTACGCGCCGGGGGTTCATATCTTGTCGGCGCTCAGCTTTCTTGGCTGGTATATCTATTCCGGCGATATACGAACGGCATTGAACATTGCTGCGGCTGTGCTGATCATCACTTGCCCCTGCGCGTTGGGTTTGGCTGTTCCGGCTGTGACCACAGCAGCCTCGGGCCGGTTGTTCCGCAGCGGGATGCTGATCAAACACGCGACCGCGCTGGAGCGGCTGGCCGAAGTGGATACGGTGGTGTTCGACAAAACAGGCACGCTCACATCCGGTGCGCCTGAATTGACCAATCTTGGCGATCATGCACGCGCTGATCTAGCCATTGCATTAACTTTAGCCGAGGCCTCGTCGCACCCACTGTCGGTTGCGCTTGCAAAGGCGGTGCGCGAGGCTGGGATCAAGCCCGCCACCCTCAGTGATATTGCCGAAGTGCCGGGATACGGCACTGAGGGGTATTATCGTGATCAGCGCGTCCGTTTGGGCCGCGCTGCGTGGGTCGGCGGCGAGGATGGCGACCAGACTGCAGCCTGGCTTGCGATAGGATCGCGACCAGCTGAGCGCTTTACCTTTACGGACAGCCTGCGTGCCGGTGCCTCCGAAGCCGTTGCGGCGTTCCGTGATGCGGGCAAAGACGTGATCCTGATATCCGGTGATACGCAAGGTGCGGTTCAGGCCTTGGCGGCTAAGCTGGGCATTGAAAGCTGGGTTGCACAAGCCTTGCCGCAAGAAAAAGCTGTCAAGGTGCAGGAACTGAGCGATCAAGGTCGAAAGGTCTTGATGGTTGGCGACGGTCTGAACGACACAGCGGCCTTGGCGGCGGCGCATGTATCGATTTCTCCGGCCAGCGCCTTGGATGCCGCGCGTGTGGCATCAGATATCGTGCTGCTGGGCAATGACCTGTCCCCGATCGCTGAGGCCTGCGATACAGCTGTCAAGGCGACACGCCGGATTCGCGAGAATTTCCGCATCGCCACCGTCTATAACATCATCGCGGTCCCACTTGCTGTGGCCGGGTTGGCGACCCCGCTGATCGCGGCCTTGGCGATGTCGACCTCCTCGATTACGGTATCCCTGAACGCCTTGCGGCTGAGGTAACTCTGATGGAAGTGCTTGCCTATCTGATCCCGATTTCCCTGCTTTTGGGCGGGGTTGGCCTGGTTGCGTTTGTCTACACGGTTCGCTCAAACCAGTATGAGGATCCCGAAGGCGATGCGCGCCGTATCCTCAGCGACGAATGGGATGACAAGCCCAAGCCCTGACAGGGGCGTCAACAGCCCTTGAAATTGCCGCAATGCCCGGCTATGTCCGGCCCATCCGCTAGCAGAGAGATTGAAGCCTCATGGCCACCATAAATCCGATCCAGTTCATTCAGCAGGTCCGCGCCGAAGTCGCAAAGGTTGTCTGGCCGACCCGCCGTGAGGTTCTGTTGACCACGGTCATGGTGTTTATCATGGCGGCACTGACAGCTGTCTTCTTTGCGCTGGTCGATCTGGGCATTCGCGGGGGTCTGCAACTGGTGCTTGGCGCATTCAGCTAGTCCGGTTTGGGCCAGCGGAAACGCGACTGCCCCCTTGCACAGCACGGCGTGTCAGAGTAGGTGACATGACTATTCGGAATAGGCGTGCGGCGAATCGGGCTGCGCGCCGCTTTTTATTCCGGGTGACGCAATTGGATTTCAACGAAGGGCGCGATGCGTCGCGGCCCAAAGGTAAACAAGGACGACAGGTTCATGGCGAAACGGTGGTACTCGGTCAGCGTTCTTTCGAATTTCGAAAAGAAGATCGCAGAGCAGATCCGCACGTCGGTGGCTGAGCAGGGCCTTGAAGACGATATCGACGAAGTTCTGGTGCCCACCGAAGAGGTGATCGAAGTGCGCCGGGGCAAGAAGGTTACAACCGAGCGTCGCTTCATGCCCGGCTACGTGCTGGTGCATATGGAGATGTCGGATCAGGGTTATCACCTGATCAACTCGATCAACCGTGTTACCGGCTTTCTGGGCCCTCAGGGGCGCCCGATGCCGATGCGCGATGCCGAGGTGAACCAGATCCTCAACCGTGTTCAGGAAGGTGAAGAAGCGCCCAAGCTGATGATCACCTTCGAGGTTGGCGAGAAGGTCAAGGTCAACGACGGCCCGTTCGAGGATTTCGACGGAATGGTCGAAGGTGTGGACGACGAGGCCCAGAAGCTGAAAGTTTCGGTTTCGATCTTCGGCCGCGAGACCCCGGTCGAGTTGGACTTTACGCAAGTCACCAAACAGAGCTAAACGGTTTCCATCGAACGATCTGATTGGGTGCCTATGGGCACCCTTTTTACGTTGGGGGGGTGCTCAGCTGCCAAACGGTTTGATCTTCGCCAAACCCCTTGAGCGACACAGTTCCGACCGGTTCGCAGAGTTTTGGCAAAAACGCCGCTGCGGTTTCGGACAGGACATGGTCGCAATCCAACTCCGTAGCTGCCGATACCAGTCTGGCCGTTAAGTTCACGTCCGGACCTATGGCGGTGAAATCCAACCGGTCTCCGCCGCCTATATTGCCATAGTGGAAGCGACCGTGATGGATCGCAGTCCGTACGCCCAGCTTGTGCTGGAAATCGGCTTCCGCTAGCGATGCCAATCCCTCGCTCACTGCCGCGATGGCGGCTTTGATTTGTTCCTGTGGCGGACGGTCTTTACTGGTAGGGAAGATGGCTAAAAAGCCGTCGCCCATGAATTTCAGGATCTCTCCGCCTTGGTCCATGACCGAAGGGGCAAGGCAATCAAGCGTATCATTCAAAAGTCTGACCAGCGTGTCTCCGGAAACCGAGTTCGAGAGGCGGGTAAATCCCTTTAGGTCTGCAAACAGGATGACGGCCTCGATCTTGCTGCCGTCGCCGCGATGAACCTTGCCGTCGAGTATTTGCGCGCCGCTGTTGCGGCCAACATAGGTTGACAGAAGGTATGTCGCATCAAGTCGCAACATGTAGGTCTCGGTCAGGCGCGCCAGCGGTCCGCGAACCCGGTTCAGGATTTCCAGATCGCGATCCGAAAATCCGCCGGCCGTGGCACATGACCAAGTACAGACATGGGTATCGCCGTTGATATAGATCAGTGGCTGCGCCAGATAGTCGGTGAACCCCTGCTCGCGCAACTCGCCCACGATGATATAGTCCTCGGGGCAGTTTGGGTCTTCCAGATGACGGCGGATGGATTGCTGACGCTCAATAACATGGGGCAGGGGATTATCGGTGTAGATTGCTGTAGAAAACAGTTGTGACGGCGCATCGAACCGATCAACACCTGCGCCTGCTTTCCAAATGAAACGCCGGCCCGTTAGGTTGGGGTGCAAGGTCCAGATGAACAATCCAAACCGATCAATGGCCACACCTGCGTCCAGCAGGCGGGTACATATACCCTCGATGATGTCGACCGCATTTGCCGCCGGGCGAGCGCCGTCAACCATCCACTCGATCAGAGCATCGACCTTATCTTGTTCCGAGAACGGTTCCGATGGGGTCGGCATATTAGCACCCTCGCAGTAGAACGCCGCGATGCAAACGGGCACCGCGGCGTTGTTTGGAGCAGCCTCGTAGGGACTGAGATTGTTGTGTGTTCCGACCTATTGCGCTTGCACCATGGCTGCGCGCAACAGTTGTGGCCGGTCGGTTTGCGACGGCAGGAAGACAGCTTGCGAGCCGGCATCCAATGCCGAAAGACTGGCATCATACCATTGCATCGCAAGGTCACGGCGTTCTTGCACACCGAAGCCTTCGCGAAGGTGGTGGCCAACCAGTTCTCCATAAGCAGGCTCGCCCATTGCGACCAGCATCAAGGCAGAGCCAACTGCGGTGTCCATATCGTCCTGACGGTAGCCCATCGCCAGACAAACCTTGCTTGTCGCCGCGAGATCTGCGGGGCTCAGCCCTGAATCCAACGCCAGCTTGCGCACCTGGGTTTCAGCCTCGGTTTTTGAACTGATTGACAGCGCATCAACCTGTGGTGCCAGCATTTCGCCAAACGCGGCGCACTGGGCGCTCACCTGATCCGGGGTCAGCCCTTGGATGTCCTGCATCAGATCCTCACCGCGCGCCATGGCATAGCTGCGCGCAAGGCAGAACTGTTCGCTAAGGGCGAAATCGGCGTCCGTCATATTCGACAACGTCGTGTAGCCCCCATTGGTCGAGGTTTGCAGCATCACCCCACTACAGCGATTGGCCAGCGAAGGACCTCCGGTCCCGCCGGAGAACAGGCTTGGCAGGCTGGCCGAGGCTGTTTTTGTGGTGGCCTCAGGCGCTGGTTCCGCAGCTTGAGGAACCACAACTGGAATGGTCGGCGCTTGCGCTTGTGCTGGAGCCTGCGGTGTAGCGACCAAAGGTGCCTGAGGTGCGGCAGCAAAAGTTGAACCGGTTTGAATCTGCCGCCGGTATTCCATCAAAAGCGGTTGGCCCGAAAGACGCGTTGCGTTTTGACCACCACTGGTTGCCCAATAATAGGCCTGCATCAGGAAGTCGCGCTGATAAGGCTGAAAATCACGGCCATTCACCGGATAGCCCATCGAGACCTGATAGCGCTCGATCGCTGAACGCGTGCCGCGACCAACCTGTCCATCAACCCGTCCGGCATTGTAGCCGAAATAGTTTAGCGCGGTTTGGGTCTGGGCACCTTCTGTAGTTGACGGGATGCCGGGACGATACGTGCGTGTCGTTGTCGATCTTGTCCGGGCCTGCTGTTTCCTCTCCTGATCTCGACCGATCGCGTATCCGATCACGCCGCCAACGACTGCGCCGCCCAAAATCTCACCCGCGTCGGCCCGCGCGGTCTGGGGCGAAGTCGCGGCAAGAGACAGCGCGATTCCAAGTGTAAGAATTAAACGAATGATCATAATCAACCTCCACCAATACAACTAATCTCGCGAAGTATAGCATAGCTGCGAACATTGTGGTGGGACGGATGGCGGAAACATGAGCATCACGAAGAAGCTGAAAAGAATAATCATTTTTATTAGTCCCTTAGAGGCTTACAGCTAACCCCAACCATGGTGATCTGTGCGCATTGATCCGACGAGAGACCCATTCGGCATTGATTCGATGAACGTCTGAGGATCAGGCCACTTGCCAACACCACCGTTCCCCTGTACATGCCGCCTCTATCGTCTTCGGGCGAGAGTCTCTCGTGGGAGGTTGCAGGGATCGCGATCCCGGATCGGACCACGCAACATAATCTAGTCAGGGCGCGCCCTGACTGAGTTGAAAGGAAAACCAAATGGCCAAGAAGCTTGCTGGTACAATGAAGCTGCAGGTTCCTGCAGGTCAGGCGAACCCGTCGCCGCCAGTTGGTCCGGCGCTGGGTCAGCGCGGCATCAACATCATGGAATTCTGCAAGGCGTTCAACGCCAAGACCGCAGACATGGAGCCCGGCGCTCCGTGCCCGACCGTGATCACCTACTATCAGGACAAGTCCTTTACCATGGACATCAAGACGCCGCCCGCGTCTTATTACCTGAAAAAAGCAGCTGGTCTGAAGCCGGTTGGCAAGCGTAACCGTCCTCGCGGCGCGGAAAACCCAGGTCGCGAGACCGTGGCAACCGTGACCTCGAAGCAGGTTCGCGAAATCGCCGAAGCCAAAATGAAAGATCTGAACGCCAACGACGTCGAAGGCGCAATGCAGATCATCCTGGGCTCGGCCCGCTCTATGGGCATCGAGGTGAAGTAAGATGGCAAAACTCGGTAAACGTACCCGCGCTGCGCGCGAAGCTGTCGCTGGCAAGGAAAACCTGTCAGTCGAAGAAGCTGTTGCTCTGGTCAAAGGCAACGCGACCTCGAAATTCGATGAGACCATCGAGATTGCTCTGAACCTGGGCGTTGACACCCGCCACGCGGACCAGATGGTTCGTGGCGTTGTTGGCCTGCCGAACGGCACCGGTAAAGCGATGCGTGTTGCTGTGTTCGCGCGCGGCCCCAAGGCTGACGAAGCAAAAGAAGCTGGCGCAGATATCGTTGGCGCAGAAGACCTGATGGAAACCATTCAGGGTGGCACCATCGAATTCGATCGCTGCATTGCCACCCCGGACATGATGCCGATCGTTGGCCGTCTGGGTAAGGTTCTGGGTCCCCGCAACCTGATGCCGAACCCCAAAGTTGGCACCGTGACCATGGACGTGAAAGCAGCCGTGGAAGCAGCCAAGGGCGGTGAAGTTCAGTTCAAGGCGGAAAAAGGCGGTGTTGTGCACGCTGGTGTTGGCAAAGCGTCGTTCGACGAAGCCAAGCTGGTTGAAAACGTCCGTGCCTTTATCTCGGCTGTTGCGAAAGCCAAGCCGACAGGCGCGAAAGGCACCTACATGAAGAAAATCGCGCTGAGCTCGACCATGGGCCCGGGTGTGACGCTGGACGTGGCAGCTGCTGCGGGCGAATAAGCCAAGGCGATTTTTCAAGTATTTGAACCCAGGCGGTATACGCCTGGGTTTTTTGTTTGACAGAGTAGGTTTCCAGATGGAAAACGATAGCAGTTGAGCTACATGATTGCCTGCAAAATGATGCCACATTTGCATCCGTGGCGTGTTCTAGGGTAGGGCATTGCATTGAGTATCCCAGACTAAACATTGTTTCTCGTAAGAACTAAAGGGTTCCCAGAAACGGCGCTTCTACGGCAAAAACACTTGCGTCTTCGGGCGTTTAATTTGCAATAGTGGTAGACGAGCGGGATGGCCCGGTCGATTGTGGGTCGTTTCGAGAAGTTCAGTTGCGTCAGGATACGTTGAAGCTTCTTGGTTTATCTAACTTACCAAAGAAGTGGCGTTGTTTGTGTGGTGATATGTGTCACTATTTTTCAACCTAGTCAGTGCCGAGTTTCTCGCGCTATGCATTGATAGAATCGGATGTCTACGTTCCGCCAGCAGGTGTTGAAGAGTTGTTTCAGGTGCGGCGTGAGCGTCCTTAGGCGGCAATTGCTGCTCAGCTTGGGAAGAGTGATGAGCGGCGCAAGTATTCTGCAGCATTGCATCGTTTCGTAGATGATCCTGGATTGGGATATATCTTTCCTCTGACTGTCGCGAGTTCGCAGCTGATTGCGGCAATGAAAGAAATCCGGAATGAGCAGTTGCTGATGTCTCAAACGTAGAATTGAATGACGAGGCGGTATTTGCCAGCGCAGTTGTCATGCATGGTAGTACATACGCGGTACTTGAGGACGTGATCCCTAGGCTTTTGGATGTTAGCAGCTTTAACACCAATCCTCCGCATTTGTTCGAAGCGCTGCGCGCGCGTTTGGATGAGCATCGATTGTTTCATCTGGTTGTGCCCTTTGCGCCATTTGTAGACGCCAAAAACGCAAGATGTAATTTTGACCGTATTTGCATCGGATCAGGTGCTGACATGTATTCGGCCTGTTGCGCGGCCTTTGGACATGCCGCAGGCCCCTATGGTGTTAGCGGATCCGGTCCAATTCAAAACCACGTGCTCGTAGCACTCTATAGCAAGCTGGTTTTCCCGGCCCTGTCTCACGATCCTTCTGCCATACCGTCCATTGTCCTCTTCCGGTTCAGCAGCCGCGCTGTCGCCGACGCTTTAAGCGTTGGCAGCCTGAGCCCGGTAGACTTCCCCTTTGCTCATCATGGCCCAGACGCGCCTCGCCATTCATTTCCCGTCAACATATACTTGCATGTGTGAGAGGGCGGTTGGCCAGAGCCACGCGCATCCGCAGTGGCGGCTTGCGCTCGATCAGGCGATCAAGCCAGAGATCTGTTCTCATGCTGGTTCGAGCACGCCACATGACAACGCTGTTAGTGCCGATGATCAGTAACCGCCTGAGCGAACGGTCTCCCATCTTTGTCGTTGCACCGAGGCGCTGCTTGCCCCCTGTTGAATGCTGTCTTGGAGCCAGCCCGAGCCAGGCGGCGAAATCCCGATCACGACGGAACGTTTCAGGCGGTGTCGCAAGGGCAGCCAGCGCAGTGGCAATGAGTGGGCCAATACCTGCCACCGTCATAAGGCGGCGTGCCGTTGCGTTTGAGCGCGCGCGGCGGGCAATCTCGGCATCCAGTTCTTTGATCTGACCCTCCAGCTGGTCCAACATGCTGATCAGCCTTTCTAAGCACTCCCGGGTCACATCCGGGATCGCGCTATCGCCAGAATCCACCAACCCAACCAACTTACGAATATTGACCGTTCCTTGCGGGGCCACCTGACCAAGCTCTCCAAGGTGACCTCGCATGGCATTGATCAATTGCGTGCGCTGCCGAACCAGCAGCTCGCGGACCCGAAACACCATAGCTGCCGCTTGCGACGTCTCGCTCGTCACAGAAACAAAGCGCATCGTTGGACGGGTCGCCGCCTCACAGATCGCCTCTGCATCAGCGACATCGTTCTTCTGTCGCCTAACAAAACGCTTCACATACGCTGGAGGAATAAGCCTGACTTGGTGACCCAATCGGCCAATCTCTCGGCCCCAATAATGTGCACTGGCACAGGCCTCCTTTGCAACCACGCATCTCGGCAGCGTGGCAAAATACTCGAAGACCTGGCCTCCGCGCAGTTTCTTCCGAAGAACGGGATGACCAGTCATATCCACTACGCGCACCCGGAACACATTCTTCGTCAAATCCAGGCCAATCTCTTCCATAGACGTCTCCATTCAGGTTGTTTGCAATCCAGCAAGGGCACATCAAGGCCAGCGGGAGCGTCTACACCTTCAATTCTGGAGCGGCTAGACAGCGGTGAGAAAAACTATGGCCGACACCGGCTTAGAAACGTGGTGTGCACGGCACCGCAACCAGTGCGGCACGCTCTTTCGAGCAAATTGAAAGCGAACGAATAGTGCCCAAGTAAGTCGTTAATTGGAAGTGACGATAAATCCTTTTCTTACGTTCTGACTTACGGTCCTTGAGCCGAGCTCCACCCACGGACAAGATTCGCAATTCTTACGAGTTGGGAATGAGGAACATGTAGGGAGAACTCATTATGTTGCAGAAGTTATTGAGTGGCTTCAACTGTGGTCGTACCGACGGAAAGTCTTGGCCACGCGCGCAAATCTACCAATTTACCCCTTGGAAACCCTGCTCATCTGTCCTAAGTAAACCCACGGAATAAAGCGTGCGATTCGTCGTGCGCTTTATTTTGTTTCGTCCAAGACGGTGGGTGGTGCCATCTGGCCCCTTAATTCCCTGCCTGAGACGGGTAAGACCAAAGAATTCTGAGGGGTCCCACCCTCGGGCGAATTTTGGCCCATCCCGTAACAACGGACCTGAACGCCGGAGCGCAAGCTGCGGCAAATATGAGCCGGGGTGAGGTATCGCCCCAAACTTGGAGAGAACTGTGGATAGAGCCCAGAAAGAGAAAGTGGTCGAGGAACTCGGCCAAATCTTCGAAAGCTCTGGCGTCGTAGTGGTTGCCCATTACGCCGGTCTGACAGTTGCCGAAATGCAAGACCTGCGCGCGCGTGCACGCGAAGCGGGTGGGTCTGTGCGTGTTGCCAAGAACAGGCTCGCCAAAATCGCCCTTGAGGGTAAGCCGTGTGAAAGCATGGCCGACCTGCTGACAGGGATGACCGTTCTAACCTATTCCGAGGACCCTGTGGCAGCCGCCAAAGTGGCCGAGGACTACGCCAAAGAGAACCAAAAGTTCGAAATTCTTGGCGGTGCAATGGGTGAGAACGCTCTGGACCGCAAAGGCGTCGAAACAGTTTCGAAAATGCCGTCTCGCGAGGAGCTTATTGCTTCGATCGTTGGCTGCATTGGCTCACCTGCTTCGAACATCGCCGGCGCGATTGGCGCACCTGCAAGCAATATCGCAAGCATCCTTTCCACCATCGAAGAGAAGGCGGAAGCTGCGTAAGCGGTTGGCACTGAATGATCTGCGTAGGGTATCTACCCTGACGTTGGAACACACACTGTAAAACGGAAAGAGCTAATACAATGGCTGATCTGAAAGCACTCGCAGAAAGCATCGTGGGTCTGACCCTGCTGGAAGCACAAGAACTGAAAACCATCCTCAAAGACGAATACGGCATCGAGCCCGCAGCTGGCGGCGCCGTAATGGTTGCAGCTGGTGGCGACGCCGGTGGCGCAGCTGAGGAAGAGAAAACCGAATTCGACGTCGTTCTGAAGAACGCCGGCGCTTCGAAAATCAACGTGATCAAAGAAGTTCGCGGCATCACCGGTCTGGGCCTGAAAGAAGCCAAAGAGCTGGTCGAAGCTGGCGGCAAGATCAAAGAAGGCATCGACAAAGCCGAAGCCGAAGAGATCAAAGGCAAGCTGGAAGCAGCTGGCGCCGAGGTCGAGCTGGCCTAAGCCCGTTGTCTGGTGCATCGCTGATGCACCAAAAAATTTGGCTGGGTCCGGAGAAATCCGGGTCCAGCCGAACCTGTCTTAGAAAGGGCCTCATCGATCGAGGCGTTTTCTAAGACACGGTTTTCGGATCGGGAGGCCACCTTCGGGACGGTGGCCACGAATTGATCCGGACGTGTCGTCTCGAATGTGCAAGATGCCGGGGCCCGACGGTGTCTTTGCCCGCTGAGAACATCGAAAGGTGACATCTGACATGGCTCAAACGTTCCTTGGCCAGAAACGTCTTCGTAAATATTACGGCAAAATCCGCGAAGTTTTGGAAATGCCCAACCTCATTGAGGTGCAGAAATCTTCTTATGATCTTTTCCTGCGCTCCGGCGATGCAGAGCAGCCCACTGACGGCGAAGGCATCAAAGGTGTGTTCCAGTCGGTTTTCCCGATCAAGGATTTCAACGAAACCTCCGTTCTGGAGTTCGTGAAATACGATCTGGAGAAACCCAAATACGACGTCGAAGAGTGTATGCAGCGCGACATGACCTACAGCGCGCCGCTGAAGGTCACGCTGCGTCTGATCGTATTTGATGTCGATGAGGACACCGGCGCGAAATCGGTCAAAGATATCAAAGAACAGGACGTGTTCATGGGCGACATGCCCCTGATGACACCGAACGGGACGTTCATCGTGAACGGCACCGAGCGTGTGATCGTGTCCCAGATGCACCGCTCGCCCGGTGTGTTCTTTGATCACGACAAGGGCAAGACCCATTCCTCGGGCAAGCTGTTGTTTGCCTGCCGCATCATCCCGTATCGCGGCAGCTGGCTGGACTTTGAGTTCGACGCCAAAGACATCGTATTCGCCCGTATCGACCGTCGCCGTAAACTGCCTGTGACAACCCTGCTTTATGCGCTGGGTCTGGATCAGGAAGCGATCATGGACGCGTATTACAACACCGTGTCTTACAAGCTAGACAAGAAGAAAGGCTGGGTCACGCCCTTCTTCCCCGAGCGTGTGCGCGGCACCCGCCCGACCTATGATCTGGTAGATGCAAAATCTGGTGAAGTGATTGCCGAAGCGGGCAAGAAAGTCACCCCGCGCGCGGTCAAGAAACTGATCGACGAAGGCACCGTCACCGACCTGTTGGTTCCGTTCGATCACATCGTCGGCAAATTCGTCGCCAAGGACATCATCAACGAAGAAACCGGTGCGATCTATGTCGAAGCTGGCGATGAACTGACGCTGGAATACGACAAGGACGGCGACCTGATCGGCGGCACCGCAAAAGAGCTGATCGATGCGGGCATCACCGACATTCCGGTTCTGGACATCGACAACGTCAATGTCGGCCCCTACATGCGCAACACCATGGCTCAGGACAAGAACCTGAACCGTGAAAGCGCACTGATGGACATCTACCGCGTCATGCGTCCGGGCGAGCCGCCCACCGTCGAAGCTGCATCGGCTCTGTTCGACACCCTGTTCTTCGACAGCGAGCGTTATGACCTGTCCGCCGTTGGCCGCGTGAAGATGAACATGCGTCTGGCTCTGGACGCGCCGGATACCCTGCGCACCCTGCGCCGCGAAGACATCGTGGCCTGCATCAAGGCGCTGGTTGAACTGCGTGACGGCAAAGGTGACGTGGACGATATCGACCACCTCGGCAACCGTCGTGTGCGTTCGGTCGGCGAACTGATGGAAAACCAGTACCGCGTTGGCCTGCTGCGTATGGAGCGCGCGATCAAAGAGCGTATGTCGTCGGTCGAGATCGACACCGTCATGCCGCAAGACCTGATCAACGCGAAACCGGCTGCGGCTGCTGTCCGCGAATTTTTCGGCAGCTCGCAGCTGTCGCAGTTCATGGACCAGACCAACCCGCTGTCGGAAGTTACCCACAAACGCCGCCTCTCGGCGCTTGGCCCTGGTGGTCTGACACGTGAACGCGCGGGCTTTGAGGTGCGTGACGTGCACCCGACCCACTATGGCCGGATGTGCCCGATTGAAACGCCCGAAGGTCCGAATATCGGTCTGATCAACTCGCTGGCCACCTTTGCCCGCGTGAACAAGTATGGATTCATTGAAACACCGTATCGCGTCGTCAAAGACGCCGAGGTGACCGATGAGGTTCACTACATGTCCGCGACCGAGGAAATGCGTCACACCGTAGCGCAGGCGAACGCGACGCTGGATGCGGATGGCAAGTTCATCAACGATCTGGTTTCGACCCGTCAGGCCGGTGACTACACTCTTGCCCCGCGCGAGAATGTGGATCTGATCGACGTTTCGCCGAAACAGCTGGTCTCAGTAGCTGCATCGCTGATCCCGTTCCTTGAAAACGACGACGCCAACCGCGCTCTGATGGGCTCGAACATGCAACGTCAGGCGGTTCCGCTGCTGCGGGCCGAGGCGCCGCTGGTCGGCACCGGGATCGAGGAAAAGGTTGCGATCGACTCGGGCGCTGCGATTCAGGCGAAACGCGCCGGTATCATCGACCAGGTCGATGCCCAGCGTATCGTTATCCGCGCCACCGAGGATCTGGAGCTGGGCGACGCTGGCGTTGACATCTACCGTCTGCGCAAGTTCCAGCGTTCGAACCAGAACACCTGCATCAACCAGCGTCCGCTGATCAAGGTGGGTGACACCGTCCAGAAGGGCGAGGTCATTGCGGATGGTCCGTCGACTGACATGGGTGAACTGGCCCTTGGTAAGAACGTGGTCGTCGCGTTCATGCCGTGGAACGGTTACAACTACGAAGACTCGATCCTGATCTCGGAGCGTATCGCGCGTGATGACGTCTTTACTTCGGTTCACATCGAGGAATTCGAAGTCGCCGCCCGTGACACCAAGCTGGGCCCGGAAGAGATCACCCGCGACATTCCGAACGTCGGTGAAGAAGCGCTGCGCAACCTCGACGAGGCGGGCATCGTTTACATCGGTGCGGATGTTGAGCCGGGCGATATTCTGGTCGGCAAGATCACTCCGAAGGGCGAAAGCCCGATGACCCCGGAAGAAAAGCTGCTGCGCGCCATCTTTGGTGAAAAAGCATCTGACGTGCGCGACACCTCGCTGCGCGTGAAGCCGGGCGATTACGGTACGGTCGTTGAGGTCCGCGTCTTCAACCGTCACGGCGTCGAGAAAGACGAGCGTGCGCTGCAGATCGAGCGTGAGGAAGTCGAACGTCTGGCCCGTGACCGGGACGACGAACTGGCGATCCTCGACCGCAACATCTATGCGCGTCTGCAAGGTCTGATCCTGGGTAAAACCGCTGTCAAAGGCCCGAAAGGCGTCAAGGCAGGGTCGGTGATCACCGAGGAGCTGCTGGAAACCCTGACCCGTGGTCAGTGGTGGCAGCTGGCACTGGAAGGTGAGCAGGACGCACAGATCGTTGAGGCTCTGAATGAGCAGTACGAAGTGCAAAAGCGTGCTCTGGACGCCCGTTTCGAAGACAAGGTCGAGAAGGTCCGCCGTGGCGACGACCTGCCGCCGGGTGTGATGAAGATGGTCAAAGTCTTCATCGCCGTGAAGCGTAAGCTGCAGCCGGGCGACAAGATGGCCGGCCGTCACGGGAACAAAGGTGTGATCTCCAAGGTTGTTCCGATGGAAGACATGCCGTTCCTGGCCGATGGTACGCCGGTTGACTTCTGTCTGAACCCGCTGGGTGTGCCTTCGCGTATGAACGTTGGTCAGATCCTTGAAACCCACATGGGTTGGGCCGCACGTGGTCTGGGTCTGAACATCGACGACGCTCTGGGTGAGTACCGCCGCTCCGGCGATCTGACCCCGGTGCGCGAAGCGATGAAGCTGGCTTATGGCGAGAATGTCTACGAAGAAGGCATCACCGGTCTGGACGAGGATGGCCTAATCGAGGCTGCGGGCAACGTGACCCGCGGTGTTCCGATCGCAACCCCGGTCTTCGACGGCGCCAAAGAGGCTGACGTCAACGACGCGCTGGTGCGTGCGGGCTTCTCGGAAAGCGGCCAGTCGGTTCTGTTCGACGGTCGTACCGGTGAGCAATTTGCACGTCCGGTCACCGTAGGCATCAAGTACCTGCTGAAACTGCACCACCTGGTGGATGACAAGATCCACGCGCGTTCGACCGGGCCGTACAGCCTGGTGACCCAGCAGCCGCTGGGTGGTAAGGCGCAGTTCGGTGGTCAGCGCTTTGGTGAGATGGAGGTCTGGGCTCTGGAAGCTTATGGCGCCGCCTACACCCTGCAGGAGATGCTGACGGTGAAATCGGATGACGTCGCCGGTCGGACCAAGGTCTATGAGTCGATCGTCAAGGGCGAGGATAACTTTGAAGCGGGCGTACCGGAATCGTTCAACGTTCTGGTGAAAGAAGTCCGTGGCCTCGGCCTGAATATGGAACTCCTGGATGCGGAGGTTGAGGAATAAGAATTTTGAAAAAATTCTTGGGCGGAAACTTTTGAAGTTTCCGCTCCCCTCTCCCCCCTTCCGCAAGATTTGAGGTAACAAATGAACCAGGAAATCACCAACAACCCGTTCAACCCACTGACGCCCCCGAAGGTTTTCGACGAGATCAAGGTCTCGTTGGCGTCGCCCGAGCGGATCCTGTCTTGGTCCTATGGCGAGATCAAGAAACCCGAAACCATCAACTACCGGACGTTCAAGCCCGAACGTGACGGCCTGTTCTGCGCGCGTATCTTTGGCCCGATCAAAGATTACGAATGCCTGTGCGGCAAATATAAGCGGATGAAATATCGCGGCGTTGTCTGCGAGAAATGCGGTGTGGAAGTCACCCTGCAGAAAGTCCGCCGCGAGCGTATGGGCCACATCGAACTGGCCGCACCCGTTGCGCACATCTGGTTCCTGAAATCGCTGCCGTCCCGGATCGGTCTGATGCTGGACATGACGCTGCGCGATCTGGAACGCGTTCTGTACTTTGAAAACTACGTCGTCATCGAGCCCGGTCTGACCGACCTGACCTACGGCCAGATGCTGACCGAAGAAGAGTACATGGATGCGCAGGATGCCTATGGCATGGATGCGTTCACCGCGAATATCGGTGCCGAAGCCATCCGTGAGATGCTGGCCCAGATCGATCTGGAAGCCGAAGCCGAGCAGCTGCGCGCTGATCTGGCCGAAGCAACCGGCGAGTTGAAGCCCAAAAAGATCATCAAGCGTCTGAAGGTTGTCGAATCCTTCCTCGAGTCGGGCAACCGGCCTGAGTGGATGGTCATGACCGTGATCCCGGTCATTCCGCCGGAACTGCGTCCGCTGGTACCGCTGGATGGTGGCCGGTTCGCGACCTCGGATCTGAACGATCTGTATCGCCGCGTCATCAACCGGAACAACCGTCTGAAGCGTCTGATCGAGCTGCGCGCGCCTGACATCATCGTCCGCAACGAAAAGCGGATGCTGCAGGAATCCGTGGACGCTCTGTTCGACAACGGCCGTCGTGGCCGCGTGATCACCGGCGCCAACAAGCGTCCGCTGAAATCGCTGTCGGACATGCTGAAAGGCAAGCAGGGCCGCTTCCGTCAGAACCTTCTGGGTAAGCGCGTCGACTTCTCGGGCCGTTCGGTCATCGTGACCGGTCCGGAGCTGAAGCTGCACCAGTGTGGTCTGCCCAAGAAGATGGCGTTGGAGCTGTTCAAGCCGTTCATCTACTCGCGCCTTGAAGCCAAGGGTCTGTCTTCGACTGTTAAGCAAGCGAAGAAACTGGTCGAGAAAGAACGTCCCGAAGTGTGGGATATCCTCGACGAGGTGATCCGCGAACATCCTGTCATGCTGAACCGTGCGCCGACGCTGCACCGTCTTGGCATTCAGGCGTTCGAGCCGGTTCTGATCGAAGGTAAAGCCATCCAGCTGCACCCGCTGGTCTGCTCGGCCTTTAACGCCGACTTCGACGGGGACCAGATGGCCGTTCACGTCCCGCTAAGCCTTGAGGCGCAGCTGGAAGCGCGTGTTCTGATGATGTCGACGAACAACGTTCTGTCGCCTGCAAACGGTGCACCGATCATCGTTCCGTCGCAGGATATGATCCTGGGTCTGTACTATGTGACCCTCGAACGCGAAGGCATGCCGGGCGAAGGCAAGGTCTTCGGTTCGATCGAAGAAGTTCAGCACGCGCTGGACGCCGGTGAGGTGCATCTGCACTCGAAAATCACCGCGCGGATCACGCAGATCGACGACGAAGGCAACGAAGTTCAGAAGCGCTATGAAACCACTCCGGGCCGTCTGCGTCTGGGTGCATTGCTGCCGATGAACAACAAAGCCCCGTTCGAGCTGGTCAACCGCCTGCTGCGGAAGAAAGAAGTGCAGCAGGTGATCGACACCGTCTACCGTTACTGCGGTCAGAAAGAGTCGGTTATCTTCTGTGACCAGATCATGTCGATGGGCTTCAAAGAAGCGTTCAAGGCGGGCATCTCGTTCGGTAAGGACGACATGGTCATCCCGGATGACAAGTGGGGCATCGTTGATGACACCCGCGGTCAGGTGAAGGACTTTGAACAGCAGTACATGGACGGCCTGATCACTCAGGGCGAAAAGTACAACAAAGTTGTTGATGCCTGGTCGAAGTGTAACGACCGCGTCACCGAAGCGATGATGAGCACCATCTCGGACGTTGCCAAGGCCGAAGACGGGTCAGATCAAGAGCCGAACTCGGTCTACATGATGGCCCACTCCGGTGCGCGTGGCTCGGTCACTCAGATGAAACAGCTGGGCGGTATGCGTGGCCTGATGGCCAAGCCGAACGGTGACATCATCGAGACGCCGATTATCTCGAACTTCAAAGAAGGTCTGACCGTTCTCGAGTACTTCAACTCGACCCACGGTGCCCGTAAGGGTCTGTCGGATACCGCTCTGAAGACGGCGAACTCGGGTTACCTGACCCGTCGTCTGGTGGACGTGGCACAGGACTGCATCGTTCGTGAGATCGACTGTGGTACTGAGCGTGCGATCACCGCCGAAGCCGCCGTGAACGACGGTGAGGTTGTCGCCTCGCTGGCTGAACGTGTGCTGGGTCGTGTCGCTGCTGACGATGTTCTGCGTCCGGGCACGGATGAGGTGATCGTCGCCGCTGGTCAGCTGATTGACGAGCGTATGGCCGACACAATCGATGAGGCCGGTATCGCATCGATGCGCATCCGCTCGCCTCTGACCTGTGAATCCGAGGAAGGCGTTTGTGCCACCTGCTACGGTCGTGACCTTGCGCGGGGTACAATGGTGAACACGGGTGAGGCTGTCGGCATCATCGCCGCGCAGTCCATCGGTGAACCGGGTACGCAGCTGACGATGCGGACCTTCCACATCGGTGGTGTTGCCCAAGGTGGTCAGCAGTCGTTCCAGGAAGCCAGCCAGGAAGGTGTCGTTTCCTTCGAGAACCCGCAGATTTTGGTAAATGCCGCAGGTGAAAGCCTGGTCATGGGCCGGAACATGAAGCTGGTGATCAAGGATGAACACGGCGAAGAGCGGGCCAGCCACAAGCTGGGCTATGGCTCGAAGCTGTTCGTCAAGGACGGCACTAAAGTGGCCCGTGGCGACAAGTTGTTCGAGTGGGATCCCTACACCCTGCCGATCATTGCCGAGAAAGCCGGTACCGCGAAATATGTCGACCTTGTTTCGGGCCTCGCTGTCCGTGACGAGACCGACGATGCAACTGGCATGACCCAGAAGATCGTGATCGACTGGCGCGCGGCCCCCAAAGGCAGCGACCTCAAGCCCGAGATCATTCTGGTCGGTGAAGATGGCGAGCCGGTCCGCAACGATGCGGGCAACCCGGTTCACTATCCGATGTCGGTGGATGCGATCCTGTCGGTCGAAGATGGTCAGACCATCGAAGCCGGTGACGTTGTTGCGCGTATCCCGCGTGAAGGTGCCAAGACCAAGGATATCACCGGTGGTCTGCCGCGTGTGGCCGAACTGTTCGAAGCGCGTCGTCCGAAAGATCACGCGATCATCGCAGAAGCTGATGGTTATGTGCGCTTTGGCCGTGACTACAAGAACAAGCGTCGCATCAGCATCGAACCGGCTGACGAGTCCATGGAGACCATCGAGTACATGGTACCCAAGGGCAAGCACATCCCGGTCGCCGAAGGGGACTTCATCCAGAAGGGTGAATACTTGATGGACGGTAACCCCGCTCCGCATGACATCCTGTCCATCATGGGTGTCGAAGCGCTGGCGGATTACATGATCGACGAGGTGCAGGATGTCTATCGTCTGCAGGGCGTGAAGATCAACGACAAGCACATCGAAGTCATCGTGCGCCAGATGCTGCAGAAGTGGGAGATCCTGGATTCAGGCGACACCACCCTGCTGAAAGGCGAGCATGTCGACAAGCAGGAGTTCGACGCGGCCAACGAGAAGACCATCTCGCGCGGCGGTCGTCCGGCTCAGGGCGAGCCGATCCTCTTGGGGATCACCAAAGCCTCGCTGCAGACGCGTTCGTTCATCTCGGCGGCATCGTTCCAGGAAACCACCCGTGTTCTGACCGAGGCTTCGGTTCAGGGCAAGAAGGACAAACTGGTTGGCCTGAAAGAGAACGTCATCGTTGGTCGCCTGATCCCTGCCGGTACCGGTGGAGCGACTCAGGCCGTCCGTCATATCGCGCAGTCGCGTGACAACGTGGTTATCGAAGCCCGTCGGGAAGAGGCCGAAGCGGCCGCTGCTCTGGCTGCTCCGACATTCGACGACGACATGGTTGGTGATGAGCTGGACGTCCTGGTGGAAACACCGGAAAGCCGCGAGTAAGCGACCTTTATGAGACTTTAAGGCTCCGCGGTATCGTGGAGCCTTTTCTTTTTCTTGGATACGTACTTCATCCTATTGAACTGCCTGATCACTTCGAGAAAAGTTGCATTGAATCTGATCTAAGCGAGTCAACCACGCCATCTATTCGAGCGTGACCAAAGATAAAGAACTGTACTGGGGTGGCTGAAATCTGAGGGCAAATGCAATCAGAGCTTATCTATTGCCGGAATACAGCTAGCATTTTAAAGAAGTACTATGGGCTCCAAGTACAAACTGATTTCATTTTCTCTGTTCGGGGATTCAGCACTATATTTTGATGGTGCATTACGGAATATCGACGCATGGCAATCTGTTTATCCCGATTGGAAGATGCGCATCTATGCGTCTGACCAGATTGGCGACAATTGGCACGCCAGATTGGAGATGACGGACGCAGAAATTCAGGTAATGACGCAAACGGCTCCCTATGATGGTCTGGGTTGGCGTTTTCTACCTGCGGCTGATGAGAATGTTGACGCTTTTATCTCCCGCGATATTGATGCGCAGCTGACTCTTCGTGAAAGAGCGGCTGTTGAACAGTGGCTAAATTCTGAAAAACAATTTCATATCATCCGCGACCATCCGCAACACTCGGCACTGATTCTCGCCGGACTCTGGGGCGCACGCGGAGGCGCTCTGCCAAAAATTGGTGATTGGATGCGCAGATACGGTCGAAGACGCGGGTTTAATGGTCGTAGATGGGATCAGCAGTTCTTGGCGCGCTGGGTGTATCCTACAGTTTTCGGGAGCGTGCATGTAAACAGTGAATTTTTTTATTATGAGGGGGAAGACCCTCATGTAATTCCTATGGAGCGGGAGGGCGATCTTTATCTAGGGTTCCCGATCGATCGCGGAACTCTTTCTGAAAATCGGAAACGCCGGTTTCGACGTCTCAAGGATCGAGGTATGGCAAAAAGACCATTGCCAGAGCATGTGAGGGCCAAAGTCTGCTAATGTTTGCTAAACCTATGTTCCCCACAGTGATCCGTTGCAGATTTGATGAGAACCTGGGACTTAATCGATTTAATGAGGCTAGGTTTGGGAGATTGGAATTACGTTTTAGAAACATACTCTCAATTGGACACCTGGCAACTTTGATGACGCGTTAACCTAAGTGGATCGTTTCATTTTTGAAAGAAGATATGCGGCCTGTTTCAAACGGACACTAGAAGAACTGTTTACGCCATGACCTCAAACCTGAAAGGTGCCCTGCTGATGATGGGCAGCATGGCGGCCTTTACCTTTAATGATGCGTTGGTGAAGGTGGTGGGGCAAGATCTGCCTCTGTTTCAGCTTGTTGCCACACGCGGGGCGTTGGCGACCGTTCTGGTATTCATTCTGGCCCGTCATCTAGGCGCGCTCCATCTGAATTTCCCCCGCCATGACAAGTGGCTGATCGCGTTCCGTTGCCTGGCAGAGTTGTCGGCGACTTTCTTCTTTTTGACGGCCTTGATGCACATGCCGCTTGCCAACGTCACGGCTGTTTTGCAGGCGCTGCCCCTGACCGTGACCCTGGGCGCAGCGTTGTTCTTTGGTGAGGTGATCGGATGGAGGCGGATCGCAGCAATCGCTCTCGGGTTCGTTGGTATGTTGCTGATCGTTCGACCTGGCCCTGACGGGTTCAGCATTTACGCCATCTACGCATTGATAGCGGTCGTCTCAGTCACGGTTCGCGATCTGATCACCCGTCGCATGTCAGCAGAGGTGCCTTCGATGGTGGTGACTTTGGCGACATCCCTCTCCATCACTTCGGCAGCGGCGATTGCTTCTACATTTGAGGGATGGGTGCCGATGTCGACCGTATCTGGCGCGCTGGTCGCAAGCGCTGCGGTGTTTGTGCTGATGGGCTATCTGTTCAGTGTCATGGTGATGCGCGTGGGCGAGGTCGGCTTTGTCGCGCCATTTCGCTATTCCAGTTTGCTTTGGGCATTGGGACTGGGATGGGTGGTATTCGGCGACTGGCCGGACGCAATCACCATGTTGGGCGCGGCGTTGGTTGTAGGGGCAGGGATGTTCACTCTGTTTCGAGAGCGGTCGCGTCACGCAGAAGATGAACCCTGATGCAGGAATTCTGGGGCGATCGCGAAACGTGTCTCAAACTCTTCTCTGATCTCGGATGTAATCGGCGCAAGCTGCGCTTTTTGCTTTTTAGCACGCGGCGAGTCGTTTGAACTGTTCAATGACCTGATCCACATCGGGTGATCTGGATAGCTGATCACCGGCATAAAGCGCCCGATCCTATTGTGGGTAAAGCTGATGATCGTATGGGCGCAGCCGCCCGAGACCAGCATGCCCAGACCCACCCCAAGCAAAGACTTGTAGACCTGCGCTGCCTGAGTACCTCCGGGTCCAAAACTGGCCTGATATCCGTTGTTGAAATCAATGCCGATCGCCTGATTTTTTTTGATCAACCCAGCCCCATCACCTGCAGCCTCTCGTAAGCATTCTATGAAATCAATGGAAACACTATCGTCGTCGTCATGGCGAAACTGAAGACAAGGCCGGTCTGGGTACAGCCGTGTTTCCTGCAAGATGTGTTTCATGACTTGCCTGTGCTTTCGATTGGGATCGACAGAACGTTCGACAATCTGCACTTGAGGTATATCTGCGGTCACGTCCCTGAGCCGGTCATGCGCCTCTTTAGGCAGGCAGTCACCGATGACAATCAGGAACTGAAAATCTCCATCAGTCTGAGCGCGAAAGCTAGGCAGCGTCACGGATTCGAACAAGCGAAACCGCTCTTCAAGACGGGTCGGGTTATACAGATGGTGTCGGCGCTCGGCGACCGTGCCGTGTTCGATCTGGAAATCACCAAGGGCGGGGAATGAAAATCGGCACAGGCCAATGACTTGCATGTCTCATCCACTGAATTGCGGGGCTAAGGCACTATGCACCGGGTTTGAACATGTCGCAATGCAACTGAGTGGTGGAATCCGCCGACCAATCCCGATAAACACCTGACATTCTGATGCGCAACACGCCTTTCCCGCTGGGCTGTTGACACTTGGCCCGACTCCCCTTAATACGCGCGACATCTCGGTACCGGGGGCCGCCCCATAACCGATTTCAGTAATGAACTGGTCAAGGCCCGGACACTTTTATCGTTCGCGCCCTCTGATAACAAACCGCGACGTTCACCTCGGAATGGGAACGCTCGCGGGTTTTGCGCTTGTGGACGCATGAGTGCAGCGAATTTAACCGCACGCAACCGCGTGCATGTCATGTGTGTTGCAAAACGGGGAAGAAACCGGAATGCCAACTATTCAACAGCTGATCCGCAAACCGCGGCAGCCCAAAGTAAAACGCTCGAAGTCCATGCACCTGGAGCAGTGCCCGCAGAAACGCGGCGTCTGTACCCGCGTGTACACCACCACACCTAAAAAGCCGAACTCGGCGATGCGTAAGGTTGCCAAGGTGCGCCTGACCAACGGGTTTGAGGTCATCTCGTACATCCCCGGTGAAAGCCACAACCTGCAGGAACACTCGGTTGTTCTGATCCGTGGCGGCCGTGTGAAAGACCTTCCCGGTGTGCGTTACCACATCCTGCGCGGTGTTCTGGATACTCAGGGCGTCAAAGACCGTAAGCAACGCCGTTCGAAATACGGCGCGAAGCGTCCCAAGTAAGAAGGAGAGGCTGATATGTCACGTCGTCACGCCGCCGAAAAACGCGAAGTCCTGCCTGACGCCAAATTTGGCGACAAGGTTCTGACCAAATTCATGAACAACCTGATGATCGACGGCAAGAAGTCGGTCGCAGAGCGCATCGTTTACAACGCATTTGATCGCGTTGAAAACAAGGTAAAGCGCGCTCCTGTCGAAGTGTTCCACGAAGCGCTCGACAACATCAAACCGTCGGTCGAGGTTCGCTCGCGCCGGGTTGGTGGTGCAACCTATCAGGTTCCGGTCGAAGTGCGCCCCGAGCGCCGCGAAGCACTGGCCATCCGCTGGCTGATCACTGCTGCGCGTGGCCGCAACGAAAACACCATGGAAGAACGCCTCGCCGGCGAACTGCTGGACGCTGTACAGTCCCGCGGTACTGCCGTGAAGAAGCGCGAAGACACCCACAAGATGGCCGAGGCGAACAAAGCCTTCAGCCACTACCGTTGGTAATCCAGAGGCTTATCAAAAATGGCACGCGAATATCCGCTCGAACTATACCGTAACTTCGGTATCATGGCGCACATCGATGCAGGTAAAACCACCTGCTCGGAGCGTATCCTGTATTACACTGGCAAATCCCACAACATCGGTGAGGTGCACGATGGTGCAGCCACCATGGACTGGATGGAGCAGGAGCAGGAACGCGGCATCACCATCACTTCGGCTGCGACCACCACTTTCTGGGAACGCACCGAGGACGGTCAGACCGCCGATACCCCCAAGCATCGCCTGAACATCATCGACACCCCCGGCCACGTTGACTTCACCATCGAAGTTGAACGCTCGCTGGCGGTTCTCGACGGTGCCGTCTGTGTTCTGGACGCAAACGCCGGTGTTGAGCCCCAGACCGAAACCGTGTGGCGTCAGGCTGACCGCTACAAGGTTCCGCGTATGGTTTTCGTCAACAAGATGGACAAGATCGGCGCTGACTTTTTCAACTGCGTCAACATGATCGAAGACCGCACCGGCGCACGCGCCGTTCCGGTTGGTATTCCGATCGGTGCAGAGACCGAGCTTGAAGGCCTGATCGACCTAGTCACCATGGAAGAGTGGCTGTGGCAGGGTGAAGATCTGGGCGCAAGCTGGATCAAAGCGCCTATCCGCGACAGCCTGAAAGACATGGCTGACGAATGGCGCGGCAAGATGATCGAAGCGGCCGTCGAAATGGACGACGACGCGATGATGGAATACCTGGAAGGCAATGAGCCCGACGTTCCAACCCTTCGCGCCCTGCTGCGCAAAGGCACCCTGGAAATCGCGTTCGTTCCGGTTCTGGGTGGTTCGGCGTTCAAGAACAAAGGCGTTCAGCCTCTGCTCAACGCTGTTATCGACTATCTGCCCAGCCCGCTGGACGTTGTTGATTACATGGGCTTCAAACCCGGCGACGAGGAAGAAGTTCGTGACATCGCGCGTCGTGCAGACGACGACATGGCCTTCTCGGGTCTGGCGTTCAAAATCATGAACGACCCCTTCGTTGGCTCGCTGACCTTCACCCGCATCTACTCGGGCACCATGAACAAGGGTGACTCGATCCTGAACTCGACCAAAGGCAAGAAAGAGCGCATCGGTCGTATGATGATGATGCACTCGAACAACCGGGAAGAGATCGAAGAAGCGTTTGCAGGTGACATCATCGCGCTGGCGGGTCTGAAAGACACCACCACAGGTGACACCCTGTGTGACGCGAAGGATCCGGTGGTTCTGGAAACCATGACCTTCCCTGATCCGGTGATCGAGATCGCGGTTGAGCCCAAAACCAAGGGCGACCAGGAAAAGATGTCGCAAGGCTTGGCCCGTCTGGCCGCCGAAGACCCGTCCTTCCGTGTGGAAACTGACCTGGAATCCGGTCAGACCATCATGAAGGGCATGGGCGAACTTCACCTGGACATCCTGGTTGACCGTCTGAAGCGCGAGTTCAAGGTTGAAGCGAACATTGGTGCGCCGCAGGTGGCCTATCGCGAAACCATCTCGATGCCGGTCGAGCACACCTACACCCACAAGAAACAGTCGGGTGGTTCGGGTCAGTTCGGTGAGGTCAAGCTTGAGATCACTCCGACTGAGCCGGGCGAAGGTTACTCGTTCGAAAGCCGCATCGTTGGTGGTGCCGTTCCGAAAGAATACATCCCGGGTGTTGAAAAGGGCATCCAGTCCGTCATGGACAGCGGCCCTCTGGCTGGCTTTCCCGTGATCGACTTCAAGGTTGCCCTGCTGGACGGTAAGTTCCACGACGTTGACTCGAGCGTTCTGGCGTTCGAAATCGCAGCCCGTATGTGTATGCGTGAAGGCATGCGCAAAGCTGGCGCGAAGCTGCTGGAACCGATCATGAAGGTCGAAGTGATCACCCCGGAAGAATATACCGGCGGTATCATCGGCGACCTGACCTCGCGTCGTGGCCAGGTGTCTGGTCAGGAACCGCGAGGCAATGCCATTGCGATTGACGCGTTCGTTCCGCTGGCGAACATGTTCGGCTACATCAACACTCTGCGTTCGATGTCGTCGGGCCGTGCCCAGTTCACCATGCAGTTCGACCACTACGATCCGGTTCCGCAAAACATCTCGGACGAGATCCAGGCGAAATACGCGTAATCAGGATGCGGGCGTTCACGCCCGCATCCAGTTTCGGTTTTGAGGAAGTCCTGAGTAGTGATCGGATGAAGGCCTGACTGATGGTAGTTATGCTGCACAAAGAAAAGTATGCCTATTTCTCGGTGCCGAAATGCGCGTGCACTTCGCTCAAGCATTTCTTTTTTGAGATCGAGAACGGGTTTCGGTTCAAGTCATTTCATACGAATGGCAAGGCAAACTACCTTCATGATTTGGGGTATGAGAGCGTAAAACTGACAAAGTCCTTGCGGAACGCCACGCGCGAGATGCATCGCGTCGCGGTAGTACGCGATCCCATCGCGCGGGTCTTGTCCTGCTATTCGAACCGGGTGGTGCATCACAAAGGTTTGGATCAAATCGAATTGACCGATGAGGATAAAGAGCGCGGATTGACACGAAACCCTCCGTTGGGAAATTTCATCCGCAACTTTAGTCGGTATCGCGTTTTGGCTCCGTCCATCGCGCATCACAGCCGCCCGTTGGCCTATTTTCTGGGGGGGGATCCGTCCTATTTCCATCGGATCTACGATATCTCGGAATTGAAGCAACTGGCGGACGACTTTCGTCAGCTTACGGGCGGAGCACCGGAGTTGAGACATCTCCAAACCGGAGGTCCCAAAATTCCGGCTTCGAAACTGAACGAGAAGCAACGCAACAAAATCCAGAATTTTTTTGCGCAAGACTACGAACTGTACGGAGACTACTTCGTGCAGAAAGAAACGACTGGCGCGTCCTAAAGACGTCCTGTTTGAACTGAAAAGGAGGCCATCATGGCAAAGGAAAAGTTTGAGCGTACAAAACCGCACGTCAACATTGGCACGATTGGCCACGTTGACCACGGCAAGACCACGCTGACCGCAG
>NZ_JBQFVE010000006.1:0-278955 GCF_056539605.1 Ruegeria sp. BA2 | reverse complement strand
CGAAGACGGCAACGGTGCGGTTGAGGCAAAAGTCAAAGCCGAAGTCGCCGAACTCTGCGCCCGCTTCCCAATTTATCCAAACCTCTGAGACGAAAGTTAACGACCGGGAAAGCGGCGCTGGTCAAGCGCCGCTTTTTTTGTTTGAGCTTGCACAAGCGCCGGGCCTATTACCAGCCCCTGCAGCGGTCTGGATCAGATATCCGATTTCGGGTCCTTTAGAACATCTTCCAGTAGCTTTTCGTTCCGCGCCTCTTCGATACGGTTAATGCGATCCTCGGCAGAGCGTGCATCGAAGCGATATTTGACAACGTTGATCAGACTCAACGTCAGCAGGACGACTCCCATCCCCCAATAACCTTTTGTCGCCAAAGGGACCTCGGTCGAAAGATAAAGCGAAATTCCGAGCAAAACATAGGCTACAGCTACACCAGCGCCATTCAGCATCAGGATCAATGCGTTTTCATTACTGTTGGTCATTTTAAGTCTCCTCTTTCAATCTGCGTGTCGGTTTAGTCGTTGGTTTGGGCATGAATGCGCGCCAGAACGTCTGCTGCAGTCGCACGGGTTTTGGGGCCGTATCCGGCCTCTTCCATCCGCTCGGCAACGTTGGTGTGATCAAGGCCAGATTCGATTTCCTGTAGGATTTCAGATTGCTCGAACGGATCGTCCTGCTTCATTACCCGATTGATCAGGCCTTCAGCCTCATCCATCGGGCTCTCACCGCCTAAGTGGCGGTTCATGCGCGCCTGAAGCCCCTGCTCACGACGCACTGCACGGGCAGATATGGCACCCTGTTTCAGATCCAGAATGCGCCGGCTTGCAAGTTCGACGGTCTGCCGTAACCTGAGGATGCGCGCCTCAAGGCGATCAACCGTCTGAGATCGCAAAACCGTTTCGTTTTCCAGATCGGCAATCGCCTGTGCTGCACTTTGAGCAAGGTCTTGGCGTTTGTCAGACAGCGCTAGGGTTGCGCGTGTCATCAGGTCATCTACCCGCTTCTTCAAGGTATCAATCTGACGGGTTTCACTGCGCTGACGCTGGATCAGGCTTGCCAATGTAAGCTTCGCCGCTTTGAGGTTTTGCTCCGCTTCGCGGATCTTCTGATCAATGAGTTCGATGGAATATGCATCGCGCAGGCGATCCTCAGCCGGTGCGTTTGCACCGTTGATTAAGGTCTTGAGCGTACCAAACATGCGTTCCTCCAATTATGAACATCGTTCACAATATGGAGGTAGCAATAAAATAAACGTCGTTCAATATTTTTTGAACAGTGTTCAGGAAACTATTTGTTTCCAATTCTGAGAAGAACCTGAGAAATCATTCGCTCAATCTGTTCGGGCGGCACACCAGATATCCGGTTCTCAAGCCCAAGCGTTACGATGCCATGAACCGATGAAAACAAGGCGCGTGTCATCAATGCCAATTCCGCCTTGTCGTAATCCGGGAAAAGCTCAGCAACCGGTTCTGCGATATAGGCAAACAGCCCGTTCAGAGCTTCGCGGTACCAATCGGGTACCGGCCCGTCTTCGGACATTTGCAGATCGAACAGAGCGCGCCAGAGATTGGTGTTTGAATCGGCGAAATTCAAATATGCCGTGCTCATCAAGATCAACCGTTTAACGGGCCGTTCTTGACCATTAAATGAGCTGCTGACTGCTTGCTCCAGCCTTTGGAAGGTGCGGCCATTCACGGCCATGGTGATCGCATTCAGGTCTTCGAACACATTATAGATCGCGCCCAGAGCACACCCGGCATCCTTCGCCAAATCCCGTGCACGCAGTTCGGCCAACCCATCGCGGGCGATCCGGGTCTCCGCCGCCTCGACAAGCCGTTCGCGGAGTTGGTCACGTCTGATCTGGGTTTTGCTTGCCATCACGCCCTCTGTATCTGAACCACGTTCATCGCCAAGCGGATAAGCCAATTCTTTGGGTCAGATCAAGTCACGCCACCAGAGAATCGTGACCACCGCAGCCATCAACGCGAGCAAACCCAGCGCGAGTGACCCGAGAAAGCTTAGAAACCAACCCCAACGCCGATCCGCGAGGTTGATGGCGATCAGGTGGCTTTGAACATCTTCCGAGGCTTGCTCAAGCTTCGGCGTATCCAGCACAAGCCGCAGCTTTGGGTGAACCGCCATTTGCTCGGCCTGTGCCAACACCAGCGCCTGTTTATATACTTTACGCGGCAAACGCCGCTTTGCCCGCCGGACCGAAGCGATCAGAGTTTTATCTTTCACGCCGAGTTTTTTGCGCAGCAGTTGAATGGTCTCTGCAATCCGAGTCTGGATATCGATTTCCTGCGACATTGGCGCCTCCTGAAGGGGCAATTTAACTGGGCGCCGCGCGGGCGACAATGGGGCTGGTTGTTCTGTGCTGTGACGCGTATCACAAGGTTATGCTGAATACGATCATCCATGGCGACCCGACGGACAATCCCCCATTGCTCATTGCACACGGCCTATATGGCTCGGCCCGCAACTGGGGTGTCATTGCACGACGGCTGTCAGATGAACGGCAGGTCATTGCTGTGGATATACGCAACCACGCCTACAGCTTTTGGGACGCTCAGCATGGTTATCCTGATCTGGCGCGGGATCTGGCCGAGGTGATCGACAGCGTCGGGGGCATCGCAGACATCGTCGGGCATTCCATGGGCGGAAAGGCATCGATGGTTCTGGCGCTTGAACATGGGGAACTGTTGCGCAAGCTGGTCGTTGCCGACATTGCGCCCGTGGCCTACAGCCACAGTCAGATTCAGTTCATCGAGGCGATGAGAGCCGTAGATATGTCGCGCGTTCAGCGCCGTTCAGATGCCGAATCGCAGCTCGCTGATCTTGGGGTTGAAAAGGCGCTGCAGAGCTTTTTCACGCAATCTTTGGATGTTGAGGGGAGCCGTTGGCGGTTGAACCTGGATGCCTTGGCCAACGAAATGCCAAAGATCATGGGCTTTCCCGAAATCTCAGGCCATTGGGACGGTCCTACCCTGTTCCTTTCCGGCACGGCATCCGACTATGTGTTGCCTGAATACCGCGACCAGATTCGCGCTCTCTTTCCAGCCGCTCGGTTCGCCAAAATCCCCGGCGCGGGCCACTGGTTACACGCCGAGAAACCCCGCGAATTCGAAGCTGCAGTCCGAGCGTTCCTGAACGCCTAATCAGGCACCTTGATACAGGCGTTTTGCCACCAGCCATGACACCGGTGCGGCAATAACCGCCCCTGCTGCTGCTGCGGAAAGAATTGCAATCCAAGTCACCATTCCAGCAACCAGAACTGCGATTACGGCAGACCCAGCGATTGCTGTGGCGATCAAAGAATAAAGCATGGCTGCAAGGCGTATCATGGCCAGTATCCGATATGTTAGCTACTGGCACATACAGTAAAGCAACGGAACATGTGCGGCTTTGATTTGGGTCAGATTAAGCAGCTACATCCCGCTATCCATTGGCCCGATCGCCTCGCCGCCGCCATTCACCCAATCTGCGAACCCACCCAGATTGTAGACATGCAAATATCCCATGTCCTTAAGCAGTTTTCCTGCCAGCGCCGCCCTGCCGCCCGAGGCACAATGAAGGATGATCACCCGATCTTTGCGCAGTTCCGCATCATAAGACGGCAAATCCGGATCTGCCCGAAACTCCAACATACCGCGCGAGATATGATGCGCACCAACGGCACGGCCGGTTTTTACCAGCTCAGGCGCATCGCGAATATCCAACAACAACGCACCCTGCCCGATCAGCTCTTGCGCTCGGCTGGCATCAATGCGCTCGACCACTGCATTTGCGGCCTGCATCATATCTTTGACCGTTAATGGCATCTGCTTCCCTCCAAGACATGTATCGATGGAAAACTAACATGCAAAAAACTGAAGGTGTAGACGCTCAGACGATCAATAATCCCTGAAGGCACGCGACACACTGTCGACCACCGGTTTTGTGATAGGCCGAAAAGGACCGTTCCTCAGTCTGGATCATGATCTCGGCGGGCACGCCGGGTGTCGGCACAAATCCCCGCACACGGCTCATCTTTTCGGGGTTTGCGAGATACGCGCCAGATAAACTTCTTGCGGCATTCCGGCTGAAACCTCGACCAGTGGGTTGGCAGAAACATAAAATACTCACCCTTAAGCACCGGGGTTGTCCGCTGATTGAGCGCAACCAGGCGCATCGTGGCGATTTGCCCGGTCACCACGCAACGCGTTCGGAAACGTAAGAAACAGCTTATACATGAAAAATTCCAGATACCTGGCCAAGCAATGAGCAGGCAGCTATCAATGTTGAAATCTAATCAGTGGCAGCCACGAAATTGGATAGCAGACAAATCTCAAACTCTTTGCGTGATTTCTTCAATCGCAAATGGGTTTTGGAATTATGATGCATCCACTGAATTGAACTGTGCTAAGTCCGGTTTTTCCCGCACCCTTGCCGAATGTCGCATAGATAGAGGTTTAGAACCCCAGAAACGAACCCTCATTTCAATGAATTACGCTTCTTTACGAATACTGGAAGCTGTTTGGTACCCGCGGCCGGACTCGAACCGGCACGGCCTTTCGGCCCAGAGATTTTAAGTCTCTTGTGTCTACCATTCCACCACGCGGGCACATCACAGATGTGGCTCATTCGAACCGCGCCGATGACGTGGTGAATCTCATACAACCAACCAAAACGATTGAAAAGATGCTCATTCATCGGATCTTAGATTGCATCTGCGATGTCGATCTTCGCTCACTCTCAGCCTGGCCCGTCTATCGCCGAGCTTGACAGTTTTCAGTCAATTCTGTCACGTCGGCCCAACACCAAATCAGGGAGCAAGAAATGAAAACAGTCAGCAACCCGTTTCGAAATGGGTCAAAGCTTGCCGATAAAGCACCCTATCCTTCGGTCGAAATCGGGCGGTTGAGTCGTCATCGCTCATTTTGTCCCGATTTTGTCACCACTTCACTGGTCGATGCGCCTGCGCTGGCACCTGTTGCAAATCTTTGGATCAAGGATGAACGTAGCCGGATGGGCCTTGGGTCGTTCAAAGCTTTGGGTGCCGCCTATGTTATTGCCTGCCAGGCGCATGACATAACTGATACACCGGGCGAAAGTACCCTCAAGGGGCGCACCTATGTCACCGCGAGTGCAGGCAATCATGGGATGAGCATGGCAGCGGGGGCGCGTGCGTTTGGGGCGGACGCAGTTGTTTACATTGCTGATACCGTTCCCGAAAGTTTCGCAGACCGATTGCGGGCTCAAGATGCCCAAGTCGTTCGGGCAGGCGCGGATTATGCGGCGAGCATGGAGGCTGCCAGTCAGGCGGCGCAAGAGAATGCCTGGATTTTGCTCTCAGACAGTTCTTGGGAAGGGTATATTGAACTCCCTCATCTGCTGATGGAGGGGTATCTGCAGATGGCCGTTGAAGCGGCTGAGCAATGTGCCGAAGCGCCGACTCATATTTTGCTGCAAGCTGGTGTGGGCGGTATGGCCGGGGCTGTTGCCGCATATGCGCGGGTCGTCTGGGGCGATGCACCAAAGATCATCGTTGTCGAACCGGCATCGGCCCCAGCATTACAGGCGAGCATCCAAGCGGGACACTGTGTTTTTGCCGATGGCCCCGATAGCATCATGGGACGACTGGATTGCAAAGAACCTTCGTTGATCGCCCTGAATGGCCTTGCACGAGACGCTGATCTGTTTCTGACGCTGGAAGATTCTCAAGTCGCCGAGCACCTTCCCACTATGGCGAAGGCAGGTTTGGAAACCAGCGCCTCGGGCGGAGCTGGAATTGCCGCAGTTCTGAGCGCTGACGCACGCAAAGAAATGGGTATCGGTTCAGATGCCAAGGTACTGTGCATGCTGACAGAACAGCCCGCATGACCGGTTTCAGTCCAGAGGAGTTCGCAGCAAGGGTCGCACGGGCGCAAGACCGGATGCAGGCCACTGGTCTGTCCGCCCTGCTGCTGACAACCGAGCCGGAGATACGCTATTTCACTGGGTATCTCACCCGATTCTGGGAAAGCCCAACGCGGCCCTGGTTCTTGATCGTCCCTGCGAGGGGCAAGCCGGTTGCGGTAATACCTTCAATCGGCGCGGCGCTGATGGCGCAGACATGGATTGATGACATTCGAACCTGGAGCGCACCGGACCTACAAGATGACGGCGTTTCCCTATTGGCTGACGCATTAACCGAATTAACACCTGCCGGAACCCAGATTGGCTGTCCCGACGGGCATGAAACACATATCCGAATGCCGTTGGCTGACCTAAGACGCCTCGAAACTGCAATTGGCACCCGCCAAATTACCGGCGACCACGGCATTCTTCGGACGCTGCGCATGGTGAAATCCAATGCCGAGATTGCAAAGCTTCGCACCGCTTGCCAGATTGGTGCTCGCGCCTTTGCGCGCGTACCAGAAATTGCTTCGGTCGGGACGCCGCTGGATCAGGTGTTTCGAAACTTTCAGCGGCTCTGCCTTGAAGAAGGCGCCGATTGGGTCCCCTATCTTGCCGGAGGCGCTGAGCAAGGTGGATACACCGATGTGATATCGCCTGCCCGACCAACTCCACTGCGTTTGGGTGATGTGCTGATGCTTGATACTGGGTTGGTTCACGATGGCTATTTTTGCGACTACGACCGAAATTGGTCGATCGGTCCAGCAAGTGCGCCGGTGCGTGCGGCCCATGCAAGACTGGTGGAAGCTTCGGATGCCGCATTCGAACAGGCGCGACCTGGTGTGACGGCGTCTCAACTGTTCCATACCATGAATAATATTCTTACCGATGGCGGTTCGGGTACGGATGCCGGGCGACTGGGGCACGGGTTGGGAATGTCGCTAACGGAGTGGCCCTCAATCATTCCGAATGATCATACTGAATTGCGCCCCGGAATGGTGCTCACGCTCGAGCCAGGGATTGCCGTCAACGACAAAATCCTCGTGCATGAAGAAAATATTCTGATCACTGAGGGTGAACCCGAGTTCCTGAGCCCTCGTATCGGTCCGGAAATTGCTGAGCTATGAGTAATTTGCCCTATACCCTGGATCCTGACGATCCCAGCGCCGCGCCAATGGGGCTGATTGTTTTGCAAACAGACGAAACCATCGAGCCCGAATTCCGCAGCCTCTTCTCGGATGATAAAAGCCCGCTTTATGTGAGCCGCATTCCCAGCGGGGCTGAGGTCAACACAGACACTCTGGCGCAAATGCAAACCGACCTGCCCGCCGCCGCCGATCTGTTGCCAAAGGCGCGACCTTATCATGTTGTGGGCTATGGCTGTACCTCAGCCAGTTCCGTGATCGGTTCGGAACAAGTCGAGAAGATGGTCAAACAGGCCTGCGACACTGCAACAGTTACGAATCCTCTGCGCGCGGCTGCTGCTTGTGCCCGAAATCTAGGCGTATCTAAGTTCGCTCTGCTTTCTCCGTATATCGAAGAGGTAAACACCCCATTGCGGCGCGCATTCCTTGAACAGGGTATTTCGATGGATGTGTTCGGTACGTTTGGCGAATCCGAAGAGGCCAAAGTTGTGCGCATCTCGACCGATTCCATTGTTGAAGCGGCATCGAATCTTGGCTCCGATCAGGCGGTCGATGCTGTGTTCCTTAGTTGTACAAACCTGCGCACGCTGGATGCGATTCCAAGGATCGAAGCCAAAATTGGCAAGCCCGTTCTTTCCAGCAACCAAAGTTTGGCCTGGCACATGAAGCAACTGAACATGTCGCAAATTTAGGCAAATGTGACGCTAAGGCGAAGCCAATCGCTTTACGGGCTTGCGACCATTTGTTAGCCTCGGCTTTACTGCACGAGAAGATCAATGAAATCCGGATCAACCGGGTAATCAATTGACGCAACAGGGGGTCTTGTGACCGACACAACCAGCGACGCCGCGTTTGTTGAATTTCAACGCGTTCAAAAGTCTTATGATGGCGAGAATCTCGTCGTCAAAGATCTCAACCTGGCAATGCCAAAGGGCGAATTTCTGACCATGCTCGGACCGTCCGGATCAGGTAAGACGACCTGCCTGATGATGCTTGCTGGTTTCGAAACCGCCACCCATGGCGAAATCCTTCTGGACGGAAAGCCCATCAACAACATTCCGCCACACAAACGCGGCATCGGGATGGTGTTCCAGAACTACGCTTTGTTCCCGCATATGACTGTAGCCGAGAATCTCTCGTTCCCGCTTGAAGTCCGCAAGCTGGGCAAATCCGAGCGCGAGGAAAAGGTCAAGCGCGCCCTGGATATGGTGCAGATGGGCGCATTTGGCGGTCGTCGACCGGCGCAGCTTTCTGGCGGTCAGCAACAGCGGATCGCTTTGGCCCGCGCACTGGTGTTTGAACCCGAACTGGTTCTGATGGACGAGCCGCTGGGCGCGCTCGACAAACAACTGCGCGAGCATATGCAATTCGAAATCACCCGTCTGGCCCATGAACTGGGTATCACAACCGTGTACGTGACCCACGACCAGACTGAGGCATTGACCATGTCCGACCGCGTCGCGGTGTTCGATGATGGCCGCATTCAACAGCTTGCTCCGCCAGATCAGCTGTATGAAGAGCCTGAAAACAGCTTTGTTGCGCAATTTATCGGTGAGAACAACACGTTGGAAGGCGTTGTTAAATCGATTGATGGCGATGCGTGCCTTGTGCAGTTGGATGATGGTTCGGAAATTGATGCAGTGCCGATCAACGTGCATGCCCCGGGTGAACGCACCAAGGTTTCGATCCGGCCAGAACGAGTTGAATTCAACAAGGACCGCCTGCATGCCGATGCGCATACGCTGAAGGCGACGGTCAAAGAGTTCATCTACATGGGCGACGTGTTCCGCTTCCGAATGTCGGTGGCTGGCAATGACGAGTTCATCGTCAAAACTCGGAACGCCCCCGATGCTATTCGGCTTCAGCCCGGTCAAGAGATCGATATCGGCTGGTTGGCCAAGGATTGTCGTGCGCTTGACGCATAGACCAAACCGTGCGGCACAAGCGCGGTTTCACTGAGGGACCTGCTGGCGAAAACCCGTGCGCCAGCTGACCATAGAACAAACGGGATGTACTGGGAGTAACACATGAAACCAACAAAATCACTGCTGACCGCAGCGGCTCTGGCAACAGCAGCTGGTGGCGTGTCCGCCGAAGAGATGACCATCGTCTCGTGGGGTGGCGCCTATTCCAAATCGCAGCTCAAGGCCTATCACGAGCCCTATTCGGAAAAAACCGGGGTCACCATTCTGAATGACGACAGCTCGAACGAAGCTGTGGCCAAGCTTCGTGCCATGAACGAAGCGGGCAACATCACCTGGGATGTGGTTGACGTTGTGGCAGCGGATGCAATCCGTCTGTGCGACGAAGGATTGGCGATGGAGATCGATTTTGATACTCAACTTGCCGCCGCACCGGATGGGACCCCTGCGTCAGAGGACTTTGGTGAACTGCTGGTGAGCGACTGCTTTATCCCTCAGATCGTCTATTCGACGACCTTCGGCTATCGCACTGATCTGGTCGGTGACAACCCGCCGACCGAAATCTGCGCCGTGTTCGATCTTGAGAACTATCCCGGCAAGCGGTCTCTGGAAAAGCGCCCGATCAACAACATGGAATGGGCCCTGCTGTGCGACGGTGTTGCCAAGGATGACGTCTATGACGTGTTGGCAACCGAAGAAGGGCAAAACCAGGCGCTGGCTAAGCTCGATACCATTAAGGACAGTGTCGTCTGGTGGTCTGCAGGTGCGGATACGCCCCAGCTGCTCGCGGATGGCGAAGTGGTTATGGGGTCAACCTATAACGGTCGTCTGTTCAGCGTGATCGAAGAACAGAACCAGCCGGTCGCGATGCTCTGGGATGCGCAGGTTTTCGATCTGGACGGCTGGATCATCCCGACAGGTCTGAGCGAAGAGCGTCAACAGCGTGCTCTGGACTACATCATGTTCGCGACCGACACCCAGCGTCTGGCAGATCAGGCCAAGTACATCTCGTACGGTCCGGCCCGCGCGTCTTCCGCTCCGTTGGTTGGTCAGCACGCGGATCTGGGTATCGACATGGCACCTCACATGCCAACCGATCCGGAAAACGCAAAGAACACGTTCCTCTATAACTACGAGTTCTGGGCGGACTACCGCGATGATATCGACGCCAAATTCCAGGCGTGGTTGGCGCAATAAGCGCATGATTTCATAAGATTGTCGGGGGCGGTCTTGCGCCCCCGACCCCAAAAGGACCCAAGGGGCACCGATGACTGACGCCACCCAACAAAACTCCGGGCCGATGTTGGCCGCTGACGGAACGCCACTCAAGCAATCGCTGGCGCGGTCACTGCGACGGCAAAAACTCCGGGCACTTATGCTGGTGGCTCCGTTGCTACTGTTTGTGCTGTTCTCGTTCATCGTGCCTATTGCCGCGATGCTGTTCCGCTCGGTCGAAAACAGCATTGTGCAGGAAACGCTGCCCCAAACAGTGGAGGCCCTGCAAAACTGGGATGAAACAAGCGGTGAACTGCCGGATGAGGCCGTTTATGACGCCTTTGTTCGCGACATGATTGTCGCCATCGACAACAAGACCCACACCCGCCTGGGCTCGCGTTTGAACTACGAAGAAACCGGTATGTCTTCGATGTTCCGCCGGTCCGGCCGCCAGATAAACAAACTGGACCCCGAGACAGATGGCCCGTTCAAGGAACAAATCATCGAAATACACGATGGTTGGGGCGATCCCAAAACCTGGGCAGTCATCAAAACCCATTCGCCAGCCATCACCAACGGCTATTTCCTGAACGCAGTCGATATGCAGCGCACACCCGAGGGCGCACAGGCTCAGCCCGAGGACAAGCAGATCCTGATCAAGCTGTTCGGGCGAACGCTGTTGATGTCGTTGGTTATCACCGGGGCCTGTATCCTGCTGGCCTATCCGGTGAGCTATTTGCTTGCGACCCTGCCGATGCGCGTGTCGAACCTGTTGATGATATTGGTCCTGTTACCCTTCTGGACATCCCTTCTGGTACGTACCTCGGCCTGGAAGGTGATGTTGCAACAGCAGGGTGTGATCAATGATACACTTGTTTGGCTCGGGCTGGTGGCGGATGATGCACGGCTGATCATCATCAACAACCAAATTGGCACGATCATCGCCATGACGCATATCCTGCTGCCATTCATGATCCTGCCGATGTATTCGGTGATGCAGACGATACCGCACTCTTATACCAGAGCCGCGAAGTCCATGGGTGCGACGAATTGGACAACCTTCTGGCGGATTTATTTCCCGCAATCCATTCCGGGCATTGGCGCGGGTTCGATCCTCGTATTCATTCTGGCGATCGGCTACTACATCACGCCGGAAATCGTGGGCGGCACTAAAGGTGTCTTCATCTCGAACCGGATTGCGTACCACATCTCATCCTCGTTGAACTGGGGACTCGCGGCGGCACTGGGGACGATCCTACTGGGCGTCGTGCTACTGCTCTACTGGGTCTACGACAAGATCGTAGGCATTGATAACGTGAAGCTGGGATAATCGATATGGCCGCACTTACACCGATATCCCGCAAACCTCTGCCCATGGTTCTGCCTAGCGTTGCACTGGCGGGCGCCTTCGCCGGCATCTTCGTTGGTGCAGGTAATGGCTCGATCCTGCTTGGCATCGTGGGCGGAGCAGCCCTGATCGCCGCCCTCGCCTGGGTGTACATCACCGTGATCAAGAACGAAAAACTGGCCCGATGGATCAACATACTGGGCTTTGGCATCATTGGCTTTCTGGTCGCTGGCGCGATGGGTGGCGTATTGGGCCTGTTGGGCGGCTGGTTCTTTGTCTGGTTTATCTACTGGCTATACGAAGGCCGTTATCGCCAGAAACTGTTGCCCTATCTGACGCCGAAGCAGGTGTTCTATCACTACCTGTTCCGAGTGATTTGTGGCGCGATCTTCGTCTTCCTTATCACCCCGATCCTTGTCGTGCTTCCACTGTCGTTCAACGCGCAGGACTTCTTTACCTTCACGCCCGAGATGTTGCGGTTGGACCCCGAGGGGTATTCGCTCAAACACTACCGTGATTTCTTTACCAACAATGAATGGCAGCGCAGCTTCAAGAACTCGCTTATCATCGCGCCGATCGCAACCGTAATCTCTGTCTCGCTGGGCACGCTGGCTGCTATCGGCCTGAGCCAGAGCCATGTTCCTGGCCGCCGCGCTATCATGGGCATCCTGATTTCGCCAATGATCGTACCGCTTATTATCTCGGCCACAGGGATGTTCTTCTTCTACAGCGATATCGGGCGCTTCATGGAAGGTACGCTGGGTATGAACAAGAACTTCGTGGGCTATTTGAAAGTCATCCTTGCCCATGCCGTACTGGGTATTCCCTTCGTTATCATCACCGTAACTGCGACATTGGTAGGCTTTGACCGCTCGTTGACACGGGCGGCGGCAAATATGGGTGCTGGTCCGGTCCGGACGTTCTTCAAGATCCAGATGCCACTGATCTTGCCGGGCGTAATCTCAGGCGGCTTGTTCGCTTTCATTACTTCATTCGACGAAGTGGTTGTGGTGCTATTCGTTGGCTCAGCCAGCCAGAAGACCCTGCCTTGGCAGATGTTCACGGGACTGCGCGAACAGATCAGCCCGACCATTCTGGCAGTGGCAACGATCCTTGTTGTGATCTCGATCGCACTGCTAACTACAGTCGAGTTGCTGCGCCGCCGGTCAGAGCGTCTGCGGGGTCTTTCCCCCGCTTGACGCAGGCCCGTGCGTGATCTAACGATTCACTTGTTCTTCCCAGCCGCGATGGCGTCGCGGACACACTGGGATGATCGGCTCTCGAAACCCGAGACCGCCTGTCCTGAACGCCGGGACAAGTGGCCGGGTTTGCCGCCCGGCATATATGAGAGACCTTGTGATGACAGACACAACAAAACGCCCCGAATTTTTCACCTGCCACAACGGCGACAAGGCCCCCTTGATATTCAGCAAGGGTGAATATGATCGCCGCCTTGGCGCGTTGCGCGCCATCATGGCCAAACATGACATCCCCGCAGTTCTGCTGAGCTCGATGCAGAACATCGCCTATTATTCTGGCTTTCTGTACTGCTCTTTTGGCCGGCCCTACGGCTGCGTAGTGACGCAGGATGCCTGCACCACCGTCTCGGCCAATATCGATGCGGGCCAGCCCTGGCGACGCTCGGTTGAGGATAACGTGATCTATACCGACTGGAAGCGCGACAATTACTGGCGTGCCGTAGCGAACCTGATCGGTGGAGCGAAGCGGATCGGTATCGAAGGCGACCACATGACTCTTGCCGCCCGCAATACGGCGCTTGATATGCTTGGGTCGCCAGAACTGATCGACATCGCGCCTGACACAATGTTCGCCCGCATGGTTAAATCAGCAGAAGAGATCGAGCTGATCAAAGGTGGCGCGCGCACCGCAGATGTCGGCGGCGCAGCCATCCACGCCGCGATTCGCGAAGGCGCGACCGAGATTGAAATCGCCATGGCTGGTCGCGATGCGATGGAAGAGGAAATCGCCCGCGCCTACCCCGACGCCGAGTATCGCGACACATGGGTTTGGTTCCAGTCCGGCCTCAACACCGATGGTGCCCATAACCCAGTGACCAAACGGGCGCTGCAAAAGGGCGATATCCTATCGCTGAACACCTTCCCGATGATCTCGGGCTATTATACCGCGCTGGAGCGTACTCTGTTCCTGGGCGAGCCCGACGCCGACAGCCTGCGCTTGTGGAAAGCCAACGTGGCGGCCCATGAGCTGGGCCTGAGCCTGATCAAGCCCGGCGCAACATGCTCGGGCATCACGGCTGAGATCAACCGTTTCTTCGCTGATGAGGGCCTGCTGCAATATCGCTCGTTCGGATACGGTCATTCTTTCGGCATCCTCAGCCACTACTACGGGCGCGAGGCTGGTCTGGAGCTGCGCGAGGACATCGATACAGTTTTGGAGCCCGGTATGGTCGTCTCAATCGAACCGATGCTCTGGATCCCTGTAGGTCAGCCCGGTGCAGGCGGCTATCGTGAGCATGACATTCTTGTGGTTGGTGAAGATGGAGCCGAGAACATCACCGGCTTCCCTTACGGTCCCGGCCACAACATCATTGGTGCCTAAATATATAAGTGGTGGGGCCGTTGGCCCCACCTTTTATCGCTGGGCGCGTTCGTGAAAGATAAAGCCCAGAAAATTCAGAAGAAGCTGCGCAGCCAATATCTGGGTGCTCTCGGTTGGATCATAAGCAGGCGCGACCTCGACCAGATCGATGCCTGCAACATCACCACGTTTGGCCAGTCCCTGCAGGATTTCCAGCACATCATAATAGAGGAACCCCCCATGACTGGGTGTGCCCGTGCCCGAAGCGATAGAGGGGCAGAACGCATCGATATCAATGGTCACATAGTACCGCGCGCCTTCTGGAATTCGCGCCAAAACCGCCTCAGCCCCCAATTTGCGAACCTGCCGCACCGATAGGATATCCGAGCCGCGTGCGCGGGCGTCTTCGTACCCTTCCTTCGCGGTGGATGAGACATTTCGAATGCCCAGCTGCGTCATGCCTGAGACATAGTCTTTCTCGATCGCGCGCCGCATCGGGTTGCCGTGCCCGGCTGTGACTCCGTGGCGTTCATCAACAAAATCAAGATGCGCGTCGATCTGTACCACATGGATTGGACCGTTCTTAGCGCAATCTTCGGCAAAGGCATTGATGCAAGGGATGTTGATCGAATGATCCCCGCCGATGGTCACAGGCAAGGCACCTGCTTGCAGGATTTTGCCTACCCCAAAGGCGATATTCGCGTGGCTCTCTTCGGTCTTGGTATGGATGATATCAGCATCACCCAAATCAACCATCCGCACCGAGCCGTCCAGATAGGTTGCATCATCTTCGTGGTCGTAGGCCCCGGCATGGCCGAAACTGAACAGGGTCGATGCCTCGCGCACCGCGCGTGGCCCAAACCGCGCACCTGGCCGCCATTGGGTCCCGAAATCAAACGGCGCACCCAGGATAGCGATATCTGCCTTGATCTGATCCCAATCCGCTACATAAGGCGATTTCGCAAAGGTCGAAATACCCACGAAGGGTAGATTCAATCGCCCCGCCTCATAGCCATGATCCTGCACCGATTATTCCTTCTTCTTTCACGAACCTGCGGCGGATTTCGTCAAATGCGCCAAGGTCCACATTACCATCGGTTTATCATGATCGCAGGTGGCAGTGATGTCGAGATGCCCTGCATTTGACAACAAGATTACAACACGCTCACGCGGGTGTTTCGTGTATGTGATCGGATTTGCGGGCAAACTGCGCCTGGACCGAACCGGAGGACGCCATGTCGATCACACGCCGCAGCTTTGCCAGCCTGTTGGGGGCCGGGATCACTCTGCCTTCAACGCTTTGGGCGCAAGAAGACCCTGTATTTGAGGCCGTGCGCTCCACCGTGTTCGGACGGCAGGCTGAGTTTGAGGCCGGGATGGCGTTCCTGACACAGCGCGGCAATCCGGACGTTGTGCCCGCGCTTTTGACTGCCATGCGGTTTAGCCGAAGAGAACGCGATATCGCTGTGGTCATGGAGGCGCTAACGGGTGAGACCCACGGCACCGACTGGTTCGAATGGATGCTCTGGCAAGAAGCAAACCCCCAGCTCAAACCTCACCCGTCACTCATTCCGTTCAAACGCGAGGTTTTGCTTGGGATTGACGAAAATTTCGACCTGTTTCTGCGACCGGAATACCTGCAGCCCGAAAAGATGAAGATCCGGCTGGAAGAGATCTCATGGGGTGGGGTCGTCAAAGACGGCATACCCTCTTTGGATAACCCCAAGCTCATTTCTGCAGAGCGTGCCGATTATATGAAGGACGATGATCTCGTCTTTGGCGTTTCTATCAATGGCGACGTCCGGGCTTATCCCCTGCGGATCATGGGCTGGCACGAGATGTTCAACGAAGTGATCGGGGGCGTTCCGGTTGCATTGGCTTACTGTACGCTCTGCGGGTCGGGCATTCTATTCGAAACCAAAGTCGAAGGTTTGCCGAAGCCTCTGGTCTTTGGCTCGTCCGGATTCCTCTACCGCTCAAACAAGCTGATGTTTGACCGTGAGACCCATTCGCTGTGGAACCAATACACTGGCAAACCGGTTGTTGGCCCGCTGGTCGATAGCGGGATCGAGTTGAAGCAGCGGCCAGTGGTTATTACTCGCTGGGATAATTGGAAGGCCTCACATCCTGACACCAAAGTCTTGTCGCTGAGCACCGGGCATCGGCGGAACTATGGCTCGGGCGTTGTGTATCGCGAATATTTTGCGTCGCCCGAATTGATGTTCCCGGCCTTGGTTGATCAACGACAGCATCGGCAGAAGGACTATGTATTTGCCGTGCGTCAGTTCGGTGCAGCGCGCGCATGGCCGCTGGAGGCGTTCAAGGGCAAACCGGTTATCAATGACGCGATTGGCGGGCGTGCATTGATGCTGATGGGTGACCCGAACAAACGCAGCGTGCGGGCATATGAGCGCGGAACGCACCAGTTCCGCGCAACAACGGATGGTGGTCTGCTGGATGAGGCAGGCAACACGTGGCGCGTGACCGAAGAGGCGCTGATATCCCCGGATGGTACACAACTGCCGCGCGTGGCCGGACATATCTCATATTGGTTTGCATGGGATAATTATCTGGGCGATGTGGCTAGCGTCTATGACGGTTGATCAGGAATGCTCCTCGGCCGCCGTCGCAGCCAGTGCGCGGTTATAGGCCTTGAGCGCATCAATGTGATACAGCGCGCCAACCGGGTTTTCGCAACCGTCCTTGTCGATGATCACCACCGGAATACAGGGAATATCATCGCGGTCGAAATAGGGCATTGCAGCCTCAAGCGTCGCGCTGGCCTTGACGCAAAGGCCTTGCGCGATCAGCGTTTGCGCTTCTTCCTTTGTAATCGAGCGCGCGTTACCCAAGGGCCGCATAACTGCGCCTGCGCGTAGCATTGCCAACAGATAAGCCTGAGGGCCAGCAGCCAGATGCACGTTGCGGCGTTCAAGCTGGGTGAGGAAGAAGGACCGATCTACAAGACGAGACGCCAACGCCGTAGACATAGAGACCGAGACCATCACGGCGAGGCCGATCTGCCAATCTCCGGTCAACTCAAATACGATCAGCGTAGTTGAAATTGGTGCGCCCAGCACGGCTGCTGCAACTGCTCCCATCCCGGCAAAGGCATAGAGCGTATGAGTACCTGACACATCCGGCAGCAATCCGGTAGCGATTAGGCCAAAGGCCAGCCCGGTGAGCGCTCCGATCATCAAGGCTGGTGAAAACACGCCGCCCCCCATGCGTCCGCCCATGGTGATCGCCACCGCTACGGTTTTGATGACAGCAAACAGGATAGCGGTGGTCAACACCAAGTCTCCGGTCAGGGCGCGGATTGTGGTCTCGTACCCGACGCCGATGATATGCGGAAACCAGATCGCGAGCAGGCCCAGCATGGCCCCTGAGACACCCGGGCGTAGCCATCGCGGCAAAGATAGTCGGCTTTGGATGTGATTTCCTATATCCTCAGCGAAGAAGATCGAGCGCATAAGCAGCAACGATACCAGACCGCAGATCAGACCAAGGATCAGAAAGGCGGGCAGTTCGACATAGAATTGCAGCGAACCGGGCGTGTCCAATGTGAATTCTGTAACGTCACCATAGGCGAGCCGGTTGATCACCGTGCCCGCGACCGAGGCGATGACGATGGGCGCAAACGCGTGAACCGCAAAATGGCGCAGAACCACCTCAAGCGCGAAAAGGGCCCCGGCGATGGGGGCATTGAAGCTGGCCGAAACGGCGGCCGCCACAGCACAGCCCAGCAAGTCGCGTCCCGTGATGCCGTCCGCATGGATGCGGTCGCTGACCCAGGTAGAGATGACACCGGCCATGTGCACAACCGGCCCTTCCCGCCCCGTGGACCCCCCCGAGCTGAGCGTGATTAGCGAGGCAAAGAACGAAGCGATCCCGGCCTTTTTCTCGACCCGGCCATCAGTGATGGCGGAACCTTCGATCACATCCGCAACCGAGCGCACCCGGCCATCATCTGTGAACTTGTGCAGGATGACCCCGACGACCAATCCTCCTACTACGGGGGTCAAGAATATCCAGAGCCAATGGAGCTTTTCGGCATGGCTGTGTAGAAACAGGATGTCCTCGGTGCTGTAGAGATAAGCCTGCAACGATGAGATCGCCATACGGAAGCCAAGCGCCATAAAGCCTGCGGCGATCCCGATGACTAAAGCGATAAACCAGAACTGGATCTGGCTGGGGCCACGATGCCGCATCACCCGCCATGCATCCCGCAGCGCCGAGAGCGCCTGGTTGAGCTGATTGCGCAGCACGGTGCGGGTCGATTGGGTCATTGGCCCTCGGTTGGGATGATCACCTGATCCTTAGTAAGCCACGCACGGGCCAGAGAAAAGTCGGTTCACGACAACATGCTCACAGAATGCGCGTTATGCATCCAATAGGGCACGGGCAGCGGCGCGGGCTTCGTCTGTAATGGTGTCGCCTGCGACCATCCGGGCGATTTCATCTACGCGGTCAGGCTTGGCCAGTGGGATCACCGTCGACAAGGTCTGATCCCCGGTCACCTGTTTCTGCACCCGCCAATGATGCGCCGCTCGGGCGGCCACCTGTGGCGAATGCGTCACCACCAAAACCTGCCCGCCTTGCGCCAGCGCGGCCAGACGGCGGCCAACCGCATCAGCTGTGGCCCCGCCAACGCCGCGATCGATCTCATCAAAGATCATGGTGCGGGCACTGTCATCGCCGGTCAGGCAAACCTTGAGTGCCAGCAAAAACCGGCTGAGTTCGCCACCCGAAGCAATCTTATTCAACGGCCCAGAAGGTGCGCCAGGGTTGGTCGCCACAGTAAAGGCCACTGCATCAGTGCCTTCGGGGCCGGGCTCTGCTGCAGTAATTTCTGTCTGGAACACAGCGCGTTCCATTTTCAGTGGGGCGAGTTCTGCCATCACAGCGCTATCCAGAGCCTGAGCCGCCGAGCGGCGCAAATCGCTCAGCGCAGCAGCGGCGCTGTCATATGTGGCCTGCGCGGCCTCCACAGCGGCGCGCTTGTTCGAAAGATCGGCGTCTCCAGCATCAAGCCGACCCAATCGGTCACGCAGGGTTTCGGCGAATGTGCCCAGATCATCCGGGGCGACGTCATGCTTTCGGGCCAGCGCGCGGATGGCAAACAGACGCTCTTCGGTCTGTTCCAGTTCCGCCGGGTTGAAATCCAATGCCTGTAGACACGCATTAACACCGTCCTGCGCCTCGCCCAGCTCAATCAAAGCTCGGCCCAAGGCCGCGATGGGTTGTTCCAACTGACCACCCGCATTGTCTGAGACCCCTTCGAGCCAGCGCACAGCGTCGGCCATGGCGCCTTCGGCACCGTCCCCTCCAAGCAACGAAAATGCGCGGGCCACATCGTCACGGATGCGTTCGGCCCCTTGCATCATACGACGCCGCGCGTCGAGATCAGCGTCCTCACCTGGTTGAGGATCAAGCTGATCCAGTTCCCCTACAGAGTGACGCAGGAACTCTTCCTCGGCGCGCATGGCCTCTAGTGCCGCCTCAGTCTGAGCCATTGCTTTGCGGGCACGTGACACTTCGGACCATGCGGCACGGACAGACCCAAGCCGATCCTTTGCCCCGGCATACGCATCCAACATCGCACGATGACCGCGCGGGTTCAGCAACCCCCGGTCATCATGTTGGCCATGAAGTTCGATTAGCGTCTCGGACAACGCCCGCAGCACCTCGCCCGAACAGCGACGATCATTGACCCACGCAGTTTTGCGGCCCTCAGCCGTATTGATCCGGCGCAGGATCAGTTCCTCGCCCCCCGGCAACCCTGCCTCGGCTAGAACCGCATGGGCAGGGTGATCTGCGGAGAGTTCGAACTCAGCCACAACCTCGCCCTGCGCGGCGCCCTGTCGGACCAATTCGGCACGTCCACGCCAGCCCAGAACAAAGCCCAGCGAATCCAAAAGGATCGATTTCCCCGCACCGGTTTCACCCGTCAAAGCGTTGAGGCCCGGCTGGAAGGTCAGTTCCAACCGGTCGATGATCAGCATGTCGCGGATATCGAGGGTGCGCAGCATAGGATCTTTAGCGTCCCAAGCCTTTAGCCATGGCCGTTATAACCACTCACCCTTGACTGTTTGGCGATAGATCGTGCTGAGCCAATTGTTGCCACGGCTCTTGAGATCCAGACCGCGTGAGGTCAGCAGCGTATAGCCCGCATCGTACCATTCCGAAGACTGATAGTTATAGCCCAGGATCGCACCGGCTGATTGCGCCTCGTCGACCAGACCCAGCGCCAAATATGCCTCGATCAGACGATAGAGCGCTTCGGCGGTGTGGGATGTCGTCTGGAAATCCTCAACCACGACACGGAATCGATTGATCGCAGCGGTAAAATGATCCTGACGCAGATAATAGCGCCCGATCTCCATCTCTTTACCAGCCAGGTGGTCGAATGCGAGATCAAATTTCAATACAGCTGAGGTAGCGTATTCGCTGTCCGGGTAGACCTCGATCACCGTTCGCAACGCTTGCAATGCCTGAAAGGTCAAGCCCTGGTCACGCCCCACTTCGTCGATCTGGTCATAGTAGCTGAGCGCCAGAAGGTACTGGGCATATGCCGCATCTTCATCTGTGGGATAGAAATCGATGTACCGTTGCGCGGCGGCTCGGCTTTCTTCGTAGTTCTTGTCAGTGTGAAACGAGAACGCCTGCATAATCAGCGCGCGCTTCGCCCAATCAGAATAAGGATAAAGCCGTTCAACTTCAGAAAAATACCAAGCTGCATCGTCCGAGCGATTCTGAGAAAGCTCGTACTCGCCCCTGGTATAAATCTGCTCGGGGGTGAAACCTTCGAGGTTTTGATCGCGATCGGCACCTTTTCTTCCAAATAGGCCACCATCCCCGCATGCGGTCAAAGTTGCTGCCAGAAGAAGCGCGCCTGCGATTCTGACTGCCGCTTTGGTGCCAACCATTCCGCCCATCCTTGTCATTTACTTTGTGGGAATTACCCCTGATCGGGCCTCGGTTTAGCACATAAAATTCCAGTGCAAAACGCCTTATCCGCTCTCATGCCGCAATTGTCGCCAGAGTTGATCAGATCACGCAACCTGCGGGATTTCGCTGCGCACAAGGCCCTGCCCCGGCAGACGCGCAGCCTGTTCAGGGGTGCAAAGCACTGGGCGAACTGCACCGGGTGTCTCAAAAAGTTTGCGCAAAAGGGTGTTGGTCATGGAGTGACCCGATTTCTCACCAACAAAGCGCCCCAGAATCGGACCACCTGCCAGATAGAGATCACCCAACGCGTCCAGCATTTTATGGCGCACTGCTTCGTCCGCGTGGCGAAAACCACCTGGCGTCAAAACTTCGTCACCTTGGACGACAACTGCGTTGTCCAGCGTTCCACCCAAGGCCAATCCATTTTCGCGCATCGCTTCAACGTCGGTGCGACGGCAGAACGTGCGGCTGTCGCAAAGCTCGCGTGCAAACGAGCCATTGCGCATGTCCAATACCTTGGTCTGGCTGCCAATGGCGTCGTCTTCGAAATCAATGTGGAATTCGATCTCCAAACCTTCGGCGGGTGAAATCGATGCCTTCGCTCCCTCACGTTCAACGGAAACCGGCTTGAGCACTTCATACGCCAGAACGGGGCTCGCTTGGCGACGTACGCCTTTAGCCATGATCCCTTGAACGAAGGCAACCGATGAGCCATCCATGATCGGGACTTCGGGGCCATCAATCTCAATCAGTGCATTGTGCACGCCACATCCGGCAAGTGCTGCCATGATGTGTTCAACAGTCGATACCGAAACGCCAGCGTCATTGACCAGCCGCGTACAAAGAGGCGTCCGTTCGACAACATCATAGATCGCAGGAATCAGCGCATTGCCCAACTCAATATCAGTCCGCTTGAACCAAATCCCGTGACCCGCAGCGGCCGGTTTCAGAACCATCGTCGCAGGCTTACCGCTATGTAGTCCGACGCCCGTAAACGTGACCGAAGATTTGAGCGTATGTTGCAAAATTGGCCTCAGCGCATTGTGTCCAGCCTGTCTGGGGCTGTGTTGCACCCTCACCTAAGGAACAGGGCGTCAAGGCTCAACTCACTCTTTGCAACCGAATGAAACATGTATGTGACACATCGGCAAAACCCTGCTTACACGAGGCCAACACCCTGTGATTCAACAAAAAAGGGCCGCCAGATGGCAGCCCCTATTAATGATTTTGTTACCGCGATCAGTTGGCTTGACGCCGCAAGAAGGCAGGAATTTCGATACGCTCCTGATCCGGATCAACCTCATCCTGAACAGGTGCCGTCGCGTCAACCGACCGCATAGCCGGCTGTTGGCGCACTGCTTGAGCAGGTGTATCAGCCGCGTGGCCTGTCATCCGGTCGATCAAACGGTTGAAGCCAAACCGCGGGCGATCTTCTGCCGCTGGCTGCGCTTGAGGGGCCGGTTCGCGAGGGGTCTCCGGCGTCGGACGCAGCCGGTTCGAAGGCACTTTCTGAACAGCAGCCTGCAGCCGCTGCATCGCTTCTGGCGAAGGCGTGCCGGGGGTCGGGGCGCGCTCTGCGACGTAGTTATCGACGGCCTCTTCAACCTCAGGCTGCGGTTCGAACTGCGCGACCTGAGGCTGATACGCGGGCGGAGGCAGCCCGTCATCATCCTGCTCGGCGGCAGGCTGTTCGTCTTGCCAGCCTTCGTTGAACTCAACATCCTCGATCGATTCAAACAGTGTCGGAGCGATGTTTTCCTCTTCAGCGACTTGAGCTTCGGCGGCAACCGGCTCTTGCGGTTGCTCTTCCGCAGAAACGGTGCGGGTCAGTGGTGCTGACATCGAGCGGCGGGCAACCGGCACATCGTCGGTCTTTTCGCTGGCGTCGATACCCGTTGCGACGACAGACACACGCATGCCGCCCTCCATCTCGGTGTCGAGGGTCGAACCGACGATGATATTCGCCTCGGGGTCCACTTCCTCGCGGATGCGGTTAGCTGCCTCGTCCAGTTCGAACAGGGTCAGGTCGTGCGCACCGGTGATGTTGATCAGCACGCCCTTGGCACCCTTGAGGCTGATTTCGTCCAGCAGTGGGTTGGCGATGGCCTTCTCGGCCGCCTGAATGGCGCGATCTTCGCCGGTTGCTTCGCCGGTGCCCATCATCGCCTTGCCCATCTCGTCCATCACGGCACGAACGTCAGCAAAGTCGAGGTTGATCAGGCCCGGGCGCACCATCAAATCGGTGACACCTTTGACGCCCTGGTACAGAACATCATCGGCCATCGAGAACGCCTCGGTGAACGTGGTCTTTTCATTGGCTAGGCGGAACAGGTTCTGGTTCGGGATGATGATCAGCGTGTCGACAACCTTTTGCAGGGCATCTACGCCGTCTTCGGCCTGGCGCATGCGCTTGGCCCCTTCGAACTGGAAGGGTTTGGTCACAACGCCAACCGTCAGAACACCCAATTCCCGTGCCGCCTGCGCGATGATCGGAGCAGCCCCAGTGCCAGTGCCGCCGCCCATACCGGCTGTGATAAAGCACATATGCGCGCCAGCCAGATGATCCACGATCTGTTCGATGCTTTCTTCAGCCGCCGCCGCGCCCACGGTCGGACGGGCACCTGCACCCAGCCCTTCGGTGACTTTGACACCCAGCTGTACCCGCGCCGATGAGCGGCTTTGCTGCAGTGCCTGAGCATCAGTATTCGCGACGACAAATTCAACGCCGTCCAGTTGTTTTTCAATCATGTTGTCGACAGCATTGCCCCCAGCGCCGCCAACTCCAAATACGGTAATCCGAGGCTTGAGTTCGTCGTGCCCGGGCATCGAAAGATTTAATGTCATGCTCTGTCCGCCTGTTTTATATTTTGCCGCAAAATGCGGTTTTTTCTGACCTATCCACAGATTATTTTACTGTGTCATTTCGGAAACGTCACCAGAAAAATCGCACGAATCCACAAAATATGGAAGAAATAAGGCAGCAAACAGCGGCATTTCGCTGCTACCGCGATATGTTGCGGCAATTGGTTAGTGAACCACTACACACGGGAAAAGCCACCCGCCTTGCGGGGGTGCGCAAACTTATTGTTCACTCGTTTGATCGCGGAAAACTGCTCAACGTCCTGCCGCTGGGCCTCTGTCGGGCCTTGGATTCATCTTGCGGGAATTTGGCCTGCCCTGCAACCGATTTCTTCAACCCAATGGTACACTTGGGCAGTTCAAGCCGTCCTCTGAGATGCTGCGAACTTCTTGCGTTTCGCTGCCAACAAAGCGGGCCAGACGAACCATCAGCCGATCATTATGCAGAAATGGCCACCAGCAGATCGGCAAGCCATTAGGCGCGTCATCATAAAGAAAGCAAATCTGGCCGTTTGGCGTGGTGATCTGCCCATAGACGCACCCCCGCCCCTCCATCCGCCAGACCGAGTGATTGGGGCTGAGAAACTCCTCCGTTCCCACCAGCAACCCGCTGCGGATTTCGTGAAACGTGATGGTTTTGCCGACGACGGCGTTCAAAAACGCCTCAGGCGTGATCAGAGTTTGCGCCGAGGCCGCAGCTGGCCAGAAGGCCGCGCCAAGGGCCATCCGGCGCAGGGTTTTACCAATTATCACGGAACCAGCGCACGGCGCGCTTGAAGGGGCGCGCGGCATAGGTGTCGACCGGGATCTCGAAATCCCACCACTCGTCCTGCGGATGCGCCGCAAACAGGCTAAGGCCCACTGCCGAAGAAAAGCCCGGTCCCGTTGCCGATTGCGGTAAGCCGTGGACACGCAGCGGGCGGCCCAAACGCACACGTTGGCCCAGAATACGGCTGGCCAGACCGTCGAGACCCATGATTTGACTGCCACCACCGGTCAGCACGATCTGCTGGCTGGGCAGGTGGTCAAAACCTGCGGCGTCCAAGCGTGTGCGGACCTCTTCCAGAATCTCCTCGACGCGTGGCCGCATGATGCCGATCAGCTCTGCGCGACTGACGGTGCGGCGGTCATGCTCCCAATCGCCGGTATCGCCGCCGATATCGATCAGGTCGCGGTCATCGGCACCGGTGGCGTGTACTCCGCCATTGAAAGTCTTAATCCGTTCGGCCACCGCAGCGGGAACGCCAAGGCCCATGGAAATATCGCTGGTCACGTGATCGCCACCCATGCGCACGCAGTCGGCATAGATCATGTGTTTCTTCATGAAGATCGAGATGCTGGTGGTGCCACCGCCCATGTCAATGCAGGCCGCACCCAGCTCTTGTTCATCCTCGACAAGCGCTGAGATGCCAGACACATAAGCCGAATTTGCGATCCCCGCCAATTCCAGATCACAGCGCTTGATGCAGCGTACGATGTTCTGTATCGCCACTGCGTCGACGGTGAGCATATGCATATCCACGGCCAGGCTTTGACCAAGTTGCCCGCGCGGGTCGATAAGACCGGAGCGGTTATCGAGCGCGAAATTCACAGGTTGCGCATGCAGCACTTCGCGCCCATCGCCATAATCCGGCACGTCACAAGCATTCAGGACGCGGCCGACCTCGGCCTCAGTCACCAATTGCCCTTCCAAATCGACCTGTGCGTCCAGACCGTAAGAGCGCGGGTTGGCCCCGGAAAATGAGGCTATAACATGATCGACACGGATATCCGCCATCTTCTGAGCCGCCTGTAGCGCCGTGCGGATGGCCCGTTCGGTTTCCTGCATAGCAGTAACCTCGCCGAACTGCACCCCGCGCGAGCGTGTCGTCGCCGCGCCAATAACCCGGAACCCAGTCTGACCTGCCATAGAACCGATCGAGTTATCCTCGGACAACCGCCCTGTCCCGTCGAAGCGCAAGACGAGGCAGGCGATTTTGGAACTGCCCACGTCCAGAATGGCGACAACACCGCGTTGCATCGCCTGTCGGCGCATCTGCCGCATGGCGCGTTGAGACTGATAAAGATCGGTCATCATAGTCGTTACTGCCCGCTACTCACATCTACTTTTGTGTTCCACCAGTCTGCGCTGGCCGTTTCATTCATTCGGATAGTTGGCCGCTGGCCGAGACGCATATCAACCACAGCCACATCACGTTCCAGAAGGTCCTGAACTTCATTCACCGCCAGTACGCGTTCGAGTGCCCGCGCGGGGCGTTCAGTTGGCAACATGATGCGTTGCTTGCGGTCCAACACCAGATCCCAGCGTCGCTCGCCCACGCGCACAAGACCTCGGACCCGAGTGCCAAGGCTGCTTGCACTGGTTAGGATCTCCAGCGCCTCAGACACATGTTTATTCGCACCTTTTCCGGCGATCAGAGGGAGGTTCGCGAAATCGGCTCGCGCCCTGACCATGTCGACATGAGCGCCGGTTTCGTCCAGTAACTCGATCCCGTCACGGGTGCGCCAGACGATGACCGGCTGACGTTCGATCACGTCTACCTGCAGGATGCCACCGGGGCGAATGCGCACGGTCGCCGACTTCACCGGATCAAGTCCGGTGATGGTGTCGCGGATCATTTCCACATCCAGATCCCAGGAACTGAGCGGGAAATCGAGCGGCACCACCTCGCGGATGTCTTCCGACAAAGCGGTCCCTGCCCCGTCGATCGCCATCAGGTTGACCATGAATTCTGGCCGTTCCTGGATCGAGGTTTTAATGTCGGCGACAAAGGTATTGACCGCATCGCGCCGTTCTTCCGAAGCGAAGAAGCCGCCAACCAAACCGACAACAGCCAGAACGGGCAGGCCGAGTTTTAGCCCACGCCGAATACCGGGTGTAAGCATCCAGCGCTGAAAGCGATAGCTGAGGCGTGAGGGCGCAGGGTCTGCACTATCTGCCCGGCCAAACAGGCGCATTCCACGCAGGTGCAGTTTGGGTTCAGCCTTGGGTTCGGGTCTGGGAGCCGCAGCAAAATCCGCATCTGGCCCGGCCAAAGCTTTGGTCCGGTGAATAACGGGCGCGCGGGTGGCGGTCAGCGGTCGCATGAGGCGTCCTCCACCATCCAGGCGCAGAGTTGACCAAATGTCATGCCACAATGCTCGGCCTGCTCGGGTACCAGAGAGGTTGGCGTCATGCCAGGCTGCGTATTGGTTTCCAGCAGGAAGAGACCATCCGCACCCTTGCGATCATCCCACCGATAGTCGGTGCGCGTCACGCCGCGACAGCCCAAGGCATTGTGCGCCTTCAGAGCGTAGTCCATGCAACGGTCAAAAATGTCCTGCGGAATGTCCGCAGGCAGCACATGCCACGAGCCGCCCGGCTTGTACTTGGCATCATAGTCGTACCAGCCGCCATCAGTCATGATTTCGGTAACAGTCAGGGCGCGGTCGCCTATCACAGTCACCGTCAGCTCTCGGCCTGCCACATATTTCTCAACCATGATGTGATCGGGCATATCATCCGACAGCTGCGGAGGTCCGTTCGAGCCCTCATGCACGATATAGATGCCAACGCTTGAGCCTTCATTGTTAGGCTTAGCCACGTAAGGAGGCTCCATCACGTGAACCTCGATCACTTCAACTTTGGGCACGATCACGCTGGGGACAACGGGTAGCCCTTCGGCCTGATAAACTTCTTTGCTGCGCTGCTTGTCCATCGCAAGTGCCGAAGCCAGCACACCGGAATGCGTATATGGAATCCGCATCCATTCCAGCAGGCCCTGCACACAGCCATCCTCACCCCAGCGGCCATGCAAGGCATTGAAAACCACATCCGGCTTGATGTCTAACAGGCGCGCATAGAGGTCTGGACCTGCGTCCAGCTCGACCACTTCAAAGCCTTCTCCCACAAGGGCGGCTGCGCATTCGCGCCCAGAGCTGAGAGACACCTCGCGTTCAGCCGAGGGGCCACCCATCAATACCGCCACTTTGGGGTTTGTCCTGCTCGACATACCCAATGTGCGCCTCAATGTCCCCGGACCCTATGTGGTGGTCCGTACTGCGTTTATGCCTTTGATCCGTCGCCGTTAATTGCCTGATTGTGGTCTGACGGTTGGGGCTTTATTTTTCCAGCGGATCACCGACCCGCATGATTTCCCACTCTAGCGTGATGCCGCTTGTTTCGTAAACCTTTTTTCTGACTTCTTCGCCCAGACCTTCGAGGTCTGCAGCGGTTGCGTCACCGGTATTGATCAGGAAATTCGAATGCTTGGGGCTCATCTGAGCCCCACCTTTGGTCGCACCGCGCATGCCAGCGTCGTCGATAACCTTCCACGCCTTCAGATCATGCACATCGTCCGCGCGTCCAGTCGAAGAAAACCCGGCAGGATTGCGAAAAGTCGACCCCGCGCTGCGGTCTTTGGTGGGTTGGGTTTCGTCGCGCTTTTTCAGCTGTGTTTCCATGCGCGCATGCAGGTCGTCCGGATCACCCGAGAGGCCTTGGAGCGTTGCCGAGACCAGCACCGCGCCTTCGGGCAAGTCAGATTGACGATAGCGGAAGTTGAGGTCCTGCGGGGACAGGTCCATGACCTCTCCAGCCCGCGTAACGATAGTGGCCTTTTGCAGCACATCCGCCGTATAGCTGCCATAACAACCCGCGTTCATGCGCACCGCACCACCGATCGAACCCGGGATCGTGCGTAAGAAAGTCAGATCAACCCCCGCATCCGCCGCCTTGCGCGCCACATGCGCATCCAGCGCAGCCGCGCCTGTCGTAACGGTGTTGCCATCGACGGAGATACCGTTGAAGCCTCGGCCCAGACGGATCACCACGGCGCGCAGGCCCCCATCGCGGACGATGAGATTGGAACCGACGCCCATGGGGAAAATCGGAACATCGGCAGGAAGATCACACAGGAAGCTCTGTAAGTCTTCGATATCAGCGGGCTGGAACAGCACATCCGCAGGACCGCCGACGCGCAGCCATGTCAAATCGTTTAGCGAACGGTTTTCGGTGAGTGTACCGCGTGAAGTCGGATAGGTTCTCATGTTCATTAGATCGCGGATTTCGATTCTGATCGCAAGGCATCAAAGCTTGCGCCGCACCCAACGCCCAAGATAAATCACCGGCCAGCGCAGCACGGACATGCCTGCCGCTAGCACCAGCAGACCGATCCACGGACCATTCTCATAGGTAACGTAACCTAAAATGGGGACGCCCACGGCGATCAGGAAATAGGCTCGACGCCAGTGGTTGTCCTTGCTGGGCAGCATGGCGAGTATATTTGCGGTCACCCCCCAAATACCGGCGAGCGCGATCGACCAACTCATTCCGACACCTCCTGACCCGTCCATTTACGCCAGTAAAAGCGGATCGGGTTGCGGTACATCGAAACAAATGCGGCAATGGCCAGCGCTCCGATGAACCAGCCAAAGTCAAGGCTCAGCCACAGGATCAACGCCGGCGCGCTGGCAAACAACACAACGCCCGGTGGGAATTGCAGGCGCATAGGCAGCATCGCCACGATGGTTGAGGCGAGCACCCAGGCGCAAGCGATTATGAGCGACAATGCCAAGGGGTTAGCTCGCTTTGGCGATCAACCGATCGGGCAGACCATTGGCCCAGGCGCTAATCGTACCGGCGCCGAGGCAGACGACCATATCGCCCGGGCGCGCCTGCTCGCGCACAAGACGCTCAAGATCGCTTTCATCCAAGATGGCGCGCGCATGACGGTGACCGTGGCGGATCAGGCCCTGCACAAGATCATCGCGGCTGGCACCTTCGATCGGGTCCTCGCCTGCGGCAAAAACCTCGGCAATGGCCACCACGTCGGCGTCGTTGAAACAGGTGCAGAAATCATCAAATAGATTGGAAAGGCGCGAATATCGATGCGGCTGATGCACAGCGATGACGCGGCCTTCGGTTGCCTGACGCGCGGCCTTGAGGACAGCGGCGATTTCGACCGGATGGTGGCCGTAATCGTCGATGATGGTAACACCGTTGATTTCCCCAACCTTTGTAAAACGCCGGTTGACGCCGCCGAAATTGGCCAGCGCGTCGCGGATTTCCGAGGCTTTCATGCCCAGATGGCGGGCTACGGCGACGGCAGACAAGGCGTTCGAGACATTGTGGTCACCCGGCATCGGAAGGGTGCAGCCTTCGATCACCTTGTCTTCGTATTGCAGGTGAATGTCGAAATGCGCCACGCCGCCTTTGTAAGTCAGGTTTTCGGCCCGCACGTCGGCCTGTGCGTTGAACCCGTAGGTCCGCACGCGGCGATCAGTGATCCGGCCAACCAAAGCCTGCACTTCGGCGTGGTCAGTGCAGCACACAGCCAGGCCGTAGAACGGCAGGTTCGACACGAATTCGTGAAAGCCGTCACGCAGTTTGTCGAAATCACCCCAATGCTCCATATGCTCGGGGTCAATATTGGTGACGATCGCGATGGTTGCAGGTAAGCGGTTGAACGAACCGTCGCTCTCATCGGCCTCAACCACCATCCATTCACCCTGCCCCATTCGGGCGTTTGAGCCATAGGCGTGGATGATCCCGCCATTGATGACCGTCGGGTCGAAATCTCCGGCCACCATTAATTCTGCCATCATCGTCGTGGTAGTGGTCTTGCCGTGGGTTCCGGCAATGGCGATGTTCGAACGCAAGCGCATCAGTTCGGCCAGCATATCGGCGCGGCGAACTACCGGCAGGCCTTGAGCTCGCGCCTCGTCGAGTTCCGGGTTGCCCGGTTTGATTGCCGTCGAGACCACAACCACAGCTGCGTTCTGCAAGTTTTCGGCGCGTTGGCCTTCGAATATCTCAGCCCCCAATGCGGCCAGACGGTCTGTGATCTTTGACGCCTTCAGGTCCGAGCCCTGAACCCGGTAGCCAAGGTTCAAAAGTACCTCGGCAATGCCTGACATCCCGATGCCACCGATACCAACGAAGTGGATCGGTCCAACGTCCTGCGGCAGTTTGGTTGCTGGATTCATAAGGTCTCCTTCTGCGCCAGTTGTTCGACAAGGGCCACCAGTCGCTCGGTTGCGTCCGGAGCCCCGACCGATAGCGCGGCATGGGCCATTTGTTGTGCGGCTTCGGGGTTGGTGAGAACCGTGGTCATCTGCTCTGTCAGCGCGGCGACGTCAAGCGCATTTTCGGGGATCATGATCGCCCCGCCCGCCTGAACAAGCCCACGAGCATTGGCCGTCTGGTGATCGCCCGCGGCGGCTGCAAACGGGATCAGAATCGAGGGTCGCCCGATCACCGAGATATCGGCCACGCTGGACGCGCCAGACCGGCTGATCACCAGCTGCGCGTCTGACATGCGGCGGGGGACATCGTCAAAGAAAGGCTGTACGTCGGCGCGAATGCCGTGTTCAGCATAAAAAGCCTGAACCCGTTCACCATCTTCATCCCGCGCCTGATGTGAGACACGGATGAATGATCGCAAAAACTCGGGCAAAGCAGCAATGGCACCCGGGACAATGTCGCTGAGCACGCGCGCACCTTGCGACCCGCCTATGACGAGCACCGACATCGGGTAATCTCCGGGCGGGATATAGGGCGCTCCGTCCCGTTCCTGAACGGCAGCACGGACCGGGTTGCCGGTGTGAATGCCTTTGGCCCCGTCGGGCAGATCGGTGGGCCAGACACCGCAGGCGACCTGCGCCACACGGGTGGCAAACAGTTGGTTCACACGACCCAGAACACCGTTTTGTTCGTGGATCATACGGGGAACTTTCAGCAGCGTTGCTGCACCCAGCGCTGGGATCGTGGGATAGCCGCCAAATCCGACCACAACATCCGGCTTGTCGCGCATCATCTGCGCTGCCATGCCGGTCACGCCCGCAGCAATCTTTGGGCCCGCCATAACTTTCGCAGCCAGACCTCCTCGGGCGAAAGTCGCCGAGGAGGCTTCGGCAATCTCAACGCCATCAGGAAACGCGCCCGTATAGCGCGCGCCGCGTGGATCTGTCGACAGACGCACCCGCCAGCCCTTGGCCAGTATCGCCTCGGCCAGCGCTTGCGCGGGGAACATATGCCCCCCGGTGCCACCTGCCGCAATCAGAAGGTAGGGTTTGCTCATTAGCCACGTCCGCGCAGAATATCCCCTAGCTCGCCCTGCGGGCGGGTTCGGGTAAAGGCCAGCAACATGCCCACGGCGATGCCACCTGCGATCAGGGACGAGCCGCCATAGCTGACAAATGGCAGAGTCATGCCCTTGGCGGGCAAAAGACGTACAGCGACGCCCATGTTGATCATGGCCTGAACACCGAACATGCAGGCCAAACCGGTGCCTGCCAGACGAATGAACATATCCCGCTCGCGCATCAGCCGCAGCAGCGATCGCACCACGATCAGCGAATAAAGCGCGATGATGATGAGGACGAGGATCAGCCCATATTCCTCGGCCGCCACCGCAATGATGAAATCGGTATGCGCGTCGGGCAAAGACCATTTTACCTGTCCTTCGCCCACGCCGACGCCAAACAAACCGCCTTCGCGGATGGCGTTGGTGGCATATCCAAGCTGGGTTGTAGGATCGAGTTCCTGATTGAGGAAGCCATCAATCCGGCGCGCGAAGTGTTCGGAATTGGAGTAGGCAAACATGCCACCCAGGACCACGGCCCCTGCCATGCAGACCAACAGCAGCATCGGAGCACCGGCCACAAAATACATCACACCCCAGCCAAAGAGGATCAGACAGGCTTGTCCGAAATCAGGCTGCATCACCAGCATCGCGACGATCGCCATGCACAGTGCAAAGGACCAAAGCCGTCCGGGTGGGCCATTGATTTCCTGTGAGGCGGCCAGCAGCCATGCAGCTACAACAACAAAACCGGGCTTGAGAAATTCCGAAGGCTGCAGCGAAGCAAAGCCCAGCGAGTACCAACGCACCGCGCCCTTGCCAAAATCGGTGCCGAAGATCGGCAGAAAGGCCAATGCTATAAAGGCACCAAGGAAACCCAATATCGCCAGACGCCGAACCAACGTCGGCGACATCATCGAGGTGAGCAACATCGCGACCAGCGCCAGCCCGCCAAACAGGGCTTGACGCTCAACATAGTGAAACGGATCGAACCCGTTACGCCCAGCCAGCGGCGGCGAGGAGGCCAACCCCAGCAATAATCCGATGACAAACAGGATCAAAACGCAGGACATCGTCCAGCGGTCAATCGTGCGCCACCACTTTGGAAGAATCGGTTCGCCGCGCTGGTCCTGGACCGCGCCATACACCATCTCAGTCATGAGATACCGCCACTATCTGCCTCGTTAACGTCCCGTTTTCGGGATCTGATTGAGAGTCTACAGGGAATTTGGCGTTTGGGCTAGAGGAATGACGGGCAGAACCGGAATTCCCGCACTATGATCTGGTCGTTGCCGAACGCGCCTGCAATCAAGCTGCGCGTTCTGATCCGAGGGGCAATGAAGTGTGGTTATATCAACCGCCCCCCACGACCTTGTCCAAACAGCATAACGTCAGTCTTTGATGGGGTATCTGTCAGATTCTTCAAACACGTCGATCACCCGGGAACCCGCCTTGATGCGTCCGCCATGCTCTATTCCGGCCGGAATCGAGTAACTGTCACCTGGCAGATAAACTTTCGTGTCTCCACCAATTGTGAGCTCAATTTCGCCATCCACCACCGTACCCCACTGGGCACCATGTGAATGTAGTGGGAGCTCCATATCTTTGAAAAAAGTAAAAAAGGCGACCAAACCAGCATCAGATCGAACGACTGCTGTCTGCACGACATCTTCGGGAAATGGTACGTCCAGTCTTGGAAAGTCCGTAATGAAGTTTGGAAACCGCATAGTTTTATCCTTTAAACAATATCTAACGGGCGAACATTGGCACCGAGCTTAGCACGTCAGTGCGCAATGCTACTGAAATTCCGCATATCAGATGACACAAGCCCAGGTGCCAACCAGAAACTTAAAATATCCACACACGCACCGTTTTGGTTTGCGCTCTTGCCATCGCTCACAATCCACGCCATGCGCAGCACATGGATTTTGAGACGATCATTCTTGGTGCCGGTGCGGCCGGTATGATGTGCGCCGCTCATTGTGGCGCGCGGGTGCTGGTGATCGATCACGCCAAAGCGCCGGGCGAGAAAATCCGCATCTCGGGCGGAGGGCGGTGCAATTTCACTAATATGTATGCGGGGCCGGGCAACTTCCTGTCGCAAAATCCGCATTTCAGCAAATCAGCGCTGGCGCGATACACGCAGTGGGATTTCATTGAACTGATCGATCGCCATGGCATTGCATGGCATGAAAAAACGCTGGGGCAGCTGTTCTGCGACGGATCCTCGAAACAGATCATCCAGATGCTGCTGGACGAAATGGCCCGCGCAGGGGCCGAGCTTTGGGTGCAGACGTCGCTGCGCGATTTGCGCAAAACCGAGAACGGTTTTGCTTTGGACGTCGAACGAGAAGGCAAGCACATTCGTCTATCCTGTCGCAATCTGGTTCTGGCCACGGGCGGCAAGTCGATCCCGAAAATGGGCGCGACCGGGCTGGCTTATGACATCGTGCAACAATTCGGGCTGCAGATAACCGAGACACGAGCAGCACTGGTGCCCTTCACTTTCTCAGACGGGCGTTTCAAGGATTTGTCCGGCATCTCACTGCCTGCACGCCTATCCAACGAACGCACCAGTTTCGACGAGGCGGTGCTGTTTACGCATCGTGGGCTCAGCGGGCCATCGGTACTGCAGCTGTCATCATACTGGCGTGAGGGTGAGGCGATACGGGTCAACCTTATCCCCGAACTCCCTTTGTTCGAGCTGCTGCGTGAACAAAGACAAATTGCGGGTCGCAAGGCACTGACCAACGAATTGGCGCACCACCTGCCTACGCGGCTGGTGGATCACCTTAAGCATCAAATCCCAATGCAAGGCAATTTGGCGGACCAATCCGATGCAGCGCTGAGTGATCTGATCGACGCGCTGTCTAACTGGACGCTCACGCCCTCAGGCACCGAAGGCTATCGCACAGCCGAGGTCACTCTGGGCGGGATCGACACCAAAGGCTTGTCGTCCAAAACGATGGAGGCCAGGGATGTCCCCGGCCTCTATGCGATTGGTGAAGCGGTGGATGTCACCGGCTGGTTGGGTGGCTATAACTTCCAGTGGGCATGGTCATCAGGCCACGCCGCAGGTACAGCCATCGCCAGTCGTTAGCCGACCACGTTGTAGCCGCGTCCACGCATACAGTTGCGCACGATGACTTCCTTGTTCTGGTTCTTGTTAATCACATCGGCTCCAGCACCGACCAGAGCACCAGCAACAGCGGCGCGACCCAGATTGTCGCTGCTATCCTGAACGATGCCGGTCACGGCTGCCGCACCTGCAGCACCGATGGCCGCATTCCCTGCGGTCGATCCGTCAACACTGGCCTGTGAAGCTGCAAGCTGCTGGCACTGGAACAAGTCCGAGTTGTAGTTCGGGCCAACCGGACCATCAATTACGGGCTGATAGTTGGCTCCGGTATTCGTACAGGCTGCGGCAGCAAGCAGAGCGGGAACGACCAGAAGAAGTTTACGATTTGGCATATTCATGACCTCGTGTTGAATTTCCTGAAGGCAAAAACCAATGCGCAAGGCGCGTCAAGCAGATAGGCCACAGCTTGGCCGAACCGGCGATCTATTGCAAACGCATTGCTTTCAGAGGCGTTTTTTGACCTCGGCCACGAAATCATCGCCGCGCTGTTCGAAATTGTCATATTGGTCGAAACTGGCCGCAGCCGGGGCCAATAGCACGGTTTCTCCAGGCTGCGCGTCGGCCATGGCCTGTTCCACAGCGACAGCCATTGTGGTGCAGACTTGCGCCTCGGCCTCAAGCTGCATAGCAAAGCCTGCGGCCTCGCGCCCAATCACATAGGCTTTGATCACATGATCTCCTGCCGCGTTCAGCGCCTCAAGCCCGCCTTCTTTTTCAAGCCCTCCGCAGATCCAGCGAATCTTTTTGAATGCACTCAACGCTTTCAAAGCGCTGTCCACATTGGTGGCCTTTGAGTCGTTCACATAGGTCACACCGTCTGCCTCAGCGATGATCTGGCTGCGATGCGGCAAGCCCGGGAAACTATGCAGCGCGTCTTCGATCACGCGGGGGGCAAGGCCCAGCGAGCGACACGCAGCGTAGGCCGCGCAGGCATTCTGATGATTATGCGCGCCGGGCAGGCCTCTAATTTCGCGCAAGTCAATCGCCCCCGCCTGACGCCCCTTGCGATATTCCGACAAGAACCCCTTGCGGGCAAAGACCTGCCAGCCCGGCCCAACCAGCTTGCGTGTGACAGAGATGCGGATCACCCGGTCATCTGCAGGCCCTTCGGCCAGTTGACCGGCCAGAAACGCGCCCTCAGCCTCATCTATCCCGATGACCGCACGGTCAGGCCCGCCCTCAGCAAAGAGGCGACGTTTGGCGGCAAAATAGCCCCCCATACCTCCGTGCCGATCCAAATGATCCGGCGAGAGATTGGTGAACACCGCCACATCCGGGGTTAATGCGCGAGCCAGTTCGGTCTGATAGCTGGACAACTCCAAAACAACGACCGAGCCATCGCCACCCGGATCAATATCCAGCACTCCGCGCCCGATATTGCCCGCCAGTTGCGAGTCGCGCCCCGCCTCTGTCAGGATGTGATGGATCAGAGCTGCGGTGGTGGATTTGCCATTCGATCCGGTCACTGCAATCACCCGAGGCGGGGTGTCGTAGTTATGCCATTCAGGACCAGCGAAGGAGCGAAAGAACAGGCCGATATCATTGTCGACCGGAACGCCCGCCTCCAAAGCAGCAGCCACCACCGGATTCGGGGTGGGATAAAGATGTGGTATCCCGGGCGAAACGATCAAAGTTGCAATCTCATCAAACGCCCCGTGACGGCGTAGATCAACGCAAGCGAAGCCTTCACCCTCAGCCGCCTTACGCGCAGCCGGATTGTCATCCCAGCACACCGGCTCGGCGCCGCCTGCCCGCAACGCACGCGCCGTGGTCAGACCAGACCGACCCAGCCCCAGAACCGCAACTTTTTGCCCTGAATACCCTTTGACCGGGATCATGCCGCCACCTTCGTAGATCAGAATTTCGCGCCACACTGCACCGAAGGATTTCCCAAAGGCAAGGGCGTGTTCAGGCTCGCGCGGCAGCGCGAGCCGGGCCCAACGGGTGGCAGGCGGGCCGCAGGCCCTCCGAACCGGGCGGGAGCCTTAACGGACTTTCAGCGTCGCCAACCCGATCATCGCGAGGATCAGCGAGATGATCCAGAAACGGATCACGATGGTGGGTTCCGCCCAACCCTTTTTCTCATAATGGTGGTGGATCGGGGCCATCAGAAACACGCGCTTGCCGGTGCGTTTGAAGTACAGAACCTGGATGATCACGCTCAGCGCCTCGACCACGAACAGCCCCCCTACAACGGCCAGAACTAACTCGTGTTTCGTGGCAACGGCGATCGCGCCCAGTGCTCCTCCCAGCGCAAGTGATCCGGTGTCCCCCATGAAGACCGCAGCCGGGGGGGCATTGTACCACAAAAATCCCAAGCCTGCACCGAAGAGTGCCGAGGTAAAAATAAAGATCTCACCGGTGCCGGGTACGTAGTGCACGTCGAGATATTCGGTAAAGTCGACCCGACCCACCGCATAGGCAATGACGCCCAGCGTCGAAGCCGCGATCATCGCTGGCATGATGGCCAACCCGTCCAGACCGTCTGTCAGGTTTACCGCATTGGCGGCACCTACGATCACAATCACCGCAAATGGGATGTAAAACAAACCAAGATTGATCAAGGTATCCTTAAACACAGGAAGAGCGAGCTGATTTTGCAAGTCCGCAGGGTGGTGCAGTCCCGCCCAAAGCGACGCCAATACGGCAATCAACACACCCAGCGCCAACCGCGTCTTGCTCGAAACCCCCTTGGTATTCTGTTTCGATACTTTGGCATAATCATCGGCAAAACCAATTGCGGCGTATGCCAGCGTTACAAACAACACCATCCAAACATAAGGATTGTCCAATCGTGCCCAGATAAGGGTCGAGGTCACAAGCGCACCTACGATCAAGAGCCCACCCATCGTAGGAGTTCCTGCTTTGGACAGATGCGCCTCGGGGCCGTCATCGCGGATCGGTTGGCCTTTGCCTTGCCGCTTGCGCAACACGTTGATCAAGGGTTTTCCAAACAGAAATCCAAAGATCAGAGCTGTCAGAAAGGCTCCGCCTGCCCGAAACGTGATATAGCGGAAGAGGTTCCAAAAATCCCCTCCATCCGACAGGGCGGTTAACCAATAGAGCATACCAAAACCTTTCTCACACGGACATCATGGGCACTCACGGCTCAAGCGCGCCCCCTTGCCCCATTTTCCGCAGACCGTCAACAATCTGCGCCAAGGCCATGCTGAGCGAACCCTTGGCCAGCACCGCATCGCCATCGCGAATCAGACCGGGCAGATGCTCGGTCATCTCGGCGCTCGTCTCAGTCCAGAGCCCGCGCTTTTCTGTCGGCAGCGCCTGATGCAGCGCTTTCATCAGCGGACCAATGCAATGCACCTTATGGACTTGAGACATCGAGGCGACTTGGGCCATTGCAGCGTGCATCTCATGCTCTTGTGCGCCCAGTTCTTTCATGTCGCCTAGAAACGCGATCTTGTGCTTGCCTGTCGAAGCAGCCAGCACATCCAAAGCTGCCTCCATTGATGCCGGGTTGGCGTTGTAGCTGTCGTCCAGCAGCTCGATCTGAGCTCCACTCGGCAGCGCAATCACCTCGCGCACCCCGCGTCCTTTTACGGGGGTCCAACGGCGCAGGCCTGCGATGGCTTGATCCAAATCGACGCCAAGTTCGACACAGGCTGCCAAAGCTCCCAACCCGTTCATGGCGAAATGCTTGCCCGCAGACTGAACATCGAAAGAAATATCGCGATCGGCAACCCGGCCCTGCGCCCGCAGGCTGTCCGGGCCTTGGTCTACATGTATCAGTGTATAGTCATTGGCCGTACTGCCAAACTCGACGATTTTGGCGCCCTTGGCCTGTGCGCAACTGTGCAGAATACCCGAATGCTCGATATCCGCGTTCACGATCGCCGTTCCACCTTCGGTCAGACCGTCAAAGATCGCGGCCTTTTCGTGGGCGATGCCAGCGACCGAGTCGAAAGCTTCGAGGTGCACCGCAGCCACTGTGGTCACCAGCGCTACATGCGGCTGGGCCTGACGGGCCAATGGAGCAATCTCGCCCGGATGGTTCATGCCGATTTCAATGACGGCGAACTCGGCATCGGCGGGCATCCGCGCCAGTGTCAGCGGCACCCCCCAATGGTTATTGTAGCTGGCGACGCTGGCATGGGTATTACCTTGGGATTCCAGAATGCTGGCCAGCATTTCTTTGGTCGATGTCTTGCCGACGCTGCCAGTTACCCCCACCACGCGCGCCGCCGTCCGGGCACGAGCGGCCTGCCCCAACCCCTCAAGCGCGGTTTGCACGTCTTCGACGATCAAAAGCGGCGCACCCTCGGGCAGGCCGTCAGGGACACGCGACACCAGAGCGGCACCCGCGCCCTTTTCCAGTGCTTGCGCGACAAAATCATGGCCGTCACGGGCGGCTTTAAGAGCCACAAACAGATCCCCGGGCTGCAATGTGCGGGTATCGATGGAAACGCCGTTCACCTGCCAGTCAGTTGTGGCACGACCGTTAGTGGCCTCTGCCGCCTCGGCTGCGGTCCAGAGCGTCATGCGACCCTCCCGTCCAAAGCAGCGACTGAGATACTGGCCTGTTCGACATCATCGAATGGTAGCACCTGATCACCGACGATCTGGCCGGTTTCATGGCCCTTGCCAGCAATCAAAAGCGCATCACCGGGTTGCAGCGCATCGATACCGCGCAGGATCGCCTCGGCCCGGTCGCCAACCTCAGTGGCTTCCGGTGCGCCGAGCATGACCGCAGCGCGAATGGCAGCCGGGTCTTCGCTACGTGGGTTGTCATCGGTGATAAAGACCAAATCGGCGTTTTCTGCCGCCGCCTGCCCCATGAGCGGGCGTTTCGTGGCGTCGCGGTCACCGCCCGCGCCAACGATAGCGATCAGTCGGCCCATGACGTGAGGGCGCATTGCTTTCAGCGCGGTGGCGACGGCATCGGGCGTATGGGCATAATCGACAAAGACCGCTGCACCATTGTCGCGCGTGGCGGCTAGCTGCATGCGGCCTCGAACCGTCGTCAGGTGCGGTAGGGTTTCGAAAACGCGGTCGGGGTCTTCCCCGGCGGCGATCACAAGGCCACAGGCCAGCAAGACGTTTTCGGCCTGAAACCCGCCGATCAGGTTCAGGCGGGTTTGGTGGGGCTTGCCCTTCCAAGCAAAGCGCAGGTCCTGCCCGGTTGCATCAAAGCGTTGATTCAAAAGACATAGATCTGCGCCTTCGGGTCCTACGGTTACAACATTCTGCCCACGCGCTTCCGCGATCTTGCGTACCTCGGCCCCTTTGGGATCGCTAAGGTTAATCACCGCGACCCCATCCTCGGGCAGTACCCGATCAAACAATCCAGCTTTGGCGGCAAAATACGCTTCGAACGTGGCGTGATAGTCCAGATGGTCCTGCGTGAAGTTCGAAAATCCTGCCGCGGTCAGATGCACCCCGTCCAGTCGGCGTTGTTCGAGCCCGTGGGATGAGGCCTCCATCGCCGCATGAGTCACTCCATTCTTGGCAGCTTCGGCAAGACAGCGGTGGAGCGTGATCGGTTCGGGCGTGGTATGAGCCAGCGGGGCGGTCCATGCGCCCTCAACCCCGGTGGTGCCCAGATTGACTGCGGCCAGATCAAGTTCGCTCCAGATTTGGCGGACGAAACTGGCCACGGACGTTTTACCGTTGGTGCCCGTGACCGCCACAATTGTCTTCGGTTGTGCGCCGAACCATAGCGCTGCTGCACCCGCAAGCGCTTGGCGCGGGTCTTCGGTGACGATCAGGGCAACGTCGAAGGCCCCCAATTCCTCGGCAGCAATTTCCGCCCCTTCAGCATCCGTCAGGATGGCAGCGGCGCCCATACGCAGAGCGAACTGAATGAACTCGCCGCCATGGACACGGGTGCCAGGAAGGGCCGCGAAGAGAAAGCCGTCTTTCACCTCGCGGCTATCGAAAGCCAGACCAGTGATGTCGGGATTAGCCCCACCCCGTGCGGTCAGGGCCAGTTCGCTGAGTTTCTTTGACTGATCACCCATGCCCCACCTTTCGCCGGACAGCCTAATTTGAGGTCAGCGTTATAGCAGCGCGCGCCTCAGGCTCAAGCCGTGGTCTTAGGCCCAAGAGTGGTGCCACGCGTCCGATCAGTTCGGCAGCAACGGGAACTGCCGTCCAACCTGCGGTACGGCGCTTTTCGCCGTAGGCCACGATGGATGGCTCATCCAACGTGACAATCAATACGTACTTTGGATCGTATGCCGGGAAGATCGTAGCAAAGGTAGCGATGACTTTGTCTTCATAGTACCCACCACGCGGCTTGGGCTTATCGGCGGTGCCAGTCTTGCCAGCCACGTCATACCCTTTGACATCACCAAAGCTTGCGGTGCCGTCGGTCACCACCCGGCGCAGCATGTTCTGCGCTTGCTCTGCAGTGCTTTCTGACATCACGCGCGGGCCGTATTGCGGACCGTTGCGGCGCAAGATTGTTGGGCTAACATAGTGCCCACCGTTTGCAATCGCCGCATAACCCGCCGCCAGATGCATCGGGCTGGTCGATAAACCATGCCCGTAAGAGATCGTGACGGTGCTTAGCTCACCCCATTTCTTGGGCTTCAGCGGCTGCCCACCCTTGGCCTCGACAATTTCAAACGGGGTTGGGTCAAACATTCCCAGAGCGTTCAGGAAATCCTGCTGCCGCTGGCCACCGATCTGCAAAGCCAGCCGCCCGGTGCCCCGGTTCGAGCTGTGTACGATGACGTCGGCAACACTGATCTCGCCATAGTTCTTTCCGTTGAACTCCCCAATCGGGAATCGACCGATCTTCATCGGGCCTGAGGTATCGATGATCGTGTTGGAATTCACCAGCCCAAGCTGCACGGCCTGCGCGGCGGTGAAGATTTTGAACACCGAACCCAACTCATATACGCCCTGGACGTAGCGGTTGAACAATGGGCTGTCCGAAGGATCAAAGCCCGAAGTTGGCGGGCGTGGGCGGTCATTGGGATCGAAAGACGGCAGAGAGGCAGCGGATACCACCTCTCCCGTATGCGCATTCATCAGAACCGCCGATGCCCCTTTGGCGTTCATTATCTTCATGCCGCCGTACAGCACCTGTTCAACAGCCGCCTGAACGGTCAGGTCCAGCGATAGTTGCAGCGGCTTATTACCGTTAGCCGGATCGCGCAGATAATCGTCGAACTGCTTCTCGACACCTGCAACACCAATCACCTCGGCGGCGCTGACGCCTTCACGGCCAAAACCCGAGCCACCCAGAATATGTGCAGCTAACTGACCATTCGGATAGAGCCGCATTTCACGCGGGCCAAACAGAATGCCCGGATCGCCGATGTCGTGAACGGCCTGCTTCTGTTCAGGCGAGATGCGCTTTTTGATCCAAAGGAACTTGCGCTTTCCGGTGAAGTCCTTAACCAGACGTTCTTTTTCCAGATCTGGGAAGATCGCAACCAGTTGATCGGCGGCGGCAATCGGGTCGATCATCAGCGGCGGCTGAGCGTAGACGGAATAGGTGTCCAGATTGGTCGCCAGAATGCGCCCTTCGCGGTCGACGATATTCGCACGCTGCATCGCGATCGAAGCCCCCGGCGCACTGGCCAGCGGTTCCTGCGCCTCAGACGTCGCCAGAACGCCCATGCGGAAGCCCACCACCGAGAAAGCGCAAAAGAAAAACAGGCCCAGCACCAGCAATCGGCCCTCGGCCCGAGCGCGGGCGCGATCCTTCATGTCTTCGTGGCGCTTGCGGATGTTTTCGCGCTCGATCGCTTTGGGGTTTTCACCTTTAGCGCGAGCGTCGAGGATGCGAGCCAGAGGTCGGAGCGGCGTGCGTGTCATGGAACCTGCACCTCGATCAGAGCCTGAACATTGGTGATATCTTGCACTTCAAGCGGGTCCACGATCGGCAGATCCGGGTCTTCGCCGTAAGAAATCTGGTCGGCGCGGCCAAACTGCTCAGCCCGCAGCGGCAACAGGCCAAGACGTTCGAAATTCAAATCTGCAAGCTCACGCAGACGATCTGGGCGGTTCAGATAAGCCCATTCGGCATTCAGTACCGCCAGCCGCGCCTGTGCCATGCCGATCTGACCTTGCAACGATTGGGTCTCTTTCAACACCTGCTGCGTGCGATAGTTTTCCTGATACGCCCACAGCGCCAGCCCGAACACGGAAAGGGCCGTCAACACATAAAAAATACTCTTCATCTTGCCCTTCCCCCCAGTTGCGGCATGCCGATGGCGCGGGCTTCAATTTCCCCCGCCGGGGCATCCGTTCTGACCGCGACGCGCAATTTAGCCGAGCGCGCGCGCGGGTTTTCCTGCAACTCCTGATCATCTGGCCCCACAGCCTTGCGGGTCTTGAGCGTGAATTGCGGCTGATCCTGCGCCACTTCCGGCGCATAACGGTTGGCGCGTCCGGTTTTGCCCGCACGTGATTGAAAGAACCGCTTTACCATCCGATCTTCGATCGAATGAAAGGTGACAACAGCCAGTTGCCCTCCGGGTTTCAAAGCTCGCTCGGCCGCCATAAGGCCTTGAAACAGCTCTTCATATTCCGCGTTCACCGCGATGCGCAGGCCCTGAAAGCTGCGCGTCGCCGGATGTGACTGACCCGGTTTCGGGCGCGGCAGGCAGGATTCGATAATCTCAGCCAGATGCAGCGTTGTGGTAATCGCTTCGTCGGCCCGTGTCTTGACGATGGCCTTGGCGATACGACGGCTGGCGCGCTCTTCTCCGAAATGAAACAGGATATCAGCCAGTTGCTCTTCGGTCGCCGAATTGACCAGATCGGCGGCGCTTTCGCCCTCCTGGCTCATACGCATGTCCAGTGGGCCATCTTTCATGAAAGAAAAGCCCCGCTCGGCCTGATCCAACTGCATGGATGAGACACCAAGGTCCAGCACGACCCCGTCCAGATCCTGCGCATATTCATCCATGCGAGAAAAAACGCCCTGCTGCATCACCAGCCGGTTACCATATTCACCGGCCCAATCTGCGGCCATCTCAAAGGCCAGTGGATCGCGATCCACGCCAATGACCTTCTCGGCTCCGGCCTCAAGCAGGCCGCGCGTATAGCCGCCTGCACCGAATGTGCCATCCAACCAGTTCCCGGACACAGGCGCCACAACGGCCAACAATGGGCGCAGTAGAACAGGGATGTGAGGTTTATCCGATGAGGTCTGAGCGCCGGCCATGCCGTCACCCATCCCCGATGCCGTCGAGATACTGCATCGGATCGAAATCCTCGGGCAGATCGTCGAGCCATTCCTCGGTCGTGGCCAGTTCTTCAGCCTCGTAGGTCTCGGGTTTCCAAATCTGGAATGTATCACCGGCGGCGATAAAGAACGCCTCGTTATCAAGTTCGATCTTGGTGCGCAGCTTAGCAGGCAGCACCAGACGGCCGGTTTCGTCCACATTGGTCGGAAAGGACTGACCATGGAACATCCGCTGTAGCATCCGCCGCTGCATAGAACCACGAGGCAGCGCATCGATCTTGGCGTCAACCTCGTCGATTGCTTCCATGGTATAACATTCAAGGTATTTGCGGCGGTGATCGCCATAGACGATCACAAGCTCAGGATTGTCACCGGGCTGCCAATTGGGATCGGACGCTTCAAGCACACGGCGAAACGAGGCCGGGATCGAGACCCTGCCCTTCGTATCCACCTTATGGTGGCTTTCACCTCTAAACCTGCGCGCCAAGACGACTGTCCCTTTCGCTTGCGCCCCACCTCAAAATTCACGTTCCCCCCGGATGAAAAACGGCGGGTTGATCTGCTGCCACTGATCAACCCGCCGCATTGACCCGCTGTGCGGGATGTCCAGCTGCGCGCGCCACCTGGGGGGATGTCTGCTCGCCCGCGCGCCGGATCTGTTGAGTGATGAAAGCGAGATGCCTGTATGAAACCTGTTTTTATATTTTTGGTTCGGGGTCATTTAGCGCCCCTTAACTGTCCTCGCCCTCATCGGGTAAATAAGGGATGCCATGGGAATTCATGGAAATCAATAGGAAATTTATGCAGAAGGAAATATCTGCAGCTCCCAATGATCGTGAGGATGATTTGATTTCGAGCGTTAAGCACCACAAATAGCGCTTATCATAAATGTCAACACCATATATGCTAAATTGCTCAATGGAGACTATTCTCCCACGAATTCCCAATAATTTTTCAAAGAAGTACAAGAGTTCCAGAATCAAATAAAAAAACTCCGCAATGAACGGCGAATCGCGTGCCCTTACGGCGCCATTCCCACAACTGGCCCATGCTTTCCCATATCGTGGCAATTGGATCAGCAAGACAGGTGACGCGTCCGTGACGCTTCCCAACCGCGATCATTTTTCGCCAAAATAAACGCCAATTCAGCCCAAGAGTTGAGCACCATGATCCGATGCCCTCCGCAAGACTGATCGCGGTCCAATTATGAAAACCTATATTTTGAAGGTAATTATTGGGGCAAACCGAATTATCGCGACAATCCATGCATTTGCTGCATAGCAGCATTGACAACGTGGGCTATTGTGCAATCGCAGCATTCACCTATTTTCAGTCTCAAGCAAACGCCGGATGTTACCGGAAACAGCAAGAATGAACGGATGATGAAAATGGCAGTCGCAAGCACACAAACAGCTCTGAAAGGCGCACCAGCATTTGGCGTCGCGGCATTGGTTGAAACTGTAAAGACTCGCTTTGCACGCTATCGCCTCTACCGCCAGACCGTCAACGAGCTGTCGGCTCTGTCCAATCGCGAACTGGCAGACCTGGGTCTGCATCGCTCGATGATCCGCCAACTGGCACAGCAAGCCGTTGGAGATAAATTCGCGCAGTAAGCGCGGCACGAAACACCGAGATCAGGTCCATCCTCCTCCCTTTTGGACCTGTATTTCAGCGGCAGCGTCTCTCCTCCTCCCTGACGTTGCCGCATCTTATACCGGCCATGACAGCCGGAACCTGATGCATCGGGGCTCTCCTCCTCCCTGCCTCGATGTTGAAAGCGCGCGGCGACGTCACTCTCCTCCCAGACGTCGCCGCGTCTTCCTCATACCGGGATCAAACCCGGGTTCGAATACATCAGGGCTCTCCTCCTCCCTGCCCTGGTGTAGAAAAGAACGGCGGTTCCCTTCCTCCTCCCTGGGAACCGCCGTTTTTCGTTTCTCCACGCAAAAAAGGGGCACCAATGCCCCCATGCTTCGCCTGGCCCTAATTTTCCGGAGTGTCAGGCAGAGCCTCGCACTACATCAAAACGGTACGTCATCTTTGGCCGACAGAAAGCGCGAAACCACTTTCTTCGTCCCTGCCTTGTCGAAATCGACCTCGACCTTGTCCCCTTCGATGCCGATCACCGCGCCATAGCCGAACTTCTGATGAAATACGCGCTCACCCAGTGTAAAGCTGGCGACAGCGGTCACATCAATCACGGTATTGCGGCTCTCCTTGGGTTGAGACATGCCATATTGACCCTGCCGCGCCTGCATCCGCTTCCAGCCCGGTGAATTGTAAACATTCGCCTCAGCCGCACGGGTTTCAATGCCCGCAGTTTGCTGCCCCCCGCCATAGAGACCCGGAGGCGTCAGCACCTCCACATGATCTTCGGGCAATTCATCGATGAATCGGGATGGCATCGAGTTCTGCCACTGTCCGAAAACTCGCCGGTTAGCTGCGAAAGAGATCGTACAGACCTCTTCAGCGCGCGTGATGCCCACATATGCCAGCCGCCGTTCTTCTTCGAGGCCCTTGATCCCCGATTCGTCCATCGACCGCTGTGAGGGGAACAAACCGTCCTCCCACCCAGGCAGGAACACGGCAGGAAATTCCAGCCCCTTGGCTGCGTGCAGGGTCATGATTGAAACCTTGGCCCCATCGCCGTCCTGCTCATTGTCCATCACCAGACTGACATGTTCCAGAAACCCTTGCAGGTTTTCGAAATTGTCCAACTGGTTGACAAGTTCTTTGAGGTTTTCCAATCGTCCCGGCGCTTCGGGCGTCTTTTCGTTCTGCCAATGCGAGGTATAGCCGGATTCGTCCAAGACGATCTGCGCCAGCTCGATATGCGTATGCTCGGGCGCGCCGTATCGGATCGGTGAAACACCGTCATCAATCACCGTATCATCGTCCACTTCGATCCGAGGCCCACGCGTCATTGCATTCCACCGCGCCAACCCGTCGATCAGTTCGCGTAGCGCCTTGCCACCCTTGCCCTTGATCAACCCGTTCTCAACCGCGATCCGCGCGCCTTCGACCAGAGATACGCCGTTTTCGCGCGCAACCACTTGAATCGTCTGCTGAGCCTTGTCGCCAAGGCCACGTTTGGGCGTGTTCACAATGCGCTCAAAGGCCAGATCATCCTCGGGGCTGACCACCAGCCGGAAATAGGCCATGGCATCGCGAATCTCCATCCGCTCATAGAACCGAGGGCCACCGATCACCTTATAAGGCAGACCAATGGTCAAAAACCGATCCTCAAACGCCCGCATCTGGTGCGAGGCGCGCACGAGGATCGCCATCTCATCGAGGTTCATCGGTCGCACGCCGCGCGTGCCACCCTGCATCGCGTCGATTTCCTCGCCAATCCAGCGCGCCTCTTCCTCGCCATCCCAATGGCCGATCAGACGGACCTTTTCGCCCTCTTGGCGGTCGGTCCAGAGCTCCTTGCCCAAGCGGCTTTCGTTGCCTCGAATGACATTAGACGCAGCGGCCAAAATATGCGGGGTCGAGCGGTAGTTCTGTTCCAGTCGGACCACGAAAGCACCCGGAAAGTCCTTTTCGAAGCGCAGGATGTTGCCCACCTCGGCCCCACGCCAGCCATAGATCGACTGATCGTCATCTCCAACGCAGCAGATATTCTTGTGCCCCCCCGCCAGCAGGCGCAGCCAGAGGTATTGGGCGACGTTTGTGTCCTGATACTCGTCTACAAGAATATAGCGGAACCAGCGCTGGTATTGCTCCAATACGTCCGGGTGGGTCTGGAAAATCGTGACCATGTGCAACAGCAGGTCCCCGAAATCCACCGCGTTAAGCTCGCGCAGACGGGTTTGGTATTGGGCGTAAAGCTCAATACCTTTGTGATTATAGGCACCTGCATCTACGGCGGGCACCTTGTCGGGCGTAAGAGCGCGGTTTTTCCAATCGTCAATAATCCCCGCCAGCATCCGAGCGGGCCAGCGCTTGTCATCTATATTTGCGGCCTGAGTAAGTTGTTTGAGCAGCCGCTTCTGATCATCTGTATCCAAAATAGTGAAATTCGACTTCAACCCCACAAGTTCCGCATGGCGGCGCAAAAGCTTGACACAGATTGCGTGGAACGTGCCCAGCCACGGCATCCCCTCGGCGGGTCGGCCCAGCATTCGCCCAACGCGTTCTTTCATCTCGCGCGCGGCCTTGTTGGTGAAGGTCACCGCCAGAATCTCATTCTCGCGCACCCGATGGCTTCTGAGCAGATGGGTGATCCGCGCGGTCAACGCCTTGGTTTTACCTGTGCCCGCGCCAGCCAGCATCAGCACCGGACCATCCAGTCTCTCAACCGCTTCGCGCTGCGCCGGGTTGAGATCATTTAGGTACTCTGCCGAGGCTGCAGGCATCGCCCGCGCCGACAGCGATGCGCCCTCGAAGGCGTCCATTTCGTCAAAACTGCTCATGCGACTAAACTACGCTGGTTGAACGCGAAGGGAAAGGGTTTGTTCACGGCTTGTTCGCCTGAATTCAACAGAATCACTATACCCCTGCTCTGAGCGCGGTCTGATCGGTTACACGGCTCAAACTGACATTCCTCGGCAGGGATTGATGCCGCAATGCGGCATATGTATTAAGATTGCGCAAATGGGCGGCGTTTGCGAGCGTTAACATGCCGGTTCTACCCAGAATTACATATGTACGTGACCGTATTGTCCGCCTATGCACAAGGCCACAGCTATAAAGACCGGGACCTGAAATGACAGACTTCAAGAAAATCCTGATCGCCAACCGCGGCGAGATTGCCATTCGTGTGATGCGCGCGGCCAACGAGATGGGCAAACGCACCGTCGCGGTCTTCGCCGAGGAAGACAAGTTGGGCCTGCACCGTTTCAAAGCGGATGAGGCCTATCGAATTGGCGAAGGGTTGGGACCAGTCGCGGCCTATCTTTCGATTGATGAAATCATTCGCGTGGCCAAGGAAAGCGGCGCGGATGCGATCCATCCCGGTTATGGCCTGCTGTCCGAGAACCCCGATTTCGTAGATGCCTGTGTTCAGAACGGTATCACTTTTATTGGCCCCAAGGCCGAAACCATGCGCGCTCTGGGCGATAAGGCCAGCGCGCGGAAGGTGGCGATTGCGGCGGATGTCCCTGTTATCCCGGCGACCGAGGTTCTGGGCGACGACATGGCGGCCATTAAGAAAGAGGCAGCCGAGATCGGCTATCCGCTGATGCTCAAAGCCAGCTGGGGCGGCGGCGGTCGCGGGATGCGTCCGATCCTGTCCGAGGATGAGCTGGAAGAAAAAGTGCTGGAAGGCCGCCGCGAGGCCGAAGCCGCCTTTGGCAATGGCGAAGGGTATCTGGAAAAGATGATCACCCGCGCGCGTCACGTTGAAGTGCAGATTCTGGGCGACAAGCACGGTGAGATTTATCATCTTTATGAACGCGACTGCTCAGTCCAACGTCGCAACCAGAAGGTCGTGGAACGCGCCCCTGCCCCGTACTTAACCGAAGAACAGCGCGCTGAGATTTGCGAGCTGGGCCGCCGTATCTGCGCCCATGTGAACTACGAATGTGCCGGTACTGTTGAATTCCTGATGGATATGAACACCGGCAAGTTCTACTTCATCGAGGTGAACCCACGCGTGCAGGTGGAACACACCGTCACCGAAGAAGTCACCGGCATCGACATCGTTCAGGCGCAGATCCTGATTGCCGAGGGCAAGACGCTGGCCGAGGCCACCGGCAAAGCCAGCCAGGACGAGATTCGCTTGAACGGCCACGCGTTGCAGACCCGTGTGACCACCGAAGACCCGCTGAACAACTTCATCCCCGACTATGGCCGCATCACCGCCTATCGCTCGGCCACAGGCATGGGCATTCGTCTGGATGGTGGCACCGCTTATGCGGGCGGGGTGATTACCCGGTATTATGACTCGCTTCTGACCAAGGTCACCGCTTGGGCTCCGACGCCCGAGAAGGCGATCGCCCGGATGGATCGGGCGCTGCGGGAATTCCGCGTGCGGGGTGTGTCGACTAACATCGCATTTGTCGAGAACCTGCTGAAGCATCCGACCTTCTTGTCGAATGAATACACCACCAAGTTCATCGACGAGACGCAGGATCTGTTCCAGTTCAAAAAGCGTCGCGACCGTGGCACCAAAGTTCTGAACTACATCGCCGACATCACCGTAAACGGGCATCCTGAAACCAAGGACCGCCCGATGCCGCGCCCCGATCTGAAAGAGGCGCGTCCGCCTGCGTTGAAGGCCGAACCCCAGATGGGCACGCGCAATCTGTTGGAGCAGAAGGGCCCGCAGGCCGTTGCTGACTGGATGAAAGCACAGCGCCAGTTGTTGATCACCGACACCACCATGAGGGATGGTCACCAATCGTTGCTGGCAACACGGATGCGGTCGATCGACATGATCAAGGTTGCACCGAGCTATGCGGCGAACCTGCCGCAGCTGTTCTCGGTTGAATGCTGGGGGGGCGCGACCTTCGACGTGGCTTACCGCTTCCTTCAGGAATGCCCATGGCAGCGCCTGCGCGATCTGCGTGAGGCGATGCCCAATCTGATGACTCAGATGCTGCTGCGCGGGGCGAACGGTGTGGGCTACACCAACTATCCCGACAACGTGGTGCAAGAGTTCGTGCGTCAGGCCTCGACAGGCATCGACGTATTCCGCGTCTTCGACTCGTTGAACTGGGTTGAGAACATGCGCGTCGCTATGGATGCCGTCATCGAAAACGGCAAGATTTGTGAAGGCACCGTTTGCTATACCGGTGACATTCTGGACCCCGACCGCTCGAAGTACGACCTGAAATACTATGTTGGCATGGCAAAAGAGCTGCGCGATGCAGGCGCGCATGTGCTGGGTCTGAAAGACATGGCAGGTTTGCTGAAGCCAGCTTCGGCCCGTATCTTGATCCGTGCGTTGAAGGAAGAGGTCGGTCTGCCGATCCACTTCCACACGCACGACACCGCAGGCATCGCCAGCGCGACCATTCTGGCCGCGTCCGAGGCAGGTGTGGATGCGGTGGATTGCGCGATGGATGCGTTTTCGGGCAACACCTCTCAGGCGACACTTGGCACAGTGGTCGAGGCACTGCGCCATACCGAGCGTGACACCGGGCTGGACATCAAAGCGATCCGCGAGATCAGCGATTACTTTGAGGCCGTACGCGGCCAATATGCGGCCTTCGAGTCCGGCCTGCAGGCCCCTGCCTCCGAGGTTTATCTGCATGAAATGCCAGGCGGGCAGTTCACTAACCTCAAGGCGCAGGCGCGTAGCTTGGGCTTGGAAGAGCGTTGGCACGAGGTCGCTCAGATGTATGCCGATGTGAACCAGATGTTCGGCGACATCGTCAAGGTGACGCCATCGTCGAAGGTGGTCGGTGATATGGCGCTGATGATGGTCAGCCAAGGCCTGAGCCGCGATGATGTGGAAAATCCGGGCACGGAAGTGGCCTTCCCCGACTCGGTGATCGACATGATGCGCGGCAATTTGGGTCAACCTCCGGGTGGGTTCCCGGATACGATCATCCAGAAAGTGCTCAAGGACGAGGCCCCCAACACCGAACGCCCCGGCAAACATGTCGAAGCGGTCGATCTGGAAGCGACGCGTGCTGATCTGTCCAAACAGCTGGACGGGAAAGAAATCGATGACGAGGACCTGAACGGATACCTGATGTATCCCAAAGTGTTCCTAGATTACATGGGCCGCCATCGCACCTATGGCCCGGTCCGTACCTTGCCGACGCGTACCTTCTTTTACGGGATGGAGCCGGGCGAAGAGATCACGGCCGAGATCGACCCCGGCAAGACGCTGGAAATCCGGTGCCAGGCGATTGGTGAAACGGACGAGAACGGCGAAGTGCGCGTGTTCTTCGAACTCAACGGTCAGCCCCGCGTGATCCGGGTACCGAACCGGCTGGTCAAAGCCACAACCGCTCAGCGGCCCAAGGCCGAGGTTGGAAACCCCAACCATATCGGCGCACCAATGCCGGGGGTTGTGGCGACTGTGGCCGCCGTCACGGGCCATGAGGTCAAGGAAGGCGATCTGCTGTTGACGATCGAGGCCATGAAGATGGAAACCGGCATCCATGCCGAGCGCGACGCGGTGGTTAAGGCCGTCCACGTCCAGCCGGGTGGCCAGATTGACGCCAAGGACCTGCTGGTCGAACTGGAATAACCGGTTTAGCCTTCTAAACTATCAAGGGCCATTCGGGGAACCGGGCGGCCCTTTTAACTTCAGGAGGCCCCATGCTGTCCATCACCCCGATTTACGCCGCGCTTGTTGCAATTCTATACGTTGCGCTCAGCGTTAATGTGATCCTTCAACGGCGGAAGGGTAGAATTTCTGTCGGCGATCACGGCGACAAGGCGATGATCAAGGCGATGCGAACCCATGCGAACTGCGCCGAATACGCCCCTTTTGCACTACTGCTGATCGCTATGGCTGAGTTGCAAGGCGCTGGTGGTTTGCTTGTGAATTTGCTGGGGCTATCGCTGCTAGCCGGGCGACTCTCGCATGCCTACGGGTTTGGCAAGACGCCGCAAATCATCATCTTTCGCCAAATCGGCATGGGGCTGACATTTATTGCCATTCTGATCGCCGCAATCGCGAACCTTATACTGGCTGTTTGAGCACGATTTAGCCCATCAGAACCTGCTTCTCGATCAAGGGAGTATGGGGAAGATTCTGTTCCCCATCTGCCAGCGTCTCGTTGTTTTGTGTGCAAAACAGCGTGGTCAGCACGATCAACGCCGCCAATGCCGCCATTTTAATGTCTGCAATACTTGCCATTTCTCGCACCCATTTCCTCATTTCGTTCACTGCTATGGTTCTTAAACACCGGCGCCCTGGAATTCCGTCTAAAGATTTTTGCGCGTTTTTGTGTTTTTCCGCTTGCAGCCTCGTGTTGGAATTTATACATCCCTCCTCACTCAACGGCGCGGGCGTAGCTCAGGGGTAGAGCATAACCTTGCCAAGGTTAGGGTCGGGCGTTCGAATCGCCTCGCCCGCTCCATTGAGAGGTCTTCGGACCACATATGTATCTGATGCGGGCGTAGCTCAGGGGTAGAGCATAACCTTGCCAAGGTTAGGGTCGGGCGTTCGAATCGCCTCGCCCGCTCCAGATACCAAACCTTCCAAACACACTGGTTCTTTCGCTGGCATTGCGCCATTCTGGCCGTGATTTCAATCACGCACGGGATTTGCTCATGTCGGACTATGTCATTCGCCCACTTACCGCATCCGAGGTCCAGCACGCCGTGGATTGGGCTGGGCGCGAAGGATGGAACCCGGGCGTTCATGATGCCGAGTGTTTCCGCCCGACAGACCCGGATGGCTTTTTAGGCGGGTTTCTGGGCGGCGAGATGATAGCTTCGGTTTCAGCCGTGAATTACGACGACAAGTTTTCCTTTCTGGGGTTCTATATCGTCAAGCCAGAGTTTCGCCATCACGGGCACGGACTTGAAATCGCAGGGCATGCGCTGGCCCATTGCACGGGGCGGAATATGGGACTGGATGGCGTCGTCGAGCAGCAGGACAACTATCGCAAGTCGGGCTTTACCTTTGCCTACAACAACTATCGCTTCGCCGGGACCAAAGACCGGATACTCGGAAAGCTGGGGGCTAGACCAAACGCCAACATCTCGGACCTGAATGGCGCAACAGCCGAATTGAAAACATATGATCGCGCGCTATTCCCTGCGCCGCGCGACCAGTTTCTGGACAGCTGGCTGAGCGCGTACAACCATGTTTCGAAAATCTATACCGAGAATGGCAAGATCAAGGGGTATGCAACATTACGCCCCTGTCTTACCGGGTATAAGGTCGGCCCCATCTTTGCGGATACGTCCGATATAGCAAAAGCTTTGCTGTCTTCTGTCCTTTCGGCGATCCCCGAAGATCACAACGCGCATGAGGTATTCATAGACATGCCACAGCCCAATGCCGCGGCGTTTGCGTTGGCCGATGAGCTTGGGCTGGACAAGGTCTTTGAAACTGCGCGGATGTATTCGGATCACGAACCAGACATTGATCTGGATCGCATCTTTGGCGTGACGACGTTTGAGCTGGGCTAGAACGCCTTGAACGTCATCGTGGTCAAGGACCGTTCGATATTGGGAATCACCAGCAGGTTTTCGTTGATGAAATGACCTACATCCTCAGATTCGGGGATATAGAGTTTCAGAAGAAGGTCGAATTCGCCGCTTGTCGAATACAGTTCCGAGTGAATTTCGCGCAGGGCAATCTCTTCGGCGACTTTGTAGGTGGTTCCGGGTTTACAGCGGATCTGAATGAAGACGCAGGTGGACATGGGCCGGGCCTTGTTGGTTCGTGTTGACCGCAGGCTGGCACGGGCCGCGCCCGGGTGCAATCCCCTGCAACAGTTTGCAGCGAAGGCTGAAACCGGTCTGGATAGGTCGCCCATCCATGTCTATAAGCGCGCCTGTAGCAAAAGGAATTCGCCCATGCGCAGCGCAAAAATCAGCCGTCAGACCGCCGAGACCGAGATCTCGGTCGAGGTTAACCTGGACGGCACCGGTCAGTATGACAACCAGACCGGCGTCGGGTTCTTCGACCATATGCTCGATCAGTTGGCGCGCCATTCGCTGATCGACATGACGATCCGTGCCAAGGGCGATTATCACATCGACGATCACCACACGGTCGAAGATACCGGCATCGCGCTGGGTCAGGCACTGACGCAGGCGCTGGGGGACAAGAAGGGTATCCGTCGTTATGGCGAGTGCCACCTGCCCATGGATGACGCCCAGGTGCGCTGTGCGCTGGACCTGTCCGCCCGGCCTTTCCTGATCTGGAATGTGGACCTGCCAACACCCAAAATTGGCACTTTTGACACCGAGTTGGTGCGAGAATTCTTTCAGGCACTCAGCACCCATGGCGGCATAACGCTGCATATCGATCAGTTGCACGGCTTCAACAGCCACCACATTGCCGAAGCGGCCTTCAAAGCCGTCGCGCGCGCGCTGCGCTTGGCTGTCGAAACCGATCCGCGCAAAGCGGATGCGATCCCCTCGACCAAGGGCGCGCTGTAGATGCTGACAGCCATCATTGACTACGAGAGCGGCAACCTGCACTCGGCGGAAAAGGCGTTTCAACGCATGGCGCGCGAGTTGGAGGCGGGCGAGGTCGTCGTGACATCGGATGCAGACGTCGTCGCGCGGGCCGACCGGCTGGTTCTGCCCGGTGATGGAGCTTTCCCAGCATGCGCCGCCGAATTACGCGGCCACAAGGGCATTTATGACGCGATGGTCGAGGCGGTCGAGAAGAAGGGCCGCCCGTTTCTGGGCATCTGTGTCGGCATGCAACTGATGGCGACGAAAGGCCATGAATACGCTGAGACCGACGGTCTGGGCTGGGTTGCCGGCGATGTCGTGAAGATTAGGCCCTCAGACAGCGCGCTCAAGGTACCGCATATGGGCTGGAACGATCTGGTACTGGAAAGCGGTCACCCGGTCTTTGACGGGGTGAAATCAGGTGATCACACCTACTTTGTGCACTCCTACCATTTCCGAGTGACCGATTCGGCGCAGCGGTTGGCCTATGTGGATTATGGGCAAGAAGTCACGGCCGTTATTGGCCGCGACACAATGGTTGGAATGCAGTTCCACCCCGAGAAAAGCCAGGATGTGGGTCTGCGCATGATCGGAAACTTCCTGACCTGGGCCCCATGATCGACTATTGAACCCGGGTCCAATCCTGTCCGCGGCAGACCAATCCACCTGCGACGCAACCTTTGACTGTTAACTTGTTCTGCCCATCCAAAGACATTTTCGAGCTGTAAGTCTTATCTCGATCCGGCGCCCAGATTTTACCGCCGCTATAGGCGCCTTCACCATCGGGCACCATGTCCCAGATGATCTGTTTCCCGAGATTCTCGTATTCCAGTTGCTGATTACCGTCTGCGTCAAAGGCACTGTCGATGGTACCGCAGATGGCGCTACCGCATTCGGAAATCGACACATGCAGATAGCCACCAGTATCCCCCGGCGCGGTCTTCCACAGACCATCCACCGGATCGTCCGCAAAGGCGGTCGTGGCGAGCGCAGCAAAAACCGCTGCAAGCGTATATGTCTTCATGGTAATCTCCCTGTCTTTGCGTTCAGTCTGACCTGCCATTGGGCACCGGGCAAGATTGACTTTGCGTCGCGTTGCACCCCTGCCCTGCCTGTGCGATATCCCGCGCGTGTAACAGAGATATAGGGCCGCCTGACATGATCCTCTACCCCGCCATCGACCTAAAAGACGGCAATGCCGTGCGCCTGCTGCGTGGTGAAATGGACAAGGCAACGGTCTTTAACGAAGATCCAGCAGCGCAGGCCCGCGCCTTTGTCGAGGCGGGTTGTGAATGGCTGCATCTGGTGGACCTGAATGGCGCTTTCGCGGGTGAGCCTGTTAATGCGGCTCCGGTCGAGGCAATTCTGAAAGCATGCGACGTGCCGGCGCAGCTGGGCGGTGGCATCCGGGACATGGCCACAATCGAAACCTGGATCGAGAAAGGTCTGGCCCGAGTGATTCTAGGCACCGTGGCGGTCGAGAACCCTGATCTGGTGCGCGAAGCTGCCAAAGCCTTCCCCGGCAAGGTCGCCGTCGGAATCGACGCGCGCAACGGCATGGTCGCCACCAAGGGCTGGGCCGAAGAAACCGACGTGCAGGTCACCGATCTGGCGCGCAGTTTTGAAGACGCCGGAGTTGCCGCGATCATATACACCGATATCAACCGTGATGGTGCGATGCAGGGCCCGAATATCGATGCCACCGCTGCGCTGGCGCAGGCGGTTTCGATTCCCGTGATCGCCTCGGGCGGTGTCAGCTCGCTGCACGACCTGATCGCCTTGCGCGATTGTGGAGTTGAGCTGAACGGCGCGATCTCGGGCCGCGCGCTCTATGATGGCGCGATTGACCTGGAAGAGGCCATTCGCGCCCTGAGTTAAATTACTGGGCGGCAGCGGCGGTCAGCTTCGCCAAAGCGCCGCGCATTTTCTCGATGACCGGAGACTTTTCGACCTCGTCAAGCTCGTCCATCGTCTCTTTCGGGTCTTCATAGGCCAGCCATACCTGCCCGTTTGCGTCCTCGTAGGCCTGCACTTTCAATGGCAGAAAAAGCCCGGCGCGCGGGTCGATCTGCATTGCTGGCGTGCCCAGCGCAGGATTGCCGAAAATCAGCACCTGATTGGGCGGAATGGGCGTACCGACCTTTTCCGCCCCTGCTGCGTGGTCCACACGCGCGAACACGGTCGCGCCTGCGTTGCCCACGGCAGCCTCCAGCGCGTCTAGCGCTTCGGCCACGGATTTGTTGGTTTCCACTTTGATAATGTCGTCAGCCATGGCGGACAGCGCGCCTCCGAATGCGAATATTGAAGCCAAAAGAAGATGTCTCATCTAGGTAATCCTTTTCGTGAATTTCACCTCTAATTTCCATGGCTTCACGACAGATCGCAATCACAAGTCTGGCATCGGCGAGGGTTTGCCGGTAAGGGTGCGGCCAACAAAGGAAGGCCGATGCTGAAAACCCGTATCATTCCCTGTCTGGATGTCGCTGATGGCCGCGTGGTCAAAGGTGTGAACTTTGTCGGCCTGCGCGATGCTGGTGATCCGGTCGAGTCTGCCAAAGCCTATGACGCCGCAGGGGCTGATGAAATCTGCTTTCTGGATATCCACGCGACGCATGAAAATCGCGGAACAATGTTCGATGTGGTGCAGCGCACGGCCGAACAATGCTTTGTACCCCTGACTGTGGGCGGTGGTGTGCGCACCAAAGATGACGTGCGCGCCCTGCTGCTGGCGGGGGCGGATAAGGTCAGTTTCAACTCGGCCGCTGTCGCCAACCCTGATGTGATCGCCGAGGCGGCAGATCAGTTCGGCAGCCAGTGCATCGTCTGCGCCATCGATGCCAAAACGGTCAGCCCCGGAACATGGGAGATTTTCACTCATGGCGGTCGCAAACCAACAGGCATCGACGCGGTTGAATTTGCTAAAACCGTCGTCGCCAAGGGCGCGGGGGAAATCCTGCTAACATCAATGGACCGTGATGGCACCAAGGCCGGGTTCAACCTGCCCCTGACCCGCGCGATCAGTGACGCGGTAGATGTGCCCGTGATCGCCAGCGGGGGCGTCGGTAATCTGGATCATCTGGTCGAAGGCGTAACCAAAGGTGGGGCCAGCGCGGTCCTTGCGGCTTCGATCTTCCATTTCGGCGAATACACCATCCACGAGGCCAAAGAGCATATGGCCGCTGCTGGCATTCCGATGAGGCTGACATGAGTATTCTGCAAGATCTTGCCGCCACGATCGAGGCGCGCAAGGGTACTGATACTGACAGCAGCTGGACGGCCAAGCTTTTGGCCAAAGGTCCTGAGAAATGCGCCGAGAAATTCGGTGAAGAGGCCATCGAAGCAATCATCGAAGCAATCAAAGGGGACAGGGAAAAACTGACCTCCGAGGCAGCTGATGTGCTTTATCACCTGCTGGTCATGCTGGCCGCGCGTGATGTGGAGCTGGACGATGTCCTGGCCGAACTGGCCCGTCGACAGGGCACCAGCGGCATCACGGAAAAGGCATCCCGCCCCAAAGGTTAAGCGGGTTTCGTGCGATACCCCGGCCCGCTATACTCCTGGTTCAGGTGCATTGAGGCAAAGGGCGCGCAGATGATCAGAGCTTTGGTGTTCGCAGTAGCACTTGCCACCCTCGCCGCCTGTGCAACCCCTCCCCCGCCTACCGGAGATGAGGTCCAGCGGTTGGCGACTGAAATCCAAAGCCTCGGCCCCGATATTGACCCGGAAGAAGCCACCCGCGCCGCCCGCATCGCTTATGCCTATACTGCGCAGCTGGTGCAGGAATACGAAATCACCGACCCGCCCTTGATTCACAATGCCAAGGTCAACAAAGGCCTGCGCCCGCGTGGTTTGTGTTGGCATTGGGCCGAGGATATCGAGCGTCGTCTGGATCAGGAACAATTCCGCACGCTGGAAATGCACCGCGCCATCGCCAATGCAGACAATCCATTCCGCATCGACCACAGCACCGCCATCATCAGCCACAAAGGGGAGAGCATGTACGAAGGCGTCGTACTGGACCCCTGGCGCTATGGCGGGGTGTTGTTCTGGTCTCCCTTGGTCGAAGACACACGCTACGATTGGGTTCCGCGTGAAGTGGTTCTGGAAAAGCGTCGCCAGGAATAGGCTGGGCAACTGACCCCGTTGGCAGCGAACTGAAACCCCAGTCAATCGTCAGACTTCTCTGTCGTCGGGCTCCAAAGTGCTTAGCGCCTCTGCATAATTGCATCGGAATTCAGCTGTTTGAATAGTCACTCATAAGCGACTGCAGTTCTTCCTGTGTCTCCGGAAATTTTGAGTAGCTGCGCACCACGGGAATATGCACCCAAGGCATCTTCGCTTCGGTCATCACTTCGAGAAATGGCGTCAATGACGCGGCTTGGTCCAAGATCGACGTCCGCACGTTGACCCGCTCCGGTGCTCCTTTGAGCCGCGAATAGATGAAGTTCAGGCACGACTTGCAAAAATAGTGCGCGCGCTCGACCGCCCCAAGCCCACCCTGAACCAGTTCGCCGTCATGGGTAAAACTATCGATTGGGAACATCGTGGTTAGTGAAAACGCGCTAGCACTGAATTTTTGGCAATCTCGACAGTGGCACGCAACGGTCAGCAGGGGCGTCGCCGTCACACGAACGCGCACCGCGCCACATAGGCAGGCACCTTCAAATGGTGGTTCAGGAATCGACATTGCTTTAACTCTCTTTCCATTTCACAGAACCCTTCGCAGGGATCAGACTGGTTCGATTTCGGGAGGATGGGAATTAGCGGATCGCGCACGATCGGCATTCAATCAAAGCCAACCGCGAATCCGATCATAGCGGGTCTTCGAAGCGGAAGAGCAAGAGCCATGATCTGCTCAGAGTTTGGACGAAATCACGCCCGTTGCAAACCCACCCATTCGCAATTCACCAAACAGGCGTTGATATTCGATCTTGGGGCACCGATTCATTACTACGTCCACTTCGCGCTCCTGTGCTTTGGCTGCGGCCTCAGCATGCTCAACGCCAATCTGCATCCAGACCGTATTAAGGTTCGGAAACGCGCTCAAAGCCTCGTCAACAATGGGCGGCACAGCCTCGGACCTGCGGAAAATGTCCACCATGTCGACTGGCTCTGATACTTCCGACAAAGACGCCCTGACCGTCTGACCAAACAGTGCTTTGCCCGCATGTCCCGGATTAACCGGAATCACCTTGTATCCCTTCAACGACAGGTAACGGGCCACATAGTAACTGGGCCTTACCGGGTTCATGGACACGCCGACAACGGCGATGGTCTTGGTCCGCTTCAACACCGTTTTCAGGAACTGGTCAGAGTAGTCAGGCATGAACGCACCCTAAACGCCACGCAGAAAAGAAAAAAGCGCTCAGGTAATACCTGAGCGCCAGTTGTTGGAACGAGGGACAGTGAAATGACCCGCGGCAGTTCCATTCCGCGGTCACTGTGACATTTAGGCATGAGTTGATTGAAAAAAAGGGGCGGCGCGCATTTTTGTGATGACAAATCACAAAAGGCGGAAATCTGCCGTTTTGCGGAATCTTGTTTTCAGCAGAAGAACATCGCCGACAGACGCTCTGCATCGGGTGGAAGCCCGACAATCAAAACAGATCAATTGCGCTCAGTTAATACAGGACTGCAGGCCAGTGCGCGTCGGCTTCACGGATATTCTGAGCGACGTTTTGCTTCCAAATACGCTCAATCGCCTCAGAATGTGTCAGATACAATTTGCCGTCCACGATCTGCCATGCGTGCGGGTCAGTACTGCTCAGAAGTCCGGTTGCCATCGCATAGGCGCAATACCCACCAAATTGCGGGGCAAAAGCCCTCGGGTTCCGCTCAAATCGATCACGATTCTCTTCAGATGCAAACCACCAGGTGGCACCTTTCCACATAAGCGTGATATCGGGATTACCCTTTACTGGCTCTCCTAACTTAAAATAGGACACTGCATCGTAACCTGATATCGCCAGCCCATTATCCGCATAGAACATGGGCTTGTCCTGCGCTCCGAGAGCAGGGGCAAATGCAATACAGGAGAGACTGGTTAAGAAGGCACGTCGGGACAGCATTGGTGAATCGTTTGTTCGCATTCAGAAGGTTTTAAGATGCATATTTCATGCCGCATCGGAAACCCCCATGACGCCGATGTGAACAGGCGTGCAATGGTTCAGTCGAACACGTCTTCGATCACATCCCAAGCTTCATCCAGCACCTTCGAGAACAAGCCACGCTTTTTCTTCTTCTTGTACTTCTTGTTCTTGTTTGTCGGTGAATAGCCATTCGACGGCCGCTCGGCTAGCTTGGCCTTTGGCACCATCTTGAGATTGTGCAAAGGCGCGCCACAGCTGGCGCAGCTCAACTCGTGCTGTTGCTTTCCTTTAAGAACCAAAGCGGCGCGAGTCCCGCAATAGCAGCAGGTGGCAATTTTATGCGGAGTGGAAATTTGGGCCTCCTGTCATCTGGGCTGAGATGCATATAGTGCAATCGCCGCAGCATTTGAGACATTGAGAGACCCAAATCCACCCGCCGCGTCAATTTTCACCAATTGATCCACAGTCTCTTTGGTTTTTTGTCGCAACCCTGGCCCCTCGGCCCCGAGGACTAAGGCCACTGGCCGATCGCGCTTCTCCCTGAGCGTCGCTTCGATGGTCTGCTCGGCTTCTCCATCCAGACCGAGGACAAAGAACCCCATATTCTGCAACTCGTTGATAGCGTCGGCCAAGTTGCGCACACGCAGATAAGGCTGTCTTTCCAAGGCCCCACTGGCAGTTTTGGCCAGCGCGCCGGTTTCGGGTGCCGAATGGTGGCGCGTTCCGATCACGGCGCTGGCACCCAGCACTTCGGCCGAGCGTAGAATCGCACCAACATTGTGTGGGTCGGTCACGCGGTCCAGCAACAACACACGAGGGTTTTCCTGCCCAATACAGTTTTCGGCAAGCCCACCCCATTCCAGCGGCTTGACCTCAAGCGCCGCGCCTTGATGAACCGACCCCGGATCGATTGGAGCCGTGAATTTTCTCGGATCAGCCATCTCGGGTGTAATCCCTGCAAATTCAATCGCTTCGATCAGTTTATCGTTGGCGTTTCGCGTCACGATCAAGCGTAATTTGTGCCGTTTGGGATTCATCAGCGCATCACGAACAGCGTGTATTCCGAACAGCCACACGGTTTCCGCGGCAGCAGCTTTGCGCGCCTGTTCTTTCTCAACGACCCACTTTGGTTTCTTCATTTTACGGGCCTCCGGGCCGGGAATTCGGTTTCCTGCGTCAAAGCGGTATTTTCCTGTTGACGCCCTTTAGACGCGCTAGTAATCACGCCTCCACGTCAGGTGCAACGCCTGACAGTGGGCGACAGGCCGCAAGGTGTGGCAGGGGACTGTAACTCCCTCGCGGAGACGCACGCCTGGTTCGATTCCAGGGTCGCCCACCACTTTCCTTTCATGCATATTTAGACCTTTGGCATTTAGGTAAATGCTTTGCCGCACCGTATTCTCTCAAGGCTTACGTCCAAGCTATTTTGACACTGGCCCAAATGACAGCGACATCTCCTCATCTGCGTCAAAACGATAAGGCGCGGTCAGAGTTTCAACCAGATTAGGGTCGATATCGTTAGGCACTCTTTCTCCGTCCTCCCAAACCCGCAACTCAGCGTTTGGTTTGCGAGGATCGCGATCACTGTAAATGGGATGCTCTGGCGCGAAATATGCCATGTTTCCCGCTATCCAGTTATCCGCGACAATCGCGCTGCCAGGTTCGACTTCTGCCAGCATCTGCGAAGTAAGCTCAGCAAATGGTGCGGCACGCTTGGCCTCTCCGGCCAGATTATGGTGAAGCATCGCAATTCCAACAAACCCGGCCAGAACAACGCTAATCTGGCCAAAGCGTCGGGCACCGATCTCTCCTGTTCGCGGCAATATCCACAATACCAGAACCGGGCCAGCGTAGATCAAAAGTGGCTGCAACCATCGGTCCTTTACGTTGGTGCTGCCGCTAAGAATCACAACGACAACCATAAGCACCAAAGACCAGACGACCGTGCGCGTCATCAATCGGAATAGATCATCCTGTGCGGTACCCGCGCCTTGCTTGCGATAAACCACCCACAGGACGACCAATACCAGCAGCAAGAGCGAAACAAAGCCAGCGGACGCCAATGCCAGTTCTGTAAGTCCCTGCACTGCGACCAAGCCGGTGGGGCCTTCACTGCTCATGTCCAGCTTGCGGGCGCTGGCTAAGGCCTGCTGAGAGTTGTTCAAGACCCAAAGCATCGGCGACGCAACGAGAATAGCCGCAACTCCAAATGAGATCAGCAACCGTGGAGACCAGAGTGGCTTGCGTGTCTCCGGGGCGCTGATCGCCGCAAGAAACATGGCCAGCAATGCGATGGCATAGTTGTATTTCGACAAACAGCCCATCGCGACAACCACGCCCAGCACAACGAAACCCCGGGTCGTCGGCCTTTGGATCACATGCCACATGACGGCAAAGGTCAGGACTGAACAGAGATTGGCCAAAACCGAGTGAGTCAGGGCCCGCTGCGCTTCCCAGCTGAACTGGTAGAGCATCAATAACGATAAGACAGACAACCCCGCCATCAGCGGGCTCTGACGGCTTCGTATGATCATGTATAGCGTGACAACGGTTGCCAGAAGCATCGCATTCTTGAGCAGCGACAATCCCAGAATGCTGGGTCCGGTAATCTGGAAAATACCCCATTGCAGCCACGCATAAAGCGGCAGTTGCGGGCCATAGCCCCACTCAAGGTGCCGCGCATCCAGAAATATCTCGGCCTCGTCCAGACCAAGCGAACCACCGGTTGCAACGCGCAGCACGACGTGAAGCAAATAGTAGCCAACAAACAGACCAATCCAGAATTTATCTGTCGATATCAGCTCTGTCGAGGTCCCTGCATCTTGCTCGGTTGATATGGAAGCTCTGTCTGACCCGCCCTGCCAATCGTTCATGGATCTGCCCATTTCGTCGGCGTCCGCACAGATCATCTGGCCGCCAGGTTTCAACTTTGAACGAAGCTAGACCCGAAGACTGGACCTAAGTCCACTAATTTAAACTACGGCATGCGCAACATGATAAGGGTCATGACATCAGCCGGCAGAAGTAGCAGTATGCTGCGCGCTGGTCCGCGATATCTTGTCGAACCATTCGGTCAGGCTACTGATATCGGGGCCAAGCGCTTGGGCGAGCCCGCCAGCAAAATCCTGAAACTTTTCGATGTTCAACTGATTGAGCCCGACCAACACAGGGATGTCACGCTCTAACGCATCCGCGATGATTGGGCGGAACCCGCGTCCATCGGCCTCGTGCTTACCGAATTTGTTGACGATCAGCAGGTGCGGCGCGTCCTCAAGCGACCGAGTCACCAGCCCAACGGCCCGCTCCAACTCTGCTGGGTCCAGACGGCAGCCGCGTGCGTTCTTGCCCAAGGATTGAGAGATACGGATGATCTCGCCAGTTGGGATGACCTTCAGATCCATATCGCATTTGTACCCTTCGGCACATTCGGTGTTTGTCTGCACCACTCCGGCAAGCGGCGTTCCGGCACCTACCAGCCCATCCGCAAACGCGCTGAGTAGGCGATCAGTTGCGCCACGATCAGTTGTCGTAACATAGGCCAGATGCATGATTAGGACCCCAAATTTCAGTTCGTGACATGTCAGATAGCACGCGTCGGCCCAGCCGACCACCTTAAGCATCAAGGCAGCGGTGAAAGACCGATCACAGGTGCGTGCAGATAAAGAAGAGCCGAATAGACAGCGAGTGCAGCCAGCCAAACCCAGGGGCGCGGCCATGGGCGAGGTACGCGCAGCGACAAACGCGCAGTGTTGCGGGACAGCCGATGCCAGTCTGCACCCATCTTTTGGGTGGTTCGACGATCGATCAGGGCCATCCCCATAACTGCAAAGACTGCGAATAAACCAAACAGGATCACATGTGACAAGCCGCCATTGGCCAGGAGATGCGCCACCGCCCATAGCAACAGTGCCACAAGGATCGGATGGCGTGTTGAGCGCAAGATACCGGGGTTTTCGGGATCGAAGAGACGGTTCCCCAGCCCGCCGAATGAGAACGGGTTTTGGATCGACAAACCCGCAATGGCCAACCAGCAGACCACAGGCATAATCAACAGCGGTACCCAGCGAAAGACGGACAGCGGCGGAATGACCTCAATATAAGGCGCATTAGCTGCGGCAATGATCAGCCAACCCAGAACCGCCAGCGACACCAGCGAATATGCGGTGAAATACCCAGAGCGGCCCATTGTAGCTATCAGCCACCCGCGCACCGCCGGGCGTGCCGGGATCATATGGCTGAGAAGGAAAGTGGCGAGCGCTGCAAGGAAAAGGCCCCAACCGGTCATGGTAGACTCCGAACGTGTTGAGCCCGGTTTAGGCCGTCGCGAAGTGCAAGTCTTTGTCTGAAATCAAGTGAGGCGAGGGGCGATTTCCCGCCCCTGCCCTGTCTCAAAGTCCAAGCGCTTTGCGGCGTTCTTCGGCAAAACCCTGAACCATCCGGTCAGCGATCAGTGCCAGAATCGCCATGGCAGCCCCTGCCGAGATGCCAAGCCCTACATCCGCTTGCCCCAGCGCCAGATAGATCGACTGACCCAAACCGGTGGTACCGATCAGGGCCGCGATTACCAACATCGCAAAGGCATAAAGGATGGTCTGGTTCAGACCCAGCAAGATGGTCGGCGCAGCATAGGGCGCGCGGACATCGCGCATGATCTGCCACTCGGTCGCGCCGCTGGAAATGGCGGCCTCCATCATCTCCTCGGGCGTGTTGACCAGCCCGTGGCGCGTGTAACGGATCATCGGGACGATGGCATAGGCGCAGATCGCCAGGAAGGCCGAGAACTCACCGATCTGAAACACCATCAGCACCGGGATCAGGAACACGAACAGAGGTATCGTCTGCAGCATGTCGCAGATCGGGCGCACGATAGTCCAGACCGGAGACCAGACCGCGCTGGCCAAACCAATCAAACCGCCCAGAATGGCGCAGAAGAACACCGCTGCGCCGCTGAGGTAGAGCGACAGCAAGGCGCGCTCCCACAAACCCGAGACGAGGATGGTGCACAGCAATCCCACACACAGCGCAGCCAGACGCCAGCCTCCTGCCACCCAGCCCAAAGCGGCTGCACCGGTCAGGACAAACGGCCATGGCAGGTTAGAGATACCAGTCTCTAGCATCCCAATCAGGATCAGCACCACCAGACCGCCAGTCAGGTGCCCGCGCCATGCCATCAGTAAGGCGATTGCGGCCCCTGCCGCAAACAGGCCATAGCTCATCGAAGGCGTCCACGCAAAACCCCATGTGAAGGGCAGCACCGCCTGATCCAACCCGATCCGAAGCGGCAACAGAACATAGAACAACGAGTTGTTCTTGAGCGCATCCAACCATGGTCCATTGGCCTGTGTGAACGCGGTCAGGCCGTTGTCGATTGCCGTTGCCATCGGGTCCAGTACGGTCAGCTCCGACGGGTTCGGCAGCCACACCCAGAAGGCCGCGGTAAACACAACGGCAAAGCCCAGCATCGCCCAGACCACGCGGCTGTCATAACGTTTCCGCTCGGTCGCCAAGGTGCCACTCATACGGTCGATCACCACGGCGAAGACAACGATGACCAGACCGGCCATCAGGGATTCGCCAAACTGCGCCTTGCGCATGGTCAGCAGAACTTCCCAACCGATGTCATTGAAGCCACCAATAACAGCAGCAATGATCACCATCGACAGCGCTGCCATCAGACACTGGTTTACGCCGACCATGATCTGAGTCGTTGCGGCAGGGATTTCGACCTGAAACAGCTGCTGCAGACGGGTGCCGCCCGACATGATCGCGGCTTCTTTGATCTCGGACTCGACCCGCTCCAGCCCCAGCATCACATTCCGCGCCATAGGCGGGGCCGCGTAGATGGCCGAGGCGATCAAACCCACTACCGGGCCAAAGCCGAAAAGCAGTAGCAGCGGTGTCAGATAGGCAAAGGTTGGCACCGTTTGCATGATGTCCAGAACGGCCTGTACGAAGGCCTTCACTCGAGGAACCTCATTGGCGAGGATACCGATCGCGCCACCCATGATCAGTGCCACCGGTACAGACACGGCCACAAGGGCCAGGGTATTCATGCTCTCAGCCCAATAACCGGAGGCCAGCACAAAGCTGAGACCAAAGAACCCCAAGGCAGCCATCGGCATTCCGCCCAGATACCAACCTAATGCGGTGACGATACCGATCAGGATCGGCCAAGGCGTGTTCCCCAGCACGAAATTTGCCCAATTCATCGGATAGGCCATCAGGTCCGAAAACAATCGCGCCGCTGGCTTGATTCCGTTCAGGAACCAATCGAGGAAAGCACCCACCCACTGGGTCGCAGGTAGCTCCCAGGCAGCGGGCCATTTGACCAGCCATGGCGCGACACCCTCCAGCACAAGACACACTGCGCCGACGATCACTGTGATCAACGCCGCCTGTGCCCCTGCGGTCAGTCGCGCCTGCTGCGTGGGGATATCCGTCGCGGCAGTCATGCCTCATCCACCTGCAACGCGGCAGCCAGATCGGACGGGTGCACGGTACCCACAACATTACCGTCTGCGTCACGAACCGGGACGGGCTCATATAGCTCCATGCAATGCGCCAGCGCGGCGTCCAAGGTCATCGAAGTGGTCAGGCCCGGATCGTCTGGCCCACGCTCTCCGTCGTCTCGCATCACCGAGGCGACCTTGGCGTGCTGGCCTTTGGCCACGTCTTTGGAGAATTCGCGCACATAGTCATCGACCGGACGCAGGACGATATCCGTCGGCGTCCCGATCTGGACGATCTTACCATCGCGCATGATGGCAATGCGGTCAGCCAGCTTCAGCGCCTCTTGGATATCATGAGTGATGAATACGATGGATTTCTTCAGTGTCGCCTGAATACGCAGGAACTCATCCTGCAACTGGCGGCGGATGAGTGGATCGAGGGCCGAGAATGGCTCGTCCAGAAACCAGATATCCGGGTTCACGGCCAGCGACCGCGCGATTCCCACGCGCTGACGTTGCCCGCCCGAAAGCTGACGCGGAAAACTGTCTTCGCGGCCTTCAAGCCCGACCAGAGAAATCACCTCTTGCGCGCGGGCCAGCCGTTCCTTTTTGCCCACCCCCTGCACGCGCAACGGATAAGCCACGTTTTCGGCCACGGTCATATGTGGGAACAGACCAAAATGCTGGAACACCATGCCCAGCTTTTTACGGCGCAGTTCGGTTAGGGTCTTCTTCGAGGCCCCGATAACATTCTCGCCGTCCACACGAATTTCACCGCCTGTACCGGGCAGCAATTGCGAGATGCAACGGATCAAAGTGGATTTGCCCGATCCTGATAGCCCCATTATGACGAATAGCTCGCCCTCTTTGACTTCGAAATTGGCGTCCTGAACAGCCGGGATGAACCCGTGTTCGCGCAAATCAGTGGCGGCTTGGTCGGCGTCATTCCCTGACCGAGACAGCGCGTCGGTCAGGGCTTTGTCAGCACCGGTGCCAAAGACCTGCCAGAGGTTCTGGCAGGCAATAGCTGGCGTATTTGCGTCAGTCACTTAGGCAGGCTCACTGGGTTGCAGCGTCAACAACCGGACGCCACTTGCCTTCATTCTCGGCCATCCACGCGGCAACAACTTCTTCGACTGTGCCGCCGTCAACGTCGATCGCACCCATCATGGGCTGCTGATCTTCGACTGCCAGTTGATAGTTGCTGAGGATTTCATAAGCAGCAGGCCATTTATCTTCCATACCGCTCCAACCGGCCTTGAAGATGCGCGAGGGCGAGAAGTCGCAATCGTTCACCGCGTTGGGGTTCGGGCCCCAAGCAGGATCGCTAAAGCACGCCTCTTCACCCGCAGGCAGATCAACGAATTGCACATCATAGGCTGACATGGCCCAATGCGGCTGCCAGAAAGTGATCAACAGCGGTGATTTCCGCTCGGTCGATGCGCGCAGCTCGGCAATCAGAGCTCCTTCGGAACCTGCAGGAACCGCTTTGAACGGCAGCTCCAGACCGGTCATCCGATCTGCGCCGGGTGTGCCCCAATCGGCCGGATAATCGACTAGTCGACCACCGGGCAGCGTTTCAGCGGTTGCAAAAACCTGTGCGCAGTCTTTCAGCGCTTCCCATGCGGGCAAGCCGGGGCACAGTTCGGCCACGTGTGCGGGATAGGCGATACCTTCTTTTGCATCGAGGCCCAGATCACCAATTTCTACAACGGTGCCTTCATCAATCTTTTTGGCATATTCGTCAGACACATTTGACGACCAAATCTCCAACGTGGCATCGATGTCGCCATCAGCCAGCGCCTGGAACTGGTTCATCATGCCAGCCGTGACATATTCAACGTTGTAACCAGCGGCCTTCAACATCTCGCCGGCGACATGGGTGGTGACATGCTGTCCGGTCCATTCGTTGATCGCCAATTTGATAGGCTCATCAACGGCGCCCATATCCGCCGCATGAGCTGACCCGGCAACGGCCAAGGCCAACAAGCTTACGCTTAGCTTTTTCATGATTTAACTCCCTGTTCTTTTTCTCGCCCTGAGACGGCACCGCGACCGTCTAGGAATATTCGTAGTCACAGCACTGTCGCAACATGCACAAGTTTGGTCGAAAAAGGAAAGGGAACAGTTGCTCTGGCTCCGACTTAATTCACTAAGCAGAAGCCCTTGCCCCATCCCCATTGCATTTATCCGACATTGCACATGCATGGCACCGTTCGTACCGAAACGTGAAAGATATTGATTGACTAGTCAATATAAAACATTTGATCGGCCATAAGATCAGGTTTTTGATTGAAAAACTGGGCCAAGATGCCAGCATCAGGATTGTGGAGGGCTCAATCGATGCATCACTTTGACGAGATATATGAGATTTCGGCGGCGCGACATGGCGGGCCTGAGCAACTTGAAAGCAAGCTGAGCAAGCCGAAATCGATTGCGGAATTGGAAGCGTTGCCGGATGATCGCTGGCTGTCGATTATCACGAAAACCATATTTCAAGCCGGGTTTAGCTGGAAAGTCATAGAGGCAAAGTGGGATGGGTTCGAAACCGCCTTCGACGGGTTCGACATCGGGCGCTGCGCGTTCATGGATGATGAAAATTCGACGCCTTGCTTCAGGATACCCGAATTGTACGAAACGGAACCAAAATCGCGTCCGTGCGCGACAATGCCGCTTTTCTTCTAGAACTCCGCGCGGAAGGTGGCGTTGGGCAAGCTCTGGGAGGGTGGCCTTCGCAAGACTATGTGGGGCTGTTGCAAATGCTTGCCAAACGCGGTTCGCGGTTGGGCGGTGCCTCGGCTCAATATGCAATGCGTTTTGCCGGACGAGATAGCTTCATTCTGTCCCAGGACGTGACCGCGCGGTTGATTGCTGAGGGCGTTATCGACAAACCCGCAACCTCCAAAAAGGCCATGGCCGCCGTGCAGGGTGCATTTAACACATGGATGGAACAATCGGGCCGATCCCTGACAGAAATCAGCCGCGTATTGGCGATGAGCCTTTGAAAACGACTTGCCGCGCCAATCTGCTGCGTTAGGCTTATCACTATGCATCGCCCCCTGCTGATTTTCGTCTTGTTGCTGTTTGCATCCTGCGGTCGCCCTCTGACTGAACATGAACGAGCATTTGCAAGTGATATCCACGGAGAAACTCTGGATTTGGATCGCGTGCGATTGGTCGAAGGTGCGCCGGTTGCAGCGGTTACATTCACCCGCAAAGCCCGCCCCCGGATTGCCTGCCGCGAACGCATACTGCCCCCTGTCAAAGAAGAAACCGTAACCGGTAAACCAGCGGGTGTGGCATTGTTTAACCACGTTTATTTCACCAAGGATTGGTACCTGGACGACTATATGAGTCAGTACCCTGAACGGGTGAACCTGATCGCGGCCATGTTGCTTGCGCACGAGCTGACCCATGTCTGGCAATGGCAGAATCGTAAAACCACGGGCTATCACCCGCTCCGGGCTGCGGCAGAGCATGGCAAGAAAAACGACCCCTACCTGTTCAACCTTGAAACCTCGCCTGACTTTCTGGCCTATGGCTACGAACAACAGGGCGCGATTGTCGAAGAGTACGTGTGCTGCCGCGCGCTCGACCCGGATGCGCCGAGAACCAAGCGCTTGCACGACATGCTAAGTGCCCATTTTGTCGTCAAGACGCTTCCCGGAAGCAGGCGCGAAAGCAACGTTCAAATCCCATGGGCGGGTGCCGAGATTCAGGGGATCTGCCGCTAGTCTCAGCCCTCCTGCAGTGTTTTCAGATATTCAACCAAGTCCGCAATCGGCTTGCTCGTCAGGATCGGTTGGCCGGCCGGAGTTTTGATAGCGGTGTCGTTGCCTTCAAAATAGGGGCCGTAGACCGGCATGGGGCTGCCATGGCTAACCAGCGGATCACGCCCATCAATCCGCGCCACGACACGAGCGGTTGGAAAGACGCCATCCGCGTCGGCCAGCGCCTTCAAGTTTGTAGGCTGAATCACAAGCACACCAGCCATCGGCCCATGCCCAGTTGCATCCAGCCCGTGGCAAGTGGCGCAATAGTGTTGGTAAAGTTCAGCGCCAGTCTCGACGTCTTGCGCCAAAACAGGTTGTGACAATGCGGCCAACATTGTCAGCGGAACTGCGCCAAGTATCGATCGGATCATCGCTTTTCTCCATTGTACACTAGAAATCGAGACTTGCCCGACGGCCTTGCTGACGCAATGATCCAGATCAACGAAACCGGCTCAGGGACTACTGGCAATGACACAATACGCAGCCATCATGCTGGCCGCTGGAATCGGCATTCCAATTCTCGCCGCTCTAAATGCTGCCCTGGGCAGGCTGATCGGATCGCCCAATGCAGCGGCTGTTATCCTGTTCTCCATCGCCTTCTTAACCTCTATTTTGGCGCTGTTGGTGTTCGGAGGATCCGGAGCGCTTGCCAAAGTCACGCAAGCCCCAAGGCATCTGCTGCTGGGTGGCGTTCTGATCGCGTTCTACGTGCTATCGATCACGCATGTGGCCCCGCATTTCGGTGTTGGCAATGCGGTGTTCTTCGTCTTGCTGGGTCAGTTGATCAGCACCGCAGCGATTGATCATTTTGGCCTGTTCGGAGCTCAGGTCACACCGCTGACCCTGATGCGGGCCGGAGGCATTACGGTGATGGCAATCGGCGTCGCAATCACGCAACTGGCCTGAGCAAACCAGCTTCCAGCCGCACCATCCGGTCCATCCGCGCTGCAAGATCAAGGTTATGCGTGGCGATTAACGCCGAAAGTCCCTCGTCCCGCACAAGCGCCAAGAGGGCCGCAAAGACCTGATCCGACGTTTCGGGGTCCAGGTTTCCTGTGGGCTCATCAGCTAGCAGCGCGCGCGGCTGGTTCGCTAGTGCCCGGCAAAATGCCACGCGCTGTTGCTCTCCGCCCGACAAGGCTGCTGGCCGGTGATCCGCCCGCCCTGCAACGCCAACATGGTCAAGCAATTGCATCGCCCGTTCCTGCGCCGCTTTCTCGGTGGCGCCGTTCGCCAACTGGGGCAAAACGATATTCTCAAGCGCTGTAAACTCGGGCAGCAGGTGGTGGAACTGATAAACAAACCCAACGTCTCGCCGCCGAATGGCAGTTCGGGTGCGATCGCCCCTACCCGTTGCACCCTGCCCCGTAATTTCAACCTCGCCAGAATCAGGAGTATCCAGCAAGCCGGCGATATGCAGCAGTGTTGACTTGCCCGCGCCCGAAGGCGCGACCAGCGCAACGGCCTCACCTGCGCGCAGCTCCAGATCAGCCCCGCGTAGCACCTGTACCTCGCCAGGCGTACCAGGAAGATAGGTTTTGGTCAGATTGCTGAGCCTTAAAGTCACGTCACTCATAGCGCAGCGCCTCAACTGGGTTTAGCCGCGCTGCGCGGCGGGCGGGGAAATATGTGACAAGGAAGGACAGGCCAAGTGAAAGACCAACGGCCTTCAAGACATCCGACAAATGCAATTCGGCAGGCAAAGCATAGATGCCACGAATGGATGGATCCCAGACGCCGCCGCCCATCACATAGTTCACGAATGAGAAAATCGGATCGATATAGATGGCGAAGAGGCAGCCCAATATCACGCCCATTGCAGTTCCGATAATCCCTGTGAACGCGCCGCAGATGAAGAACACCCGCAGCACTGACCCTTCGCTGAGTCCGATAGTACGCAGAATGCCAATGTCCCGCCCCTTGTTCTTCACCAGCATGATCAGTCCCGAGACGATGTTCATTGCCGCAATGAGCACGAGGATCGACAAGATTATGAACATCACGTTGTCTTCAACCTCAAGCGCCCGCAGGAACCCGCCCGACGCATCCTGCCACGTCCAGACCTGACTGCGCTCTCCGGCGGCTTCGAGGATCGGGATCAGGATCGGGGATAGCTCTTCTGGGCGCTCGACCATCACTTCGATCTCGTCCGCCGCGCCTTCGCGGTTAAAGAAGCTTTGCGCCTCGGTGAACGGCATGTAAACACGGGTGCGATCGATATCAAAACGCCCGGCTGAGAAGACATAGACCACTTCGTAAGCATTCACGCGGGGCGAGGTACCAAAGGCAGTTTTGACGCCGTTGGGCGAAGTCAGCTTGACCCGATCCCCAACTGTCGCTCCAATGGCGCGCGCCACGCCTGAGCCGATAGCAATGCCATCCGGGAACCGGGACAGATCGCCATAGGCGTTCTCGCTTTCTGCAATACCGGGCAACTCGGCCAGATCATTGGGACGGATACCAAAGACCTGCACGCCTGAACTGCGGTCCGCGTTGGTGATCAGCACCTGACCTTTGACAAGCGGTGCCGCACGCTCAACCCCCGGCACCAGCGCGATCCGTTCGGCCATGCCGTCGAAATCGGAGATGGTCCGGTCGACCCGCCCCTGCGCGTCGATCTCTCCGGCAGAGTACACAGTGACATGCGCATTTGCCCCGAGGATGGTGCCCACAAATTCCGACCGGAACCCGGACCGGACAGCCAGGGTCGCGATCAGGGCGAACACAGCTAGCGTAATCCCGATCAGCGATATCCAGGTCATCACGCTGACACCCCCTTCGGCCTTGCGGGCACGGAGGTATCGCCAGGCGATTTTCCATTCGAAAGGAGCAAAGGGCGGGGGAGTTTTAGCCATTCCTGCCTCGGTTTCAGATTTTTCGCGACCCTTTCGACATTTAGCCGGATGGTCAAGCCGGTTATCGCGCGGATGCCTGATTGGCGCGTCTACTGCCGATGCGGACAAGAAAAGGACAGTCTGAAACGAATCAATTCGCTTTAGGCCAAAACCTCACCGGCAAAACGAGAAATCACCTTGCCAGAAATACACCAAAGGTTGTGAACCCCTTCACAGACAAAGGGTTATTGTTTCAGTTATGAAGTCAATGTGAGATATCTGCACCTGACTGAGTCACAATCGCAACATTCAGGCGCGAAATATTGTTTCACAAATTGATTAGTGTGAGAAACTTTGTCACCCTTTTTGTGTGGGGGACAGATTTTAAGAGTTTAAGGGCGGAGGTACGCTCATGGGTATTCAAGAACACATGGAAGGCACGGGCCCAATATTAACCCGTTCGGCAGCAACAGAACTGGATTGTGAAAGCGCCGCATTATTGCGCGCCGCAATCAGGCCGGTATTCACAAGTGCAGCAAGCTGGGCAGGTTTAGCCGACATTTTGCGAGACAAAGGTTATCGCCTCGCGTTCCGCCAAGGTCGCCTGTGCATCACAGATCGCACAACTGACGAACGCATCTGCGGATTGCGGTTTCTTGGCTTTGAACTGGCAGAACTTGTGCGCCGCTTTGGTCGCCCGATCGTGGTTGCCCGAGGCAGTGAAGCGGACGGCGACATCCTGACCGCACGTCCGACCTCAGCTTCCTGAGTTCAGCCACAGAGGATTTCAGCGCCTAGTTCAGGCGATGCCTTCATAGATTTCTGCGATTTTGGTGACAGCAGCTTCGGGGCTTAGCTCTTCGCTTTCACCGGTACGGCGACAAGTCAGTTCGACAACGCCATTCTTCAGGCCGCGCGGCCCCACGGTGATACGCCACGGCAGACCGATCAGGTCCATGGTGGCAAATTTACCCCCTGCCCTCTCGTTCCGATCATCATAAAGCGGCTCCAAACCAAGCGCGGTCAATGCGCCATAGAGTTTATCGCAGGCCGCATCCGCCTCTTCATCCCCTTGCTTCAGGTTGACGATTCCGCAATGGAACGGTGTCACACCTTCGGGCCAGATAATACCCTTGTCATCATGGCTGGCCTCGATAATCGCGCCGATCAGGCGGCTGACACCAATCCCGTGGCTGCCCATATGAACCGGAACGGGCTTGCCGTCAGGGCCTTGTACGGTGGCACCCAGAGGTTCGGAATACTTGGTGCCGAAATAGAAGATCTGCCCTACCTCGATGCCACGCGCGACGCGGCGACGCTCTTCGGGGATTTGGTTAAAGAGCGCTTCATCGTGGGTCTCGTCCGTGCGGGCATATTTCGAAGTGAACTCTTCCAAAATCGCCTGACACTGTTCGCGGCTGTCATAATCGATCTCACGATCGCCAAAGGTCAGGTCAGTGACGGCGCTGTCATAGAACACCTCGGACTCACCCGTGTCGGCCAGCACAAGGAATTCATGCGTGTCATCGCCGCCGATGGGGCCGGAATCCGCGCGCATCGGGATCGCCTGCAGGCCCATCCGCTCATAGGTGCGCAAATAGCTGACCAGATGGCGGTTATAGGAATGCAGGGCATCTTCTTTGGTTAAGTCGAAATTGTAGCCGTCCTTCATATAGAACTCGCGACCCCGCATCACGCCGAAACGCGGGCGGATTTCATCGCGGAACTTCCATTGGATTTGATAGAGCGTCAGCGGCAGGTCTTTGTAGCTGCTAACATGTCCGCGGAAGATGTCGGTCACCAGCTCCTCAGCGGTCGGCGTGTACAGCATGTCACGCCCGTGGCGGTCCTGCATACGCAGCATTTCTTGGCCATAGTCGTCATACCGACCGGATTCGCGCCACAGATCGGCCGATTGTAAGATCGGCATCTGGATTGCGATGTGCCCTGCCCTCGCCTGTTCCTCATGCACGATGTTTTCCAGCTTGCGCAGGACTTTGAAGCCCAGCGGCAACCAGGAGTAAATCCCGGCGGCGGCCTGTTTGATCATCCCAGCGCGCAGCATCAGCCGGTGGCTGACGATCTGAGCCTCCGAGGGGTTTTCCTTGAGAACGGGCAGAAAGTAACGGCTGAGGCGCATAACGTAACCTTAAGGGTGAGAATTTCGCTGCAAGGTGATTATGCCAAAGCCCCGCCGGGGGCAATCACGCATTGGCGTTTTTACGACCCTCGCGCTGTCGGATTTACGATTGACCCGGACGCCGGGGTTTTCAATCTTGGCAGAAACGTCCAATCGCGAGACTGCAATGCAATCAATCACCGAACCCGCCCGCCAGATTCCCGTTGTCCACCAGACAGACGTATTGGTTGTGGGTTCTGGCCCCGCCGGTTTGTCTGCCGCCCTTGCCGCAGCCCGCGCCGGGGCCGAGGTTTCGCTGATGGACAGGTTCGGCTGCATGGGCGGCAATATCACCGCCGTGGGCGTCGAGGGCTTTGCCTGGTATCGCCACGAACAGACCGTTGAGGCCGGAGGTATCGGCCTGGAATTTGAAACCCGCGCCAAAGAGATGGGCGCTGCCGTACCCGAGAGCCAATCGCTCAGCTACGAGTTGGACAGCGAGGGCTTCAAGCTGGTGGCCGACAAGCTGGTCGAAGAGGCTGGCGTTCATCCGATGCTGCATCGACAATTCGTCGCCCCGATCATGGACGGGGATCGCATCATCGGCGTGATCACCGAATCCAAGGCAGGGCGCGAGGCGATCTTGGCCAAGGTCGTCATTGACGCCACCGGGGATGCGGATGTGGCACATCGCGCGGGTGCCCCGACCCACAAGACGCCACGCGAGGACATGATGGCCGCCTCGGTCATGTTCCACCTGGCAGGCGTTGACAAACGGGCCTTTATGGAAGGTATCAAAGCGGACCCGCAGACCTACAAGGATTGGGGCGGCGGTGGCGAATGGAATATCGAGACCTCTGGCAAAGAGGACGACATGTTCTCGCCCTTCGTCAAAAAACCCTTCCAGCAGGCCATCGATGAGGGTCTGATCCCGGCCCATCTGAACACAATCGCGGGGACCTGGGGGGCGATGCACGATACCGGAGAGCTGACCTATATGAACCTAATTCATATGGACCAGATTGACGGGACCGACCCCGACAGCCTGACATTTGGCGAGATCGAAGGCCGTCGCCAGGCGATGCTGGCCATTGATGCCTTGCGCCGTTTCATGCCGGGCTGTGAAAACGCACGTTTGCGCAATTTCGGCATGACCATCGGGATCCGCGATACTCGCAAAATCGACGCTGTATACAACATGACCGAGAATGACGCCCGACATCAGGGTCAGTTCGAAGATTCCATTGGGATTTACCCCGAATTCATCGATGGATACGGCATACTGATCCTGCCGACCACCGGGCGATATATGCAAATCCCCTATCGCTCGATGCTTCCCAAAGGGATCAAGGGTCTGTTGGTTGCGGGCCGGTCCCATGGCGCGGATCGGATCGCCCATGCTGCGACGCGCAATATGTCCTGTTGTGCAGTTATGGGTCAGGGCGCAGGGATCGCAGCGGCCTTGTCCCTGAAAAGCAATCAGGAACTCGACAGCCTAAACCTTGCCCCTGTGCATCAGGAATTGGAACGCCAAGGCGTGAGAATTACCTGATGGAGCACATCCCAACTATCGATATCAGCCCGCTGTCCAATCCTTCCGATTCACGGTATCGGTCAACGGTCGCGCAAATCATGGACGCCTGCACCAGTATCGGGTTTCTGTCGATCACAGGAACAGGCATTGCGCCTGAGCACATTGAACAGGTCCGCGGCTGTGTCAGAGCGATCTTTGACATCGACGAGGCCCGAAAATGGGACCAGGCCATCACCCGCGAAAACTATCGCGGATACATCCCGATGGGGTTCTTCACGCCCAATGACGGGTCGGGTGCGGCGGACAAGTACGAAGGGTACAAACTGCATTTCGAAGCACCCGAAGATGCCTCGATCCGGGCAGAATGCGCGCTTTATGGGCCGAATATCTGGCCCCGAGAAGTGCCGCAGGCACGCGCAGTCATACTGGACTATTGGCAACAGCTTGATGGTGTAACAGATATTTTGCTGGGGGCCCTGGAAATGGGGTTAAAAATCCCGCCCAACACTCTGCGCGACGCCTTCCGCGACCCGATGACCAACATGACCTTGCTTCACTATCCACCACAATCCCCGGATGAGCGTGGCTATGGAATTCATCCGCATAAGGACACCGACGCGCTAACAATAATCGCTCCCGATCCGGTCGGAGGGCTTGAAGTGCAGACCCGCACCGGAGGTTGGATCACGCCGGACTGCCCATCCGGCGGCTTCGTGGTCAATATCGGTGACATGCTGGAATTGTGGTCAGGCGGGCGACTGAAATCGACCCCGCATCGCGTGGTCAATCGATCCGGGCAAGAACGCTATTCCTTCCCGTATTTCGCCGTTCCGCGCCATGATGTGGTGGTCGCGCCTTTGCTGCCCGCCCTGCCCGGCTTTGATCGCCCCGAGGTTCATTGCGGCCACTGGTCAGCGGAAATCTGGCGCACCAACTGGCCCGATGAAACAGCCACCAATGACACACCGGAACTCGGCACGCTAACCGACTAAAGCACAAAAACTGCGCGCCATGAACCGCTTGCATCGCAGGGCGTCATGGGCCAAGAACACGGCAATGCTGTGCAAACGAGGGAATGCGCCATGGCCTTGCCAGTGAAGGATCAGCTGAGATATTGGGGCGTCGCAGCCGCGATCTTTGTGGTGGTTCTGTACCTGCTGGGTGACGTGCTGCTGCCCTTCGTGATCGGAGGGGCGATTGCCTATTTCCTCGATCCTGTTGCAGACCGCCTGGAAAAGTTCGGCCTATCGCGTGTGGCCGCGACTGGCATTATCACCGTTGTTGGCGTGCTTGGATTTGTACTGATGATTGTGATGGTCGTGCCAGCATTGATCACTCAGTTGCTGGATCTGATCGATGTTTTGCCAAGCCTTTTCAAGGAACTACGCGCTTTCATTGAGAAGCAATTCCCAGCGCTTTTGGATCGCGAATCGAACACGCATCAGATGCTGGTGTCGTTCGGTGAGACTTTAAAATCCAAAACCGGCGACGTGCTTCAAACCGTTCTGGCCTCACTTGGTTCGGCAATCAACGTGGTAGTCCTTCTGGTCATCGTCCCGGTTGTGGCTGTTTATCTGCTCATGGACTGGGATCGCATGATCACCCGGATCGGAGAGTTGCTGCCCCGTGATCACGCCCCGACGATCAAACGATTGGCCGAAGAGATCGATGCCGTGCTGGCATCATTCGTGCGCGGCATGGGTACGGTCTGCCTTATCCTTGGCACCTACTATGCGGTTGCATTGATGCTGGTAGGTCTGCAGTTCGGTCTGATCGTTGGCTTTATCGCAGGGCTTGTAACCTTCATCCCCTATCTGGGCGCGTTAATCGGAGGCAGCCTAGCCATTGGTCTGGCCCTGTTTCAGTTCTGGGGGGATTGGGCGCATATTGGTCTGGTCGCTGGCATTTTCGCCATCGGACAGGTGACAGAAGGCAACTTCCTGACCCCGAAACTCGTCGGCAGCTCAGTTGGCCTGCACCCAGTCTGGCTGCTGCTGGCTTTGTCGGTGTTCGGCGCACTGTTTGGTTTTGTTGGTATGCTGATTGCCGTTCCGGTTGCGGCAGCTTTGGGTGTTCTCGCACGATTCGCGACAGAGCAATATCTGAACAGCCGCCTTTATACCGGGCTTGAAGGTCTGAATCAGGACGACGAGTGAATGGCCACGCAGCTCAGCTTTGATCTGCCGTCCAAGACCGCCTTGGGCCGCGAAGATTTCTTTGTCTCACCGGCGAATGCGCTGGCCGTTGCGATGATCTCGGCCACATCCTGGCCGGGAAACAAACTGGTGCTGAGTGGCCCGGCCGGTTCAGGGAAGACGCACCTTGCACATGTTTGGGCTGCTGAAACAGGCGGGCGTATCGTTCAGGCTGCTGCCTTGCGGTACGAAGATGTGCCTAATCTTGCGTCCTCACCGGTCGCAGTCGAGGATGTTCCGCTAATCGCCGATGACATGGAACAACAGAGAACGTTGTTTCACCTGCACAACCTGGTCTTGGCCGAGGGCCACGCGCTTCTCATGACCGGTCGTGCAGCGCCAAATCTTTGGCACTTGCCTTTGGCTGATCTGCAAAGCCGTGTGGACGGGGCACATCATGTAGCACTGGACGCACCGGATGACGCCCTGTTAGGTGCGGTGCTGGCCAAACTGTTTACAGATCGCCAGTTGAACCCCGGCCCGGACGTCATCGCTTATCTGGTCAAACACATGGATCGCAGTTTTGAGACTGCGGCAAATGTGGTTGCCGAGCTGGATCGGATCGCGCTTGATGAAAAACGCGATATCACCCGTTCGCTTGCGGTGCGTCTATTGAACACAGGTTCTAAACAATCCGATGCCTGTGATTGACCGGATAAAACCGATCCCGCATCCTGCGCCCAAAACATCTGGGGACACCATGACACAAATCGCCGAGACCGATTTTCCCGATCACGGGCTTTTTGGCAAACCCTTGTTTGAAGATCCCGGAGCGCGCGCTTTGTCTCGTGTTGGTGTCGTCGATATCGGATCGAACTCGGTTCGGATGGTGATCTTTGATGGCGCGGCACGCTCACCTGCCTATTTCTACAACGAAAAAGTCATGTGCGAATTGGGGGCCGGTCTGTCTGAAACGGGTCAATTGAACCCACTTGGCCGCGTGCGCGCCTTGGCGGCGCTGCATCGGTTCAAGTATCTGGCCAATGATCTTGGCTTACCCACACTGCACGCCGTTGCGACCGCCGCTGTACGGGAGGCCAAAGATGGGCCCGACTTCTGCGCGCAGGTGAAGACAGAAACCGGATTGCATATCAACGTCGTGAATGGCGAAGAAGAAGCACGTCTGTCAGCCCAGGGTGTCCTGCTGGGATGGCCTGGTGCCTATGGTCTGATCTGCGATATCGGAGGCTCTTCCGTGGAACTGGCCGAAATTGGTGGCGGCATGGTCGGGCGTCGTATGACTTCACCCTTGGGGCCGCTCAAGCTGCGCGATATCAAAGGCGGTCGTCGGGCGCGCAAAGAGCACATCAAGAAAACGTTGGAAGAGATGCGTGACAAGATGGGTCCTCAGCGGGATCGCCTGTTTCTTGTTGGCGGCAGCTGGCGTGCATTTGCGCGGCTGGACATGCTGCGCCGAGGTTACCCGCTGAACGTGCTACACGAATATCGCATGACTCAAAGCCAGGTCCGCGAGACGATCAAATTCATCGAAAAGAACGATGCCGACGAATTGCGCGCATTGGCTGGCGTATCGGGCTCGCGCATGGCGCTCATCCCTTACGCTATGGATGTGCTGTCCCGCCTGATCCGCACCTTCAAGCCCAAGGACATCGCCATCTCAAGTTATGGTATCCGCGAAGGCTTGCTGTACGAACAGATGCCGCAACGCCTGCGCGACCGTGATCCTTTGATCGAGGCGAGCCGCTTTGCCGAGGCCAAGGATGCCCGGCTACCGGGATTTGGCAAACATCTGTTTGATTTTGTTATGCCCCTGTTTCGATCGGCCCCGGATCAAAGGGTACGCTTGATCAAAGCAGCCTGTCTTTTGCACGACGTGAGCTGGCGTGCACATCCTGATTACAGGGCTGAAGCTTGCTTTGAATATGTTACCCGAGCCAATATGAGCGGCATCAAACACTCTGAGAGGGTCTTTATCGGCCTCGCGCTTCAACATCGGTATCGCAACAAGCGCGAAGGGAGCCGCTTTACCGAGCTGTACGAACTGCTGGATGAACGCAGTCAGGAACAGGCCGAGATTTTGGGCAAAGCACTAAGGTTCGGGGCAATGCTCTGGATGCAGCATGACGCCGCTATGGGCAAGCTGCGCTATTACCCTAAAAAGCAAAAGCTTGAACTGCGCCTGCCAAAATCTGCGGGTCCATTGTTCAACGAAGTGGCCGAGGCGCGCTTTAACTCGTTGGCCGCGGCACTGAAATCTGAATCCAAAGTGATCATCAGGGGATGATTAGATATCGGTGAGCCCGTCTGACGCGTCTTCTTGTGGAACCGGTTCTTCGGTCTGGTCCTTGGGTTTCCTACGAATGATGATATCACCATTAGGCAGCATCTCGGGCGTTTCATAGACGCTCCAGTCCTGCACCTGAGCAGCCAGGTCGGCCAGCGCCGGGCCCATCTCCTGCATGAAAGACTGCAAGGCCGGACCAAACTGATCTGCCAACCCGCGCAGATCTTCGAGCGTGGGCTCCATCTCTTGTCGCAGGCCCTCAAGGAACAGCTCAGCCCCTCGCTCCATGAGCGATTTGCCGGTGTCTTCTTGCGCCTGCGCCGGCAGCGCCATGGCGGCGGAGGTCGCGAATATCAATATGAGACGTTTCATGCTTCGAATATAGGCAAGGACCGGCAGGGGTGAAAGATCAGAGCTCGATATCCAGCGTAACCGGAAAATGGTCCGAAGCTGTCAGCAAAGCATCCCGCAACTCAGGATCGCTCCAACAGGCGGTGTCACGAAACGGATGCCAGATGCGCCAGTTGGGAGACCTGTCGCGCATGTCATTGCTGATCATGATGTAGTCCAGCAGCGCCTCAAGATACCGCCCTTCTTTAGGGCGCGCAAAGCGGGCAGTCGCCGGGACTGAGCCGGGGCGCAATTCCAAGGCGCGTGCTGCGTGCGGGTCATACAGACCCGCCTGCAACAGAATTTCAACGGAGGAACGGCCAAAGAGATGCTCGAACTCATCCAACCCCGGCCCATCATTGAGATCACCTAGCAACACCACCGAGTCCTGCTCTGCCACATGGTGTTCAACTCGGCGGGCCAACCACACGGCTTGCGCCAGCTGTTTCCGACGGTTGGCGATCGATATCCGGATCATCTCATCCCGTGATCCGGCACCATGAGGCGCCTTTGATTTCAAATGCGCGCCGATCAGGCGAAATTCCTGTCCAGAAGCAGTCTCAATCGCCAATTCCAATGGCGGTTTCGAAAACTGCACCTGATCTTCGGTCGCATCCACATCCAGATCGATACGGAACTCAGTATCGAACCGAGGTGCTGTGTCGGATTCCTTGGGATCGTGGCGCGCCTTCAATTTCTCAGGATCAAAGAGCAGAGCAAGTTCCTGATGTGTATCATTCGCAAACCCCATGATGGCATGGCTCGTGCGCAGACCGAAAGCCTCGGCAAAACCCTGCAATGCCCGAACGGTGTTCTGGTCTTTGCCCGTGTTGGGGGCCTCAACGATCAGTACAGCATCGGCATCAATCGCCGACAGCACTTTGGCAACGGCTTCTATTTGCTGGGCCTTCGTGACGTCATGACGCCCTGACCAGCTGTCATCGACAATCAGATTGTCATCGCGGTCAAACAGGTTGGCAAACCATTCAATATTATAGGTTGCCAACCGCATAGCTCAGACCTTGGCACCGTTGATCTCATCCCAGGCGCGGTTGATATCGATCATCTTTTTCTCGGCCAGGCGCACCGCTTCCTCGGGGACCCCGCGCGCCATCATCGCATCCGGGTGAGTATCGCGCACCAATTGCCGCCAAACCTTGCGTATTTCGGCCAATGGCAGATCCCGAGCAACCCCTAGAACCGTGTAAGGATCTTTCGGTGCATCCGGAACAAATCGCGCACGCAGAGCCATAAACTGAGCATCTGTCTGGCCGAAAATACGGCTCACATCTTCGAGGAATTCATTTTCGTTGGGGTGATAAAACCCATCCGCCATGGCAATGTGAAACAGACCTTCCATCAGGTCACACAAAGTGGTGCTGTCTTCGGAAAACATCCCGGAAATCTTGCGGGCATAGTCCTTGTAACCGGCGACATCCGTACGTGCCATGTCAAAGACTTTTGCCGCACCATCCTCATCCTCAGGCGCGATCTGGAACACTTCGCGAAAGGCCGTGACTTCATCCCGTGTGACTTGCCCATCGGCCTTGGCCATTTTGGCCCCCAGCGCCACTACCGCAATTGCAAACGCCACCGAACGTTCCGGGGGCGTCCGCAATTTTTCAAAAACTGCGGTCAGGCTTTCGCCTTGTGCAAGCGCGTTCAGCGCGTCGGCTATTCTGGTCCAGATCGACATGGGCGCACCCTAGCGTGCCACAGCGCGACTGTCAGGTGCGACAGATCACTGCGGGTTAAGAATTTTCTGCATCAATACAAGATCCAGCCGTTGCCCCCATTTGAAGCCAACCTCAGGCATGAGGCCAACGCGATCAAAACCGACCGCCGAATGAAAGGCAATCGCCGCAGGGTTAGCCGATGAGATACCGGCGACCAGAACATGCACATTATTGGCCTTCGCTATCGTCTCCAAAGCTTGCATCAACGCTCTGCCCGTTCCTTGCCCTCTGGCCCCCGGCGCTAGCTGAATCGAATGCTCGCGACATTGCGCATATCCGGGGCCTGATCTAAAGGCGCCATAGCTGGCGAAACCGTTGATCTCGCCATCGTGTTCGGCAACCAGAAAAGCGGAATTTTTGATTTCGATCTCTATTGCCACATCTTCGGCGCTGCGTTCATCGGTGGTAAAGGTTATCAGAGTATCGCGAATAATCGCGTTCGTGATCGCTGCGATCGCTGGCGCGTCTTCGACTACTGCCCGCCGGATCGTCATTCCAGCACACGCAGCCCGTGCGGTGTCTCGATTTCGGCACGCAGAGCGGCTGGGCCGCTGTCAAACGTCACATGCTCCAGACCGCCTAAGCTTTTGGCCAGATCCAACCCATCAGGGTGGCACACGATCAGGCGACGTAGGCGGCATCCGCTGTCTTGCAACATTTGTGCCGGATGCAGATCGCCCTGCCATTGAATGAGTGCTGGAAACAAGTTGTCGAACGGCAAACGCCCGTTTGGGGGAACGGCCATCCGCCAGCGCAGCGCGCCCCTGCTTAGATCGATGGGCTGACCGACGCCATCGGGAAACACGGTCAGCGACGCCTCGATATCAGGGACACGGCAAATCCAATTGGTGAGTCGAGGGCCACCCTCGAACCGATCCAGATCGAACCAGCGCGTTCTTTGCGGGGTAGAGGCATCAGGATCAATAGCGATCGCTTCCAGGTAGAGCCCGTCGCGCATTCCCAAAAGCCGATTATAAGTCCCGAATTCCTCGTGTTTGCCACCCTCTTGTAACCGCACGCCCAGCGTCTGTTCGATATGGGCAGAGGCCTCTTCCAGCGTTTCGCCCGCAACGGCCAGATGATCCAGTAACATGAAGACGCCTCCCAAAGACATACGACCAGACCATTTAGATCTGATCACATGTTTTCCTTAAAGGCACGAGTTCACAAGATTTTTCGTACGAAAAATCTTGCGCCGGTGTCAGGCCTTGGCCTCGCCGATCAAACGCAGGATATCCTGTGCCGCATCGGGAATGTTGGTTCCCGGCCCGAAGATTGCTTTAACGCCATGATCATACAGGAATTGGTAATCCTGCTGCGGGATGACGCCACCACAGATGACGATGATATCCTCGGCCCCGGCCTTCTTCAGTTCCTCAACCAGCTGCGGCGCCAACGTCTTGTGCCCAGCGGCCTGTGACGAAATTCCGACCACATGCACATCATTGTCGACCGCATCCTGCGCGGCCTCAGCGGGTGTTTGAAACAAAGGACCTACATCCACGTCAAACCCGATATCGGCAAAGGCAGTCGCAATCACCTTTGCCCCCCGGTCATGCCCGTCCTGTCCCATCTTGACCACCAGCAGGCGCGGTCGGCGGCCTTCGGCTTCGGCAAAGTCCTCAATGGACTTCTGGATCGCAGCAAAGCCTTCGTCGCCCTCGTAAGCCGCGCCATATACGCCTGCCAGGGTTTTCACCTCGGCGCGGTGGCGGCCGAATTCTTTCTCCATTGCCATGCTGATCTCTCCTACAGATGCGCGGGCACGGGCTGCCTCGACGGCGGCGGCCAGCAGGTTGCCACCTTCGCGGGCAGTTTTGGTCAACGCGTCCAGAGCCGTTTGGCAGGCTGCTTCATCACGGGTGGCACGGATACGTTCCAGCCGTGCAACCTGTGCCTCGCGCACGGCAACGTTGTCGACGTCGAGAATATCGATCAGGTCTTCCTGCTCTTTGCGGTATTTGTTGACGCCTACGATAACCTCTTCACCCCGGTCGATCATGGCCTGACGGCGCGCGGCGCTTTCTTCGATGCGCAGCTTGGGCATGCCCGAAGCAACAGCCTTGGTCATGCCCCCCATCTCTTCGACCTCTTCCATCAAGGCCCAGGCCTTTTCAACCAGTTCATTGGTCAGGCTTTCGACATAGTAAGACCCAGCTAGCGGATCGACCACATCGGTCACACCGGTCTCTTCCTGCAATACAAGCTGCGTGTTCCGCGCGATGCGAGCCGAGAAATCGGTGGGCAGGGCAATCGCCTCATCCAGAGCGTTTGTGTGCAGCGATTGGGTACCGCCCAGCACAGCGCTCATCGCTTCATAGGCTGTGCGGATCACGTTATTGTACGGGTCTTGTTCCTGCAAGGACACGCCCGAGGTCTGGCAGTGGGTCCGCAGCATCTTTGACCGGTCGGATTTTGCCCCGAACTCGGTCATCACGCGGTGCCATAGGGTGCGGGCAGCGCGCAGCTTGGCGATTTCCATGAAGAAATTCATGCCAATGGCGAAGAAGAAAGACAAACGGCCCGCAAACTTGTCGACATCCATCCCGGCCTGCGTTGCGGCGCGCACATATTCGCGGCCATCAGCCAGCGTATAAGCAAGCTCTTGCACCAGGTTCGCACCAGCCTCTTGCATGTGATAACCAGAGATCGAGATCGAATTGAACTTGGGCATTTCGTTCGAGGTATAATCGATAATGTCAGAAATGATCTTCATCGACGGTTCGGGCGGGTAGATATAGGTGTTGCGCACCATAAACTCTTTCAGAATGTCATTCTGAATGGTGCCGGACAGAACGGATTTGTCATGTCCCTGTTCTTCGCCCGCCACAATGAAACTCGCCAGAATCGGGATCACTGCCCCATTCATGGTCATCGAGACCGAGACTTTATCCAGCGGGATACCATCAAACAGGATCTTCATGTCTTCGACCGAGTCGATGGCAACACCGGCTTTGCCCACATCGCCAACAACGCGGGGATGATCACTGTCATAGCCCCGATGCGTCGCCAGATCGAACGCGACCGAAACCCCCTGCTGACCCGCCGCCAAATTGCGGCGATAGAAGGCATTCGACTCCTCAGCCGTTGAAAACCCCGCATATTGGCGGATCGTCCATGGACGACCTGCATACATCGTCGCCTTCACGCCGCGCGTAAAAGGGCCAAAACCCGGAAGCGAGCCCATATGCGGAAGTCCAGCTGTATCTTCCTGTGTGTAGAGCGGTTTGACGTTGATGCCTTCAATCGTTTCTTTGGTCAGTTCGTCCAAAGGACGGCCGCGCAGCTCTTTCTCGGCCAGCACCCGCCAGTCGTTGGTGTCGGTCATGTCGATTTCCTCTGTTCAATTCTGGTTTCGCCAGGGGCCACCCCGAGCGCATTGGTATCTGTTCGGCAAATCAGTTCAGCCAGACCGTCGGCGCCTGAGGCCAGCCACTCCAAATCGTCTGCGTAATCCGCCCAAAGCTTCATCGCCTGCTTAGTGTTCAGCCCGTGGGGGGCAGGTTTGGGTGCGGCGTTCAGGGTAAGGCCGTCGCTGAATTCGGGCGCGCTGCGACCCGTCAGCACTTCAAGCTGTGCCTGCTGGTGGCCCGCGAAGTCCTCGAACGGCAGAACAAGCAAAGGAACATCAGGAAATGCGCTGCTTATGTCGATGATGACATCGCGCCAGCGCCGTTCACTTTGCGCAATGCGCTTCCACTTTGTTGGTTCAATCGGATCGCTTCCACGATTGAATTTATAGGCTGCGACGGATGTCCAATACATATCCAAGGCCCTGATATTCAGAGCAAGTTTGTTGACCCGGCCACCAAAGGCTGTTGCCAGAAGCTCGGCGCGCTCTTGCATACTGGGATAAAGCGATGCAAAGGCGATGTTACGCCCCATGGAGCCCACGAAATTCTCTTGGCTGACCAGAAGTTGCCTGGTGCCACTCCGCTGACAATCGTCCAGTTCGCGGCGCAACGCGTCACAAACTTCTGGTGTCAATTTATTCAGGCCATTCAAACCGTTAGATCGGGTTCGCTCAGGGCCCCAATACACCAGCCCTTGCTGGGCAAGCGTTTGCTCGTTCCGGCTCAGGTAGTTCTGAAAACTGGTGCTTGCACAACGATGTGCGCCGCAATGCAGGATGATCTCCATCCGACTACACCCCTGCCCGAATGGTAGAAGGGGTGGCGGAATTACTGAACGGTTCACCGACTATGTGCGGGCCAATTCCGTGGCCGATGAACAAATTTTTGATGCTCTTAGTCATTTCGCCGGTCGCATTCGCCCCATCAGGGGCTATATTCATCTCAACAGGAGGCCTTATGACACGCACGCTTGCCCTTGTTTTCACGGCACTATTCCCGCTGGCTGCTATGGCCGCGGACGCAAACGCCCCTGCGGATGACAGCTTTGTGCGTCCCGTAGATGACAGCGATCTGACCGATTTCCTTTGGACACACCGCCCAATCGTCGTTTTTGCCGATACCCCGGCAGACCCACGATTCCAGCAACAGATTGACATGTTGTTGGAGGGGGAGGATGCCATGCGAGATCGCGATGTGATCGTATTGACCGATACCGACCCTGCTGCACGGTCATCGATCCGTTCGAAACTGCGCCCGCGTGGGTTCCAGATGGTGTTTGTCGACAAGGACGGCGTCGTGAAACTGCGCAAACCCAGCCCGTGGAGCGTGCGCGAGATTAGTCGTTCGATCGACAAGACCCCCCTGCGCGAACGCGAAATCCGTGAACGGCGCGAGGGCGGCTGATCATCTGCGACATGCTTCAAAGTCCCGGCAGAAGCCACCGAGAACTCTGAGAAATATGAAGCAGGCGCGCGCATGATCATTCGAACTCGATAATCACATCGTCCACGGCAAGACTGTCGCCGGGGCCAGCATTGATCTTCGAGACCACGCCTTTCTTCTCGGCGCGCAGGATGTTTTCCATCTTCATCGCTTCAACGGTGCAAAGTGCCTGACCTTCTTGCACCTCCTGCCCGACTTCGACATCGATTTTCACGATCAGACCCGGCATCGGGCAGAGCAGCATTTTCGAGGTATCAGGCGGCAGCTTTTCGGGCATCATGCGGGCAAGTTCGGCCTGGCGCGGGGTGCGTACATGGACCTTGAGGTCAGCCCCGCGGTTTCGGATGCGGAACCCGCCTGAGATTTTTCCGACCTTCAAAACCAATAGGCTGCCATCTACATCCAGCACCGCCAATTGGTTCCCGGGTGTCCAGTCTGACGACACACGCATGGATGACCCGTCGTTGAATTTGACCGTTGCGCCCTGTTTGTCGGCCTTGACCTTGACGCTGAATTCCTGCCCTTGCAGTGCAACATTCCAACGTTTGCCGACCTTGCGCTCGTGATTGTCCATCCGACCCGAAACACGGGTGCGACGGATTTCGGCCACCCGGTGCATCGCGGCGCACGAAGCTGCGATGCGGCGCAAATCCTCTTCGGGCAGGTCTACGCCTTCGAAACCGTCCGGATATTCCTCGGCGATGAAAGCAGTTGTCATGTCACCGCTGACGAATTTCGGGTGATCCATGACGGCCGACAAGAATGGCAGATTATGCCCGATCCCTTCGACCTCGAAACTGTCCAGCGCCACGCGCATCGCCTCAATCGCTTGCGCGCGGGTCGGGGCCCAGGTGCATAGCTTGGCGATCATCGGGTCGTAGTACATGCTGATCTCGCCGCCCTCATAGACCCCAGTATCATTCCGCACAGCGCTTTCACCCTCGGGCGCGTTACCCTGCCATTTGTCGTTGACCAGCAAAGGGCCAGCAGCGACCTCCTGCGGAGGGCGATAACGTGTCAGACGGCCAATCGAGGGCAAAAAGCCGCGATACGGATCCTCTGCGTAAAGACGATTTTCAATGGCCCAGCCGGTCAGGGTCACGTCATCCTGTGTAATTGTCAGCTTTTCACCAGCCGCCACGCGGATCATCTGTTCCACCAGATCAACGCCGGTGATCAGCTCGGTCACAGGGTGTTCCACCTGAAGACGGGTGTTCATTTCGAGGAAATAGAAATTCTTCTCCCCATCCACGATGAATTCCACCGTGCCGGCGCTGGCGTAGTTCACCGCCTTGGCCAAAGCGACCGCCTGTTCGCCCATCGCCTTGCGGGTTTCAGGGTCAAGGAAAGGCGATGGTGCCTCTTCCACAACCTTCTGGTTCCGGCGCTGGATCGAACATTCACGCTCGCCCAGATAAATGCCATTGCCGTGGCTGTCGCAGAGAACCTGAATCTCTATGTGGCGCGGCTGGGTCACGAATTTCTCGATGAATATCCGGTCGTCGCCAAAGGAATTTACGGCCTCGTTCTTGGAAGATTGGAAACCTTCGCGGGCTTCTTCGTCATTCCAGGCGATCCGCATGCCTTTGCCGCCGCCGCCAGCGCTGGCCTTGATCATCACCGGATAGCCGATGTCGTTCGAAATCTTCACCGCCTCATCAGCGTCTTCGATCAGCCCCATATAGCCGGGAACCGTCGAAACCCCGGCCTCTTGTGCGATCTTCTTCGAGGTGATCTTGTCCCCCATGCTTTCGATCGCACCCACTGGCGGCCCGATGAAGGCCACGCCTGCGGCATCCAGCGCCTCGGCAAACTTAGCATTCTCGGACAGAAAGCCATAACCGGGGTGGACTGCCTGAGCACCACTTTGACGAATGGCGTCCATCACTTTGTCGATAACGATGTAGGACTGGTTGGCTGGAGGTGGGCCGATATGAATGGCCTCATCCGCCATCGAGACATGCAGGGCGTTCTTGTCAGCATCTGAATAGATGGCAACCGTACCAATACCCATCTTGCGGGCGGTCTTGATGACCCGGCAGGCGATCTCGCCCCGGTTAGCGATCAGGATCTTGTTGAACATGGAACGTCCTTTGGCTTGGTGTTTTGGAAACGCAAAACACCGCCGCAGGGCGTTGACCCCACGACGGCGTGATGCGCAATGACGGACGAGGCTTTGGTAGCCCCGACAAATTCGGAGTTAGTTACAGTTGTGCTGGGTCTTGCAGTACAGCACGTTGCCCGCAGCCCCCACGGCCGCGCCAAGCAACGGGTCCGCACTGAGGACCGCAGCCCCCAACGCTCCTGCACCGCCGCCGAGGATTGCCTGTTCGCCGGTCGAGCCACCGCAGGCCGCCAGGCCCGCACAGGTCGCCAACACGAGGGAAATTCGTTTGATTCGCATGGTTTCTGCCCTTCTAGGTTTATTGCAGTCTTTGAGAGCAGATGCCGATTTCGCGCATTGTTATGCAATAACAGAGGCCGCAAACACACGAATTGCGCAGATTTTTGCCGCTTTTTGTCTAACTCGGACAAAAAGAAAACCGCGGACAGAACTCTGTGGGGAACACAAGCCTGCCCGCGGAAGGAAGGGGTACGGAATAGTAGGTGCTTGTGCGACGCAGGCAAAATAGAGCCGCACGGCGCGATCACTGTGCACAGCACAATTGCGCGCGCCAACCAGTTATTGTTTCCATCTGAATTTCCGGCCAAATCCTGCCAGTTGGGCAAAACTCCGCGCAAATTTGTGCCTACAGGAGAACTAGGGGCAATACGGGAGACGTAGACCACAGCAGCCCGTTGCACCGCGCAGTCCTTCGCACCTTGGGGCAAGGACCCGCCCCCTTGATTTAGCAACGTGATATGCGCGGCAGCGTTTGGCATGATCAGCGTACACCGTCGAACACGTCTGGAAACGACTGGCGCGCAACATTCACATCAATCACCAGCAGAGCATCGTAACTAGCTGGATCAAACGGATCTTCCGCTGCGATTACCTCGCGCCCGAACAGCCAATTCAGCCGACCGGCGTCCAGATTACCGCGCTCGAACGGCTGATCTCCGAAATGCTCCCACAGCGCTTCTAAAAATGCGACGTCTGCTCGCTTGTCGGCAGGCTTGCGATCGCGAAATCGTTCGCGCTGGGTCAGTGGCGTCACACCTTTGGGGTTGGCCCTTCGAATAGTGAACTGAAAGTCGGTACCGGGCAGTCGACCGGGGAATCCGCGATGTTTCAGCATGGCACTCTCTCATCGGTCAGGGTCTTAAAGAAACAGGGCATCTGGCAAACCTGTTGGGATGAAGCGATCATGCGAACCTCCGACGTTGCATCTTTGTAGTGGGGCTCTCTGGGACCGTGACAATGCCTGTTCATGGTCAGAGCCCCTCCCAGATACACCGGGATTGTTCCAACCGGTAGGCTTCAAAAAACTGGGTCGCGTCGGGTTCGGATGTGCCGAATTCAATTGGTCGATCCGAAAAAGAAATGACGACCCTTGCAGGTTCCAAATCGTGCTGCGCGACATAGGGCACAGCCAGAGTTTCGCATAAATGCTCCATGTCGATCGACGCGACATCATACGTGATACGGCCAACCGTTGACCCGATCTTGGGTGCGATAAACCGAAACCTCACCCAAAGCTCACCCGGATTGGTGTCCAGCAGCACATCGCTCAGCTCAACCGGTTGGCCAGAAGGCACTGGCAGCAGGTTGCTGGCCTCTGCCCCGTTGGCTGTTGCAGCCATCACAAAACCCAATACGCAACCCCGAAACCGCCGGAAGCAGCCTCCTCCCTCCGGGGTTGCGTGCGCAGCATAAGCGGCCTGCGCGTTCTTATGTTGGGTCGATCGGCTCATCGATAGTTCGCTTCAGATAATTACAGCGGAATATTGTCGTGTTTCTTCCACGGGTTTTTCAGCTGCTTGCCACGCAAACTTGCGAAGGCACGCGACACACGGCGTCGTGTTGATTGCGGCATGATCACTTCATCAATAAAACCCCGCTCGGCGGCGACGAAAGGATTTGCAAACCTGTCTTCGTAATCCTGCGTGTGCTGCGCAATCTTGTCGGTGTCGCCAAGATCCGCCCGATGGATAATTTCGGTCGCCCCCTTGGCACCCATCACCGCAATTTCGGCTGTTGGCCATGCATAGTTGAAATCGCCGCGCAGGTGTTTCGACGCCATCACGTCATAAGCGCCGCCATAGGCTTTGCGTGTAATCACGGTGACCTTTGGCACCGTCGCCTCGCCATAGGCAAACAACAACTTCGCGCCATGCTTGATCACACCTCCATACTCCTGCGACGTCCCAGGCAGGAAACCCGGAACATCCACCAAGGTCAGGATCGGAATTTCAAAGCAATCGCAGAACCGCACGAACCGAGCCGCTTTGCGAGAACTGTCGATATCCAGACACCCAGCCAGAACCATCGGCTGGTTCGCAACGACACCAACAGTCTGGCCTTCCAGACGGATGAAACCGGTGATGATATTCTTGGCGTAATCTTCCTGAATCTCGTAGAAGTCGCTCTCATCCGCCACTTTGGTGATGAGCTCCTTCATATCGTAAGGCGTGTTCGGATTATCCGGGATCAGTGTGTCCAGCGAGGTTTCAACCCGATCAGGGCTGTCAAAAAACGGACGAACCGGGGGCTTCTCACGATTATTGAGCGGCAGGAAATCGACAAGGCGGCGTACTTCGGCCAGGGCCTCTACGTCGTTTTCAAACGCGCCATCAGCAACCGACGATTTTTTGGTGTGCGTCGATGCTCCGCCCAGTTCTTCTGCTGTCACCACCTCGTTGGTGACGGTCTTCACAACGTCCGGGCCTGTGACGAACATGTATGATGTGTCTTTGACCATGAAGATAAAGTCGGTCATCGCAGGGCTATAAACCGCGCCACCCGCACAAGGCCCCATGATTACGCTGATCTGCGGCACCACGCCCGAGGCCATGATATTGCGCTGGAACACCTCGGCATATCCGGCCAACGAGGCAACACCCTCTTGAATCCGCGCGCCACCCGAGTCGTTGATCCCGATCACCGGCGCACCGTTCTGCACCGCCATATCCATGATCTTGCAGATCTTCTGCGCATGGGTTTCAGAAAGTGAGCCACCGAATACGGTAAAATCCTGGCTGAACACATAGACCATGCGACCGTTAATAGTGCCCCAACCGGTGACAACACCATCGCCCGCCGGTTTTTGCTTTTCCATTCCGAAATCGGTGCAGCGATGGCTGACAAACATGTCGAACTCTTCAAAGCTGCCTTCGTCCACCAGCAACTCGATCCGTTCGCGTGCAGTCAGCTTGCCGCGCGCATGCTGCGCGTCGATGCGTTTTTGCCCACCACCCAGTCGCGCATTGTTTCGACGATCTTCGAGCTCGGAAAGGATGTCTTTCATGTCGATAGTCTCCCATGAGAATTTGCGCGACCATACCGACAAGCGTTGACGGGCCAAAGTAGTATTCGGCAAATTTGCAAATATTTGAATATACGTGGACTGGTAACTGCAAATAAGCAAATTCTACGGCAACTCAAACTGCTGATGGCATTTCCCGCGCTTAGGGTCTAAGGGTAAACCATGCAGTTCAGTTCTACCTCCATTAGTCGTACCCCACCGACGCTTGCAACACTCATACTGTTGTCAGGACTATCGGCGCTGAGCATGAATCTGTACCTGCCCAGCCTCCCATTTATGGCGACCTATTTTCAGACAGATTACAAAGTGATGCAGCTTTCAATCGCGCTGTATCTATTGGTGAATGCTGTTCTGCAGATTTTGATCGGCCCGCTTGCCGACAAAGCCGGGCGCAGGCCGGTTCTCCTGTGGGGGCTTGCCCTTTTTCTGTTGGCGACGCTGGGATGCATCTACGCGCCAAATGTTGAGACATTCCTGGCATTTAGAATGTGCCAAGCTGTCATCGTCGTGGGCATTGTCCTAAGCCGTGCGGCTGTGCGGGACATGTATGAGCAAGATCAAGCCGCCTCGATGCTGGGTTATGTCACGATGGGAATGGCGGTCGTTCCCATGATCGGCCCGGCGGTTGGTGGCATGCTGGAAGAGGCCTTCGGCTGGAAAGCCAATTTCTGGCTTCCTTTTGCGCTTGCCGCTCTGGCATTGCTGCTGACCTTTCGCGACTTCGGTGAAACTGCCGCTGCAAGCGGAAAGACATTGATACAACAATTCCGCGAATACCCAGAATTGCTGATGTCGCCCCGTTTCTGGGGCTACTCCTTGTCGACCGCATTCTCATCCGGTGCATTCTTTGCTTACTTGGGCGGTGCACCATTCATCGGGACAGAAGTGTTCGGCATGACCGCCGCCGAAGTCGGGATATACTTCGGCGCCCCTGCGATTGGGTATTTCTTCGGCAATTTCATTAGTGGCCGATTCTCGGTTCGTGTCGGCGTCAATCGCATGGTCCTCTGGGGGTGCTGGCTGAATGCAATTGGCGTTGCTTTGTCTGCATTGCTGTTTTTGGCGGGCCTCGGAACAGCACTCAGCTTTTTCGGCCTAATGACGTTTGTCGGACTGGGCAATGGCATGACAATCCCAAATGCGACAGCCGGATCGCTCTCAGTCCGTCCGCATCTGGCGGCAACGGCCTCGGGCCTTAGCGGAGCGATTATGCTTGGCGGCGGCGCTGCCCTTAGTGCGCTGGCGGGCGCATTGCTGACCCATGAAACCGGCGCGATGCCGTTGCTGTGGCTTATGCTGACAACCGCCGCTTTGGCAATCTGCGCCATTAGCGTCGTCATTTGGCGCGAACGGCAACTTGGTCTTTAGGCGGCTTGCGCCGATGGGTTTGCAAAGTTAGCTTGTGACTTAAGTAAAGCTGCAAAGATTCCCCATGGCCACCCAAAAACTCTATGCAGGCGCCAAGTTACGCGAAATGCGGACGCGCCTATCCCTGACGCAAAAGGATTTTGCTACAAAGCTGGGTGTTTCACTGCCCTACTTGAACCAGATGGAGAACAATAACCGTCCAATCTCGACAACGGTTGTTCTGGCCCTGGCCCAAGAGTTTGGCATGGACGTCACCGAACTTAGCACGGGCGATAGCGAACGCCTGGTGTCAGACATGCGCGAGGCGCTCGCCGATCCTGTTTTTGCAGACATGATGCCTCCTCTGGCCGACCTCAGATTGACCGCCTCGAACGCGCCCGCGCTTGCACGGGCATTTATCGAGTTGCACCGCGCCTATCGCCAAACCCATGAACGGCTTGCTTCACTTGATGAGGCGTTGGGCCGCGAGGATGCCCGAATTCAGGCCAGTCCCTGGGAAGAAGTGCGGGATTTCTTTCATTATTGCGACAACTATATCGATGCGGTCGACCGCGCCGCCGAGAGGTTCGCCAGCCGTACCGATGACAGCAGCGATATTCGTATTGTCGCTTTGAACAGCCTGACCGAACGCGGCATTCACGTTACGTTCGCCGACAGTGACACTTTGCGCAGCTATAATGCGAACGACAAAACCTTGCGCCTGTCTTCACGCGCTGCACCGCAAACACAGGTCTTTCAACTTTTGTTGCAAGTGGCGTTGATCAGTCAGGATAAGCTGCTTGAGGCAACGCTCGATTTCGCGCGCTTTCAAAGCGACGAGGCCCGCGCCATCGCGAAAATCGGCCTTGCAAATTATTTTGCCGGTGCTTCGCTTATGCCGTACGGCGCATTCCTTTCTGCCGCGCAGGAATACCGGCATGATCTGGAACTGCTTAGCAACCGGTTCGGCGCATCGATTGAACAGGTGGCGCATCGTCTTTCCACGTTGCAACGTCCCGGCGCAAAGGGAATTCCGTTCTTTTTTGTCCGCGTTGATCAGGCTGGTACGATCACCAAACGCCACTCTGCGACACGGCTTCAATTTGCCCGGTTTGGTGGGGCCTGCCCGCTATGGAATGTTCACCGGGCATTTGAGACACCGGGGCATTTCCTGCAGCAATTGGCCGAAACACCAGACGGAGTTCGATACATTTCGCTTGCGCGTGACGTCTCGAAATCAGGTGGCTCATTCGGCGCGCCGGTTCGCCGTTACGCTATCGCATTGGGGTGCGAGGTCCGGCATGCCGAGGCCCTGGTTTATGCCGATAATCTCGACTTAAACAACGCCAGTTCTTACGAGCCAATCGGCATATCCTGTCGCATCTGCGAGCGCCAGAATTGTCACCAAAGATCCGTTCCACCATTGGAACGCCGCCTGACGATCGACGCCCATAGCCGAGGCACCCTGCCTTACAAGGTTACCTGATCGTCATCCGCCATGTTGATCCGGGGGCTCATTGGCAAAGCCCCCGTCTTCTTATCAGCTTTTCGATAAAATCGCCCAAATCTCATCCTTGAGCGCCGCGCGTTTCTTTCGCAGTTCAACCTCAGCCAACTCTTCCATCGGTTCGACATTGGTCTCAGCCCGATGCACGACACGGTTGATCTCGTGATATTCGTCCGCAAGCCGGGCAAAATGCGCATCCGTTTGCTTGAGCTGGCTCATTACTTCGACTTTGTCTGGAAACTCCTCAGCCAGTTCATGCGGGGTATGGGACATTTAGTTGGCTCCTTGTTTAAGCGTTACATTCAACATCTAAACATGACTTTGACGCTCTGCTTTGATGCCGATCAAATATCGCGCGCCCGTCACCATGACAGAAATCAGAAGACTCCAGAAATCCGGGATGAATCAGCGCTGTGCTGTTGCCCATCTTGGGCTGATCCACGGCTGATCATTTGCTTTGGGCAGCGGATCCTTCTCGAGCAAGTGATCCGATATCTTCTCCCCCACCATGATCGATGGCGCATTCAGATTGCCATTAGTGATCTGCGGAAAGATTGAGCTGTCGGCGACACGCAGTCCATCTACCCCGATCACACGCCCCTGTGGGTCGACAACCGCATTTTTATCGTCCGCCCGACCCATGCGGCATGTTCCACAAGGATGATAGGCGCTTTCTGCGTGTTCGGCGATAAAGGCGTCGAGCTCTGCGTCCGATTGAACGGCGGCACCCGGCTGAATCTCCTTGCCCGCGTAGGGCTTGAAGGCCTCTTGCCCGAAAATCTCTCGGGTCAGTCGGATACAGGTTCGGAAATCCTCCCAATCCGCCTCATGACTCATGTAATTAAAGCGGATTACAGGGGCATCTTCGGCGTTGGCAGAACGAAGAGTTACGGCCCCACGCGAGGGCGACCGCATAGGCCCGACATGCGCTTGGAACCCATGACCTTCGGCTGCAGCCTGCCCATCATAGCGAACGGCCATCGGTAGGAAATGGTATTGGACGTCAGGATATTCCACACCTGGTTTCGAGCGCACAAAAGCCGCACTTTCAAACTGGTTCGATGCACCAAGGCCGGTTTTCGTGAACAACCATTGCGCCCCGATCATGCCTTTGCTGAAGAGGTTCCAATGCTTGTACAGCGTGATCGGCTGCAACGACGCCTGTTGGATATAAAGCTCAAGATGGTCTTGCAAATTGCCGCCAACGCCGGGACGGTCGGCAACCACTTTGATGCGGTGCTCGGCAAGGTGCGCGGCAGGTCCGATACCCGACAGCATTAGCAGCTTTGGTGAGTTGATCGACGAGGCCGCCAATACGACCTCGCGCCTTGCTTTGATCACCTCACGCTTTCCACCACGGATGAGTTCAACACCCGTCGCACGGCCCGCTTCAATAATCACGCGGGCGGCAAGACCACGCACAATTTCGCAGTTTTCGCGCTTAAGGGCCGGTTTCAGATAGGCGTTTGCAGCTGACCAGCGCCGGCCTTTCCAGACGGTCTGCTCCATAGGGCCAAAGCCCTCTTGCTTTTCGCCATTATAGTCGCCGGTGATCTCGTACCCGGCCTGTTGGCCCGCATCTACAAAAGCTTTGAACAGAGGGTTTTCACGAGGTCCGCGTGATACATGCAGCGGCCCATCCGTCCCGCGCCAAGCGTGGTCGCCACCATGACCACCATCGTGCCAGGTCTCCATTCGTTTGTAGTAGGGCAACACATCCGCGTATGACCAGCCATCCGCCCCCATCTCGGCCCAGGTGTCGAAATCGCGCGCATGACCGCGCACATAGACCATGCCGTTAATCGAGGACGACCCTCCGATGACCTTCCCTCTCGGACAGGCCAATCTGCGGTTGTTCAGATACGGTTCGGGTTCCGATTTGTAACCCCAATCATAGCGCGACATGTTCATTGGATAGCTCAACGCGGCGGGCATCTGGATGAACGGCCCGACATCGGTTCCACCATGTTCAATCACCAGGACCGATGCCCCGGCTTCGCTCAGGCGATATGCCATTGCACATCCCGCAGAGCCAGCACCGACTATGACAAAATCAGCTTCCATATTCGTGTCTCCGCTCCCGCTAGGGATAAGATTTTTCGACGAAAAATCTCATCTCTACCCGCAGAAGTGTTTTGTAAAAGTGAAGAGTTATTCGCCACGCGGGAAGCGTTGGCTTTCCTCTACATCATTCAGATCCATGTGATTGCGCATGTAGCGTTCGGACGCTTTCTGCAGCGGTTGATAATCCCACGGGTAGTAGCCGCCTTGACGCAATGCCTCATAGACCACCCAGCGGCGCGCCTGACTGGCTCGTACATCAGCATCAAAGCGTTCAAGATCCCAACGCGCTTCGGATTTGGCCAGCAATGTTTGAAGGGTGCCCGCGTGTTCGGGCATATCGGCAAGGTTGGCCATCTCATGCGGATCGGCCTCAAGATCGAACAGTTGATCAGGATCCAATGCACAACGATTGTATTTCCACTTGCCATAACGCAGAGAAACCAATGGCGCATATGAGGCCTCGGCCGCATACTCCATTGCTACCGGAGCGGTTCGTTCTTTACCTTTCGCCAACGGTACAAGGTCTTCGCCGTCCGTCCACGGTGCGATTTCAGCCATATCAACGCCTGCCAGCGCACCAAGCGTTGGTGTTACATCAATTGTTGAAACGGGTGTTTCGATGCGCCCGACAGGTAGGTCAGGTGCCGATATCATTAAAGGTACCCGCGAAGACCCTTCAAAGAAGGTCATCTTGAACCACAGCCCACGCTCGCCCAACATATCGCCGTGATCGGAGACAAAGAGGATGATCGCCTCTTGCCGGGTGGTTTCCAGCACATCCAGTATTTCACCGATCTTGTCGTCCAGATAAGAGATATTGGCGAAATAAGCGCGGCGGGACTTGCGGATATCCTCAGCCTTTATGTCGAAGCTGCGCCAATCGTTGGCGTCAAAGATGCGCTTGGAATGGGGGTCTTGGTTCTCATAGCCCAGATCGGCGATCTCTGGCTCCAGATGTTCGCAATCCTCATAGAGATCCCAGTATTTTCGGCGCGCGACATAAGGATCATGCGGGTGGGTAAAACTTACCGTCACGCACCATGGGCGATCATCTTTGCCGCGAGCGAGGTCGTACAGCTTGGCTTTGGCGTTGTATGCGACCTCGTCATCATATTCCATCTGGTTAGAGATTTCCGCCACACCAGCGCCAGTGACCGAACCCATGTTGTGATACCACCAATCGATCCGTTCACCGGGCTTTCGATAATCCGGCGTCCAACCGAAATCCGCCGGATAAATATCGGTGGTCAGGCGGTCTTCGAACCCGTGCAACTGGTCGGGACCAACAAAATGCATCTTTCCGGACAGGCAGGTATAGTATCCCGCGCGGCGTAGGTGGTGCGCATAGGTCGGGATGTCACTGCGGAACTCAGCGGCATTGTCATAGACGCCGGTACGCGAGGGCAACTGGCCAGACATAAAGCTTGCACGTCCCGGCGCGCACAGTGGCGAGGCCGTATAAGTGTTGGCAAATCGCGTAGATTTCTCGGCCAGCTTTTTCAGGTTCGGCGCATGCAACCATTCTGCAGGACCGTCTGGAAAGAGGGTTCCGTTGAGCTGATCCACCATCAGGATCAGAATATTGGGCTTTGTCATTTTTTTGCCTCTAAGAATGCGCTCAACACTCGCAGCGCGCGATTGACTGCCAACTCAGGTTTTTGCGGGGCGTCCAGTGCAGAATGGATGTAAAGCCCATCAATCAAAGCGATCATATCTTCCGCCGCCTCAGTCGGATCGCTCATATGCGGACGTAGTGCGTGGATAAGGTTCGAACGAATCCGCGCCTGATAAATCTGCCAAAGCCTCAGAGCATCATCATTGGTTTGCGCCAGCACATAAAAGGTCATCCACGCGGCGATCACATCCGGTGTGAAACATGACGGAGCGAAACAGGCGCGAATAATGGCCTGCGCACGTTCATCGGGTTTCGCGGAACTGAGCTGTGTGCGAGCCTCTTCCCCGAAATCTGAAAGAATGCGGCGCATGGCGGCCAGAAATATCTGCTCTTTGCCACCAAAATAGTGATGTGCGAGCGCGCTCGACATTCCGGCGCGTTTGGCGATTTGACTGACGGTGACATCGAGCGATTTCTGAACGCCTAGTTCAGCAATCGTCGCTTTGACGATTGCATCGCGCCGGATCGGCTCCATTCCGATTTTTGGCATTTTCGCCTCTCTGCCATACCTGAGTGCATGAAAGGCTACGGTGTTTAAATTGACTCGTCAATCAATAACGTTTCGGCGCACTGATTGCGGCATCTCGGATCCTTGTGGCGGCGTAGGCGGGATTGTCTTGCCCCGGCTCAGCACGGCTTCGCGCCAAGTGATGAAACTGACTGCGGCAAGGATTAGCGTCCCGCCAGCAATCACCCAAACGTCGACCCGTTCATGAAAGGCCAGCGTGCCAAGCAATGTTGCCCAGATCAATTGCAAGAACGTGACCGGCTGAGTCACCGCCACTGGGGCCGCTTGCAATGCGAGCGTCATGAAGTAGTGGCCTGCAGTAGCAAAGCTGGCAATTGCGCTGAGCACCAGCAGATCGCGCAAATCTGGTGGTTCCCAGACAGCAATGGCGAAGGGCACCAATGCGATCGTGACCCAGATCGACAAGTGTGCAACGACGGCAGAGGGGCGTATGTCACGCACCATCACTTTGGCCAGCAGATAAGAAACTCCCAATGCCAGTGCTGCACCAAGCATCGCCAGATGGCCCGGCATAACTGTCCGAAAGCCGGGTCTTAGAATGATAAGTACGCCGATAACTGCCACCATGATCGCCGCGATTCTGCGAAAGGCCAGTTTTTCACCCAGAAATATGGCAGCTCCAATCGTGACATAAATCGGCGTCATGTAATTCATCGCTGTCACTTCGGCCAGCGGAATACGCGTCATCGCGAAGAACCATAGCATGACGGCAATGGCGTGAACTCCACCACGAACTCCGAACAGAGTCAGATTGCGACGTGTCAGAGGCGTTCCAAGAATTGCTCCGATGGCCGGCAAGAGAAACACCAGACCCAGCGCATAGCGCAAGAACGCGGCCTGAATGGGATTCATGCTGGTTCCCAGCATCTTGACCAACGCGTTCATTCCCACAAAGCACAGCCCAGCGGCAAACATCCAGAACAAGCCTATGAGCGGGCTTTGCTGAGTATTGGGTGAGTTCATATGGACGGTTGAATACTGATTTTCAACTGGGAACAACCCTTCACATGACAACAAGTTTCGTGGCAATGGCCAGCATCACGACCCCGATCACCACATCAAGGATTTGCCACGCACGCGGTCGAGCAAAAATCGGCGACAGAACCCTGGCCCCATAACCCAGTGTAAAGAAGAAGACGAAACTTGAAGTCATCGCACCAATCGCGAACGCCATACGGTCGACATATTGGGCCGAGATTGATCCGATCAACACGACAGTATCCAGATAAACATGAGGGTTGAGCCAGGTGAATGCCAGAACAGTCAGCAGGGCTGCGCGCAAGCTGGTTCGTTGCCCGTTACCAGTTTCCATCGCAGCACCGCCCTGCCAGGCGGAGCGGAAACTGCGCAGCGCGTACCAAGTCAGAAAAACCGCGCCGCCATAGCGCATCACCGTCTCAAACCACGGTGCGGCCTGCGCCAACGTGCCAAACCCGGCAACACCTGCTGCGATCAGAATGGCGTCTGAAACTGCACACGTCAGGCAGAGCGGAAAGACATGCTCGCGCCGCAGCCCCTGCCGCAGAACAAAGGCGTTCTGAGCGCCAATCGCCAAAATAAGGCTAAAGCCCAAGGCAAAACCTGCGATCATAGATGGGAACATGCGACCTCCTGAAGTTCGACGTTGACTACAGGGCGCGTACAATTTTATCAAATTAATGTTGATAACTTCAGTTAAGTCATACTAATGCTGCTTGACCCTCATCACCTGTCGGCATTGGCCGCGATATTACGACACGGCAGCTTTGAGGCAGCCGCATCCGAGCTATCGGTTACCCCTTCCGCAATTTCGCAGCGTATCAAAGCACTGGAAGATCGGGTTGGCGCCGCTCTGATCCATCGTGGCACACCCTGCACCGGAACGCCTGCGGGCCTGCGAATTGCCCGTCATGCTGAAGATATCGGTTTGCTAGAGGCCAAACTGGCGCGAGAACTGACGCTAGATCAACGCGAGGGCCCGGCAAAGGTGCGCATTGCGCTCCCAGCTGACATTCTGGCGACTTGGTTCATTGGTGCGATGGCTCAGGCAGAAGACATAATGTTCGATCTCGTGATCGACGATCAGGATCACTCGGCCGAATGGCTACGACGCGGCGAAGTCAGCGCGGCAATCACCGTGGGTGGCCAGTCTGTCGCCGGATGTGACGCCATTGCCCTAGGTGCTTTGCGCTATCTGCCCACCGCCAGCCCTGCTTTCATGCAGCGGTGGTTTTCCAAAGGCGTATCCGCGAAAACCTTGTCACATGCCCCCTGTCTGACATTCAGCCGCAAAGATAATCTACAGCAAACATGGATGACTACCCAGACTGGTGGGCGCCTTTCGCCGCCCTCACATTTTCTGCCGTCCTCGAACGGATTTGTAGAGGCGGCAATCGCAGGACTGGGCTGGGGTATGAATCCTGAAAGCCTTGTTCGTGAAGCGATTGAAAACGGTCAACTCTGCGAAGTCATACCAAATGCGCCGTTGGATGTTGAACTGACTTGGCAGATCGGGCGCGTTCTGGCCCCTGCCCTGGCACCGCTAACCAAAGTTGTGCGTCGTGTAGCAGCCCAAAGTTTGGTTGGCCCTGCCCAACCTTATGGCTGCGCCTCGCCAAGCTTTTGAGGAAGCGCAATATGATAGCAGGCATAGGCCGCCCAAAGACTGACAAGAACAATGAATACGATCGCCGATGCAACCTCGTGCATATGCGCAACCGCGGCCAATATGGCGGATAGGGCAACGGCGGCCAGCCTGCATATGGATTTGATCGCCGCAGCGCCCTGAATGCGCTGATCCTTTGGGGCAATATCCAGAAAGTACAACTTACGCGCGCTTGAAATCCCAGTTGTCGCGACCGAGACGATAAACAATGCAATCGCGTGTAAATGCACCTCATGATCAATATGGGCGTAGTGGAAAGCCAGCAATACGATCCCAGTCACTGCGACCATGAGATTACCCGCAACCATCACCGCGCGATGAGATTTCATGTTCACCAATTGCCAAAGCGGTGCTGAAACCAGATAGCCGGACGCCGAAGAGATAATCATGGCCGTCAATCCCTTGGCCGAAGCGTGATGCGCCTCCGCAGCGATGAGCGCAAAAAACGGCACCGATAGCGACACCACAACCAACGGAAGACGCATGACCATATAGCGTCGGAACCATGGCTGTTCGAACATGCTGGCGATACCGGAAATGATGTCGCGCAGGGATCGATGGCCTGTTTTTTTGATCTTTTCACCGCTTGGTTCACCGCGCGTAATCTCGGACATACCCAGAATGCACAGCGCCGAAAACAGGAAGAAAGCAACCGACGCCGCAATCACAGCAGAATGCCGCGAGAATGGCGGATACTCTTTGGTGATCTCATGTATCAGCAAGACCAACCCAATCGCTCCAAGACCACCTGCACCCAATTGCAGATAGCGGATAACCATCCTGGATTTGGATTTCAGATGATCGCCGAACAAATCAGACAGCATCAGGGATTGGCTTTCCTCAATCAAACCGATCATGAAAAAAGCGGCAACGAACGCGATTGCGGTCAACGTAACGCTTCCGGTTGCGGCGATTGCCAGCGCCATGAGCAGGCACCCACCCAAACCCAGTTCAGTCAGCGCAATACCACGTTTCTTGCGTGCCTGTGCTGCGATGGGTTGGGCCAGAAACACATCTGAAATCATGCTGCCAACCATCCGGATTGACACCAACGCCCCGGCAAGGAACATCGGCAGCTCCAACGAGATTGCCAGAAATGGCAGGACAACAGAGGGGCTGCCCAATGTCCACGCGACCTGAGACAGTATGCTCTGGCTGGCTATTACCGGAACATTGCGTCTCGCTGGATCATTGGTTTTTTCGGCCATTTTCCGTGCTCTGAGTTGTCTGCCTGCAGTCGCATTTCAGGGTCTTCAGCCTCACTGATCTGACACGAATTGCAAGTTTCTTTGGGGCCAAGACTTCTGTTGGGCACTCTTTTGCAACAAAAAAACCCGGCCAAACGGGCCGGGTTCAAATCCTTGCGCGATCGATCAGCAGGTCAGAGCTGTGCCATGACCTCGTCCGTCGCTTCGAAATTCGTGGTCACGCGCTGAACGTCGTCGTCGTCTTCCAGCGCATCCACCAGCTTCATTAACTTTTGCATGTCTTCCAGACCCAGTTCGGTCGTGGTGGTAGGTTTCCACACCAGCTTGGTGGATTCGGATTCACCCAACGCCTCTTCCAATGCGTTCGACACATCGTTCAGATCGGTATCAGCGCACCAAATGATGTGACCGTCTTCCGAGCTTTCAACGTCCTCGGCCCCGGCTTCGATGGCCGCTTCAAAAATCGTATCCGCATCACCTGCATCGGCCTGGTAAACAACCTCACCCTTGCGGTCGAACATGAAACCGACCGAGCCGGTCTCGCCCAGATTTCCGCCGTTCTTAGAAAAGGTCGAGCGTACCGTGGATGCGGTACGGTTTCGGTTGTCGGTCATCGTTTCGACGATTACCGCGACGCCATTGGGGCCATAACCCTCGTACCGAATTTCTTCGTATTCATCGCCCTCGCCCGCAACCGATTTCTTGATCGCGCGGTCGATCACGTCTTTGGGGACCGAGTTCGACTTGGCCTCTTTTACCGCAAGACGCAGGCGCGGGTTCTTGTCGGGATCGGGGTCGCCCATTTTGGCAGCGACTGTGATCTCTTTCGACAGCTTGGAAAACAGTTTGGACCGCGCGGCGTCCTGACGTCCCTTGCGGTGCTGGATATTGGCCCATTTGGAATGGCCTGCCATGGTGCGTCCTCGTCATTCGTGATTGCGTGTTTGGCGCTCATATAGACGTTTGCGGGGGCTGGGATCAAGAGATCGACTTGCCCCAAGGCTGGCGCGGGTTATGGTGGCGGCATGACGACGGATCAAATCATTCTTTTTTCCCTTTTTTTCGCCGTGTTTGGAATGCTGCTGTGGGGGCGGTTTCGCTATGACCTCGTGGCCTTCACCGCGCTTATGATCGCAGTCACGTTGGGTGTAGTTCCCGTTGACAGCGCCTTTGCGGGTTTCGGTCATCCGGCCACAATCATTGTCGCGCTCGTGCTGGTGGTTTCTGCCGGTCTGGTGCGCTCGGGTGCTGTGTTCATGATCACGCGGACGCTGGTTGATGCCTCGCGCGGGCTGGGCGCGCATATCGCGCTGATGGGCGGAATCGGCGCAATCTTGTCGGCTTTTATGAACAACGTGGCGGCGCTGGCCTTGCTGATGCCGGTCGACATCCAGACCGCACGAAAGGCTGGGCGCTCGGTCGGTCTCAGCCTGATGCCGCTGAGTTTTGCAACCATCCTTGGTGGCATGGCCACCCTGATCGGTACGCCCCCGAATATCATTATCGCCTCAATCCGGGCCGAAACGCTGGGCGAGCCGTTTCGGATGTTCGACTTTGCCCCTGTGGGTGGCATCGCCGCCATTGCCGGTCTCGCCTTTGTGGCTTTGATTGGCTGGCGCTTGATCCCAAATCGAGGTGTTCAAGAAGAGACTTCGGAAGTGCTGGCGGAATATATCGCAGAACTGACGATCCCACCTGAATCACCGCATATCGGCAAGCGAGTAAGTGAGCTTTATGAAGCTGCCGAGAAATCTGACGTGGCCATTATTGGTCTGATCCGTGACGGCAAGCGCCGCTATGGCCGATCGACCCACGCGACCTTGCACGAAGGTGATGCGCTGGTGTTGGAGGCGCGGCCCGAGGCGCTGGACGAATTCCGCGCCGCGCTCAATCTGGATTTCTCGGACACGCGGAGACAAGAGGTTTTGACCGCCGAAGGCGATGGGCTTGAGGTGATCGAAGTCGTTGTTCCCGAAAGTGCCCGCATCACCGGACGCACTGCGCAGGCGTTAGGGCTTGCGTGGCGACAAAGCACGGTACTGATGGGGATTTCGCGTCAGGGGCGCCGGATCACCCAGCAGGTCCGCAAGACCGAGGTTGAACCTGGGGACATCTTGCTGCTGCTCTGCCCCCGGGATCGCAGCACGGATGTGACTGAATGGCTTGGCTGTCTACCGCTGGCAGAACGCGGGTTGAACGTGACCGCAAATGACAAGGCTTGGCTGGCTATTGGCCTGTTCGCGACAGCTGTGCTTGCCGCCAGCATTGGGTTGATCTACCTACCCATCGCTTTGGGCCTGGTTGTCGTGGCTTATGTGCTGACCAAGATCATGCCGATTGCGGATATCTACAACCACATCGAATGGCCTGTTGTGGTTCTGCTGGGATCGATGATCCCGCTGGGCAGCGCGCTTGAGACTTCGGGTGGAACGGAGCTGATTGCCAACGCGCTTATTCAATTGACGAATGGCTTGCCCGCCTGGGCGATCCTGACGGTACTGATGGTCGTTACAATGACGCTGTCGGATGTGCTCAACAATACAGCCACTGCGATTGTTGCTGCCCCGGTTGGCATTCAAATGGCCCGCACGCTTGAAGTCTCCCCCGACCCGTTTCTGATGACCGTTGCGGTGGCGGCATCCGCTGCTTTCCTTACCCCGATTGGGCACAAGAATAACACTCTGGTCCTGGGTCCCGGCGGATACCGGTTTGGCGATTACTGGCGCATGGGATTGCCACTGGAGGTTCTGATCATCGCGGTCTCAATCCCCTCGATCCTTGTGTTCTGGCCGCTTTGATGGGTAAAGGCAGCGCATGAAACGATTTCTGATCCTGCAACTGCGCCCGGAAACTGATGCGTCGGATGCCGAGTATGCCTCGATTCTGGACAAAACCGGCCTTCAGCCCGCCCAGACCCATCGCATCCGGTTGGATTGCGAAGACTTGCCCGATGCGTTGGATGTGACCCACTACGCAGGTGTCATTGTCGGCGGCGGTCCGGGCTGCGTCAGTGACGACCCGGCCAGCAAATCCGTACTGGATGCCAAGATCGAGGATGCGATCATGGGGCTGATGCCGCAGATCACCGCACAGGATCATCCGTTCATGGGCTGCTGCTATGGCTTGGGCATTCTTGCCGCGCATCTAGGGGGTGACGTCAGCAAACGGCAATATGGCGAGCCAGTTGGTCCGTCTGATTGTCGCCTGACCGAGGATGGCACACAGGATCCTCTGACCGCTGGCCTGCATCCGCAGTTCGAGGCTTTTGTAGGCCATAAAGAGGCCGTACAGACCTTACCAGAAGGCTGCGTGCATCTGGTGGCCTCGGACCCCTGCCCGATTCAGATGATCCGCTGGGGGCAGAATGTCTATGCAACCCAGTTCCACCCCGAGGCGGACGCCAAGGATTTCGAACAGCGCATCCATATCTACAAGGATCACGGCTATTTCCCGCCGGAAGATGCGCAGAATCTGATCGATATGTGCCACGCCGCAGACGTCACGCAACCGGGTGAAATCCTGCGCCGATTTGCCGAACGATACGGGTGACCTAACGGCGCGGTTGCCTGATCCACGACCCCTCGCATAGGCTGGCCCGAACGGCTTTGGGAGGAGTTGTTCTTGGACTTACTTATCAATGTCGGCCTGCCGATTTCGCTGGCCATTATCATGTTGTCACTGGGGATCGGGCTTGAGTCCGCTGATTTCCGCCGCGTTCTGACGCGCGGCTACCCCTTTGCCATTGGTGCGATTAGCCAGGTGATGTTGATCCCATTGGCGGCCTTTCTAACAGTTTCACTGTTCGGACTATCCGCCGAGATCGCTGTCGGCGTCATGCTCCTCAGCTTCTGCCCCGGCGGGGTGACCAGCAACATTCTTACCAAATTCGCAAAGGGGGATGTGGCCCTGTCCGTCAGCCTGACGGCGGTGATTAGCCTGCTGTCAATCGTGACCGTTCCAATACTCGCGGCATGGTCGATCAACCATTTCATGGGAGAGGCCGCGCCCGAAGTCTCAATCAGTGCATTAGCCACAGCGCTATTTCTGATCACCACACTGCCAGTCGCCATCGGCGTCAGCATACGCAGGTTTGCGAGAGAGTTTGCCACTCGAATTGATGGTCCGCTATCGACGCTCGCCTCGGTCTTGTTCGTGCTGATTGTTCTGGCCGCTCTTGCCGGGAACTGGACGTTCTTCATCGAAAATCTCAGTTCTATCGGAGTCGCTCTGATCGGCTTGAACATAGCCCTATTGCTGATCGGCCTAGGGCTGGCCCGCGCGGCAAAACTGACATGGGAAGAGGCCAAGACCATCTCAATCGACACCGGGATTCAGAACTCGGCTATGGGGATTACACTGGCGGCACTGATCACAGGCACGACGACGGGTTTCAGCCCGCTGGCCGTACCTGCCGCCGTTTATGGTATCACCATGTATGTGGTCGTGACCCCTTTTATTCTCTGGTTCCGCAGCCGCTGAAAGGAGATCCGATGACTGAAAACACAGCAGATGCGATTGTCGTTGGCGCTGGCCTTGCCGGTCTGGCAGCTGCAGCGGAACTGGGGGATCGCGGCAAACGCGTGATCGTCGTGGATCAGGAGCCGGAACATTTCCTTGGCGGGCAAGCATTCTGGAGCCTCGGCGGTTTGTTCATGGTCGATACCCCCGAACAACGCCGCATGGGCATCCGCGACAGCCACGATCTGGCCCTGCGTGATTGGATGGGCAGCGCGCAGTTCGACCGGGATGAAGACGCATGGCCGCGTAAATGGGCCCAAGCATATGTTGAATTCGCAGCCGGTGAGATGCGGCCATGGCTACATGAGATGGGCCTACGCTGGTTCCCGGTTGTGGGCTGGGCTGAACGCGGAGGGTCTTATGCCAATGGACATGGCAACTCTGTCCCGCGATTTCACATCACTTGGGGCACCGGGCCGGGCGTGCTCGAACATTTCATCCAACGGGTGCGCGAACATGTCAGCGCAGGGCTGATACAGTTTAAGTTCCGACATCAGGTCAGCCACATCATCATCCAGAACGGCTGCGCCAAAGGTGTGTCCGGAGAGGTTCTGGCTGACGATACCGCCCAGCGCGGCGGCAAGACCAACCGAGACGAAGTGGGTGAGTTCGAGGTCTACGCTCCTTCGGTCATCGTCACGTCAGGCGGCATTGGCGGTAACTTTGAGATGGTGCGCAAGAGCTGGCCGCGTGATCGATTGGGTGAGCCGCCAAAGGATATGGTGGCGGGCGTTCCGTTCCACGTGGATGGCCGGATGATCCCGATCACTGAAAAGGCAGGCGGGCATGTGATCAATGGCGACCGGATGTGGCACTATACGGAAGGTGTCCGCAATTGGGACCCGATTTGGCCCGCACATGGCATTCGTATCCTGCCCGGCCCAAGTTCCATGTGGTTCGATGCGCGCGGCAATCGCCTGCAACCTCCATGTCTGCCGGGCTTCGATACTCTGGGCACCCTGCGCGAAATTCTGAAAACCGGATATGAATACAGCTGGTTCGTGCTGACGCAGAAGGTCATCAAGAAAGAATTCGCGCTGTCAGGCTCGGAACAAAATCCCGATTTCACATCGGGCAGTTGGAAAGAAGTGATCCGTCAGCGCATACTGTCGGGCTCCAAGGCCACCGCTCCGGTCGAGGCATTCAAAGAAAAAGGCGAGGATTTCGTCGTCGCTCGCACGTTGACCGAATTGGTCACAGGAATGAACCAGCTTGGTGGTGGCCTTATTGACGAGGCGAATCTGCGTGCCCAGATCGAGGCGCGGGATTCGCAGGTCGACAACCCGTTCTCGAAGGACGCGCAGATGATGGCGATCCTCGCGGCGCGCAACTATCGGGGCGACAAGTTGATCCGAACCGCCAAGCCCCACAAGTTTCTCGATCCGTCAAACGGGCCGCTGATCGCGGTCAAGCTGCATGTGCTAACCCGCAAAACGCTGGGCGGCTTACAAACCAACCTCGACAGCCAGATGATCGGTGCAAACGGTCAGGTCGTCCCCGGCCTATTTGCAGCCGGAGAGGTCGCAGGTTTCGGCGGCGGCGGTTACCATGGATACAACGCGCTGGAAGGCACATTCCTGGGTGGATGCATCTTCTCGGGCCGCAATGCGGGACGGTCCCGCGCCGTCGCGTAATTACTGGTTGCGCACGAATTTCAGCACCGGCTCGCCCGCAGAGTCAAGCAGCACCAGACTGTCGCCGGCAACGGCATAGTTCGTTACCTTTTGCAGGGCCGCTAGAAACTGGTCTTCGACCTCTTCAAGTTCTGGAGGGCATGCCATCAGGGTCGCGGCCATGTTGTCTGGAAACTCAAGACTATTGCCGCTGATCTCGGCTTGCCCGGAGAACCTGTTGCAGCCGCCTGTGCCACCGAACGCGCCGCCCTGAGCGAATGAGAGCTGAGGTGGGCGTTTTGAGTCAAGGATAGCTCCGTCAATACCGATGGCCGTCCACTCGGTCCCTTCCAGTGTTTCGGTACCCTGCCTGTTCGTTTGCACCAGCAAAAGCTCTGCCGTGTTGCCTTCGCCATTGGTTAGCACAGGGTGGACGCTATCCGTGGTAAACAGCAACTCGTCCCCACCATAGATCGCGCCGCGTACAGCATAGGTCATCCCTTCGCGGATCAGAGCATCATCATAGGTCAGCTCGAAATCTGAGGGCACACCGTTCAACGCATAACGTTGCGCAGCGAGGGTCACAGCAGCGGCATCAGCGCGCGAGATATCCTGCAATTCCACATAAAGTGTCGCATCCGGCGGCAGAGCAATCCGCTCGCGGTAGGTTGCAGTACCGGTGACGGTGCCGGCATGGCTCTGGCTGCCAAGCAGGGCTAATATGATTGCTCCGGCCACAATGGCCTGCCCGAGTTTTGGAAAAGGCATGATCCCATCCTTTCACTTTCGTCTTTAGCGAAAAGATTGTGGCTGGATCAGGTTTTACAAGTGCAACACATTCAAGTCGGCGAATCCGTGCCGGCCTTAGAGGGGCCAGATAAACGGGATCAGCAGCGATGCCAGCAGACCCACAGTCAGGTTCAGCGGCACACCAACCTTCAGAAAATCAGTGAACCTGTACCCGCCCGGGCCATACACCATCATGTTGGTCTGATAGCCGATAGGCGTCGCAAAAGACGCCGAGGCAGCAACCATTACCGCGACAACCAGCGGACGCGGATCGATGCCCACCGCCTGCGCCAGAGAGATCGCGATCGGTGTGACGACCACGGCCACCGCATTGTTCGAAACCAACTCGGTCAGCACCGATGTCAGCAGGTACACCGCCCAGATGATCAGGAAAGGTGGCAACATGCCCAGCCCAGGTGCGACCGCCTCGACGATCAATGTCACCGCTCCGGATTTGTCGAGCGCCGCGCCGATTGCGAGCATCGAGAAAATCAGGGCCAGCAATCGGCCCTCAACGAATGAGAACGCCTCGTCCGCGTCGATGCAGCGGGTCATCAGTACAACAGCAACAGCGATGATTGAAAGCAGCAGGATCGGCGCAACGCCAAGTCCAGCAAGAGCAACAATCCCAACCAGCGCGCCAATCGCAATCGGAGCATGGCTGCGCCTGAATGCCCGCGCCGATGGCTGCGTGACATCAACCATGTCCATATCCGCCGCCAGCTTCTGAATATCGGCAGGTGAGCCTTCCAAAAGGAGCGTATCACCGACCCGCACTGTCAGATCATCCAATTGGCGTCCGATATTCTGGTTTCGGCGATGAACAGCCAAGACATAAACGCCATACCGCCGCCGCAACCGCATAGACCCCAGCGTTCGGCCAACCATTCGGCATCCTGGCGTGATCAGCACCTCAACCGTCTTGGTTTCAACCGCCGAGACCTGATCGACGCGCTTGAGTTCCTTGTTGCTTTGAAGGCTCAGCAACTCGGTCATCTCGGTTCGCAGAACCACCCTGTCGCCCACTTTCAGGCTGACACCCTTCAGGTTTCGGCGCAGCGATTCATCCCCCCGGATCACGTCGATCAGACGCACACCGGGACGTTTGAACAGTTGAACCCCGGTTACTTCCCGGTCGATCAGGTTGCTGTCGGGGGGAATAACAGCCTCGGTAAAGAACTTCATCTTGGAGCGGTCGCTCAGCATTTCAGCCATACTGTCACGTTCGGGCAGCAAGCGAGGCGCAATAAAGCGAAGATAGACCATTCCGTAGATCACCAACGCGATGCCCAGAGGGGTGACTTCGAAGATCGTGAATGCGGTCATGCCTTGCGCCCGCGCCACACCATCGACCAGCAGGTTAGTCGACGTCCCAATCAGCGTCAGCGTGCCGCCAAGAATCGCTGCATAGCTGAGCGGGATCAATAGCTTTGACGCTGAAACGTTCAGTGTTCGGGCGATCTGAATGAAGACCGGGATCATCACAACAACCACCGGCGTGTTAGAGACCACCGCTGATGCAAAGACGACAAAAGCCATCAGCAATCCGATGGCGAACCGGGGGTTCACCTGCGCCTGCTTCTGCGCAACCGAGGTGAAAGCATCAAGCGCCCCGGTCCGAACCAGTGCGCCCATGATAATGAACATCGCGCCAATGGTCCAAGGCGCGGGGTTCGACAAGACCGCAAGCGCACTTTGATAGGGTAGAATACCGGTGGCCAGCATCAGGGCTGCCCCGCCGATGGCAACAACCTCGGTCGGATAAACCTCGCGCAGGAACATAATGAACATGCCTGCGACGATCATCAGCGCCAGTATCGCGCTGCCCGTCTCTGTCAGTTGAAAGAATTGCATTCTTGGTATTCTGTCCGAAACCTAAACTGGCACACGCGCCCGGTGATCAGTTTCACGTATTGCGTTCATCAGGGCAAGCCTGACGTGTTTTTCAGAGCGTTGCCTGCTGCAACCGCCCACCAACCCGCACCATCTGCACAGTTTTTGCACTGCCGTCGCGATCATCGGTTTCAACAAATACGCCGCTTAGCGTCGCTTCGCCATTTGCAGGCGTAAACCGCGCTTTGGGCATCCCAGTGATGAACCGTCGCATGGGTTCTTGCTTGTCCATCCCGATGACCGAGTCATAGTCGCCGCACATCCCGGCATCAGTCAGGTATCCTGTCCCACCCGGCAATACCTGCGCGTCTGCGGTTGGTACATGTGTGTGCGTCCCCACCACAAGGCTGGCGCGTTTGTCACAATAATGGCCCATCGCCATCTTTTCGGATGTCGCCTCGCAATGCATGTCAACGATGATCGCCTGTGCCTGACCGCCGCGCGGATGCGATTTCAGGATCGGTTCGATGGCCGAGAATGGATCGTCAAAGGGCCGTTTCATGAAGACCTGCCCCAGCACTTGAACCACCAGCACCTTGCGCCCACCCGGAGCCGTGAACAGCCGGTGCCCCCGCCCCGGTGCGCCTTTGGCATAGTTCACCGGACGCACGATGCGCGGTTCTTTCTCGATGAACTGCAGCATGTCTTTCTGATCGAACGCATGATCGCCCAGCGTGATGCAATCTGCCCCGGCCTCAAGCAGCAGCTTGGCGTGATCCCCGCTCAGCCCCATCCCATTCGAGGCGTTCTCGCCATTGATCACCACAAAATCCAGCCGCCATTCGTCACGCAGACGCGGCAGATGTTGCTGAATGGCGGCGCGACCCGAGCGCCCCATAACGTCACCAAGAAACAAAATCCTCATGATTGCGGTCCTAAGCGCCGCAGGTGGCAATAACAAGGCGGAACCAGACAAATGCGCGATTGGCAATTGATTAAAAGGTCAATATCCGGCTTTCGGTGATCACCATGTCCAGCGGTTGATCCGTCGGCTCCAGCGGCAGATGCTCAGCTTCCTGCGCGTCGAAGGCAAAGCCAATGGCAAGCGTCGGGCGTTTTACGCGCAAGCCTTCTAGGGTGCGGTCATAGAAACCGCCGCCATAGCCTAATCGTCCGCCTTTCGCATCATACGCCACCAAGGGAACGATCAGTATTTCAGGATCAAAATAGTCGTCGACTTCCGGCACTTTCGCACCAAAGGGCCCGTCTTTCAGCACACCTTCCGGCGTCCAGCGCGAAAAGCGCAATGGCTGGCCTGCGGCTTGAATGACGGGCACTCCTACAGGCCCATAAGCCGCCGCCTCAGCCATAGCGGGCAGCGGGTCAATCTCGGTGCGGATCGGCATGTAGCCGGACGTAGGAACACCGCGATGTCCTGCCAGAACTTCTGACAAACGACCTGCTGCCCCCGGAATGCGCGCATCAAACGCTGCGCTACGGCGCGCGAAGGCAGCCTTGCGTGCAGCGGCTTTGAGTTCAGTCAGATCGGTTGTTTCGTTCACAATAGCACCACGCTGGCGAGCCCTAGAAAGATGAAGAAGCCCATGACGTCTGTTGTTGTAGTCACGAAGGTTCCTGATGCCAGTGCCGGGTCAACGCCCAGACGATCCAGCACCACGGGTACTACCGTACCTGCAAAGCCTGCGATGATCATGTTCACGACCAGCGCCGATCCGATCACGACACCCAGCAGTGGAGAATCAAACCACATCATCCCAACGGTTCCCAAAACGACGGCAAAACACATCCCATTGAGCATTCCCACAAGCAGTTCGCGCCGGATCACACGCCCCACGTTCGAGCCGGTCAAGTCGCGCGTGGCCAAGGCCCGCACAGCGACCGTCAGTGACTGCGTTCCGGCGTTGCCCCCCATCGACGCCACGATCGGCATCAGGATCGCCAAGGCAACCAACTGATCAATCGCGGCCTCGAACTGCGAAATGACGAGGGAACCACAGATCGCGGCAATCAAGTTAACGCCCAGCCACGGCAAGCGCCGCCTGCTGGTCGCCGCCACGCTATCGGACAGAGAGCTTTCGTCTGAGACACCCGCAAGGCGCAACATGTCCTCCTCGTATTCTTCGTCCAGAACCACCATCGCATCATCGATGGTGATTACGCCGACCAACCGCCCATCTGCATCAACAACCGGGGCCGAGATCAGGTGATACTGGTTGAACGCATAGGCCACGTCCTCTTCGTCCTGTTCGACGGGGATGGTGTGGAAATCTTCCTCGGCGATGTCGTGCAGCGGCACTTCGCGGCGGGTCGCCATCAGCTTGCCCAGCGTGACCTGAGCGACAGGTTTCAATCGCGGATCGACCAGAATCAGGTGATAGAACTGCTCCGGCAGATCATCATTGGCGCGCATGAAATCGATGGCCTGCCCAACCGTCCAATGCTCGGGCGCCATGACAACTTCGCGCTGCATAAGGCGACCGGCCGAGTTTTCGGGGTATGACAACGCCTGTTCGGCCGCGACCCGCTCGGAATCCTCCAGCGCATCAAGGATGGTTTCCTGCTGTGGTTCTTCGAGGTCTTCCAGAAGGTCAACGACATCGTCGCTTTCCATATCTCGAACGGCTTCGGCCAGGACGTCCGGTTTCAGGACGTTGATCACCTCTTCCCGGACGGATTCATCCAGTTCAGACAGGATATCCCCGTCAAATTCCTTGTCGTACAACCGGATTAGGCGGGCGCGGTCATATGGGTTGATCTGTTCCAGAAGGTCAGCGATATCGGCCGCATGCAGCGGCTCCATCAGCTCAATCAGCTTGGCGCGATCTTCGACATCAACCGCATAAAGGATCGCCGCTACGGTTCGCCGATCCAGCGCATAGACGTCCTCTTCCCGGGGCTGGTCAGGTCTGGCTTCGTCATTCCCTGTCGTCATGCGCTGCCCCTATTGCTCGTGGATTGCTTCTAGATAGAAGAAGCAGCTACCGGAAAACAATGACAATGCTCCAATTTACCCACATCTTTCGCGCCCCTATGCTGGTTGACGGCCCCAAACAGGCGGAGAACAAGACAAATGGCGCAAAAGACGCTTCTGAAGGGACGCGTGCTCAGCTTCACCGGCTCACCGTTCGAAGGTGAACCCACGGATGCGACCAAAACTCACGAAGCGGTGCTGATCGAAGACGGTCGTGTCGTCGCGTTAGGATCGGCGTCCGACCTATCTGACGAGCATCCCGACGCCCGCATTCAGGACTATGGCAATCATCTGATCATGGCCGGGTTTGTTGATCCGCACGTTCACTATCCGCAGACGGCGATGATCGCGAGTTGGGGCAAACGGCTGATTGATTGGCTGAACAGCTACACGTTCCCCGAAGAGATGAAGTTCGCAGACCCGAACTATGCTTCGGAAATCGCAAACAGATATCTGGATCTGACTGCAGCCCACGGCACGACGACCATGTGTAGTTTTTGCACCATTCACCCCGAAAGTGTTGATGCCTTTTTTACTGCTGCACAGACACGAGGACAAAGGGTTGTTGCAGGCAAAACCTGTATGGACAGAAATGCGCCTGAAGGCCTGCGCGACACCGCTCAAACCGGGTACGACCAATCCAAAGCGCTGCTTGAAAAATGGCACGGCGTTGATCGGATTTCCTACGCCATCACGCCGCGGTTTTCACCCACCTCAACTCCCGAGCAGTTGGAAGCGATGGGTGCACTTTGGGCCGAGCATCCCGAGTGTTTGATGCAGACCCATCTCAGCGAACAGACTGACGAAATCGAATGGGTCCGTTCCCTTTACCCTGACGCGCGCGATTACCTGGATACGTATGAGCAGTTTGGTTTGTTGGGTGGGAATGGCCTCTATGGTCACGTAATTCATCTGGAAGATCGCGAACGTGATCGCCTGCGCGAAATGGATGCTGCGCTGATCCACTGTCCAACGTCGAACACTTTTATCGGCTCGGGCCTGTTTGACATGAATGGCCTGATCCACGAAGGGCATCGGGTGGGTCTTGCAACCGACACTGGTGGCGGTTCCAGCTTTTCGATGCTGCGCACCATGGCCGCGGCTTATGAGATCGGTCAATTGCGAGGCCGCCCGTTGCATCCGTCGCAATTGCTTTGGCTCGGAACGGTCGGATCATCTCGTACGCTGCGGATGGATGATCGCATCGGCAATATCGCCGTGGGAATGGAGGCCGATCTGGTCGTCTTGGATTTGGCCTCGACTCCAGCCATCGCCCAGCGCGAAGCGCACGCTGATGATCTTTGGGAGGCGGTATTCCCGACCATCATGATGGGCGATGATCGGGCTGTGGTCGATGTATGGATCGGAGGACGATCCGTTTTGGGCTGACCTGAAAGGGCCGACGGCCCATGCCTTCGGCGAGGATATTTGAAGCCAGATGAAGGTGAACCCAGTTACTCGGCCAAAGCGCGCGCGAGACGGTTTTGGGTCTCTATAGCCTTAGGCAAGTCGATTGTGGCGATCTGGCCATCGCGGACGATTTGACGCCCTTCAATAAACAGGTGTTTCACGCGCGTTGGTCCCGCAAGCAACAGCGCAGCCGGATCCCAGCTGCCTGCACTTTCGATACCACGCACGTCCCAGATAGCAATGTCGGCGCGTTTGCCGGGCATAAGGCGCCCGCAATCGGGACGGTTCAGCACGTCAGCCCCTCCGCGGGTTGCAATCTCGAGCGCTTCACGGGCCGACATCGCATCAGCACCGTTTGCGACCCGTTGCAGCAACATGGACTGACGCGCCTCGGCCACCAGATTGCTGCTGTCATTGCTGGCAGAGCCATCAACGCCAAGACCAACGGGTACACCGTTATCGCGCATTGCGCGTACAGGAGCGATGCCCGACCCAAGGCGACAATTCGAACAGGGGCAATGGGCCACGCCCGTTCGACTGCGCGCGAACAGATCAATTTCTGCGCCATCTAGCTTGACGCAATGCGCATGCCAAACATCCGAGCCAGTCCAGCCCAGTTCTTCGGCATATTGGCCGGGTCGGCATCCAAATTTCTCTTCGGAATAAGCGATATCTTCGTCGTTTTCGGCCAAATGCGTATGCAGCATCACGCCTTTTTCACGTGCCAACATGGCTGCCTCGCGCATCAGGTCGCGGCTGACCGAGAACGGTGAACAGGGTGCCAGCCCGACGCGGCACATTGATCCGTCAGACGGGTCGTTAAAGGCGTCAACCACGCGGATCATATCGTCCAGAATGGCCTGCTCGGCTTCGACAAGCGCATCAGGGGGCAAGCCCCCGTCACTTTCACCAATACTCATCGCCCCACGTGTGGGATGGAAACGTAAACCCAGCTCAGACGCTGCATGAATCGTATTTTCCAGCCGGGCGCCATTGGGAAAAAGGTAGAGGTGGTCAGAACTTAGCGTGCAACCAGACAGCGCCAGCTCTGCCAGTCCAATTTGGGCCGAGATAAACATCTCGTCGGGCCCAAAACGTGCCCAGATGGGATAAAGCGTTCGCAACCATCCAAACAGCAGCGCATCCTGCCCACCGGGCACAGCGCGCGTCAGAGTTTGATAAAGGTGATGATGGGTGTTTACCAATCCGGGTGTCACGACACAGCCGGAGGCATCATGGATTTCTCCTTGGCTGGTCAGGCCATGGCCAATCTTTGCAATCTTTCCATCGCGAACCAGAAGGTCAGCGCCTGCAAGCTCTTGCCGCGCATCGTCCATGGTGATGATTACGTCGGCGTTACGGATCAGAATTTCGGTCATTTTGTACACTCCCGCATTCAGCCCGTCTCATGCGTAGAGTGTTTGGCTGGTGGAAAACGGGCGCAAGAACCAGCCGGGATCAGTGTAGTGCCGCAGAAGACCTGCGGCAACCGGTTTAGTATTCTTTCAGGATTTCCAGAGCAGCAGCGTGAACATCCGCATTGGCCGCCGCAAGTGCCCGCCCGCCATCATGTGCCGGATTACCCTGCCAATCTGTCACGACACCGCCAGCGGCTTTGATTACCGCGATTGGAGCCTGGATGTCGTAGGCATTCAATCCTGCCTCAACGACCAAATCGATCTGCCCGGCCGCGAGCAGGGCATAGGCATAACAATCCATCCCATAGCGCGTCAGCTTCGCGTTCTGAGCGACGGCCTTGAAAGCTGCAGCCTCTACCTCGCTGCCAACTTCGGGAAAGGTGGTAAAGATGATTGCCTCGTCTATTGTCCGAGTATCACGGGTTCCAAGCGCTGACCGGCCCAACGGGCCTTCGACATAGGCCTGATCCTTATCCCCAACAAATCGCTCACCGATGTAGGGCTGATCAATAACGCCAAGCTTAGGCCCGGTATCGTCGCTCAGCGCAATCAGGACACCCCATGTGGGCGTGCCGCTGATAAATCCGCGCGTGCCGTCAATTGGGTCCAACACCCAAACCCGTCCGCTTGTGCCAGAGTTCTTGCCGAACTCCTCACCCAGAATCCCATCTTCTGGGCGATGTTTAGCCAGCACCGCACGCATGGCTTGTTCAGCTTGACGGTCCGCAGCAGTGACCGGATCGAAACCGGACGCCAACTTGTTGTCAGTTTTTAGATTCGACTGTCGGAAAAATGGAAGAATGGCCGCACGCGCCGCGTCGGCCATTTCTTCTGCAATCTCTAGATCACTTAGCGGGGTGTTTTGCATGGCTTTCCCGTGCGCCCGACGCCCCGCGAAGTCAAGTGATTGTATCAGGCGACGTCGCTTAACACGCGGGCCAATTCAAACAGACGACGACGCTGGTTTTCAGGTATCGCATAGTATGAACGAACGAGGTCAAGCGCTTCTTTGTCCCCCATCAAATCCGCAGGAACCGATTTCTTGTCCGAAGCCGATTTCTGAGTCTCTTCAAGTCCATCGAAGAAGAAGCTGACGGGAACATCCAATGCCTCGGCAATGTCCCACAAGCGCGACGCGCTTATCCGGTTGGCCCCTGTTTCGTATTTTTGAATTTGTTGAAACTTGATACCAACTTGCTGCGCTAACTGCTGCTGAGTCATGCCAATCAGCCAGCGGCGATGCCGGACGCGTTTGCCCACATGGACATCGACGTGATGGGTCATTGGTAGTCTCCTTTACACAAACACCTGTCCGGGAAACCGCGACAGCAGCCATAACCGCTGAGTTAGCGGGTCGCTGCTTAAGAACTCCCTAATCCGGAACGTGCCCCCCGAACAGCACCATAGCGTAATATTGCCGCAATTAGATTTTTTTTCAAGTTGGTTGAATCAAGGAATTCGCACAGTGGTTTGTGGTTGTGTCGTGAATGTGAAACCTCAGGGTTTCCCATTTGGAAACAGTTCCACGTCACGCCATGCGAGACTTCAGCGATTCTGATGATTGGAATTGACAATTCTCATCACCACGCAACCTATGGCAAAAAACAATGGAGACCGGTGATGCAGGCATTTCGTATAGAGACCAAAGGAACTCCAGCGCGGCTGTGCGACACGCCAGCAGCACCTGTGGGGGACAACCAGGTCCGCGTTGAAATCCGTGCCTGCGGCCTGAACTTCGCAGACCTTTTGATGCAAAAGGGTACATATCAAGACACCCCCGAACCCCCATTTACGCTGGGCATGGAGATTGCGGGGATTGTTACCGAATTTGGAAACAATGTGATGAATCTGAAGCTGGGCGATCGCGTTGCGGTCTATTCCGGTCAAGGCGGGTTAGCCGAATCGGGGGTCTTTGATGCAGACCGGGCGATCCAAGTACCTGATTCCATGAGTTTCGAAGACGCCGCGGCAATCCAGATCGCTTATGGCACCAGCCATATCGCTCTGGAACACCGCGCCCGATTACAGCCCGGCGAGACACTGCTTGTTACCGGCGCGGCGGGCGGTGTCGGTCTAACAGCCGTGGAGATCGGAAAGCTGATGGGCGCCACAGTGATCGCGCAAGCGAGGGGGCGAGATAAGCTGGCAGTGGCACAGAAGGCCGGAGCGGACCACCTGATCGATGCGGACGAAGACCTGCGTGAGCAAGTCCGCGCATTGGGCGGAGCTGATGTGGTTTACGATGCAATCGGCGGTGATGTTTTCAAAGCCGCCTTCCGTGCCACCAATCCAGAAGGTCGCTTGCTACCTATTGGATTTGCCGGAGGAGAAGTCCCCCAGATTCCCGCCAACCATCTGCTGGTTAAGAACCTGACCGTAATCGGCGTGTATATCGGCGGGTATCTGAATTTCCGGCCCGAGGTTGTACGTGACAGCTTCACCACCCTGTTCCGTTGGCATTCAGAGGGACGGATCAAACCGCACATCAGCCACATCCTGCCTTTGCAAGACGTGGCTGAGGGCTTGCGGTTGCTCCGCGATCGCAAATCAACGGGCAAAGTGGTGATCCGTATCAACTCGCCACTTTAAGCGGATGTGCGGTCGGGTGATTAAAGTTCTGACGCAACAAATTCGCAAGCTCTGCCACGTATTCTTCGCGTACCCGTTCAGCACCGTAGAGGTTGATGAACTGGACAGGTAAATCAGGCAACACACCTGCATGATCGATAAGTTCCTGATGGCCAGGCTGGGTGCCTTCCAACAGCACGCCCACAGCCAAATCCGCGCTGACGGTGGCTTCGACAGTGCGATCAGAATCGCTGTCGATGCTCATATCCCATTCGATCCCCACATCATCTAACGCGGTGGTAGCAACAGGTCGGAAAATACAGTTCCGGCAGAATCCCAGACGCAAAGGCTTTTGCCGCCAGGCTGACCCATTTAGGGCACCAACCCAACGCAACGGCATTTGATGCAGGGTTTCCGCCCCCTCGCCTGCCCCCGATTCCGTCGTCAGAATAAGATCGAATGCTCCGCGCGCGAATTCTTCCTTCAGTTGACGTGTGTTCGACGTCACCAGATTCACGCTAACCCGAGGGAAACTGGCATTGAACCGTTTCAAGACCCGCGGAATGAAAGGATGAACCACATCATGCGGCACGCCCAGTACAACTTCACCTTCAAACGCCTGATCTGTCAGCCGACCTATCACCTCGTCATTCAATGCAATCATCCGACGCGCATAAGCCAGCAACTGTTCTCCTGACGCAGTGAGGGCAATGGTGCGGCCAGATCGATCCAGCAGTTCCAGCCCCAAAAGCTCTTCCAGCCGTTTGAGCTGCATCGAAACTGCAGACTGTGTGAGGTGAAGGAATCCGGCAGCACGCGTCACGCCACCATGATCGGCAACCGCTATGAATGAGCGCAAAGTTGTGATGTCCAGATTTCGCATCTTCAATATCCTTTATGAGTCACGTCATAAACATTCATTTCCAAAATATGTCAGACTGCCCCATATAGATCAAGGAATTTGATTGAAGCGCAGTGTTTCATCAAGCAACCAGGAAAGGGCAAACGTTATGACCCATATAGCCATCTCAACCCCACGTCGCATCAAACGCAAAGCATTTGGGACCAGGATACTTGACCTGCTTAGCCTCGCACGACAGCGTCGCACATTGGCGCAGCTTGATGATCGTGCGCTGGATGACATCGGGATTTCACGCTCAGATGCGCAAACCGAGGCTGCACGTCCGATCTGGGATGCACCGGAAAACTGGCACAAGCATCTGTATTAAATAAAAAATACTGGCGGTTTGGTGAATTTGACACCTAAGCCGCCAGTTTTTTGGCACCAGTCGGGAAAATTACTGACAGTTTTGCTGAGTTTCGGTCGTAAAACCCTTGAAACGAGGGCCACACTCTCCGATATTTACCGGGAAACCGGTCCGCAACCGTGGGCTGCGAACAGAATATTGAAGGGAGACCCTTAAATGGCACAATTCGACACGATCCGGACGGCGTCCGGCGCGCGCGCTGCCGAGATTGACGAGGGCCTGCGCGCCCATATGAACAAAGTCTACGGCACAATGTCCGTAGGTATGCTGATCACATTTGCTGTGGCATGGGCTGTCGGGTCCAGCCCGCAACTGCTTTCGATCTTCCGCGATCCGGTCACGCTCAGCCCGAACATTCTGGGTTGGATTGTGATGTTTGCACCTCTGGCGATGGTGTTTGGCTTTGGCGCGGCAATCAACCGCTTGTCTGCAGCCGGTGCGCAGCTGTTCTTTTACGCGTTTGCGGCCGTCATGGGCCTATCGCTAAGCTGGATTTTCGTGGCCTTCACCGGCATCTCGATCGCGCAAGTATTTCTGGTGACTTCGATCGCCTTCGCGGGCTTGTCGCTTTATGGTTATGTAACCAAGAAAGACCTGTCTGGCATGGGCACCTTCCTTATGATGGGCGTGATTGGCCTGATCGTTGCGATGGTGATCAACATCTTCCTGCAGTCGCCTGCAATCATGTTCGCAGTGTCGATTCTGGGTGTGCTGATCTTTGCTGGCCTGACCGCCTATGACACGCAGAAGATCAAGACGACCTACCTGCAGATGGCCCATGCGGGCGATCAGGAGTGGCTGGGCAAAGCGGCCATCATGGGCGCGTTGAACCTGTATCTGGACTTCATCAACATGTTCATGTTCCTGCTGCAACTTCTGGGGAACCGGGAATAAAGCCAACCCTTAATTGATCGATATTGCCTCGCTTGGCCCTGCGCTAAGCGGGGCTTTTTTATGCGAGCAATTCATTTCAGAAGGTCTTGCATCGGTTCATTCGCAATTCTTATTGAACGCAGCCGCTAACAAGTATTGGCAGCTCAGGCAAAGTGTGTGGGCGCAAGCTGAGTTCGCATGACCTCTATCAAGCAATCAAAGCCAAGCCCTGCACTCGGTCAGATACATTTTTGAAGCAAGAAGCAACATTTGCCCTTTGCGTTTCTGATGGGCGCAGCGAGGCACGGCTAACAAGATTGAGCACCAGAATTCGCCCGAATCCAAAGGCACACTGGCTGTTTGTTAGCCTCCTACGACAAGCGTGGGGTTCACGAACTGCCTAGTTCTGATGCGGCAAGCATCAAGAAAGTTCATTTTTTAATTGCCGAAACCGGTTTCGGAGCGAACAAATGGACACATGATGGCGAATCCCATTCCCCAGCGGCCACAATCAAGGCCTCGGCACCTTTCCGGCCCCGGAAGGGTGAAACTGGATGAATTGGCCGAGCATCTGGGGCTTTCGAAAAGCACCGTGTCACGGGCTTTGAACGGGTATTCCGACATTTCGGAAGCCACACGAAAGCGGGTCGAGGTCACTGCGCGTAAGATGGGCTATCGCCCTCTCAGCCATGCCCAAGCGATTCGAACCGGGCGGGTGCGTGCCATCGCAATGGTGATCAACAGCGAAGAACCAGATGGGCACAACCCCTTTCTTCAGGACTTTCTTGCGGGCGCCTGTGAAGCCGCAAGCGCATCCGACTGGACTTTGACCATTTCCACTGCGCGGTCCGAAGAAGACATGCTGAACGTGCTAGGGCGGCTTGTCGAAGAACACAAAGCCGATGGGTTCATCCTACCTCGGACCGAAGTCGACGACGCACGCGTAAAGTACCTTGAACAGCTCAAGGTTCCATTCATCATGTTTGGGCGCACTCGATATGGGCAGCCCGCCGCGCAGGATAATAACTCCTGGTTCGACATCTCGGGTGAAACGGCCATTCGCAATGCGTTCGAGCGCCTCGTCGAATTCGGCCATACACGCATCGGCTATGTCGGCAGCGATCCAAAATTCAACTACAGCCATTTACGCCGTGACGGCTATTTCGAAGGCCTCAAAGCTGCGGGTCTGACATTTGATGCCGAATTGATCCGTGAAGGCGCCCGTACGCGCGAAGAAGGTACTGTTGAGGCGCGTGCGCTTTTGAGCTTGAAACGCCCACCGACGGCAATCATTTTTGCGACCGATCTGGCCGCACTCGGGTGTTATCCCGTCTGTGCCGATTTGGGTCTTGAGATTGGAAAAGATGTATCAATTCTGGGATATGACGGCATACCCGAATGCCAATATGTCAGCCCCGGACTGACGACATTCAGTGTGGATTCCCAGCGCGCCGGTGAGCGCCTTGCGACCATGCTGATCCGCCAGGCGCGTGGAGAATCGTCCGCGGACCTGCGCGAACTTGGTGACGCCGTGTTGATTGCACGTGACTCCGACGGGCCTCCTCGGCTGACACCCGAGGAACTGGCTCAAAAAATCAATCTGTTCAACGATCATAAACGGGGAGGAAACCCATAATGAATCTTAAGACAAATGCATCGCGACTGATGCTTGGAACATCGCTTGCGCTAATTGTGACAGCGGTGTCAGCTCAGGCGGATACGATCCGTTTCTGGACCACAGAAGAACAGCCCGAGCGGCTGGCCAAGCAACAGGAAATGGCCGACCAGTTCAAGGCTGAGACTGGTACCACAGTCGAAGTGATCCCGGTCACTGAAAGCGATCTGGGCACACGCGCCACAGCCGCGTTTGCTGCCGGGGACCTCCCGGATGTAGTTTATCATCCGTTGCAATACGCCCTACCCTGGGCCGAAGCGGGCATTCTGGACACGGAAGCCGCAACCGAGGTGATCGAAGAGCTGGGTGCTGACACTTTCGCCCCCGGCGCGCTTGGCATGGCAGCGTTCAATGGAGAAACCGCATCGGTGCCGGTTGATGGCTGGACCCAAATGGTCATCTATCGCAAGGACCTGTTCGACGATGCAGGTCTTGAAGCCCCGAACTCGTTCGACAGTGTCGTTGCCGCGCTGGACAAGCTGCACAATCCGCCAGAGATGTACGGATTTGTTGCCGCCACCAAGGTGGACGAAAACTTTATGAGCCAGGTACTGGAACATGTGTTCCTCGCCAATGGAGTATCACCTGTCGGCGCGGATGGTTTCCAACCGCTTGATGAAGCCAAAACCACCGAGGTTCTGGACTTCTACAAAGCGATCTCAAAAGCCTCGCCTCCGGGTGAGCTGTTCTGGAAGCAATCGCGTGAGCTGTATTTCGATGGCAAAGCCGCGATGATTATCTGGTCGCCCTTCATTCTGGACGAATTGGCAGGCCTGCGCGACAGCGCCCCGCCGACCATCAATGATGATCCTACCTCGCGCGATCTGGCCTCCAAAACCGGCATCGTTACGAACTTCTCTGGCCCGTCTAACCCTGATGGCGCGGCTTGGGGCGACTTTCGTTACTTTGGCATCACCAACGACGCCGACACTGACGCGGCGATGGAGTTCGTGAAATTCGCCATGGACGACGGCTATACTCAAACACTGGCCATCGCACCCGAGGGCAAGTTCCCGGTCCGTCGCGGTAATGCTGACAACCCGACCGCGTTCTCGGAAGCTTGGGCAGAGCTGCCCGTTGGTGTGGACCGCAAAGCCCCGTTGGGCGAGCTGTATGATCAGGCGATGATCGATGAGATCGTCGGCGGTCTGGACGTGGCGCAGCGCTGGGGCGTTGCTGAAGGCCAGCTGGCTTTGGCGTCCAAAATGATCAACAGCCAGGCCATCAACCGGGTCGTGCGCCAATATATCGACGATGAAATCGATGCCGCCGCTGCAGTGGCCGCAATGAACGACGAGCTCGCGAAGGTTCAGTAACCTTGTGACACATGCAGCGGCGATTGCGCCGCTGCACCCAACCCTTCGAGGTATCCCATGTCTTCGGCCACCCCACCGACAGGGACCGGGGCGTTAGCCAAACGCGAAGCGCGTCTGGCCTGGACGCTGCTGGCTCCGACCATCATCAGTGTGTCGCTGGTTGTGATCCTGCCATTGCTGGCGATCTTCTGGATCAGCTTCAAACCCTTCAACCTGTCCGACCTGCGCCCGCCTGCACCTGTGGTGCGTGAAAGCCTGCGCGGATCCGGCGACGATCTGCGGATCGAGTACCGGCTTCGGAACTCCAGTCAGGACATCGCCGTTACCGGTGTCACCCTGACCGACGTATTGCCTGACGGCGTTACTGCGCAAGAGGTGACAAGCCCTTGCATACTGGACGGGCAAAACCTGTTCTGCGATTTCGGCGACCTGGAAGGTGGCCAACGCGAGCGCATCCGTATCCCCGTTTCTGTAGACGGAGAACCGGATGAATTCGAAGACTTGATCGAAGGGTCTGAACCGGATTTGACCGGCAGTGGCCCCAGTGTGCTTACGAACTTTGAATTTAGCCTTGAAAACTACGCTCGCGTCTTCGACGGGGACGAGTTTTGGGGCGTGCTTTGGGTTACGCTATTCTACACGGTGTTTGGCACGATCGGAGCTCTGTTGATGGGCCTGTTCGCAGCCTTGCTGTTGAACAAAAGCTTCAGGGGGCAAGGTTTCATACGGGGCCTCTACCTGTTCCCCTATGTGGCCCCGGTGATCGCTGTCGCCTTCACATGGGTTACCCTGTTCGATCCATTCTCGGGCTCGGCCAACGCGCTGTTGGTTCAGATGGGCCTGAGCAGCGAACCGATCAATTTCTTTGGTGAACGCCCCTTGGCATTGATCATGGTGACGGTGTTCGAGATCTGGCGCTACTTCCCGCTGTCCTTCCTGTTCATTTTGGCGCGGATGCAATCCATCGACTCCAGCATGTATGAAGCAGCGGATATGGATGGGGCCTCTCCCTTCCAGAAATTCTGGCTGCTGAGCATCCCGCAATTGTTGGGCATCCTGTCGGTGCTGTTCCTGCTGCGCTTCATTTGGACGTTCAACAAGTTTGACGACATCTTCCTGCTGACCGGGGGCAACGCGGGCACCCGTACTCTGACCGTGAATGTCTATGAACAGGCCTTTGCGATTTCCAACATCGGTGCAGGCGCGGCTGTCGCGGTCGTGATCCTGATGTGCCTGATCGCATTCAGCTTCGTCTTCTTCCGCTTCATCAGCCGTGAGGAGGGTCTATGATGCGCAAAGGGTATATTACCGCCCCGCTTTTGGGTGCACTCTGGCTTGTGGTCATCGCGACTTCGGTTGCCATCACCATGTCATTCTCAACCGGCGCGGCATTCAGGCCGCAGGTCCTGCTCTGCCTGATTTGGGGGGCAGTCGCCGGTCTAGTCTATGTCCGCTTCCCGGCGCAACACGCGCCGGCCCGTCTGGGCATTTCCGCGCTAATGGGTCTGTCTTGTCTGACCAGTATCGGCCCGGTTTTAATCGGTGCAGACACATCCTTGCAGGCGATGTTGGTGACCGTGATCGCAATTGCGGTTGTCATGCATCTGTCCATGGCCGCAATCCTGAATGAGACGCCATTCGGAGAGCTGACCCGCCATGAATACGAAGAGGCCGTGATCCGGTTCTGCACCGGCTTTGGCTATATCTTCTTCACCGCGATTGTGATCATCCCGTTCTATGTGATGGTAATGACCAGCCTTAAGTCGCAGCAAGCCCTGTTGCAGAATCCTCTGGATTTCTCGGTCGACCTGTCTCAAGGCTTCGAGCTGTTCCGCAGCTATACCGAGCTGTTCCGGGATTTCAATTTCGGTACTTATCTTTGGACCTCGCTTTATGTCTCGGTCCTGACGGTGTTCATCACCCTGCTGTTCAGCGTGCCCGGTGCCTATGCTGTAGCGCGGTTCCGGTTCAAAGGGCAAAAGGCGTTCTCGCGCTCGATCCTGTTGATCTACATGGTGCCGATGATCGTTCTGGCGCTGCCGATCTATATCGCGTTTTCGCTGACCGGGCTGCGCAACTCGATCCTAGGCATTGTGATGATCTACCCGGTCACAACGATCCCGGTCGCGCTGTATATGCTGCAAGGTTACTTCCGCGGACTGCCGACTGAGGTGGAAGAGGCTGGCCTGATGGATGGTCTGTCGCGTATTTCGGTGATCTGGAAGATCACTCTGCCGCTCAGCCTGCCTGCACTGGCCTCCGTGTCGCTCTATGTCTTCATGATCGCCTGGAACGAGTTCCTGCTGGCCTTCATGCTGCTGGACGACCCATCGAAATTCACCCTGACCCGAGGTGTGACGATGCTGAACTCCTCGGAAATCCCCAGACAACACCTGATGGCTGGTGCGGTGATTGCCACTGTTCCAATCATGGCGCTGTTCCTGGGGCTTGAACGTTTCATGACCAAGGGCCTGACTGCAGGGTCCGTCAAAGGATGACCAAGATGAACCAACATACAAACCCTGACCGCGAGGCGCGCAACATACTCGTTGCAAACGATCGCGGCGGATACACCATCCCAACTGAAGGGCTGTACCCCTATCAGTGGAATTGGGACAGCGCGATTGCAGCGCTTGGCTTTGCCGAGTTCGACATTGACCGGGCCTGGACCGAGATCGAAACGCTGTTCACAGGCCAATGGGACGACGGCATGGTGCCCCATATTCTGTTTCACAAACAGGATGACGGATATTTTCCTGGTCCTGATGTCTGGGGAGGCCACGGGCCGATCCCGTCCTCGGGCATCATCCAACCCCCTGTAGCTGCGACCGTCGCGCGCAAGATTTGGGAACAGGACGGCGAGGCTGGCGAGGATCGAATTCGCGCACTGTTCCCGGCTTTGCTGGCTTGGCATCGATGGATCATGAAATGGCGGCTCGATGACCATGGCGCGGTCTGTACGACGCACCCTTGGGAAGCCGGGCGCGACAACGCTCCGGATTGGGACAAGGCAATGGAGGGTGTCGATCCCTCAGGCGTTGGGGAATACCAGCGTCGGGACACAAGCCATGTCAACAGCGCCGACCGGCCGACCAAATACGACTACGATCGCTATATCAAACTGGTTCAGATCGGTCGTCAGGTGAACTGGGATCAACAGAAGTTGCTGGGCCTGAACCCCTTCCGGGTTGCGGATCCCACCATGACTTTCATCGCCTTGCGCGCCGCGCGTGATCTGCTGGTGATCAGTGAAAACCTTGGTATCGCTGCAGACAGGCTTAGCGAAGATATTCAAAAGCTTGACGCCGGTGCCAGATCCTTGTGGAACGAAGCGCTGAATTCATTCGATGCGCGCGACGCGCGGACAGGCGAATGGGCAGAGAGCGTGTCAAACGCATCATATCTTTGCTGGTATGCCGGCCTCGACTCGCAGCCCATGCTTGAAAGGTTGCAGGCGATACTTGAGAACGTGCCGTATCCGGTTCCCAGCTATGACCCTTCGATGCCCAAATTCGACCAGCGCAGGTACTGGCGAGGGCCCACATGGGGGTTCATGAACATGCTGATCGGGTTCGGGTTGGCTGATATGGGGCACCTGCCCGAAGCCGAAGCGTTACGTCAAAAAACAGCGCAATTGATCGCAACGAACGGCTTTGCGGAATACTACGATCCGCTTTCCGGCGGCCCCGCCGGCGGCAATTCATTCACCTGGACTGCAGCTGTATGGCTGCACTGGGCAGGGAGGAAATAATGGGTAGCATTGAACTGAAATCAGTCGAAAAGTGGTTCGGCTCGGCGCAGGTTATCAAAGGCGTTGACCTCAAGATCGAAGAAGGAGAGTTCATCGTCTTTGTGGGCCCTTCAGGCTGCGGTAAGTCCACGCTGCTGCGTATGATCGGCGGGCTTGAGGATATTTCGCGCGGATCGCTTTTGATCAATGACAACGACGTCACGGATCATCCGCCTTCCAAACGCGGCCTAACAATGGTGTTCCAGTCCTATGCGCTGTATCCGCACCTGACAGTTGCCGAAAACATGGGCTTCTCGCTTAAAGTGGCCGGTGTTCCGAAGGCTGAGATCGCCGAGCAGGTCAACACGGCCGCCGAGGTCCTGAAACTTGGGCCGTTCCTTGAACGTCGCCCCAAAGATCTGTCAGGTGGTCAGCGTCAGCGCGTTGCCATCGGCCGCTCCATCGTACGTGACCCAACGGCGTTTCTGTTCGACGAACCACTTTCGAACCTCGATGCTGCGCTTCGGGTCGAGATGCGCTACGAAATCGCCAAGCTTCACCAGAATCTGAAGCGCACTATGATCTACGTGACGCACGATCAGGTCGAAGCGATGACATTGGCTGATCGCATCGTGGTGCTGGAATACGGTAAGATCGCCCAAGTTGGCACGCCACGAGAGTTGTACGAACGCCCGGCCAATCTGTTTGTGGCCCAGTTCATCGGTAGCCCGAAAATGAATATCCTGCCATGCACGACCCAAGGCAGCAGCTACTCACTTGAACACGGCAGAGGCGGAGACTTCGCCCGATCAGGCAATGCAACCAAGCTTGGAATTCGTCCTGAACACATACAGGTCGTCGCGGCCGGAGACGGGCAAAGCGATGGCATCATTGAGGTGATTGAGTATCTGGGCGCTGACACCTTCCTGATCGTTGATTGTGGCGTCGAAGACAAAGTGACGATACGTCTGAATGGAGATACAGACCTGACACCTGGTGAGAAGATCGGTTTGCAGTTCCCGACTGACAATCTCCATTTCTTTGATGAAAACGGGCAGGCGTTGATAGGAAACTAAGCCCAATCCCGGGCTCGCGCCGATTTTCAGTACGGCGTAAGAGCCGCGATAGTATCAAAAGAAAAAGCCCCCACCTTATCGGCGGGGGCTTAATTTATGCTTGAAGCAAGCTGCGATCAGCGGCAGTTCAGCGGAACAGCAAAACCCGAGCTGCGCTCGGATGAACCTTTGCGGAACACATCGCCTGCAGGCAGACATCCGGTAAAGCGTTCGGTCTGCTCGCCAAACGCCGACCCGATCGATGTGTCAACCTTGGTCGAATTGTTTTCGGTGCGAAGTACGCCGTACAACTGACCGTTCACCCCAACCGTGCTTAGGTACAGGTTGGTGTCGCTACCTGAGAGCGGCACCGCATTGGCATCCGTGCGACCGCCACTATCGATCGCAACACCCGCCAGCTTGTCAGCGCCAGCTTTGTCCGAGGTGACCTGAATCGTCGGAAGTTTAGCCAATTCGGCAGGAATGTTGGTTTCTGGCGGCAGGAAGGCGACAGCACCTTTGACGTCGGACACTGTACGCGGTTCACCATCGATCCCGGTGAAACCAACACCTTCGCGGTTAAACGGGTCTTCGCAGGCTGACAACGTCAGAACAGCAAGAGCAGGCAATAAGATTTTTTTCATGGCGGTCAACATTTTGGAAAGGTTACCTCAAGCGTAGCGGCAGGCTGCTCGAAAAAGCAAGATGGCCGGGCTTAGAAGGGTCCAAAGGCTGATGCGCCCGTGCAACGCCCGCGATAGGCGAGTTGCATGGCCACTTATGACATTATGGGCGAACTACTTCGGGCAACAAAAAAGGACCCTGCGCCAGCAGAGCCCTCTTAAACGTTCTTTCCAAAAGGCAGATTACTTGATCTTGCCTTCTTTGTACTCGACATGTTTCCGAGCGACCGGGTCGTATTTACGAATGGTCATTTTCTCGGTCATGGTGCGTGCATTCTTCTTGGTCACGTAGAAGTGGCCCGTGCCCGCGGTCGAGTTCAGACGGATCTTGATTGTCGTCGGCTTCGCCATGGTTATCTCCTGCGTCCGAAAAGGCAGGGGCCTTTCGGTTGAATTCATATGAGCGTGCGCTTTTAACCGCTCATGCGCCCAAGTCAACCGGATTCGCCGCGTCTGGGTACAATTCCTGACATGGTTTCAAGAGCAGACGATTTGGTGCGCTCACGATTCTGTGATAGGGTCGCCCAACCTTCGAACCCCGCTTCGCGGATAGAGGTAATATCAGGTCGGATAAGAATTCCGGCAGCCAACACCACTCACACTAATAGATACGCCCGGTTGACCACCATTCCGGGATTTTCCGATTTGCGCGCAATCATGCACGCAGCCCGGCCACGGGGGCGGCCGGTCTAAAGGCTCCTGATGAACTAAAACCAAGGGAGATCAATATGCCTGTTTTCATCACTTACGCGTCTTATTCGCAAGATGGGGTCAAAGGAATGTTGGCGAAGCCAGAAGATCGCACCGGGCCCGTCAAGGCCTTGCTTGAGAAAGCAGGCGGCAAACTGATCTCTTTTTACATTACCACCGGAGGCAACGATGTCGTCGTTATCAGCGAACTGCCTGAAGGCAGCGATGCTGTGGCGATTGGCATGGCCGTCGTGGGTACGGGTGCTGTTGCAAGGATCGAGACCGTTCGTGCATGGTCCGCCCAGGAGTTTGTTGCCGTCGCCGAGAAGGCGGCCGCCCTCGGTGGCACATACACACCGCCGGGTGGGTAACAGGATATGCGCGGAGGGCCTGTAAGCCGGATCCTGTTCCAGGGTTTCCCCCTTCGATGACCATTCCTCTAGGCCGTGCATTGCTGCGCGGCTCAAGCTGCCAACCCGGTCCCTCTCGGCCAAGGCGAGCCTAGCGGCGGTATCGGTTTGCACCGACCGGCCCGCGCGGGGACCCTATTCGGCATTGCTCCCGGTGGGGCTTGCCGTGCCGCCACTGTTGCCAGCGGCGCGGTGGGCTCTTACCCCACCGTTTCACCCTTGCCACACGTGTGTGGCGGTCTGATTTCTGTGGCGCTTTCCGTCGGGTTTCCCCGCCCGGGCGTTACCCGGCACCGTTGCCTTGTGGAGTCCGGACTTTCCTCTCGGGCCTTACGACCCCAGCGGCCATCCGGCCCTCCGCGCGAGGGCTGGGTATGCGTTGGATCAGGCGACGTCAAGGGTGGAGAGGGTTCGGAAGGGGCCAACCCCTTCTTGGCCTGCGGCCAATTCATCCCCGGGATATTTTTGGCCAGATGAAGAGGATCAGGTTGGTAAATTGTGCGCGCTGAGCGCTTTGAGATCGTCAGTGTGTAGGGGCCCGTTGCCCCACGGGCGATAGCGCAAGCGGACGGCGGCGAGGAGCGCTGCCTCGTCCGCCTGCGCTGTGTAGCCGCGGGATTTGGCAAGGGTCCGCAGTGTCGTGTTTGTCGGTGCTTTGGTTCCACGTCTCGCAGCGAGGTTCTGGTGTTCGAGTCTTTGCCAATCAAACCGCAGGCCAGGGTCGGACTTACGACCCGGGGCCATATCGGAATGGCCAATCACACCTTCAGCGGGGATGCTCCAGCGTCCCATTATCTGCCGCAGCAGCAATTCGAGCACTCTCATTTGCGGCTCCGCGAACGGGTGGTCACCTCGATTGTCCAGTTCGATGCCGATTGAGCGGGAATTGATATCTGTTTGCCCATGCCACTCCCCTGCCCCGGCATGCCAAGCGCGGTCGTCCTCACTGACAAGCTGCCAGAGTGTGCCATCGCCGCCAATAAGGTAGTGGGCAGAGACTTCGGGACCGGGATCGCAGAGGCGTTCAAGCGCGGCTGAGGCGCTCTCCATCGCGGTATAGTGCAATACGATCAGCGTAGGCTTCAGCCCATCCCTACGGGGGCCGAAATTGGGGGACGGATGCCGGATCGGCGAGAGGTCAGTTGTTGACGGCACTGCGGAACGGGCTGGGATCCCAGCCACAGGCATAGCCGTCGCCGTCCGGGTCCAGCCCCTTGCGATCACGCTGAGGGCCGCCGCTCGAAAGGAACTCGATCTGGGCCTGATCGGGTGAAGCGTATTGTGCGCAGTTGCGTTGTGCCTTGGCCTGCAGGTTAAACCCGGCCCGGCTGTAGAGCTGAGTACCGACGGGGTTCGAAGTGTTTAACGCATATTGCACGATGTTTGGTTGCCCGTCAGAGCCACGCTCGGGCACGGCGGTGGGGGCGACGACCTCATAGGTCTGCCGATTCTGTTCGATACGGGCGGCGTCGGCGTCGATGCTGCGACGGTTCGAGACGGCCTCGAAATCCTGCTCGTCCGAAATACCGGTGTTGCTTGTCGAAGTCAGAGGCGCGACACGCGTCTCCTGATCGGAGGTATTCGCCAAGGCAATAGCCGTCTGGTTGGCGATGTCAGAGGCATCGCCTGTTGGTGCGCCACCAAGAGTTCCCTGCGCCGAGAGCGGTTGTTCCGAAATTGCCTCGGGTGGGGCAAGCGGATTGCCTGCCAGGCCCTGCCCGGCCAGTTCAGCCTCGCGCTGCGCCTGATATTCCGGCGTGTTGAAACCGGTCCCCGAAACCGGGGTAACGGTATCACAGGCCGCGATCAGCCCAATGGCTGGGATCAGAAGCAATTTGCGCATTCCGCTGCTCCGGTTCTTTGTTGCCGTGTCAGGTCTGAGGATTACCACCATTTCCCAGGCTTGGCCACAAACCTCGCTGCGCTTTCCAGCGCATAGGCAGTGTTGAGCAGATCACCTTCGTCCCAGGGGCGACCAATCAGTTGCAGACCCAGAGGCAAGCCCTGTTTGTCCAGACCAGCAGGCACTGAGATACCGGGGAGACCAGCGAGGTTCACGGTCACGGTGAACACATCATTCAGGTACATCTGAACCGGATCAGCTTCGGTCATCTCACCCAAGCCGAACGAAGCCGACGGCGTTGCCGGGGTCAGGATCGCATCAACGCCTGCGGCAAAGACATCTTCGAAGTCCTTCTTGATCAGGGTCCGAACCTTGCGGGCGCGGTTGTAGTAGGCGTCATAGAAGCCCGCAGACAGCACATAGGTGCCGATCATCACGCGGCGCTGGACCTCGTGGCCGAAGCCCTCGGCACGGGTCTTTTCGTACATCTCGGTAATGCCATCACCCTGCGCCAGCTGCGCGCGGCGGCCATAGCGGACACCGTCATAGCGGGCGAGGTTTGACGAGGCTTCGGCCGGAGCAATCACGTAATAAGCAGGCAGCGCGTATTTGGTGTGCGGTAGCGAGATATCAACGATCTCGGCCCCTGCGTCTTTCAGCATGGCAGCGCCATCAGCCCAAAGCTTTTCGATCTCGGCAGGCATGCCTTCCATGCGGTATTCCTTGGGGATACCGATTTTCTTGCCCTTGATATCACCGGTCAGCATCGCCTCAAAATTTGGCACGGCCAGTTCGGCGCTCGTGGAATCCTTGGGGTCATGGCCACACATGGTTTCCAGCATGATTGCTGCGTCGCGTACGTTCTTGGTCATCGGACCGGCCTGATCCAGCGAAGACGCAAACGCCACGATACCCCAACGCGAGCAACGACCATAGGTTGGCTTAATGCCGGTTATGCCGACAAAGGCAGCCGGCTGGCGAATTGAGCCGCCGGTATCAGTGCCGGTGGCCGCCAGACACAGGTCAGCAGAGACAGCCGAGGCTGAGCCTCCGGACGAGCCACCGGGTGTCAGCTGCGCATCGTCATTGCCGCGCCGCCACGGGCTGACCGCATTACCGTAAACGGAGGTTTCGTTGGACGATCCCATGGCGAATTCGTCCATGTTCAGCTTGCCCAGCATCACGGCACCGGCATCAGCCAATTGCTGCGACACGGTGGATTCGTATTCGGGTTTGAAACCTTCCAGAATCTTCGACGCAGCCTGCGATGGCACGCCTTTGGTGCAGAACAGGTCCTTGATGCCGATCGGCAGGCCGCACATCGACGGCGCGTCACCGCCTTTGATCCGCTCATCCGCCGCCTTGGCGCGCTCCAACGCGATCTCGGGCGTCTTGTGGACAAACGCGTTGAGCGCGTCGGCGTCGTCAATCGCCTTGAGGCAAGCCTCGGTCAGTTCAACGGATGTGACATCTTTGGCACGCAGCGCGTCGCGGGCCTCGGCCAGGCCCAGTTTGTTCAGTTCGCTCATGACTTACTCCACAACTTTGGGAACAGCGAAGAACCCTTCGCGAGCATCGGGGGCGTTGGACAAAACCTTGTCCTGCTGGTTTCCATCGGTGACCACGTCCTGACGACGCTTCAGGCGCATCGGCTCAACCGAGACCATTGGCTCGACGCCGTCGACATCCACTTCGTTCAGTTGCTCGATAAACCCGAGGATATTGTTGAACTCGGACGCCAGCGCAGGCAGCGCGTCATCCTCGACCTTGATCCGGGCCAGTTTGGCCACCTTGGCGGCGGTGCTTTGGTCAATCGACATCGGAAACCCTCATCTACGTTAGGGGGCGTTTACCTGTCTGCCGCAGCACTCGCAAGAGCAGCGGACGGCAGACACAGCTTCAAACCAAAGATCGCGAGTTGCCATGCAAATTTGAATGCCTGATATGCAAATAAGTAAACTAATTAGTTCAGAATGGGTGTTGAATAACTGAACCGGACAGTTCACCTCAATATCGTGACGCAACGAAAAATCGGAGACACCTCATGAAAACCTTTTTTCCTGCCTTCATCTTGTCCGCTTTGATCCTGACCTCGCCTGCCCTGGCTCTGGGTATTGATATGAGCAACTTGACCCGAAACCTGAGCTTCCCCACGCCTGTTACGGAACCCGTAACCAAGGACCACACCCGGGTAGGCAAATAATCCTGACCCGAACACCGGATCGGCTTCCCCCTCCCGTTCCGGCGCTTTTTGCAATTGGCTGCTGCACCCAATCCAACAACCCGTTAGCATGGTCATGAAACTTACGCCGAACCAACCGTCAGGTGCCGTTCAGGCGAGCTAACGGAGCAGAGAATGAGCATACGCAAGCAGACCGTTCTGGACGCGATTGACGCAGCTAATGCGCAAGATCCCAATATTGAGGATGGCCAGCCGGTTGAGCTGCTCTATGGCCAACGCATGAGCGCAGAGCTGGATCGGCTGTTTCCCGACGCGTCGGACGCTTTGCAAATTTCCGCACGTGGCCAGCATGTGGAACGCTGGAAGCTGAAGCGCACCGAATACCCTGACGGACGCGCGGGATATCTGGCCTGGCGGAAGGCGCAAGGCGTCTATCATGCGGATGTTGTCCAGGGTTTCATGGAACTGGCCGAATACGGTGCGGACGACATCGAAGCAGTAGGTCAGATGCTGCGTAAGCAGGGAATCAAGCGCAACGCCGAGGTTCAGGCGCTTGAGGACGTGATCTGTTTCGTTTTCCTGAAATGGTACTTTGCACCTTTTGCTGCCAAGCATTCCGACGAAAAAGTTCAACGCATCGTCGAAAAAACAGCTTTGAAGATGTCGGCAGAAGGCCGCGCCCGCGTTCTGGAAGAGTTTGATCTGCCCGAGGCATTGGCTGCTGCGTTCAGGAATTAACCACCAGAATGACGCTTAGGCGATTCTGTTCAGTATCCTGACTCTCCGGCCGCCACTGTCCCGGTACGAGGGTTTCGGATCGCCCGTAGATAAACCTCGATCATCAAGCCCAGCATGATGGCGTTCAGGATATGCCACATGAAATGTGTTCCCATCGGCAGGTGCCCACATATCGGCTCATCCAGTGAGCGGAACGTGATCGAGGCGATCAGGATTCCTGCCCCGATGGCCAGTCCACGCGCCGTATCCGGTGCCCTCTGACGCAAAAGGACGGCGTAGATCAGGATCAACAGGGGAACCGGGGCGTAAGCTGCCGAGCCTCCAAGCCCAGGCACCAATTGAAATACAGGGATCGTCAACGCTGCATAGGGTAGGAATAGTGCCGTCAGCCCAGCCGCGAATAATGGCTTCATCCCCCAAATGTCGCGATTTACCGCATAGATGTAGACAAGAATGTACATCAATATGGGCGTAACATCTGCAATAGCGGCCCAAACCTGTGCATGGGTATGAAACAGATAGCTGCCAATGCCGATGATCGCGAGGATAACAACCAAAGCCATCGCCAAGGGCGCGCCCTGCCCGCGCACCCTGCGCCACATCACAAATGCCGCGATCAGAAACGCTGCATTGGTGACCGCGTTTATCGGTTCGGCCCAGTAAGCAGGCGAGAGCCGCTCACAATACCCATCAACATACTGCGTCCAATCCATGGATTTTTACATAGCCGATGCTAGGCTGACTCCAAGCAGAAAATTGGGAGGATTCTTCATGGAAATCATTTGGCTGGGACATGGCAGCTTTCGTATCGAAACCGCAGGCCAAGTTCTGCTGATCGATCCCTGGCTGACGGGAAACCCGTCGCTAACCGAAGATCAGCATGACGCAGCCGTTGCTGGTGCTACACATATCCTGTTGACCCATACCCACTTTGACCACGTCGTCGATGTGCTGCCGCTGGCCAAACAATTGAGTATTCCAGTGATCGGACAATACGACCTCATGGGATATTGGGCCGAAGCTGAAGGGATCGAAACTGTTGGTTTCAACAAAGGTGGCACTGTTGACCTGAATGGCGTGAAGGTTTCGATGGTCCCTGCCTCTCACAGTTCAACCTTCGCTACCCCGGATGGTCTACGTACGGGCGGGACTGAGGTCGGCTATATGATCGCATCCGAGGATCACATGCTCTACGTTTCAGGCGATACCGACATTATGGCGGATATGGAGTGGATGGGAAATTACTACAAACCCGATATCGGCATATTGTCGGCGGGCGGTCACTTTACCATGGATATGAAAGGCGCGGCCTACGCGGCCAAGCGGTATTTTGATTTCAAGACCGTGATCCCTTGCCACTACAAGACCTTTCCAATTCTGGAACAATCGGCTCAGGCTTTGGTCGACGGAATATCCGAAGTCGATGTAATCGAACCTGAGGTCATGCAGGCGATCTCTCTCTGATGCTCGCCTCGGATTTCAGCGCACAGGAATACGCTGACCGCATCAGCAAAACCCGCATCGCAATGGATCAGCAGGGCATCGAGACCTTGCTGATCACGGACCCATCGAACATGGCGTGGCTCACCGGTTATGACGGGTGGAGCTTTTACGTTCCGCAGATGGTAATCCTGCCTGCTAAAGGTTCACCTCTTTGGTGGGGTCGGACGCAGGACAAAGCAGGCGCGGCACAGACAACATGGCTAGACGCGTCCGATTTGCTGGATTGGCCAGAGGAGCATGTGCAGCATCCAGATCACCATCCGGTCGATTCTCTTGTGCTTGCACTACGCGAGCGCGGCTGGACCTCTGGGTTGGGCGCCGAGATGGATAACTATTACTACTCCGCCACCAGCCACCGTATTCTTGAACGCGCCTTTGGGTCCTTGATCGACGCCACTGGTCTGGTGAACTGGCAGCGTGCCGTCAAAAGCGACGCTGAGATTGGAATGATGCGAAATGCGGGTCGGTTGACCGCGCATATGCACGGCGTCCTGCGCGACGCGTTTCGTGAAGGCCTGCCCAAAAATCAGCTGGTTGCCAAAGTGCAAGCAGCAGGCATTGCAGGGCTTCCCGACCTCGCTGGGGACTACCCGGCGATCGTACCGATTGCGCCGTCGGGCCACGAAGCATCGGCCTCGCACATTACTTGGAATGACAGGCCTTTGGCTCGTGATGAGGCGACTTATTTTGAGATTTCTGGTTGTTATCGCCGGTATCACTGTCCAGCCAGTCGCAGCCTCTATCTCGGTGATCCGCCCGACGATATCCGCCGAGCTGAAGTCGCTGTTCTAACGGCCATCGAAGACACAATGACTGCAGCGCGACCCGGCACCACCTGCGAAGAAGTGGCGGCCTGTGTTTACGACAGCTTTGCCCGCGCTGGATACGTCAAAGCCAACCGCACCGGCTATCCGATCGGGCTCAGCTATCCACCCGACTGGGGCGAGCGCACGATGAGCCTGCGACCGGGTGACAAAACAGAGCTGCAGGAAAACATGACGTTTCATCTGATGCCCGGCCTGTGGACTCCGGACTGGGGGTTGGCAATCACCGAGAGCTTTGTGGTGACAAAGGATGGCGGCCAGCCTCTGGCCGGCATCCCACGCGAAATGGTGGTGAAACCCTTATGAACCAGCCGATCCGCCCTTCACCAGAATTGATCGCAGTTGTGCGACGGTGGAACGACGCGGTTCTTGGCAAGGACAGCGCGGCGCTGTTCAACATGCTGTCGACTTCAGAACATCTGCGATATCAGGGCTCGGCAGAAGGCGAGTTCTGGTCTGGCTCCTTGTTTCGCAAAGGTTTTCCCGATCACGTAGCCGAAATTCCCGAATTTGAATGGCAGGAACACAGTTTGGAGGCGTTTGAATGCGGCGCCATCGGCTGGGCCAATTGCGCAGCCACGTTGCACTTTGCCGGCAACCAGAGGGCGATGGTGCACCGCTTCACCTTTATCCTGCATCTGGAAGACGGCGTCTGGAAAATGGTGCACTGCCACGTGTCCAATCCAGTACCCAACTTTGAGAAAATGGGTGTCGAGCACAAAGCACTGGATGCTCTGGTCGCAGCCGCGCGTGAAGGGTTTCGTCAGGACCAGCGCGAGGGCATGGCTTCGGTCATGTTCACTGACATCGTCAACTCTTCGGCCATCGCTGAAAAGCTGGGTGACCGAGTGTGGACTGAAGCAATTCAAAAACACTTGGAATTGGCCCGCGAGGTCATCGAAGCGCAAAGTGGAACGCTGGTGAAATCGCTGGGGGATGGAACCATGTCCAGCTTCTCATCGGCACGGGCGGCGCTGATGGCTGCAGCCGAACTGCAGCGACGCAACGCAACAGAACAGAGCGAGCCGCCCCTGCGGATTCGTGTCGGAATACATACAGGGGATGTGATTCAAACCGATGACGATTTCTTTGGAACGGTGGTAAACAAGGCCGCGAGAGTTGCGGCATCCGCCGCACCGGGAGAAATCTGTTTATCTGATGCAACCCAACTTTTGGTAGATGGGCAAGATGAGTTAACCTTTGGCGAGCCAAGATCGGTTTCGTTGAAAGGTTTGCCCGGCAATCACACAGTCTACAGCCTGAAATGGTAGCGCGCTAACGTCGCCCTGCGAAGAAACTCTTGAGCAATTGCGTGACCTCTTCGGCACCGATCCCATCATAGATTTCAGGTGTGTGGTGCGCCTGCGGATGTGAAAAAACCCGCGCGCCGTGGGCGACACCGCCGGATTTAGGATCGGATGCGCCATAATAAACACGCCGAATGCGCGCTGCGGCCAGCGCGGCCGCGCACATAGCGCAAGGCTCCAACGTCACATAAAGATCGTGATCCGGCAAGCGTTCTGACCCAGCCGCAGCGCAGGCCGCACGCAGCACCAAAATCTCTGCATGGGCGGTGGGATCATTCAACTCGCGGGTCCTATTGCCATCTGCCGCAACAACCTGTCCGTCCGGCCCGATGATCACGGCGCCAACCGGCACTTCACCGCGATCCGCCGCAGCCTGCGCCTGTTCCAATGCCAATTTCATGTGGGATCTGAACTCCATGCCTCTGACTGCCTCAGAAACCCGCCTTTCGCAAGCCGCCGGGATGCGTTATGGCCGGGGGATGACCAATACCCCTCCTCCTGGCGATCGGATCGCCAAAGTGCTGGCCCGCGCCGGTGTTGCTTCGCGACGCGAGGCTGAACGCATGATCGAAGCGGGTCGTGTTTCGGTGAATGGTAAAGCGATCAGCAGCCCTGCCCTGAACGTCACCGCCAAAGACAAGATTGCCGTTGATGGAAAGCCAGTATCGGAGCCAGAGCCCTCGCGTCTTTGGCTGTATCACAAACCGCCGGGTCTGGTGACGACCGCGCGCGACGAAAAAGGCCGCAAGACGATCTTTGACGATCTGCCCGACGATATGCCGAGGGTCATGAGCGTTGGGCGGTTGGACCTGAATTCGGAAGGGTTACTGCTGCTGACCAATGATGGCGGCATCAAGCGCAAGCTTGAGTTGCCTTCAACCGGATGGCTTCGGAAATATCGCGTGCGGGTGAACGGGCGGCCCAAGGACGAAGACTTCGCCCCCCTTCGCAAGGGTTTGGTGATTGACGGAGAACGTTTTCAGCCAATGACCGTCACGCTGGACCGCCAACAGGGAGCAAACGCATGGCTAACCATCGGCCTGCGCGAAGGCAAGAACCGCGAGATCCGCCGGGCAATTGAAGACATCGGCTATGTGGTGAACCGGCTTTTGCGGGTTTCATACGGCCCCTTTCAACTTGGTGACCTGAAATCCGGCGAAGTCGAAGAAATTCGTCGGCGTGTTATGCGTGACCAACTGGGGTTGGACTCTGAAGAAAGCGGTAAGCCAACCGCCAAACGCCCTGCCCGACCCCAGCGCAAAAGACCGGCAATCGGCAAGAAATCTCGCAAGTGACGCGCGATAGGCAACCTTCCCCCTAGCGCCAAGCCCACGCATCGCCTAAATTTTCTGTGATAGCCACAGTTTGGGGGGGCGCCATGTCCGGGACCGGAGTGCAAAAATTGGCATATGCAGCACTTCTCGTGCTGTTGTTTGGTGTTTGCACTGGCGTTCTGGGGGGCTTGTAAGGACATGGCCAAAAGGTTCGGCGGGAAATTCAGCCCTCAGGGTGCGTCGTCAGACCAGGATCAACCCTCTCGAGGACAGTTTGACGGGGCTCGGGTGGAACCGGCGGGCGCTCGGGCAAATTTGCTTTTTCTTCCGGCAATACCGCTTGTGTTCCTGTCTTTGAATGACGGCGCGATTGGAATGACGATTGGTCTAATCGCTGCTGCATTGCTGACAGCGGCAGCGTTCCTGCTGCGCGAAGGCTTGCGCGCAGAATCCGCTTACAACACCAAACGGACCGCACGCAGACCTGCTTTTCCCCGCAAGATCTTCTCGAGTGTTCTGACCGGCCTTGGCGTCGCGCTGGCCTCGTACCGGACCGAGTTTCTGGATGCGGAAACTGCCGCAGAGGCCAGCCTTGTGGCACCAGTTCTGTTTGGAGTTGTTGCGACCGCGCTGCATTCGGTGTCCTTTGGTATTGACCCAATGAAAGACAAAGGCATGGAAGGTATCGATACCTTCCAGCAAGATCGCGTGGCGCGTGTTGTTGAGGATGCGGAAACTCACCTGAGCCAAATGACCGATGCAATCAAGCGGGCCGGTGACCGTAGGATTGAAGCACGGGTCGAGCGTTTTCAGGACACCGCCCGCGATCTGTTCCGCACCGTCGAAGAAGACCCGCGCGATCTTGCCGGGGCTCGGAAGTATCTTACGGTTTATTTGCAAGGCGCGCGCGACGCGACAGTCAAGTTCTCCGACGTCTATGCCCGCACCCGCGATGCGCAGGCGCTGGCGGATTATTCGGCTCTGCTTGACGATTTGGAACAGAACTTCGCGGCACGCACGCGGAAGATGCTATTGGATGACCGCAGCGATCTGACGGTTGAAATTGATGTGCTGCGCGACCGGCTGCAGCGCGAAGGCGTCCGGTTGGACTGACCGGCTTTTATGTGAGCGAGGATTACCCCATGTCCGATGAGATCAAGAACAAGGCAGTTGAGGCCGAAACACTGGTCCAAGAAGTCACCGCTGTTGCCTTGCCCGAACCCCAGGCCGAAATCGTGCCGCTAGAACAGGCTGACGAGCCAGTCGGGGCCGAAATCCGCAAGCGGATGGGTGAGATTGACATGGGCGATACCAACTCGATCGTTTCCTTTGGGTCTTCCGCGCAAGCCGAGCTGCAGGAAATAAGCCAGGCCATGTTGGCCGATGTCCGCAACAAGGACGTAGGTCCTGCGGGCGATAGTCTGCGCAATATCGTGACGACGATCCGGGGCTTCTCGGTCAGCGAATTGGACGTTCGGCGTGAACGGAGCTGGTGGGAAAAACTGCTGGGACGTGCCGCGCCTTTTGCCAAGTTCACGGCGCAGTACGAGGACGTACAAAGCCAGATCGATCGGATTACCGACGATCTGTTGGGCCATGAACATACATTGTTGAAAGACATCAAATCGCTTGATCTACTGTATGAGAAGACACTGGAGTTCTACGATGAACTGGCCCTCTACATCGCGGCCGGTGAGGAAAAGCTGACCGAACTGGACAGCCACGACATCCCCGAGAAAGAGGCCGAAGTTGAGGCCGCGCCAGAAGATCAACAAGTGATGAAAGCACAGGAACTGCGCGATCTCCGCGCGGCGCGGGATGATCTGGAACGCCGGGTCCATGACCTGAAGCTGACGCGTCAGGTGACCATGCAATCGTTGCCCTCGATCCGGTTGGTGCAAGAAAACGACAAGTCACTGGTGACCAAAATCAACTCGACCTTGGTCAACACCGTTCCGCTTTGGGAAACCCAGCTGGCGCAAGCGGTCACCATCCAGCGCAGCGCCGAGGCCGCCGCTGCTGTGCGTGATGCCAATGATCTGACAAATGAATTGCTGACCTCAAACGCGGCCAACTTGCGCGAGTCCAACAAGATGATCCGTGAAGAGATGGAACGCGGTGTCTTTGACATCGAAGCCGTCAAACAAGCCAACGCAGATCTGATCGGCACCATTAATGAAAGCCTTGCCATTGCCGACGAAGGCAAAGCCAAGCGTGCCGCCGCAGAGGAAGAGCTTAAGAAGATGGAAGCCGAGCTGCGCGACACACTCGCATCGGCCAAAGCGCGACAGGACGGGATCGGCGACAACGCCGGGACGGCCGTCCCCGGGTAATGAGAACAGCAGGCGTGCGGCCATTTCATCGTACTAAGACCATAGTATTGGGATTATCATTGCTGGCTCTGGCCGGTTGCGAAACTGCACTGACAACGCCCGACGCGCCTGAGCCCCGCCCGGTTCAGCCGCAGGGTCTGAGCAATGCCTATCAGCCACCTTCAGCCACCAGCCTTGATCTGGCGCGCTATTATGAAAGCGTGCAAAACAACCTGCTGACACGCGGGCTTTTGCGCACCGATGGCGGCGGGCCGGACACGCCTTACGACGCTGATGATCTGGCCCGGAATTTTGAGACCATTGCGTTTTATAACGAATATCCAGGGCAAGCTGTCGCCGGCAGCAGCGGTCGCACCAGCCGACAACTCAGTCGCTGGTCCTCGCCTGTGCGAATCCAGCCAGAGTTCGGCCCATCAGTGGCGCCAAGTGTTCGCCAGCAAGAGACCGGCCGAATTGATGCTTACGCCAACCGTTTGTCGCGGTTAACCGGTCATTCAGTTTCAACCACGTCCAGAAACGCGAACTTTCACGTCTTTGTCGCGGGCGAGGATGATACCGAATATGTTCAGGCCCGGCTGCGACAACTGATCCCGGGTATAGGGCAGGCGCAGCTTGACCTTTTCGACAAGCTGCCGCGCTCTTTCTATTGCTTTGTGTTCGCGTCGGCGTCGAACAGCGCACCGCAGACGTATACCCGGGCTGTTGCTTTGATCCGGGCCGAACATCCCGATCTGGTGCGGCTGAGCTGCGTCCACGAAGAAATTGCACAAGGACTGGGTTTGCCGAATGACAGTCCCTCGGCCCGACCTTCGATCTTCAATGATGACGACGAGTTTGCCCTGCTGACAAGTCATGACGAAAAGCTGCTGACCATCCTTTATGACCCGCGCCTTAAGGCTGGTATGACCGCTGATCAAGCGCGCCCGGTGATCCGCATCATTGCACGCGAATTGATGGGGCAGTCGCTCTGACCCCAAGAACAGGAGAAATCCAATGGGAATTTTTGATTTTCTAACCGGCGAATTTATCGACGTCATCCACTGGGTCGACGACACGCGCGATACCATGGTCTGGCGGTTCGAACGTGAAGGGCACGAGATTAAATACGGTGCCAAGCTGACCGTGCGCGAAGGTCAGGCGGCGGTCTTTGTGCATGAGGGGCAATTGGCGGATGTGTTCACACCCGGGCTCTATATGCTTGAGACCAACAATATGCCGATCATGACGACCCTGCAGCACTGGGATCACGGGTTCCAATCACCCTTCAAGTCCGAGATTTATTTCGTCAACACCACCCGCTTCAATGATCTGAAATGGGGCACCAAAAACCCGATCATGCTGCGCGATCCCGAGTTTGGGCCTACGCGCATTCGGGCCTTCGGCACCTACACAGTGCGGGTCAAGGATCCGGCGAAATTCTTGGTCGAGATCGTGGGCACGGACGGCGAATTCACCATGGATGAGATCAGCTTTCAGATCCGTAACATCATTGTACAGGAATTCAGCCGCGTCATCGCAGGTTCGGGCATTCCGGTGCTGGATATGGCAGCAAACACCGCTGATTTGGGCAAGCTGATCGCCGCCGAGGTGTCGCCTGTGCTGGATGGGTATGGCCTCAGCATGCCTGAGTTTTATATCGAAAACATCTCACTGCCGCCTGCGGTTGAGGCGGCGCTCGATAAGCGCACGTCGATGGGACTGGCCGGCGATTTGGGTAAATTCACCCAGTACTCTGCAGCAGAAGCGATGACGGCAGCCGCAAACAACCCCGGTCAGGGTGGCGGTATGGGCGCAGGTCTTGGCATGGGAATGGGCATGGCAATGGCGCAGCAGTTGTCGAACATGGCAGCGGGTCAGCCAAGCGGCCCGTGGGGCAGTTCCGCCCCCGCTGCCCCGCAGGCCTCGGCGCCTGCGGCACCCCCGCCCCCTCCGCCCGTCGAGCATGTTTGGCATATCGCAGTGGATGGTCAGACCAGCGGGCCGTTTTCCAAGGCCAAGATGGGCCGAATGGCGACCGATGGTGAGATAACACGCGAGACCCACGTCTGGACCGCCGGACAGGACGGATGGAAAAAGGCAGGCGACGTGCAAGAGTTGGCACAGCTGTTCACGATTTTACCGCCGCCTCCTCCGGGTGCGTGATCTGACAATCGGCAAGCTAAGGTCGGGGATCTGACATGGCGAAAGACGAACACCGTTTTCCCTGTGATCAATGCGGGGCGGATTACCGGTTCAATCCAGGTGATGGCACACTGACTTGCGATCATTGCGGGCACACCAAATCGATTGGTGCAGGCCCGTGGGGCGGTGCCAGTCTACGCGAGTTGGATTTCGACGCAGCTGTTGCAGATCGCTTGCCTGACAGCGAGATTGAGGAAACCCGGGTTCTAACTTGTTCGAACTGCGCCGCTCAGGTCGAGTTCGATCCGAACACCCATGCTGCCGAATGTCCGTTCTGCGCCACCCCGGTCGTGACTGACACCGGTGTGAATCGCCACATCAAACCGCGTGGCGTGCTGCCTTTCGCGCTTGACGAACGCGCAGCGCACAAAGCCATGGGGGATTGGCTGGGGCGGCTTTGGTTCGCACCAAATGGGCTGAAGGAGTACGCCAGGAAGGGGCGCAAGATGCAGGGCATCTATGTCCCCTATTGGACCTTCGACGCCGATACCAAGTCGAGTTATCGGGGCGAGCACGGAGTGGTGTATTACGAAACCCGTACCGTGATGCGAGATGGAAAGCGCGTGCAGCAACAGGTTGCCAAGGTGCGCTGGACGCCAAAATCCGGGCGGGTCGCGCGGTTTTTTGACGATGTTCTGGTGCTTGCGTCACAATCTCTGCCAAAATCTTATACCGACGCGCTTGAACCGTGGGACCTGCCTGCGCTTGAGCCGTATCAGCCGGAATATCTGGCCGGTTTCCGGGCCGAGGCTTATACGGTCCAACTGCAGGAAGGTTATCAGGAGGCCCGCGCGCATATGGCGCGCGTGATCGAGCGTGACGTGCGGTTTGATATCGGGGGTGATCGCCAACGCATTCACGCCGTCGATACCGAAGTGCGCGACGTCACATTCAAACACATCCTCTTGCCCGTTTGGATGGCCGCATACAAATACCGCGGTGAAACCTACCGCTTTGTCGTGAATGGCCGAACCGGTCGCGTTCAGGGTGAACGCCCGTGGTCTGCAATAAAGATAACCATCGCTGTGATATTGGGTCTTCTCGTTGCAGCTGGCGTCGGGTATCTGGTGGCAACCGGACAACAATAGCATTGAAAAGCGCAAAGCGCCTTGAAGGAAATAGTCTGGCGCGCGCCGAAGGAGATGCTGAATTGCACCTTGATGATCTGAACGTATTGTTGGCTAGGCGCCACTCCTGCCGCGCCTTTCGTGCAGACCCGGTGCCGCGCGCGCAGATTGAACAGATCATAACCAGTGCGATGCGCGTTCCAAGCTGGTGCAACGCTCAACCTTGGCAGGTCGTGATTACTAACGGGGCTGAAACAGATCGGTTTCGGGACGCGTTGCAGCGCGAAGCTTCACATACTGTACCGGCCCCTGATTTGCCTTTTCCAACCGGGTATTCCGGCGTCTATCAAGAGCGCCGCCGCGCCTGTGGCTGGGCACTGTACGATGCGGTCGGCATCGAAAAAGGCGACCGCGCGGCCTCGGCCCGGCAGATGATGGAAAACTTTACTCTGTTTGGAGCCCCGCATTGCGCAATTCTATCCAGCCCGGCTGAGTTGGGCCCCTATGGCGCGATGGATTGCGGAGGGTTCGTAACCGCAATTGCGTTGGCAGCGCAAGCTTTGGGCGTGGCCTGTATCCCGCAAGCAGCAGTCGCGGCCTATGGACCCTTTCTTCATCGGTATTTCGAGATACCGGATGATCGCTTAATCCTGTGCGCAATCTCATTTGGATATGCCGAAGAAGAAGACCCGGCAAATGCGTTCAGGACGGATCGGGCCGCATTGGATGATGTCGTCGACTGGCGCGAATAATCAAAAAAAGAACGGAATCTGCAGATGCGTGCTTTGCTTCAAAGAATTTCCAGTGCCTCGGTTACCGTCGACGGGAAAATTATCGGGCAATCGGGACCAGGATTGATGATTTTGGTTTGCGCAATGCAGGGGGATAGTGCGGCACAAGCCGACCAATTGGCCCAAAAGATCGCCAAGCTTCGAATCTTCAAAGATGAAGCAGGCAAAATAAACCGGTCGATTTTGGACGTTGAAGGCTCGGCACTGGTGGTTAGCCAATTTACCTTGGCCGCTGATACATCACGCGGAAATCGGCCCGGGTTTTCAGAGGCGGCCCCTGCGGCAGAAGGTGAAGAACTGTATGAAGAGTTTGTTCGCAAACTGTCGGCGCAGGGTATTCCTGTCGAAACTGGTGCTTTCGGGGCTGACATGACAGTAGAACTGGTCAATGAAGGGCCGGTGACAATTTGGATGGAAAGCTGATGCAAGAGTTTCAACAGGTTCAAGATCTCTGGCAAGCAGGTGTGGCGGCGGTTGATGGGTATCGTGCAACGCTGGCCGCCACCCAAAGGATTGAAGCACCGGATCAGATTCTGGCAGTCGGCAAAGCTGCTGGTGCTATGGCCCGCGCAGCAAATGAACGGTTTGGAAACCTGCCCACTCTGGTTGTTACCAAGGATGGTCACGGGAGTGACCTGCCAGAGCATGTGGTGGTTATCGAAGCCTCGCACCCGGTTCCAGACGCACGCAGTCTAGCGGGCGGGAGAGCTCTGCGCGAAACGATTGAGGCCATGGCCCCCGGCAGCAACCTTTTGCTGCTTGTTTCTGGCGGGGCATCGTCTTTGGCCGAGGATCTTGTTACCGGTAAAACGCTGGATGATCTGGAAATGCTGAATCATAGGCTGCTCAGCGAAGGGCTGGATATCGGTGCGATGAATACCGAGCGGCGCAAGCTGTCACGGATCAAGGGCGGCGGGTTGTTGTCTCATTTCAACGGAGCGCGGGTGACCGTTCTGGCGATTTCGGACGTTCCCGGAGATGACTTGGGCGTGATCGGGTCCGGTATCGGATCTTTGCCCGATACGCCTGCGTTTGCGGCCCAAACCTCGATAATTGCATCAAATGCGCATTCCCGGGCCGCTGCGGAACAAGCTGCGGTTCAAGCCGGCCTTAATGTGCATGCCAATGAAGAATCGATGCACGATGACTATCTGTCGGTCGCGGCCAATATCGGAGAGAGACTGCGCAACATGCCCAAGGGTGCCTTGGTCTTTGGCGGAGAGCCGACCGTTGTTCTTCCTGATGAACCCGGGCGTGGTGGCCGAAATCAGGCTCTGGCGCTGGCGTTGGCCAAAGAAATTGCTGGGCAACCAGATCTAACCGTCATCGTTGGTGGGACGGATGGCACGGATGGCCCAACGGAGGCCGCAGGCGCCATCGTCACTGGCGATACATGGTCGGAGGATGCGCAGACTTATCTCGATCGCGCGGATAGCGGAAGTTATCTGGATAAATCTGGTTCATTGCTGGTCACAGGCCCTACAGGTACCAACGTAATGGATTTGGTTGTGGCGATCAGAGGCTGAACGATCGCGGCGAACGTTTGCAATTGTCAAAAAGAAGAATCATCCAATGACGCGCGCAGTACTTAATCATAAGCGCAATAACTAATTTGGATGATGATTTGACGGCCTTCAGATGGTTTGTTCAGTCCAGTGTTTGCTGGTAGGTAGAAGAGGAATTGGCATTCCTCATGCACACATCTGCACTGGCTAATGCGATCAATGGCAGGACCACCCCCTTATTCAAGAGAATTTCACTTGCCCGCTGACGGCAATTGCACCTAAGTTGACTCAAGCGTCAACAAAAAAGCCCGCTAACGGGCAGGACATCCAATCAACTGGGAGATCTCTGGATGAACGATCAACTCACTCACATGTCGAAAATGGTAGCGGCAGGACGAATGTCACGCCGCGAATTCATGGGCAAAGCTGCGGCCTTGGGTGTAACCGCCGCCATGGCAAGCAGCGTTTTTGCCACAGCCGCCCGCGCGGCAGGTCCGGTCAAGGGCGGTACCATTCGCGTTGGTATTCAGGGCGGTGGGTCTTCCGACAGCCTTGACCCGGCACTTGCTGCAAACGCCACCGCAACTCAGGTTATCCGCTTGTGGGGTGAACCTTTGCTGGAGCTGGATCCCAATGGCGGATTGTGGCCGCGGCTGGCCGAAAGCTTCGAGGCATCTGCCGATGCGCGTATCTGGACGTTCAAAATTCGTTCGGGCGTGAATTTCTCGAACGGTCAGACCATGACCGCAGATGACGTCCTAGCCACTATCGAACGCCACGCCGGTGAAGATTCGCAGTCCGGTGCGCTTGGCCTGCTGCGTGGCATCCAGGCCATGAGCGTCGAGGGCGACAAATTCATTGTCGAGTTGGACAAACCCAACGCCGACTTGCCCTATCTGCTGACCGACTACCACCTGATCATTCAGCCCAATGGTGGCAAGGACGATCCGACCGCGGCAATCGGAACCGGTCCTTATGTCCTGAGCGATGTCGAACCAGGGGTCCGCTTTGTCGGAACCAAAAACCCTGACTATTGGGATGAAAACGTTGGCCATGCCGACACGATCGAACTGCTTGTCATCAACGACGACACCGCCCGCGTGGCGGCGTTGCAGTCGGGTCAGGTCCATATGATCAACCGCGTACCGCCACGCACAGCAGCGTTGGTCGGACGCGCGCCCAATATCAACCTGCGCACCACCTCGGGTCCGGGGCATTATGTTTTCATCATGCACGCCAATACCGCGCCATTCGACAACAAGGACCTGCGGCTGGCGCTGAAATACGGCATCAATCGCCAGGAAATGGTCGACAAAATCTTGTCCGGCTTTGGTTCGGTTGGGAACGACTCTCCCATCAACGACTCTTACCCGCTGTTTACCCAGTTGGAACAACGTGAATACGATCCTGAAAAGGCCAAATTCCACCTGGACAAATCGGGCTTTGATGGGACCGTTCTGCTGCGCACGTCGGACAACTCGTTCCCTGGTGCACCGGATGCTGCGGCGCTGTTCCAGCAATCCTGTGGCGCTGCCGGTATCAACATCGAAATCAAGCGCGAGCCCAATGACGGTTATTGGTCAGAGGTCTGGAACAAACAGCCCTTCTGCACCAGCTACTGGGGTGGTCGTTCGACACAGGACTTCATGTTCTCGACTGCTTATCTGTCGACCGCAGACTGGAACGACACACGTTTCTTCAACGAGAAGTTCGACCAACTTCTGTTCGCCGCACGTGGAGAACTGGACGAAGGAAGCCGCAAGCAGATGTATGCTGATATGTCGACCATTCTGCGCGACGAAGGCGGCCTGATCTGTCCGATGTTCAACCAGTTCGTGGATGCGACATCAACAGAAGTCGACGGCTGGATCGACTCGCAGAACGGGTTTGACCTGAACAACTTCTACGCTCCGATGACCATGTGGGTTGCTGCCTGATATGGGAATCGCGATGAAACTTGTGGTCCAGCGCATTGCGCTGGGCCTTTTGCTATTGTTGGCCGTGTCAGTGCTGATTTTTGCCGGAACGCTCATTCTGCCCGGCGACGTTGCACAGTCAATCCTCGGCCAGTCTGCAACCCCCGAGGCCCTCGCCAACATCCGCGAAGAGCTTGGGTTGAACGAACCAGCCATCACCCGCTATTTCGACTGGCTTTTTGCCGCCTTACAGGGTGATCTAGGTACTGCGCTGACCAATGGTCGTGACATCGCCGAGAGTATCGGTCAACGCATGTCAAACACCCTGTTTCTCGCCTTCTGGGCCGCTATCATTTCGGTGCCGCTGGCAATTCTTCTCGGCCTTATAGCGGTTCGGTACAAGGACCGCTGGCCCGACAAACTGATCTCGGCCGTGACGTTGGCCTCGATCTCTATTCCCGAATTCCTCATCGGCTACCTTTTGATGTATTTCATCGCTGTGAAACTGGGCTGGTTCCCATCGGTGGCGATGATCGGGGACCACATGAGCCTTCTGCAAAAGCTTCAGGCCATCGCACTGCCCGTCATGGTTCTTACTCTGGTTGTACTGGCGCATATGATGCGCATGACGCGCGCGGCAATCCTGAACGTTATGCAGTCAGCTTATATCGAGACCGCTGAATTGAAGGGTTTGACCGGATTTCAAGTTATCGCACGACACGCCTTTCCGAATGCCATTGCCCCAATCGTCAACGTCGTGATGCTGAACCTTGCCTATCTGGTTGTCGGCGTCGTGGTGATTGAGGTGGTCTTTGTCTACCCCGGAATGGGTCAATATCTTGTGGACCACGTGGCGAAACGTGACGTGCCGGTGGTACAAGCCTGCGGCCTGATCTTCGCCGCTGTCTATATCGGCCTCAACATGGTTGCGGACATCGTCTCAATCCTGGCCAATCCGCGTCTGAGGCACCCGAAATGAAAAACATCCCTATTTCTGCAATGATCGGGTTGTTCCTGACGGCCCTCTACTTTCTCATGGCGATTTTTGCGCCCCTCATCTCACCTTATGGCATGGCCGAAGTTGTCGGCGGTGTCTGGGAGCCCTCGAAGATCGAGATCATGCTGGGGATCGCGCCCCCTGGATTTACCGAGTCGAACTTTTGGCTTGGCACCGACAATATCGGTCGGGATCTGCTAAGCCGGATGATCTACGGTGGGCGTACCACAATCTTCATCGCAACGGCCGCGACGATCCTGTCCTTTGTGACGGGCTCGGTCCTTGGCTTTTTCGCTGCTGTGATGGGCGGTTGGGTCGATCAAGCGCTTTCGCGCTTTGTCGATCTGATCATGTCGATCCCGTCGCTGATCTTTGCCCTTGTGGTGCTGTCGGTGATGCCCGTGACCGTTCCAATCCTGATTATTGTCATGGGCTTGTTGGATTCGACCCGCGTTTATCGTCTGGCACGTGCTGTCGCCGTTGACATCACTGTCATGGACTATGTCGAAGCGGCACGCCTGCGAGGTGAAAAAATCGGTTGGATCATCTTCCGCGAAATCCTGCCCAACGCGCTGTCACCGCTGGTGGCCGAAATGGGGCTGCGGTTCATCTTTGCTGTTCTGTTCGTTTCAACCCTGTCGTTCTTGGGTCTTGGTGTGCAACCGCCCGAGGCTGATTGGGGTGGCATCGTGAAAGAGAACAAGGAAGGCATTGTCTACGGCATTCCCGCCGCTCTGTTGCCCGCCGTCGCAATCGCGACGCTGGCCATCTCGGTCAACCTTGTGGCTGACTGGGTCCTGAACCGCACCACATCGCTGAAAGGAGGCCGGGGATGAGTGATACCCTTCTCAAGGTCCGCGACCTCAAGATCGGCGCGACCGTTTATCCGCCGGGTGAAAAACCCCATGACATCGAAATCGTGCACGGGGTCAGCTTTGACCTCGAACGCGGCAAGGTGCTGGGGCTGATCGGCGAATCCGGGGCTGGTAAGTCGACTATCGGCCTTGCTTCGATGGCCTATGGCCGGGGCGGCGTTAAGATCACCGGCGGCGAGGTCTGGGTAAATGGGCGCGATATCCTCAAGACGTCACTTGGCGATATCCGAAAGCTGCGCGGGGGTGAAGTCACGTATGTGTCTCAATCCGCGGCGGCGTCTTTCAACCCTGCTAAGAAGATCATGGATCAAGTGGTCGAGGCTGCGGTCGAACAGAAAAAGTTCAGCCGTAAAGAGGCTGAAGCCCGCGCGCGTGAGCTGTTCGCCAAACTTGGCCTGCCCGACCCCGACAACATTGGGGACAGATATCCACACCAAGTCTCAGGCGGCCAATTGCAGCGTTGCATGACGGCGCTGGCGCTGTGCCCCGAGCCTGATCTTGTGGTGTTCGACGAACCCACCACCGCATTGGACGTGACCACTCAGATCGACGTTCTGATGGCGATCAAGGAAGCCATCGCAGATACCGGCGTTGCCGCGCTCTATATCACGCATGACCTGGCTGTTGTGGCTCAGGTGAGCGACGACATCATGGTTCTGAAGATGGGCAATACGGTCGAATACGGCACCACCGATCAGATCATCAACAACCCGCAAGAGGAGTATACGCAGGCGCTGGTCTCGGTGCGCTCAATCGACCATGAAGAGAAAAAGCCTACGCCGGAACCGGTGCTGCAAGTTGACGGCATCACCGCGCGCTACAAGGGGCTGAATTTCGACGTCCTGCACAACGTCAATGTTGAGCTTCATCCGGGGCAGACGCTGGCTGTGGTGGGCGAATCCGGCTCGGGCAAGTCGACACTGGCGCGTGTAATCACCGGTCTGCTTCCGCCCCGCGATGGCGAAATTACCTTTGCCGGGCGCAAGCTCAGCCCCGATCTGAAGGGCCGGTCGCTTGAGGATCTGCGCGAGTTGCAAATGATCTATCAGATGGCTGACGTGGCGATGAATCCACGCCAAACTGTCGGCACAATCATAGGACGCCCGTTGGAGTTCTACTTCAACATGCGTGGGTCTGAGAAACGCAAGCGGGTCATCGAACTGCTGGATGAGATCGAACTGGGCGAAAAGTTCATCGACCGGTATCCTGCAGAGCTGTCGGGTGGTCAGAAACAGCGTGTCTGTATCGCACGGTCGCTGGCGGCGAAGCCCAAGATGATCATTTGTGATGAGGTCACTTCGGCGCTCGATCCGCTGGTAGCGGATGGCATTCTTAAACTGCTGCTCGACCTGCAGAAGATCGAGGATGTGGCCTATCTGTTCATCACCCACGATCTGGCGACGGTCCGCGCGATCAGCGACAGTATTGCGGTGATGTATCAAGGCCGTGTGGTGCGTTATGGCCCCAAATCGCAGGTGCTGAACCCGCCATTTGACGATTATACCGACCTGCTGCTTAGCTCGGTTCCCGAGATGCATCTGGGCTGGCTGGAAGAGGTCGTCGCCCACCGTAAGATGGAGAGCGCCGGGAACTGATCACATCTCGACAGTCAGAAAAAAGTTCGAAATCCCGGCACTCTGGTGTCGGGATTTTACAATTCAGGACGCGAATACGCGCATCCGGTTGGGCGAATCCAGTATGTTCGCCCACGAGCACGCAAGGAAGGTTGGGTTATGGACCGCAAACTGCTTTTGATTATCCTGGACGGTGTCCCGTGGCGTAACTTTCGCCGCCTTTTTGGCAACCTTGAAGGCTGGGTTGATTCAGGCGATGCACGGGTTTGGAAACTGCGTTCAGTCCTGCCATCGACTTCCGCCAGCTGTTATGCCTCGATCCACACCGGTGTCACCCCACAAGAGCATGGTTGCACCGGCAACGGCAACGTCTTTCGGCTAAGCCATAAGGACGTTTTCAGCCAAGTGCGCGCGGCTGGGGGCGTGACTGGGGCCGTGACCCACAGTTATTGGTCGCAATTCTTCAATCGTCACCCGTTCGACTATGTCCGCGACGTGGAATATGACGAACCTGACAGTAAAACCATTAACCATGGTCGTTTCCACTCCATGACGGGATACGGCAAAACGAACCAAATGACTCCGTCGGATGTCGATCTTTTTGCGTCTCTAACCAATCTGTGTCTGCGGTTCGGGTTGGACTATGGCATTCTGCACACCTGCACGCTGGACAGCATGGGCCACCGCTTTTTTCACGATTGTGAAGAGATGGACCACGCCTGTTTCGTCATGGACGAAATGTTGGCCCCCTTCATTCCGCGCTGGCGGCAGCTTGGATATGACGTCATCGTCACCGCAGACCATGGTCAGGATGAACGCGGCCACCACGGAGGGCGCGGCGCGTTGCAACAGGAAACCGCGCTTTATTACTTTGGCGATGCCGAAGGACCCGAGGCGGAGACCTTGATCGACCAGCTTCAGCTGGCGCCAACCATTTTGCAGCGTCTTGGTGCACCAGTGGCAGACACGATGAAGGCGAAACCATTCCTGAGTTAAAATGGCTGGATCAGTCGTAGGACCAGATCCCTTGCCCCAACGCCTCAATCGCCACTGAAATTCGTTCAAAGCTGTCTGCGGCACGCTTGACCGAGGTTCGGGCTCGCAGAAATCCATGAACCAAGCCGGGTTCATTGATGCAATGCGCCTGACCACCGGCAGCAATGATCCGGTCGCAATAGGCTTGTCCGTCATCGCGCAATGGATCGCAATCAGCTGTGACAACGACTGTTGGCGGAAGCCCCGAAAAATCATCATCCTGCAACGGCGCATAAGTCGGATCGTTGCGTGGCGCCGCCCCTTCGCATCGAATGGTCTCATAGAACCGGACATCGTCCAAAGTCAGCAGCGGGGCATTGGCGTGTTCGATATACGACCCTGCCGAAGTATTGCCCCCTAAAGCGGGATAGATAAGGACCTGCCCCAACACATTGCCCAGACGACCCCGCCCGTGATGCGCCACGGCCGCAGCCAGATTGCCGCCTGCGCTGTCGCCTGCCAAGACAATCGGATCACCATACTCCTGAACCACCCAGCACGTCGCTGTCCAACTATCCTGAAACTGCGCCGGGTGTACGTGTTCGGGGCACAAACGATAGTCCACGGAAATGACGCGATATCCAGTCTGGGCACAGATTTCAGCGCACACGTCATCATGGCTGTCCAACCCGCCCACGACAAAACCGCCGCCGTGAAAATAGATAACACTCCGGGTCGGGTCACCGGCCGTATATAATCGAACAGGCACGCCGTTGGCGGACTTGTCTTGCACATCAATGCCCAGCGGGCGGGGTTGGCGGAAGGCCTGACACATCGCATCATAAACCCGACGCTGGTCCGCAACCGACATCTCGACCGCATCATCGGGATAGCTTTCGGACGTGCGACGTATGAACGCCCAAGTTTCTTCGTCAATCAGGCGTTCATAGTCCATTGTCCCTCCGGCTTACGCAGACCACTCCCACGGCCGGGTAAATGAGCCCAGCACTTTTGAGACATCGTCCTCGGAAGACCCGTTCGCGTCAAGCTGCGCGACAAGACCACGTTTCTTGTCATCGATCACAGAAACAACCCGTGCTGCCACACCGGCATCCTCAAGCGCTCCGTTGTAAACACGCGTGATCGCATGTTTGCGCAGATCGGGTTTGAACACTTTGCCGACGGCGGTTTTTGGCAATTCGTTCAGGATGGTCATATGCTTGGGCTGCGCCGCGCGTTCGTGAACATGCACCTTGCAGAACTCCATCAGCTCATTTTCCGTGGCCGAAGCCCCGTCAACCAATTCAACAAACGCACAAGGAAGCTCACCCGAATGGGCATCCGGCTGACCAATTGCTCCGGCAAAGGCAACAGCCTCGTGGCCCAACAGCGCCTCTTCGATTTCTGCAGGGTCGATATTGTGACCGCCGCGAATGATCAGGTCTTTCGCACGGCCTGTAATCCACAAATAGCCATCCTCGTCAAATCGACCCAAATCGCCGGTGCGAAGGTATTTGTCGAAGTGGTAGAGATCTACGTTCTTATCGGCCTCGGTATAGGTGTTTCCGGCGTAAACGCCGGGGTTCGAGATACAGATTTCACCTACCTTATCTGTGTCGCATTCAGTTGGCCCATCGGGCCCATCCTGCAGGATTTTGACATCTGTATAGGGGAACGGAATCCCGATCGAACCTATCTTCTTTTCTCCATCCACCGGATTACATGAGACCAGACAGGTGGCTTCGGTCAGGCCATAGCCTTCGACGATGGTAACGCCCGTAGCTTCTTCAAAGCGGCGGAACAGTTCAACCGGCAGCGGGGCTGAACCCGAGAAGGCCGTCTTGACGCTGGAGATATCTGCGTCCACTGGGCGCTGCATTTTGGCAGATATGGCTGTCGGCACTGTGATGATGAACGAGACTTTCCAGCGTTCGATCAGCTTCCAGAAATTGTCGAACACACCGTCGCCACGATAGCCAGCGGGTGTCGGGAAGATGACATGTGCACCAGACGATACCGCCGCCATTACAATTACGTGCACAGCAAAGACATGGAACATCGGCAAGGGGCACATGATCACGTCGTTTTCGTCAAACAGCAGCGTATTGCCCAGCCAGCCGTTATAGATCAGGCCCGAGTACTTGTGTTGCGCAACCTTCGGCATGCCCGTGGTACCACCAGTGTGGAAATAACAGGCAACGCGATCCTCGGCGCTGTCTTCAAACGAAAGTGTTTTTGGCTGTTTGTTCAATTCAGCATTGAAGTTCTTGTATGTCGCATGCGCCAGCTTTTCCTTATCCCCCATCTTGGGGCGCAGGAATGGCACCAGCCACGATTTTGGAGGCGTCAGATACCGATTTAAATCGATCTCAATGATCGTGTGAACGCCGGGGGCATGGCGAACGGCCTCTTCAACCTTCTGCGCCACGTCCGTCTTGGGAAAGGACTTCAGCGTTACCACCACCTTTGCCCCGGTCTCCCGCAGGATGGCCGAAATCTGCTCAGGCTCGAGCAGCGGGTTGATCGGGTTCACAATCCCCGCAACTGCTCCGCCCATCATCGTCACCAGAGTTTCGTTACAATTGGGCAGCACATAGGCCACCACATCCTTTTCTCCGATCCCCAGCGATCGGAACAGGTTGGCGGCCTGGTTGACCTTGCCCAAAAGCTCGGACCAGGTGAGCGTCTCGGCCTTGTCGGTCGGGCCGGACAGCAATTGAAAGCTGATCGCTTTGTGGTTCGGGAACCTGCCCGCCGTCCGCGATAGCAATTGGTGGAAGGTAACGGGCACATCCCGATCTTCCCACGGCATCTCCTGCTCAATGCGTGCCTTGTCTTCCAATCCCACAAAGGCCATGTGGCTCCTCCCCTGATCTCTCTCCCGTGTCGCGCACAGGCTTGTTTGTGCCTCCAAGATGGAAGCAAAACACACCATGCGCAAGCGAGGGCTTAGCGATCAGTTCCGGGAAACTGTAGAATGACGCTACGGAGATTCTGGATGTGCCGGAGCGTCACTTTATTCTGCGGCCACCCCGTCGGTGAATTGCAGACGGGCCAGACGAGCATACAGACCGTCCTGCGCCACCAGATCATCATGCGTACCCTGCGCCACAATGCGCCCAGCCTCAAGCACGATAATCCGATCCGCTTTTTTTACGGTCGCCAAACGATGTGCCACGATCAGCGTGGTACGCCCGGCCCGCATGTTGTCGACTGCTCCCTGCACTGCACGCTCGCTTTCCGCATCAAGCGCCGATGTCGCCTCGTCCAACAGCAGCACAGGCGCGTCACGCAGAATGGCACGGGCGATAGCGATGCGTTGTTTCTGACCACCTGACAGCATCACACCGCGTTCACCGACAAAGCTGTCATACCCTTCGGGCAAGGCCGAGATAAACTCATGCGCAGCAGCAGCCTCTGCGGCAGCCTCAACTTCTGCGTCCGAAGCGTCCAGACGGCCAAAGCGAATATTTTCGCGCGCCGACGCCGCGAAAATCACCGGATCTTGCGGCACCAATGCGATATGCTGGCGGAAGTCATCGCGGTTTAGGCCCCGCAAATCGATGCCGTCTAAGCTGACATGACCAGCGTCAGGGTCGTAGTACCGCTGGATCATCTGGATCACAGTCGTTTTGCCCGCCCCCGATGGGCCGACGAATGCGACGGTTTCTCCGGGATTGATCTGCAGCGAAAACTGATCCAGCGCGACAACATCTGGGCGCGCCGGATAGCGGAAGGTCACGTCGTCAAAACGAATCTCGCCGCGCACCGGGGCCGGCAGCACTTTTGCCTGCGACGGATCATTTACTGTATCTTCAGCGTTCAGCAACTCGACCAACCGCTCAGTCGCGCCAGCTGCCCGCTGCAACTCACTCCAGATTTCCGACAATGCTGCGACCGAACCCGCCATGATGATCGAATAGATCACGAACTGGATCAGCACCCCTTCGGTCATCACACCGTTGCGCACATCATTCGCACCCATCCAAAGCACGCCAACAATGCCCGAAAATACGAGGAAGATAACTATGACGGTCAACACAGCGCGAGTCTGGATCCGGCGCAGAGAAACTTCGTACGAAGTTTCTGTCATTTCTCCAAACTGGGCTCTGCTGGCCTGTTCATGGGTAAAGGCCTGAACAGTTTGTACCGCCCCCAGCGCCTCGCCCGCGTTCCCTGACGATGCTGCAATCCAATCCTGATTTTCCCGGCTGATCACGCGCAGTCTGCGGCCCAATACCAGAATCGGCACGACCACCAGCGGGATCAGCAATAGCACCATTCCAGTCAACTTGGCTGAGGTCAGGAGCATCAGCACCAGCCCACCCACGAACATCAGAAGGTTACGCAGTGCAATCGACACTGATGAACCCAAAACGGATTGGATCAGGGTTGTGTCCGTCGTAATTCGGCTCAGCACCTCTCCGGTCATGATGCGTTCGTAGAATTCGGGGCTCATGCCAATCACGCGGTTGAACACCGCTTTTCGGATATCGGCGACCACGCGTTCACCCAACCGGGTGACCAGCGCATAGCGGACGCCTGTGCCCACCGCGAGTATGGCCGCAATACCGAGCGCAGCCAGAAAGTACCAATCCAACAGTTCGCCGTCTTCAATGCGGAAATTGTCGACCACGCGGCGCACGGCCAAAGGCAGTGTCAGCGTCATGCTGGCAGTCAGGATCAACGCAAGCGTGGCTCCGGCCATCAACAGCCGGTAAGGTTTCATGAAGGGCCAAAGCGACCGCAAGACACCTATTTTCTTGGACCCGACCCGTTCTTCATGCGCACCTGGCGCTTGTACGTTTGCTGGACTGGCGGAGCGTGTTCTTGCCATGTCTGGCCCTTGTCTTCTGGTCATCGCCCGCATTGGGCTTACATCAATGCTTCTTGGCGGCAGAGGCAGTTGGGGTCAAGCATTGCGCACAATTGCAAGTGTGATCCGGGCCTTTTGACGCATTCCATGACGGTATCGAACATAGGCATGCGACCAGGGTCCAAGCTGATGTAACGATCACGGCGATCCAGCGTGGGAATACTCAATATTCTGTGCCTTTTGCGCTATAACATTTATCGACGGCGCAAACAGCAAGTTGTTTTTCAAGGATGATTTCGTTGGAGCGGGCGGCGGGAATCGAACCCGCTTCATCAGCTTGGAAGGCTGAGGTAATAGCCAGTATACGACGCCCGCTCAGCGAAGGCGGGTGTATTTCATCGCATATTTGTGGTCAAGGGTGGAATTGTAGATTTTCCCTCTGCCGGTATCGAAAACGTCATTCCGATCGGTGAGGCGAAGATGGAGCGGGATATCGCGTCGAGGTCCGGTTGCCATCAAGGTAGTTTGGCTTTGTCACGCCGGTCGATCAAACGAGATTGCGCAATGGTCAAAACGTACATTGGCGGTCGGATGCATTCCCGCGGAAATTGAAGCTCACATAACTGCACGAGTCACAATATCGCCGCGGCCAAGCCAAAGCCGCCCCGTTGGTTTGCACCTTTGACTGCGCTGTTGTTTTAATCAAAGCTACGGGTAGATCAGCGTCAATCTGCCTGCGGAGAAGCCAAATAAAAACTTTAGTCAAACTGTTATATTACTGTCATGCACCGCCCCTAAATCCGCTGGACCAAACTGAATCCAGACAGCCAGGAGCTATCCATGAAAGACGTCGATCCCACCACTCTGTCCGCCGACGATTGGGACGAACTGCACTTCCCCCGCCCGGAAGAGAATGACTTTGACCGCGTGGTTGAAAGCGCCATTTCCCGCCGAGGTTTTCTGGCTGGTGTCGTGGCCTTTGGTTCGGGCGCAGCGGCGATGGGCGCAGGACTACTGGGTTCAACTTCGGCACAAGCAGTTGGGTCCTCGCGTTTTGCATTCCAGCCAATCCCTGCTCAGACTGATGGCACCGTTCATGTGCCCGAAGGGTATGAATGGAAGATGCTGATGCGCTGGGGTGATCCGCTGTTCTCGGATGCCGATGGATATGATCTGACTGATGGTGGTTCGGTTGAGAACTCCGACAAAGTCTTCGGTGAAAACACCGACGGGATGGAGACGTTCTCCTTCCAAGGTCACGAGCTGATCGCAATCAATCACGAGTATCCGAACCGCAAAATAAACTTGCCAGCCGCTCAGGAAGGTGTTCCGGCCAGCGCCGATGACGTTCTGAAGTTCCAGAACATTCAGGGCGTGACCGTGATGGAGATCAAGGAGGGCCCCGAGGGTTGGTCGGTTGTCAAAGACAGCCCCTTCAACCGCCGCATCCATCACAACAGCCCGATGAAGATCATAGGCCCCGCAGCCGGTCATGACCTGCTGAAGACCGAGGCCGATCCAACAGGCACAGCCTCGCTAGGCACTATGAACAACTGTGGGTCTGGCAAGACGCCTTGGGGCACTTATTTAACCTGCGAAGAAAACTTCAACGGCTACTTCGGGTCCTCGGACGAGAATGCCAGCTACGACCAGAAGGTTGCCGATGGCATGAAGCGCTATGGCATCAAAGCCGAAAGCTGGAATGGGTACGAGCTGTTTGATCCGCGCTTTGACACCTCAAAAAACCCGAACGAACCGCACCGCGCCGGCTGGATCGTTGAAATCGATCCAACCAAGCCGGACAGCACGCCGGTCAAGCATACCGGTCTGGGCCGTTTCAAGCATGAGAATGCCGAAGTGACCCTGGCGACTGACGGTCGCGTGGTGGTCTATATGGGTGACGACGAACGCGGCGAGTACTTGTACAAGTTCGTCTCGAGCGCGGCTTATGCACCGGGTGTCGACACTGAGAACCTGCTGAATGACGGCACGCTCTATGTCGCCAAGTTCAACGACGACATGAGCGGCCAGTGGTTGCCGCTGACACCGGAAACCACCGGTATGGACGCGGCCGAGATCCTGATCTTCACCCGCATGGCCGCTTCGGCCGCAGGTGGCACCACAATGGACCGCCCCGAGTGGGTTGCGTCGAGCCCCGTTGCAGTTGAGGCCTATTGCTGCCTGACTAACAACAAGAACCGTGGCGTGAAGCCAAACGCCGGTGGTGATGACACCTCGGCCAACGGACCCAACCCGCGCGACGCCAACAAATTCGGGCAGATCGTGCGTTGGCGCCCTGCAAACGAAGATCACGCTGCCGATGGCTTCGATTGGGATCTCTATGTCATGGCGGGCAATCCGACCGTGCATTCGGATGACCGCGCCGGGTCAGCCAATGTGAACGAGGGTAACCTGTTCAACTCACCCGACGGTATGGCAATCGATTCGACTGGCCTGGTCTGGATCCAGACTGACGGTAATGACGACAACGAGGAAGATTTCGCAAGCAATGGCAACAACCAGATGCTAGTTGGCGATCCCGTCACCGGCGAAATCGTGCGCTTCATGACCGGCCCGAACGGCTGTGAAGTTACCGGTCTGGCGTGGTCGTCCGACCTGCGCACTATGTTTGTCGGCATCCAACACCCGGGCAGCAACTGGCCCGATGGTGGCACGCCTCGTTCGTCGGTGATCGCGATCAAACGCACCGACAACGGCCTCATCGGCTAAGCAGACCTGGCAACAGAAAGCGCCCTTGAACTTCGGTTCGGGGGCGTGTTTGCGTCAGCTCAGATATCTTCACCCGGAGGATCAAGTAGACCACCGGGTGCCAATAAGGCGCGCTCGGACAGCCAGGGATTCAGCGAAAGCGCATAGTTGAGTGCCGAACGCGCGTCATCCAAACGCTTGAGACCCAGCAAAGAAAGTGCCCGCCCACTCAGCGCAGCAACATGGTTCGGAGACAGCGCAATTGCCCGATCCAAATCCACCAGCGCGGCGCCATAGTCCTGCCTCAGGTAGTTGACGAAGGCACGTTGGTTGTAGCCCTCGGCATATTCGGGGCAGTAGCCCACCAAGCTGTTAAGATCCTCGAGCGCACCAAGCAGATCCCATGCCTCGCGTCTGGCCATACCCCGGTCAAGCAATGTCTGGGCACGTAGGTCTGGTGCGTCGGTCCAGAACTGCCACATTTGGCTTGAAATAGCGCGCGCCTCGCGCTCGCTGGTTGCGTCTTGCGCCTGTTCGATCAGCGCATCAATTTCCGCGATGTGATCTGGCGAAGTTGGACATTCCGCAGCCGAGACGTGAAACGGCAAAGCAGTCAGCAAAGCAAATATAGCAACAGAGGGCCTCATCGCCCCTAATCTGGCACGGACAGACGATAGGTCAACTGCTGTCGATCGGACTCAGCAGCCCAGTCTCTTTCACAGCCTCCATCGCCACGAAGGTGGATGTGTTGGCAACATGCGGCAGAGATGAGATTTTCTCGGCCAGAACTGTCCTGTACTCGGTCATCGAACGGGTGCGAATCTTAAGCAGATAGTCGAAATTGGATGCAATCATATGCGCCTGTTCAATCTCGGCGACTTTGCGCACAGCGGTGTTGAACTCAGCTAGCGCCTTTTCACGGGTATCGGTCAGGCGTACCTCGACAAAGGCAACATGATCCAGACCAAGACGGATCGGATCCAGCATGGCGCGATAGCCCGTTATGATCCCGTCTGCCTCAAGCCGCTTTAGACGCGCTTGCGTGGGCGATTTTGACAAGCCGATTCTGCGCGCAAGATCAGTTACCGAGATGCGGCCATCTTCGGCCAGCGCCATCAGGATGGCCTGATCAAAGCGGTCAAGACCAGACAAGTCGTTTTGCATTTCATTACTCCTGCGATTCAGTCGTTTCGACCGCCTGTTGGTAAAATTCAGTCCATTTGCCTGCGCACTCGTAGTTATATTAGTCAAAAGCCCCGGAGTACACATGTCACACAGTCTTCGCACTAAAATCGATACCCAAACCTATGCTGAACAGTCCGCAGTTCTGGGCGCGCTGATCGCTCAGGCCGCGCTAACACAGTCCGACCGAACGGCAATCTGTGAAGCTGCAGCACAGCTGGTGCGCGACATCCGTTCCAGCACTTCGCCCGGCATGATGGAGGTTTTTTTGGCCGAGTACGGCCTGTCCACAGACGAAGGCGTCGCGTTGATGTGCCTGGCCGAGGCGCTTTTACGTGTGCCTGACGCCGATACCATCGACGCTTTGATTGAAGACAAGATCGCGCCTTCGGATTGGGGAAAGCACTTGGGGCAGTCTTCTTCGTCACTGGTAAATGCGTCGACATGGGCGCTGATGCTAACCGGACGGGTATTGGATGAAGACAAATCCTCGCCTGTTGGTGCGTTGCGTGGCGCGATCAAACGACTGGGGGAACCGGTAATCCGAACCGCGGTGGGTCGGGCAATGAAAGAGATGGGGCGACAATTCGTACTGGGCGAAACCATTCAATCCGCGATGAAGCGCGCCAAAGGTATGGAAGACAAGGGCTACACCTATTCCTACGACATGCTGGGTGAAGCAGCACGAACCGAGGCTGACGCCGCGCGGTATCATCTGTCTTATTCCCGCGCGATCGCTGCGATTGCCGAGGCTTGCACCCACAAGGACATCCGCGAAAACCCCGGCATCTCAGTCAAGTTGTCAGCACTCCACCCACGCTATGAGCTGGCGCAAGAACAGCGGGTGATGGATGAACTGGTCCCTCGCCTGCGGGCCCTGGCGCTGCTGGCCAAGGCTGCTGGCATGGGTTTGAACGTCGACGCGGAAGAGGCCGACCGGCTTTCCCTGTCACTGCAGGTCATCGAAGAAGTGATGGCTGAGCCCGCGCTGGCAGGCTGGGACGGGTTCGGCATCGTTGTACAAGCCTATGGTCCGCGCGCCGGGCTGGTTCTGGATACACTCTACGATATGGCCGAACGACATGACCGCAAGCTGATGGTGCGGCTGGTCAAGGGCGCATATTGGGATACCGAGATCAAGCGCGCTCAGGTCGAAGGCGTTGCGGGGTTTCCGGTCTTCACCCAGAAGGCGGCAACGGATGTGTCATATGTCGCCAATGCTCGCAAACTGTTGGGCATGACCGATCGTATCTATCCGCAATTCGCTACCCACAACGCCCACACGGTCAGCGCCATCTTGCATATGGCCGAAGACCAGCCGTTCGAATTCCAGCGCCTGCACGGGATGGGCGAGACGCTGCATCAGATCGTGCGTGACAATCAGAACTCGCGCTGTCGCATCTATGCTCCTGTCGGGGCGCATCGTGACTTGCTCGCTTATTTGGTTCGGCGATTGCTTGAGAACGGGGCGAATTCCTCATTCGTAAACCAAATCGTCGATGAAGATGTCGCTCCGGAAATTGTTGCGGCGGATCCATTCCAAGACGTTCAGACGCCTGCAAAACCATTGCCGACCGGACCCGAATTGTTCGCGCCCGAGCGCCCGAACTCAAAAGGCTTTGATCTGCATCACACGCCGACCTTAGACCGGATCGATATCGCGCGAGACGCCTTCCGCGCCCATCACTGGTACGCCCGACCTTTGTTGTCAGACGAGGCGCGGCCTTTGGCCGACACGCCTGTGATCAACCCTGCGCACCCACAAGATTGCCCTGGCTCAGTCGCTGCTGCCAGCCCCGAGGACGTAGAATTGGCACTGGCGAGCGCATGCCCTTGGCAGGCCTCAGCCGAAACACGCTCTGACATTTTGAACAAGGCCGCTGACCTCTACGAGGCCCATTTCGGAGAGCTCTTCGCCTTGCTTGCTCGTGAGGCCGGGAAATCGATGCCCGATGCGGTGGCCGAGCTTCGCGAAGCGGTAGATTTCCTGCGCTATTACGCCGCCAATATCCCAGAGGCCAAACCCGCCGGGATATTCACCTGTATCAGCCCATGGAACTTTCCTCTGGCTATCTTTACAGGGCAGATTTCGGCCGCGCTTGCCGCCGGCAACGCCGTGCTGGCCGCCCCTGCCCCGCAAACCCCGCTGATTGCACACCGCGCTGTTCAATTGCTGCACGAGGCGGGCGTTCCGCGCGATACGCTGCAACTGTTGCCCGGTGGGCCAAAGATCGGCGCGGCGTTGACCTCAGACGCACGGGTCTCAGGCGTGGCCTTTACCGGCTCAACCGCAACCGCGCTGAAAATCCGCTCGGCCTTGGCTCAGCACATGCGCCCCGGAACGCCTTTGATTGCCGAGACCGGCGGTTTGAATGCAATGATTGTGGACAGCACCGCCCTGCCCGAGCAGGCGGTTCAGTCGATCATCGAAAGCGCGTTTCAATCTGCAGGTCAACGCTGTTCCGCCCTGCGTTGCCTCTACCTTCAGGAAGACATTGCCGAGGATGTTCTGACCATGCTGCAAGGCGCGATGGACGCTCTGCAGGTTGGAGATCCTTGGCTAATCTCGACCGATTGCGGACCGGTGATTGATGAACAGGCCCGTCAAGGTATCGCCGATCACGTCGCCCAGGCCCGGGCCGAGGGGCGGGTATTAAAAAAACTCTCAACTCCACCCGAAGGAACGTTCATTGCGCCTACGCTGATCGAAATTCCAGGCATCTCAGCGCTTGAGCGTGAGGTGTTCGGGCCGGTATTACACGTCGCTCGGTTCAAATCGCACGAGATTGATAAGGTCATTGCGGATATCAACGCCACAGGCTATGGCCTGACCTTCGGTCTTCACACCCGTATCGATGACCGCGTGCAGCATGTGACCGAAGCCGTCCACGCTGGTAATATATACGTCAATCGCAACCAGATCGGTGCCATTGTGGGCTCGCAACCCTTCGGAGGAGAAGGCCTGTCAGGCACGGGTCCCAAGGCAGGCGGCCCGAACTATATGGCGCGGTTCTGTGCTCCGGACCGAAGGGCCGTATCGGCAAGCTGGGATACTGCGGCAGAGCTGGGCACCCCCGAAGGACAGCCTGCGCCATCTCGCACCCAGTCTTTGCCCGGTCCGACCGGTGAATCAAACCGTTTGACCGAATATGCCCGCGCGCCGCTTTTGTGCATGGGACCCGGGCAAGAGGCGACACAAACGCAAGTCGACGCCGTCAAAGAATTGGGCGGCACAGCCATCCGGATGACAGGCATGCTGGACTTGCACCGGCTTGAAAACCTGACCGGGTTCTCAGGTGTTTTGTGGTGGGGTGACGACGACACCGCTCGCCAGATCGAGCAGCACTTGGCGCGGCGCGATGGCCCGGTCATTCCGCTGATCCCCGGACATCCCGACCGCGCGCGCGTTCTGGGCGAGCGCCATGTCTGCGTCGATACCACCGCCGCCGGTGGCAACGCCGCCCTTTTGGGAGGCGCAGCGTAACCAGGCCTTGACGCTGGGCCGCGAAAAGCCCAGCGTCGCGCCATGTTTCCGATCCGCGATCATAACCCTTCGGGGCGCACTCCGTTTGTTGTCTATACACTGATGGCTGCGAACACCTTGATTTTCCTCAGCTATGTGGGGTCAATGGACAATGCGCGGCTGATAAATCAGCTTTATTTCGACTACGCGGTCATCCCTGCCCGTATTGCTGACGGATATGGGTTTGAGACGCTTGTGACATCAATGTTCCTGCATGGGGGCTGGATGCATCTGGCCGGTAACATGCTGTTTCTATGGATCTTCGGCGATAACCTTGAAGACGAAATGGGTCATCTTCTGTTTTTGTTGTTCTACCTGCTGGCGGGGATCGGAGCGGGGCTGATTCACGTGGTTTCGGCACCCGGCTCTATGGTGCCAACGATCGGTGCGTCCGGGGCCATTGCCGGGGTGATGGGTGGTTACCTTTTGCTGTTCCCGAAGGCGCGCGTCGATATTCTACTGATCCTGATCGTCTATTTCAGAGTTTTCACCATCCCGGCCTTTGTCATGCTCGGGGTATGGCTTGGTTTGCAGTTCTTTGGCAGCCTTTCCAGCAATCCCGATCAGGGAGGCGTCGCCTATTGGGCGCACACGGGTGGCTTTTTCGTCGGAATGATCCTTTGCATCCCCTTGTGGCTCAGGCGTGGGGGACCCGGGTACTGGAATCGCACACATGGTCACCCGCCACACCCCGAACATAAGTATAAGCTTTCGAAATCGAGCATTCCCAAAGTAACGCGCAAGAAAACAAGAACTAACCCTTGGGCCCCCTCCCGCCGCTTAGATGAGTGATCTCTTGCGCCGCACGCATGACCAGATCCCCCAGCTCGGGCGCGCGTTCGCGGCTGAACCTTACGGTTGGGCCTGAGACTGAGATACCCGCGCAGGGCTCAGCCCGGTCATTGAAGATGGCCGCGCCGATGCAAGACATGCCTTCGTACCGTTCTTCGTGATCGTAAGACCAACCTCTGGCGCGGGTCTCGGCCAGATCCTCGCGCAAACCTGCATCAGGCAGATGTGTATTCTCGGTAAATGCAATCGGATCTGTCAGCCCCAAAACCTTGTTGAGTCCCTCATCGCTGAGAGCCGCAAGTATCGCCTTACCTGTGCCGGACGCATACATGGGCGCACGCACCCCGGGCGGAAAAAAAGCCCGGATTGGGTTTTGTGTTTCGACTTGTCCAACAAAGACGACCTCGGCCTTATCCGGCACTGCCAGATTGGCGGTCTCTCCGCTCTCCTGCATCAAGCGACGCAGGATGGGTCTGCCGATCTCAAGCACGCTGTTACGGCGTAGGAACGAAGCCCCGGTGCGATACGCCTCAATCCCGATCATCCATTCCTGACGCTCTTCGTCGAATGTGACGAAGCCATGTTTTTGCAAGGTAACCAGTATGCGATGGGTCGTTGCGGTTGGAACATCGACCTCTCGCGCCAGATCGCTGAGCGTCGAACGTTCAAGCCGGGCCACCGTTGTGAGAACGCCCAGCGCCCGGTCGAGCGATTGCATGGTCCCCGCCGAGCTTTCCTTGAACAGTGATTTCGGCCTGCCGCGGGGTCTTTTCTGCGATTCCATTTTGCCAAAACCCCCGCTTGTTTGCCTGATTTCGAAATCTGGCGCCGTCTCGCCAGTTATTCGTGCGTAAATTCAAGAAACTGAAACCATATACATTTCAGCCGCTTATTATTTAATTATCGAAATTGAAAATATTTTTCAAGAAAATTGCACAAAAGTGAGGCACGGGTGAAACTTGGGGTGAGAGGAAAGGACAGCAGCCATGTCAAACCAGAACCCGGTCTTCATTCCCGGCCCGACCAATATTCCAGATCGATTGAGGCTTGCGATGCAGGTCCAAACTCAGGACCACCGCGCGCCAGACTTTGTTGAGACGTTCGCCCCTGTGCTGGAAGATACTAAGAAAGTGTTCGGCACAGGTGATGGGCAGATAATCACCTTCCCTGCTAGCGGCACGGGTGGCTGGGAGGCTGCGATCACCAACACGCTCAGCCCTGGTGACAAAGTTCTGATCGCAAGATATGGCGTTTTCAGCCATCGCTGGATCGACCTGTGTCAACGCCATGGACTGGACGTTCAGATCATCGAATGCCCTTGGGGAACGGGTGCGCCTGCCGATCAGTTCGAAACCGCGCTGGCAGCGGACACGTCGCGGCAGATCAAGGCGGTGCTGGTCACGCATAATGAAACTGCTACAGGTGTGCGATCTGACATTGCGGCAGTACGCAAAGCGATGGACGCTTGCGACCACCCGGCAATGATGTTCGTCGACTGTGTCAGCTCTTTGGCATCAATGCCGTTCGAGTTTGATCGTTGGGGCGTGGATATCGCCATTTCGGGATCGCAAAAGGGGTTTATGCTGGCCACCGGTATGGCAATCCTCTGCATCAGCCCTAAGGCTTTGGACGCGATGGAAAGCGCTAGCCTGCCACGTACCTTTTTCGACTTCCGCGACATGATGGCTGCAAATGCCTCGGGTGGGTTTCCTTACACACCACCGCTGCAGCTCATCTATGGCATGCGCGAAAGCCTGAAGATGCTGTTCGAAGAAGGGTTAGAGAACGTTTACGCCCGCCATCACAGACTGGCCGAGGGTGTACGCCGCGCGGTCGACGCCTGGGGCTTGAAACTGGTTGCGCAGTTGCCCGATCTTTATTCTGACACTGTCAGCGCGATCTATGTACCCGAAGGCTATGACAGCAACCTGCTAACCGATCATGCATTTAATACGTATGGAGTATCCTTTGGTATTGGTTTGGGTGAACTAAATGGCAAAGCCTTCCGGATCGGCCATCTGGGCAGCCTGACGGATGTGATGGTTCTATCCGGTCTTGGCGCAATCGAAATGGCGATGGCAGATCTGGACTATCCGATCAAGCTGGGCAGTGGTGTCGCTGCGGCACAGGACTTCTACCGCACTGGTCCGACAGGCCAGGCCAAGGCTGCAGCATAAGGAGGACGAGATGTTGGACCATACCCCAGCCGCAGATCTGACCATCGATGACATGCGCGCAGCGCACGAACGGATCAAACCTTATATTCGCCGTACGCCCATCATGACCTCGGACTATCTGAACGATCTGACCGGCGCCCAGCTGTTCTTCAAATGCGAGAATTTTCAGGAAGCGGGCGCATTCAAGGTGCGTGGAGCGTGCAACGCGGTGTTCGGACTTAGCGACGATATGACAGCCAAAGGCGTTTGCACCCATTCCAGCGGCAATCACGCTCTGTCTTTGTCATATGCAGCCGGTCGGCGTGGGATACCTTGCAACGTAGTGATGCCGCGCACTGCACCGCAGGCCAAGAAAGACGCTGTGCGCCGTTATGGCGGTACAATCACCGAATGCGAGCCCTCGACATCATCGCGTGAGGCGACATTCGCTGATGTACAGGCCCGGACGGGTGGCGAATTCGTGCATCCCTATAACGATCCGCGCGTCATTGCCGGTCAGGCAACCTGTTCGGCTGAGATTCTGGAACAAACGGGTGGTTTGGACGCTGTGATCGCGCCCATTGGCGGGGGCGGGATGGTATCGGGCACCTGCCTGACCGTCTCGAATCTTGCGCCTGAGACCGCAATCTATGCGGCTGAGCCTGAACAGGCCGATGATGCATACCGATCTTTCAAGGCCGGTCACATCATCGCGGATGACGCGCCCAAAACTATCGCAGACGGGCTGCTGGTGCCGCTTAAGGAAAACACATGGCACTTTGTATCCAACAACGTGACGGATATTTTTACTGCTTCTGAGGGCGAAATCATCGATGCAATGAAACTGACCTGGAAATACCTGCGGGTCGTGATGGAGCCGTCGTCGGCAGTGCCGTTGGCTACGATCCTCAAAAACCCCGAGGTTTTCCGCGGGAAACGGGTCGGCGTGATCATCACCGGCGGCAACGTGGATCTGGACAAGCTGCCCTGGCTGAACGGGTAAGGAGAAACAGGATGAACAAACTCATGAATACCGATCAACTCGAAGTGGGCTATGACATTCCAGCCACGATTGGCATGGATGAGTCCGATATCCAGACGCCATGCCTGATCCTCGATCTGGATGCGCTTGAACGGAACATCAAGAAAATGGGCGACTACGCCAAGGCGCATGGGATGCGGCATAGGGTGCACGGTAAGATGCACAAATCGGTGGATGTCGCGAAATTGCAGGAACAGATTGGCGGTGCCGTCGGTGTCTGCTGCCAGAAAGTCTCCGAGGCTGAGGTGTTCGCGCGCGGAGGTATCAAAGACATTCTGGTCTCGAACCAAGTGCGGGACCCGGCCAAGATCGACCGACTGGCGCGCCTGCCTAAGCTTGGTGCACGCACAATCGTTTGCGTCGACGATGTGGACAACGTCGCGGACCTTTCTTCCGCGGCCGAAAAGCACGGCACCGAATTGGAGATCTTTGTCGAAATCGACTGCGGCGCAGGCCGTTGCGGGGTGATCACAACCCCGGTCGTGATCGAAATCGCCAAAGCGGTTGAGGCGGCACCCAACCTGAAGTTCACTGGCATTCAGGCCTATCAGGGCGCGATGCAACATCTGGATACGTATGAGGCCCGCCAAGAGAAGCTCGATACGGCCATCGCCATGGTCAAAGACGCTGTCGATGGGTTGAAGACCGAGGGGATCGAGTGCGAATTGGTCTCGGGCGGCGGCACGGGGTCTTATTATTTCGAAAGCAATTCAGGCGTTTATAACGAGCTGCAATGCGGGTCTTACGCCTTTATGGATGCCGATTACGGTCGGATTCTGGACAAGGACGGTCAGCGGATCGATCAGGGCGAATGGGAAAACGCGCTGTTCATCCTGACCAGCGTGATGAGCCATTCCAAGGCGGATAAGGCGATTTGTGACGCTGGCCTAAAGGCACAGTCTGTCGATAGCGGCCTGCCTTTCATCTATGGACGGGAAGATGTCGAATACCTGAAATGTTCGGACGAACACGGCGTGATCGGCGACCCGGATGGCGTGCTGAAAGTCAATGACAAGCTGCGACTAGTGCCCGGTCATTGCGACCCGACTTGCAACGTTCACGATTGGTATGTTGGCGTGCGTGGCGGCAAGGTCGAAGCCCTGTGGCCAGTTTCGGCGCGCGGCAAGGCTTATTGATCTGCCAGCAAATGCAATAAAGGGCGGTTCATCTGTGCCGCCCTCTTTTTGATGCCATACGAAAGAAAGGCACACGCGATGATCATCGTCCCTGAAAAGGAAATCGGCGCTCTGCTGGGGCGTCAGGAAAGCTACACCGCTGTCGAACAAGTATTCGCCGCAATGGCCGCAGGTGACGCCTACAACTTTCCGGTTGTACGCGAGGCGATTAGCCATGCAGATGCGCTCTATGGCTTCAAAGGCGGGTTTGACCGCGCTGGAATGACATTGGGCCTGAAGGCAGGCGGGTATTGGCCCAACAATCTTGAGACACATGATCTGATCAACCACCAATCCACGGTGTTTCTGTTTGATCCTGACACGGGCCGTGTCCGCGCAATTGTTGGAGGCAACCTTTTGACTGCGCTGCGCACGGCGGCAGCCTCGTCAGTTTCGATCAATCATCTGGCGCGCAAAGATGCCAAGGTGATCGGGATGGTCGGTGCGGGGCATCAGGCGACATTTCAACTGCGCGCCGCGCTGGAGCAGCGAGACTTTGAAAGAGTGATCGGCTGGAACCTGCACCCTGAGATGCTGCCCAACATTGAAAAGGTCGCTGATGAGGCGGGGCTGCCATTCAACGCAGTGGACCTACCCGACATGGTGCAAGCGGATGTGATTGTGACCATCACCTCATCCTTTGCGCCAAGCCTGATGTCCGAACACGTCTCGGACGGCACTCATATCGCCTGCATGGGCACGGATACGGTTGGCAAGCAAGAGGTCGCCACCGACCTGATCACCCGCGCCAGCGTCTTTACCGATGAGATCGCACAGGCTGTGACTTTGGGCGAATGCCAGCACGCCGTGGCTGCAGGAACGAAAGACGAAAGCGATATCCGGCAAATCGGAGAGGTCATTAACGGCACCCATCCCGGGCGCACGTCCAATGACGAGGTGACGGTGTTCGACGGCACAGGTGTCGGATTACAAGACCTTGCGGTGGCAAGTGCAGTGGTCGATCTGGCGGTTCAACAGGGGATCGCCATCGAAGTCGACTTCTAAACCAAAACACGCGCCTGAAATGGACGCGCGCTGCGATAAGCTGACCGGGGTTGGATGTCAGCCCCGGATCACCTTTGCAAAATTGTCAAAGATCGGCTCGTTCGCGCAGATCACCTCGCCATCTTCAAGCACGCTGCCTTCGGGGTTCAGGGCCTGAACAAACCCACCTGCTTCTTTGACGATGATGATACCAGCGGCCAAGTCCCACGCATTCAGACGACGCTCCCAGAAGCCTTCGTAGCGACCAGCGGCCACATATGCCATGTCAAGCGCTGCGGCCCCCCAACGGCGCACACCGGCGCAGGCGGGCATCAGGCGGGCCAGATCTTGCAGCGTTGCAGGCAAGTCCGAACGTCCCCCAAATGGCAAACCGGTCGAAAAGATCGATTCAATCATGCGATGACGGCCCGAGACCCGGATGCGCATGTCGTTCATCCACGCGCCCTCACCTTTCTCTGCAAAGAACATCTCATCCTTGGCAGGGTCATAGATGACACCGGCGACGATTTTGCCCTTGTGTTCAAGCGCGATTGAAACCGCCCAGTGCGGCAGCCCGTGCAGGAAATTCGTAGTACCGTCCAGCGGGTCAACGATCCAGCGGCGGGTTGGGTCCTCGCCATCGATCGAACCACCCTCTTCGGCCAGCCAGCCATAGGTAGGGCGCGCACCTAGAAGTTCTTCTTTCAGGATTGCTTCTGCTGCGATATCCGCTTTTGACACAAAGTCGCCAGCGCCTTTCATCGACACCTGCAAGTTCTCGACTTCACGAAAATCCTTGACCAAAGAACGCCCCGCTTTGCGCGCGGCTTTGATCATGATGTTGAGATTTGCACTGCCAACCATTTTACATAGGCTCCTGTCCGGTCAAGCCGCGCGTATACTGCCGCAATTCAGCATTGCCAAGAGGAATGATACGCATGGCTGATCTGCGCTGGTTACTACTGTGACTGCAACTTCTTCGCCTGAGTGCGAGCCAGATCCACCAGTTCCTGCACAAAGGGCTTTTCAAGGTCCTCGCTGCGCACCGCCGCGTATAGTCTGCGGGTTATCCCCTCTTTGGTCAGCGGACGTGTGACATAGTCCGAGTTGTATTTCACCTCACGCACCACCCAATCCGGCAAAGCGGAAACACCTCGGTTCGAAGCAACCAACAACAAGATTACAGCGGTCAGCTCAACCTGCCGGACCGAAGCCGGCTCAACCCGCGCCGGGATCAGCAACTGGCTGAAAACGTCCAGACGCGTCCGTTCGACCGGATAGGTTATCAATGTCTGCCCTCGAAAATCTTCAGCTTCGACATAAGTTTTGTCGGCCAGGGGATGTGAGGCTGCCGCAACGAACACGGCCTGATAGTCAAAAAGCTCGACGAACTCGACACCTGGCAAATCCTCGGGATCTGACGAGACCACCAGATCGACCTCTTCTTTCTGCAAGGCAGGCAACGCGTCAAATGCAAGGCCCGGGCGGATATCCACGTCGACATCTGACCATGACTTGCGGAAATCTTCGAGCACTGGGAAAAGCCACTCAAAGCACGCGTGGCATTCAATCGCGATATGCATCCGACCCGTGCGGCCGTCGCGCAGGGATGAAAACTCATCCTGCATCGCCTCGACCTGCGGTAAAATCTGTTCGGCGAGCCGCAAAAGCCGCAATCCAGCCGCCGACAATTTCATGGGCTTGGAACGGCGCAGAAACAGTTCGACCCCGGCCTGATCTTCCAACCCTTTGATTTGATGGCTGAGTGCGGATTGCGTGATGTTCAGTTGATCAGCCGCACGCGCCAGCCCACCACATTCGTGGATGGCTTTGATCGTCCGCAAATGGCGAAATTCGATATGCATTACTCATACAACTCATGTTGTTGTTGAAGAATATGAGTTTGTCTCACAACGCTTCAGATGGCACAAGGGTGCAAATGACAGTTACGAGGCCAAGATGACCAAGCCTGAGATTTCATTCGAGTTCTTTCCGCCCCAAACACTGGAGGCCTCGTTTCGCCTTTGGGATACCGTTCAGACGCTTGCCCCCCTGAACCCTCGATTTGTATCCGTTACCTACGGCGCGGGCGGTACAACCCGCGAGTTGACCCGCGACGCGGTTGCGACATTGCACAAATCCTCAGGGTTGCCCGTCGCGGCGCATCTGACCTGCGTCGATGCCTCGCGTCAGGAAACCCTTGAGATTGCCGATGCGTTCGCGCGCGCTGGCGTTGAAGATATCGTCGCGCTGCGGGGTGATCCGCCGAAAGGTCAGGATCGCTTTGCACCTCACCCGGACGGATTTGCCAACTCGGTCGAACTGATTGAGGCGCTGGCCGAGACCGAAATGTTCAGCATTCGTGTCGGTGCCTATCCAGACATCCACCCAGAGGCGCAAAATGCCCGCACGGACGTTGATTGGTTAAAGGCCAAACTGGATGCGGGTGCCGACGAGGCATTGACCCAGTTCTTTTTCGAAGCCGAAACCTTTTTCCGCTTCCGCGACGCTTGCGACAAGGCCGGGATCGACAAGCCTATCGTACCGGGCATTTTACCGATCGAAAACTGGAAGGGCGCGCGCAACTTTGCAAAGCGCTGTGGCACGCGTATTCCTGAATGGGTCGAGAACGCATTCGAAAAAGCACTCCGCGACGACCGCGAGGATCTATTGGCCACCGCCTTGTGTACCGAGCTTTGCTCGGACTTGATGGATGGCGGCGTGGACAAGTTGCATTTCTATACGCTCAACCGGCCAGAGCTTACTCGGGATGTCTGCTTTGCCTTGGGCATTACGCCTCAGGCTGAATTGCAGAATGTCGCTTGAGCTAAAGCCCTATCTTTCCCCGCATTGCATGGCTCAATTCACCTTGCTGAATTGAGCCGACTATTTTGTAGCGACAATCTCGAAGACCTGTCGTCAACTGTTGCTTGACCTTGGCCTAATGCCCCAAAAAATTTGACAAAAATGTGATCGGTGGCAATCTGGTCTCAGTGTAGTTTTACGAGTGTTAATAGTATGAAGCCAGTGAGCAAGGTAAAGGCTCGGGCCGAGGCGTTGCGGGTTCTCGGTCTGACCGCAAATGCCAACGGAACTGAGATTCGCGAGGCTTGGCGCAAGATCGCGTTTCACGATCACCCCGATCACACTGATGGTGATTATTCAGGGTTTTCAGAAGCCAAAGCAGCTTATGATTTTTTGCGAAAAGAGGGCATGACGCGCAGCAGCGCGTCTGATTGTTCTGGCCCACGTCGCCCCAAACTGAAAAAACGAGTCATCGAACTAGCGACGGATGAGATCGAAGCATGCCGCAATATGCTAAAGCCGGATCGCGCACTATCAGATCTATCTGACCCGGTAGGTGCAGATTCGACCGATCGAATTCGTGGCTTTTCGGATCACATTCCCGAAGCAATCGGGTGTTACGGGCGTGATCTGACCTACTTCGTCGCATCCTCAGTCTGCGAAGGATCAAATCGCGTCGCGCTACCAACCTCAGTCCTATCCGGTTGTCGCAATGCCGAAACCGAGATTCTCACCTTTCAATCAAAAGGTTCAGGCTCGGGTGATTTGGTGATCCCTGATCTGATACGAGAGCGAAAGTTTCCCGGTGCCAAGAGTGTCAGAATACGGTTCGAAGCCGATCAACATATGCGGGATATGTTTGAGTTGGCGGGGTGAGAGAACCCAACAACAAAAAAGCCCGGCCATAATGGCCGGGCTCGTCAATATTCTGCTAACTTAGTTGGAAACCGGACCTTCCGATGTGAATTTCGGGATCACGCTGGTCGAGGCTGCATCGCCTTCGATACCCGGCCAGTTTCCTTCAGCCAGATTGATATTGGCGGGAACATCCTCTTCCCAGAAACCAACCACCACATCGGTAATGTTCAGGTACAGCTTGTCATCAACAATCCGCCACAGGTTTGGGTTAGCCGGAACTTTCCCGCCTTTGGATACGCCGTATGCGCAGTGGCCATCATATTGCGGTGCATAAAAGGCTGGATTTTCCAGAAACTTGTCGCGGTTCTCTTCAGAGGCGAATGCCCATGTCGCACCATTGTAGCCTGCGGTGATGTCGGCCCGGCCACGAACGGCCTCGGGCTGTGATTGACCAACGGGTACCTGATCTAGGCTGCGATAGGCAACGACGTCATACCCCGACACGGCAAATCCAGTGCCGTCGACATATTGATCTCCGGCGAAGGCAGGCACGGCAAGGGCCATCGTCGCGGCAAGGGTCAGCGCAAAGCGTTTCATGTGATTTGTCCTCATGTCCTAACAGAATCTGGGCACCCGACTTACGGGTCTGGTCAAACAATAGGTAATTTTGGCCTGGCGCGAAGACCCGCTCGCGCCGGTGTGAAAACGGACGAGGATTTGTGAGGCGAACGGCGGGGTTTGTTACAAAACTCTTGCCACATCCGGGGTTGGACTTTGAGTTCTGCAATATTAGCTGTGATGGCGGCGGCGATTTGGCCAAATGATGCAGAAAGGCACGAGATGAGCGAACAAACCACTTACACACCCCCAAAGGTCTGGACTTGGGACAGCGAAAGCGGCGGACGCTTTGCCAGTATCAATCGGCCCATAGCCGGTGCGACCCACGACAAGGATCTACCGGTCGGAAAGCATCCTTTTCAGCTGTATTCGCTGGCAACGCCGAATGGCGTAAAAGTCACGGTCATGCTGGAAGAGCTGTTGGCTTTGGGCCACACAGGGGCTGAATACAATGCATGGCTGGTTAACATCGGCGAAGGCGATCAGTTCAGCTCGGGCTTTGTCGGGGCCAATCCCAACTCGAAAATACCTGCGTTGTGGGATCATTCGGGTGATGCGCCTGTAAGGGTATTCGAAAGCGCTTCGATCCTGATGCATCTGGCCGAAAAATTCGGCGAATTTCTACCAAAGAACGGTGCTGAGCGGACAGAAGTGCTGAACTGGTTGTTCTGGCAGATGGGCAGCGCGCCTTATCTGGGCGGTGGCTTTGGCCACTTCTACGCCTATGCGCCTGAAAAATGGCAATATCCGATCGACCGTTTCGCGATGGAAGCCAAACGCCAGTTGCATGTCCTGGACTTGGAGCTTGCGGACAAGCCTTATATTGCCGGTCAGGAGTATACCATCGCCGATATGGCGATCTGGCCATGGTATGGGCAGCTTGTTCTGGGGCGTCTTTATGATGCGGCAGAGTTTCTGGATGTCGAAAGCTATGAAAACGTGATGCGGTGGGCCAAAGCCATCGATGAGCGCCCGGCTGTTCAGCGTGGCCGGATGGTCAATCGTGCATTCGGAGAGCCGCACACGCAGTTGCACGAACGTCATGACGCCAGTGACTTTGAGACGCGCACACAGGACAAGCTGGAAACAGCAGAATAAAGCTCATCGCTATTTCAGAATAGGGGGCCGCTCGGGATCACTGCCCGGAGCGGCCCTTTCCATTTGGGGCGCTTGTGGCTGGGGCAAATCAAACCGCAACCCAACCCTCGCCAAAGCTGTGGCGGCGGGTTCCTGCGCTTCGAAAAAGCCGACATCCAGCGCACCAGCCTCGATCCCTGAAAAGGTCAACGCCTCGGAAACTGCGCGGGCCAGAGCGGGCTGCGCGCCCTCAACTGCCGCGACAAAACCCAAAAGATGGCCCTGCCCTCCATCCTCGGACTTTGTTCCAACCAGAAAAGCCGCTGCGGCGAGCCCGGCAGCTGTCACCAGTTTTGCATCAAGCGCGGTCAACAAAACATCGGGCAAACCCGCGGGCGGATGGAATTCCGCGAATCTCTGATGCACCTCTTGCGGGCCGTTCTGCAACGTATTGGAGAGCCAACTGAGAGCCTCGGCAGGGATCAACATTGACGACGGTGCAACCTCAAGGTTCAGGCCCAGCCCGACCCCCTGCCCCGACAACATACCCGAAAGAACACGACCCGACAGAGCGACATAGGGGACCGGTCGCCCGGCAAATGCTGCAAGCCGTTCTTCAAGATCGAAGACCAAAACAAAGCGCCCATCCGCCACATCAAAAAGCTCGGGCGAGATGTTTTCATTCCGCGCCTCTTCGGTGAGCATCAAGAACAACTCGCTATCGGCCAATCTCTCAAAAAACCGCAAGCGCGCATTATCGTCGTCCGGAGCAGACTGCATCGCGGTATGTGCGGCGTCTAAGGCCGTGGCTTCAGTCATTCAGCACCTCTTGTACCCGCGCTCGTAACACCGGCAACAGCTCGGCCTCGAACCAGGGATTTTTCTTAAGCCATGCCGTATTGCGCCAGGACGGGTGAGGCAAGGCAAAGACGCGCGGCGCATGGTCTCGCCATCGGCTCACTGTCTCGGTGACCGGCGTTTTCCCGCCAAGATGGTATTTATGCGCATGTCCCCCGACGAGGATCGTCAAAGGTACTTCTCCCAACGCAGCCATCACCTTGTCATGCCAGGTGCGCCCGCATATCGGCGGCGGGGGCAGGTCGGCTTTGCGCGCATTGTACCCGGGGAAGCAAAACGCCATCGGCACGATGGAGACGCGCGAACGGTCATAGAACCCCGTTTCATCCAGCCCCAGCCAATCCCGCAACCGATCCCCCGATGGATCGGTAAAAGGTCTGCCCGATTCATGCACGCGCGCGCCGGGCGCCTGCCCTGCGATCAATATACGCGCACCGGGGCGGAACCACACGACCGGGCGAGGCTCGTGCGCGGTTGCTGTATGCGCAAATTTATTCGCGCACAAACGGCAGGATTGAATGTCCTCAATCAGTGAATTCATCGGATCGTCAGGCTTTTGCAATCTGGTTCGACCAAGATAAGTAACATTCATCCCGGGGCCAATGAAACAGCCGCTGCAACACATCGGCGTCATGACCTCGGATGCGCATTGATCATTTGTTTCATATTTCGACATAATGTGGCCGACAAGGATCGGTAGCACACCCATCTTCAAACGACAAAAACCCGAGCGATCTGCAGGCCGCGTATGCTGGAATTCGACAATGTCAGCAAATCTTTCTGGACCGGAACTCGCCGCAAGGTGATTCTGGATCAGGTCTCGTTCCGGGTTGAGTTGGGCACGTCTTTAGGAGTGCTGGCCCCGAACGGGACTGGCAAAACCACGTTGATCAACATGATGGCCGGATTGGAAAAGCCCGACGAAGGTGTCATCCGGCGTGACTGCCGGATTTCGTTCCCGATGGGATTTACCGGGGGCGTGGCAAAACGCCTGTCCGCATTGGAGAATGCGCGCTATATCGCCAAGATTTACGGCATGGATCCCGACTATGTCGAAGCCTACTGCAAATGGCTGTGCAATCTGGGCGAATATTTCGACCAACCGCTTGGCACCTATTCGTCTGGCATGCGGGCCCGATTCACCTTTGCGCTGATGCTGGCACTGGATTTCGACATGTACCTGATTGACGAGGGGATGCCCTCAACAACTGATGTGGAATTCAACAAGAAAGCCGGCGATATACTGAAGGAAAAGCTGCGGACAACGACCTTGGTGATCGTGTCTCACAACCCTTCGATTCTTGAGAAATTCGCGCGCCAAGCTGCGGTTCTGGTGGACGGCAAGCTTTATATGTTTGAAACCTTGGAAGAGGCAAAGCAGCTCTATGACTACCAAACCCAAGGCTAGAAAATACAACCCTGATCGCGCCGCACGTGCCGCTGGCACCGCCGAAGCGCGCTCGGATGCGATTTCGCGCATCCGTAAGGCAACGCAGGGCTCGGACACGAACGAAAGCGCTCAGCAGCCGGGCACCGAGCTGGATGCCATCAAACGCGAGGGCCTGACAGGCCGACAATTGCGGGTTGCACGGCGACTTGCGCAAAAGAATGGGCTGGCCGCGACATCGGATTATGATGCCGTACGCCTATTGCGAAAAAAGGGGATCGATCCCTTTCAGCGCACAAATCTGCTCGATCTGGCAGCCTCTGCGCAAAGCAATTCGACCGGTGATGACACGGCGCAAGACAACATCAAGATAAACCTGCCTCAGACCGCCAAAGCCGCGCAGCAAAATCTGCCCGGCCCAGAGCTCAGCCCGGCTGAACGTCGTGAATATGAGATCGGGCAGATCCAGAAAGATATCGCCCGCCGCCGCCGCCGAAAGCTTGCAGGGCTGTTTGCGCGGTTGGCAGCCTTCGTCATCATTCCTACCTTTGTCGTGGGGTACTATTTTTATCGGGTCGCGACTCCAATGTATGCCAGCGACTCGGTGTTTTCGATCCTGCAGGCTGATGGCGGCGGTGCCTCGTTTGGCGGGTTCCTGGCGGGAACGCAGTTTGCGACGGCGCAGGATTCTGTGGCGACTCAGGAGTTTCTGGAGTCCAAGGATGCGTTGGAACGGCTTGAACGTGATGTGGGCTTTGCTGAATTTTTTCAGCAAGACGGAATCGATCCGATTCAGCGCCTGCCGGTCGATGCGACGCTGGAAGAGACGTACAAACTGTACAAACGCATGATCACGATTGGGTATGACCCCAGCGATGGCGTCATACGGATGGAGGTTGCCGCCCCAAGCTCGGAGATATCCGTCGATTGGTCCAATCGGCTGATCTCGTATGCCGAAGAGCGGATCAACGGTCTGACCGAATTGAAGCGTGAAGATCAGATGCGCGATGCGCTGGCAGGCTTTGAAGCCGCGCAAGAGGCGCGCCGCCAAGCGCAAGAGGATTTGATCGAATTGCAGCTGCAAGGGGCAATCCTTGATCCGCAGAGCGTGATCGCCAGCCTCCGTGCGCGGATCGACCAGTTCGAATTCGAACTGCAGGATAAAGAACTTCAACTGGCCGCACTTCTCGACAACACGCGCCCGAACCAAGCCAAGGTGGACGGCACCCGAGCGGATATCGAACGACTGCAAACGGTCCTTGATGAGTTGAATGCCGAGATGCTGGATGCCTCAGCAGGCGAAAACTCGCTGGCGCGTCTGAGCGTGCGCATCCAGATGGCTCAGGCAGATCTGGCGGCCCGTGATATGATGCTGCAAACGGCAATGCAGCAAATGGAATCCACGCGGACCGAAGCAAACCGCAAGGTGCGGTATCTGACCGTCTCGGTTAACCCGGTCGCCAGCCAGGAACCCAGCTATCCGCGCAAGTTCGAAAATACGATTTTGGCTTTCCTGTTATTTGCTGGTATCTACCTGATGATCTCGCTTACCGCGTCGGTCCTTCGTGAACAGGTATCCTCGTAAGACTTATGAAACATGTAAAAATCGCCGACCTCACGGTTGGCAACGACCTTCCGCTGACCCTAATCGCGGGCCCCTGCCAGCTTGAAAGCGCGGATCACGCGCAGATGATTGCGGGCACCATGAAAGAGGCATGTAACGCCGCCGGGGCGCAGTATGTATTCAAGGCTTCGTATGACAAAGCCAACCGGACCTCGTTGTCCGGCAAGCGTGGCATGGGCATTGATGCCGGATTGAAGGTGCTGGACGACATTCGCAAGACCATTGGTGTTCCGGTTCTGACCGACGTTCATACCGAGGCCCAATGCGCAATCGCGGCCGAGGCTGTAGATATTCTGCAAATCCCGGCGTTTCTGTGTCGCCAGACGGACATGCTGCTGGCGGCCGGCAATACCGGCAAAGCAGTGAACGTAAAAAAAGGACAGTTTCTCGCCCCGTGGGAAATGCCCAATATCGTCACTAAGATTGAAAGCACCGGCAATCAGAACATCCTGTTGACCGAACGTGGAACTTCGTTTGGCTATAATACGCTGGTCGCGGACATGCGGTCGCTGCCGCAGATGGCCAAGACTGGTTATCCGGTTGTAATGGATGCCACCCATTCGGTGCAGCAACCAGGCGGTCAAGGCGGCTCATCCGGTGGGCAGCGTGAATTTGCACCTGTTATGGCGCGGGCCGCGGTTTCGCTGGGCGTGGGGGCTGTATTCATCGAAACGCATCAAGACCCCGATAATGCACCTTCAGATGGGCCGAACATGATCCCACTGGATCAGATGGCCCAACTGATCGACACATTGATGCGGTTTGATGCTCTGGCCAAAGAAAACCCAATTCAGATTTAAAGATTGAGATTTGTTATGACCAAACCCCTTCCCGAGGTGGTCCCAAACACCTGGAGCTTTCTGCGTGACCCGATGATCAAGCCCACGGGCTTTCGCGAATATGACGCGCGATGGAAATATCCTGACGAGATCAATCTTCCTGGCATGACGGCCTTGGGTCTGGGTCTGGGTACTCAGATGCACAAACGCGGGATCGAACCGGTGATTGCGGTTGGCAACGACTATCGCGACTATTCGCTGTCGATCAAAAATGCCCTGATCGTGGGGCTGATGCAGGCGGGAATTCAGGTCAAGGATATCGGCCCGGCGCTCAGTCCCATGGCCTATTTTGCGCAATTCCATCTGGATGTGCCTGCGGTTGCGATGGTTACAGCCAGCCACAATCCCAACGGTTGGACCGGTGTGAAGATGGGCTTTGACCGCCCCCTGACCCACGGCCCCGACGAGATGTCAGAGTTGCGCGACATCGTGCTGAATGGTGAAGGCGTCGCGCGACCGGGCGGCTCTTATGAATTCGTTGACGGTGTCAAAGAAGCCTATATCGACGATCTGGTTGGTGACTTCAAAATGTCCCGCCCGCTCAAGGTTGTCTGTGCGACCGGCAACGGTACCGCTGCCGCCTTTGCGCCCGAGATTTTCGACCGGATCGGTGTTGAGATCGTGCCCAGCCATACTGAACTGGACTACACGTTCCCCAACTACAACCCCAACCCCGAAGCAATGGAAATGCTTCATGATATGGCCGATTCAGTCAAAGCCAGCGGTGCCGATCTGGCGCTTGGATTTGATGGCGATGGAGATCGTTGCGGCGTTGTGGACGACGAAGGCGAAGAGATTTTTGCCGACAAGGTCGGTGTCATCATGGCCCGTGATCTGGCCAAGCTGTACCCGGGTTCAACCTTTGTGGCTGATGTCAAATCGACAGGATTGTTTGCAAGCGATCCGGAACTGCAGGCGCGTGGTGTGAAAGCCGACTATTGGAAAACCGGCCACAGCCACATGAAGCGCCGGGTCAAGGAAATTGGCGCGCTGGCCGGGTTCGAAAAATCGGGTCACTACTTTCTGGCTGAACCTGTAGGGCGTGGATACGATTGCGGAATGCGTGTGGCGGTAGAAATCTGCAAACTGATGGACCGCAACCCGGATCAGAGCATGTCGGACCTGCGCAAGGCACTGCCCAAAACGTGGTCAACGCCCACCATGTCACCTTACGCTGCGGATACCGAGAAATACGACATTCTGCAGCGGTTGGTCGACAAACTGGTTGCGAAGGCTGACGCCGGCGATCGCTTTGCGGGACGTGCGATCAAAGAAGTTGTGACTGTCAATGGCGCGCGCGTCATTCTGGACAATGGCAGCTGGGGACTGGTGCGTGCGTCGTCAAATACGCCCAACCTTGTCGTGGTTTGCGAAAGCAGCGAAAGCGAAGACGAGATGCGCGCGATCTTTGCCGATATTGATGCGGTAATTCGCACCGAACCCGGTGTTGGCGACTACGATCAGACTATCTAGTGTACCAGATCAAGGGCGCTGAATTCAGCGCCCTTGTAGCGCGCCATTAATCCCCGCCAAACAGTTTCAGAAGGCTTTTCTTGGCCTCATTCTCCAACTTGTCTTTTAGGGCGTCTTCAATCTGACCGGTATCTGAGACTGTCGTATCAAGTTCTTTACCAACTTTCTCCAGAACCTTTTGCTTGGCGTCATCTTCCAATTCTTTGACCTTACCTTCGGCCGCAGCTTCAATGACCTTGGTGAGGTCAGGCCTGATTGACGGATTGCTCCATGGACCAACGATCCGAACAGGAACCGATATTCCCTGCCCCGCGTTAGCCCGCAACGCGACCGGAGTGAACAGGTAATCAATGTCGCGCGCGCCCAGGCCGACACGGCCTGTACCGTCCGCACGGAAATTGTCCAGTTGCATCAGCAGATCCTTGTTGGTCAGATCACCGTCTTTCATTGTGAAACTGGCCGTGAGGCTGTTGAACACCGTGGTTCCGCCAGACCCTTTGCCGCGTCCCATGAGGCGATCTAGATCCAGCCCGGATATCACGCCCTTGCCAACCTCAATGTCACCTTTGCCGCTAAGGGATTTCATAATCTGATCTTCGCTCTGACCAACGCCGAGAAACTCAAGGTTCCCTGAGCCTGTGCCAGATAGGCGCTTGATGTCCCCAAGCGTTTCAAGGGCTTCATTGATGTCGATATTGTCCGCCTTCAGGTTTCCCCCGACCGATAGGCCATTGCGATTGTTGGCAACCACCTGGCCGTTCAGATGCCCGGAAAACAGTGAAGCCGGATGCATTTTCAGCACCGCCCGTGACCGATCGAGGCTAAGCGTCAGATCGCTTTTGCCAAATTTCATACCCGGCACCGCAATCGAATTGGCCTGGAGACGGATCTGCCCGTTTGCGAGCCCCAGAAAGGACGCATCAATTGGGGTTTTGGACCAACCTTCCGTCGAAGCGCCGCCCTCAGTTGTGTCGTCCCCGCTCACCTTCGTCAGATCAAGATCGCCTGCATTCAGGCGCGCCGTGATTTGCGGGGGATCCGAAATCTGGATATCGGCTTCGCCCTGAAACCTATTCTGATCAAGAACGGCGATCATGTTCCGCAATGAAACCCGTCCGTCACGCGTATAGGTCATATGCCCGGATACGTTCGCGACCTGCCCTAACCCTTCAGGTACAGCCACGCCGCTTTGACCAAAGGCGGCCAGCATCTTGTGGGTGTCTTCCGCAGTCACAGTGGTTTTGCCATCCATTTCACCCGCCAGATTTACCCGGCCTGAGAACTGAATTTCACCGCCCGGTGCAGTCAGGCCGAGTTCCAACGGCGTGACAGTGCCGCTGGAAAAGGCAGGAAGGTCGGGGATAGTCAGGTCCACCGCAACATTGCCGCCGGGGACAGGCATGCTGGCCTGCATTTCCATAGGCGCGGTTACGTCGGGCCAACGGGCGGAAAGGTCAACATCCGCGAAGTCCATGCTGACCGTGCCATTCTCAAGATAGATCAGACGTGCATTGGTCAGTTCCAACCGTTCAAGCGTGATGGGACGGCTTTCAACGGTTTGTGCTGCCGTACCTGTGTCCGCGGAATTGCCGGGTTGGTGCAATTCCCAGTTCCCGCGACCATTGGCACGTTCAAGACGCAGAACTGGCCTGTCCGCCAACACGCGTTTGATCCTGATATCACCCGACAACAAGGCCGACGCATCAATCCCAACCGCAAGACTTTGGGCGCTGAGCATCGGCTCAGGCCCCGCCCATGGCGCATTACCAAAGGTCACAGGGCCGGTTTCCATTCCCAGCACCGGCCAGAAAGACAGCTTAACGTCACCGTTCAACTCAAGATCACGGCCTGTTTGCGCCTTTACCTGTTCGGCCAAAATGGTCGCCAGCTTGTCGCCCGGCATCAGCAACAAGGCGCCAATAACCAACCCGAAGGCGGCAACTATGAAAAATAGAAAGCGAATGATCCACTTCATGGGTCTGCCTTTCCGGCTTTTCTGCTCTGTCCTAAGTCAGCCCCGAGCTGGCAAGATTTGCAAGGGGAAGCTTTCCCCTCTATATGCCCGGCCATGAGTACGAACCCGCCAAACCTCCGCCCTGATCTGGCTCCTTCAGCGCAGATCACAGATACACCCCGCAAAGGCCAACCGACCCTTGGGATGGTGTCGTTGGGATGCCCCAAGGCTTTGGTTGATAGCGAACGTATTCTGACCCGGCTGCGTGCCGAAGGATACGGCATTTCGCCCGATTATGCCGGGGCCGATGCCGTCATTGTGAACACATGCGGGTTTCTGGACAGCGCCAAGGCGGAATCGCTGGAAGCAATCGGCGAAGCGCTGGTTGAGAATGGCAAGGTTATCGTGACAGGCTGCTTGGGGGCTGAGCCGGATTATATCCGCGAGCATCATCCGCGCATTCTGGCTGTCACAGGTCCACATCAGTATGAACAGGTTCTAGACGCGGTTCATGCCGCCGTTCCACCTGACCCGAACCCTTATGTTGATCTGCTGCCCGCCTCAGGCGTCAAACTGACCCCGCGCCATTACAGCTATCTCAAGATTTCAGAAGGCTGTAACCACAAGTGCAAGTTCTGCATTATCCCGGATATGCGTGGCAAACTCGCCAGCCGTCCTGCTCATGCCGTTTTGCGCGAAGCGGAAAAACTGATCGACAATGGTGTGCGCGAACTGTTGGTGATCTCACAGGACACCTCGGCCTATGGGCTGGACCGTCGATACGATCTGAACCCGTGGAAGGATCGCGAGGTGCGCAGCCATATCACCGACCTGGCGCGTGAACTGGGGCAGTTCGATACGTGGGTACGACTGCATTATGTCTATCCTTACCCCCATGTGCGCGAATTGATCCCTTTGATGGCGGACTCGGGCTGCAACGTGCTGCCTTATCTGGACATCCCGTTCCAGCATGCGCATCCCGACGTTCTGAAACGCATGGCCCGCCCGGCGGCCGGGGCCAAAACACTGGATGAGATTGCCGCTTGGCGCGCAACCTGTCCGGATATCACCCTGCGATCCACCTTTATCGTCGGCTATCCAGGCGAGACCGAGGCGGAGTTTCAGACGCTTTTGGACTGGATGGATGAGGCTCAGCTGGATCGCGTTGGGTGTTTCCAGTACGAAAACGTAGATGGCGCTCGGTCTAACGACCTGCCGGATCACGTTCCGGCCGAGGTCAAGCAGGATCGGTGGGAACGGTTTATGGAAAAGGCGCAGGCCATCTCTGAGGCCAAGTTGGCAGCGAAGGTTGGCCAAACCCTTGAGGTCATCGTGGACGAGGTGGACGATGAGGCTGCGACCTGCCGCACCAAGGCCGACGCACCGGAGATCGACGGCAATCTATTCATTGACGAGGGCTTCGAGGATTTGAAACCCGGGGATATTGTATCGGTCAACGTGGATGAGGCCGGCGAATATGACTTGTGGGGACGCTTGAACCGCTCGGCGTGATGAGACGCTCCGGAACTCAGAGCAGGCCAATCAATATCACGATCCACGCCACGCCTGCAGCAATCGCAGTCAAAGCGACCGCAGCACTTGCCGCATCTTTGGCTTGCCCGGCTAAAGTGTGATGCTCGGTCGAGGTATGGTCGACGGCCCTTTCAATCGCTGTATTGAACAGCTCTGCCACTAGAACCAGAATGCCCAAAGCAAGGATCAGCGCCCGTTCTGCGGTACCAAGAGGCAGCGCAAGCGCCAGTGCGGCTGAAATTACGTTGGCCCAACCCCACGCGCGAAACGAGTACTCATCCTGCCAAGTTGAGGCGAGGCCCTGCCAACTCCAGCGAGTGCGATCTTTAAGGTGGATGAACAATCTGCGCATAGGGTCTTCCGTTTGATCTAACTGGGATCTGAAATTCGCGACCTAGGGCAGAAAGGCAAGAAAAAACCGCCTTGAAAAGCGGCATACACAAGTTAAATACAGGCGGTCTCAAATTTGAGACCGCCTGAGGAATACTTATTGAGTAACTGGGTTACATACGGTCTGGCCTGCCTCGGTGGTGGCCAGTTCGTAGCCTGCCGAGCAGCTGGGTGTACCATACTTGTCATAGTCGGGCTGGATGTAGACCGGGGTCGGTTCCTCTTGCTGCGAGCACGCAGTCAGTACAACAGCCGTGGCGCAGATAGCAGCGAATTTCAGTTTCATGTCCATCAATCCTCTATTACTTTTCTGATATTGCCCAGTTTTTCGGGGCCAGTCTCAGAATAGGACTAAGAATTTCGTATGGCAACCGAATCGATAACGCATTTGTGAATAAAGGCGAAACCACGCTGGCAAAACGCTGATCAAAGGCAGCCTACCTTTTTTGACAAAGGGCACTAAACTCAGAAATTGACAGCAGCCAACGACGGAGTAGCCCCATGTCAGACGCACCCAGCATTGCCCAGAAAGCACCCTATCCGGTCGAGGTAACCGAAGGAAAAACCTATTTCTGGTGCGCGTGCGGAAAGTCTAAGCGGCAGCCATTTTGTGACGGCTCTCACAAAGATACATCGATTGAACCGGTGAAATATACCGCCGAGGCGAGCAAAAAAGTGTTCTTTTGCGGCTGCAAAAACAGTGCCAATCCACCGTTATGCGACGGGTCACACAGCAAGCTTTGAATTTCGGGCCAGATTGTTGAAAACGCTCGCATTAGCGCAAAATTCAGGCGCATTGGTTGCCCTTGTCTGCTGTGAAGCAAGCCATATCTGACAGCGTTCACTACAAGTTGCAGCCCGGCAACGGGTCACCATTTGGGCATAATCAAAGGGGGTCAATTTACCGTCGGCCATCGCTTCGGTCAAAGAAACCCCCACGCAGCGTGCTACCGAACGCGTCAGCCAAAAGTGTTTCTCGATATCACCCAGTGATGTCCGGTCCATTTAATCACCTTCGATTGCAGACTTTCAAAGCAGTAAATCTGTGCCGGTTTGGGCAGGTGCAGGGTGCGTGTTCGACCGTTTCATTCTCGCTCAGCCAGTCTGGGCATGCGCGCGCCCATTCACAGCCTCGACAAAGCTGGATCATATCAGCCCATTCTTGCTGGCTCAGGCGCCCCTCGCGATGCGCAGCAGCCAAATCGGTTCCGGTGGCCTGCGCCATCCGAAGTGCCAGACGAACGTGGGTCATGATCTGTCCGAGTCGTGGCACGGCAAATCCCCTTGCCATTAAGGCTTTAGCCTGCTCAGCAGCTCTTGGTTGCGACAGTATTCAGGTGTTTTTGACGCTGCCTGATTTTGGGCCAGTAAAGACTCACAATGCCCAGGGTTCGGACATTTGGTGCATCGCAAAACGGCGTCCGATATTTCGTCGAATTCTAGGGCCCCTTCGATGGCCGCTTCTTGCAAATCAACGCCTAATGTCGTGGCCATCTTGTCCACAAGATCAGCGTGATGTCGCAGCGTTTCGCGATCAGACATGTGGCTTCCTTTTCCGTTCACACTTTGGAAAAGTTACCCTATCCCCGCAGGAACGCCTTTGACTCAGGTCAATGCCCTGTTCCCAACTGGTCTAAATAGGTGCGCGTGGCATCCTGCACACGTCGAAATCTGTCTCCGCCCAACTTTTTCCCACCGTACCAGCGCGTCACGATTATCACGTGATCCGATAACTCGGCCCGCTCCATCATCCGAAGAATAACCATCGCGGCCCCGGATTCCCCGTCATCCGCCTTGAGTGCTCCGGTCGGCAGAACGGCGGCCCAGGTATTATGGGTCGCCTTGGCATAGGATTTGTCGGATTTTAGCTCTGCAAGCACCTGATCAATATCGGCGCGACTGGTCACCTGCGCACCAGTCACGGCGTATTTTGAGCCGCGATCGCTGAGAACGACGCCCAGTTGGGTGAGCTTGACCACTATTGCAACCCCAACTGACGGGCCGTTTGCAGCACTGCTTGGACCCGTTGCGCATTCGGTGGATGCGTCGCCAGAAATCGGTCGCCCGGATCGGGAATGCGCTGAAAGAAAGCCATCCCGACCAGTGGATCATATCCCGCTGCATGTGTGATCTTGGTGCCCAACCGATCCGCCTCGAGCTCGAATTCACGCGTGTAATTCTGCACTCCAACCTCAGCACCCAGTGCTTGTGCGCGCTCGATCCCTGCATCGTCGGCACCTTGCCTGCGGGCGAGATCGCCAAAAATACGGGCGCTTTCCTTGGCATTTTCCGCCTGTCGGGCGATGTGGCCCAGAATGTGGTGGGCGGCCTCGTGCCCCATGACGAAGGCCATCTCATCCGCGTTCTGCGTCGAATCGATCATCGGCTGCGTGAATATGATCAGCGGTCGCCCGTTCTTGTCCAAAGTCTGGAATGCGTTGGCGGGCGCGTTGGGCGAAAGATCGACCAAAATTACAAAATCACAATTGGCTGCCCTTGACCGGCGGCGGCATTCCCGACTGGCGGTGGTGCCAATGGCGCGGCTGACCTGTTCGAACTCGCGCGCCTTTTCCTGCTGAGCCGATGAGGGTTGCCATTGCTCGGCAGGGATCGCGACAATAGACGAGGTGTCACACGCCGCCAAAAGCAGAACCAGCAAAAGGGCAAGACGGCGCATTCACTTTCCTTTCACTCACTCTGCCGGCAGGCCAGCATAGCGCGACAAATCCCGACGGGCTACAACCGATTGCGGTTTACGACGGGTTGCATTGCAGCAATAGGATCGGCAGTCTGCGCGTATGTTTTCAATAGAACACGAATTCGACTCGACGGTCATTACGCTGGTGGACGAAGGTGCCAAGCCTTTGCAAGAGGATGTTGTTATCAACAACTTCGCCGAATGTGTTACGCTAGAGCAATTGGATCCCCGCACAGACCAGATCCAGAAAATCACGCTGTCACCCGAACAGGTGCGCGATCTGGCGGCTGCGCTGGATCTGCCAGAGGGCGTTTATCAGATACGCGAAACCGATACCGCCAAGGAATAGGCTGACCATTCCGCGCTGGCATTTGATCACAAGCTTCAATTCCGATTGAGTTTGTTGCCTTTTAATGGGCAGTTTGCACTTGAAAGAGGATACCGGGCCTCCGACATAGTGACTGCCCATGTGAAGGATATTAACATATGACCCTGAAGAGCCAAGCTGCGCTGGATTTCCTACACGCGCGCCGGTCCCGCCCAGCCAAGACCTTGGTGGCGCCAGCCCCGACAAGGGAAGAGTTGATACCCTTGTTAACCGCAGCCGCGCGCAGTCCGGATCATGGCAAGCTGGAACCATGGCGCTTTATTGTTGTCGAGCGCGGAGCGATGCAACGTCTTGCAGAACTTACCGCAAATTGCGGTCAGGCTATGGGCAAGACCGCCGAAGACATCGCCAAAGCCCGCAGTCAGTTCGATATGGGTCACTTGGCAGTCGCGGTCATTGAAGTGCAGAAACCATCTGAGAAGATACCGGCAATAGAACAAACCTATTCGGCGGGCGCAGTTTGTTTGGCCCTGCTTAACGCAGCACTTGCTGCGGGTTGGGGCGCAAACTGGTTGTCTGGCTGGCAAGCGCATGATCGCGATTTTTGCGAGCAGGGGTTAGGGTTGGCTGCAAACGAAAGAGTCGCAGGTTTCATTCATATCGCGACAGAAGGCACCGCCCCACCCGAGCGACCTCGCCCGGATGTGGCAGCACTTACCCAATGGATTTCCGAATGATCATTATCCAATCCTTTCTGAAAGCTCTGGGTCAGATCGGTGATCCCAGATTTCGTAAGGTGTTACTGTTGGGGGTCGCATTGACCTTTGCCTTGCTGGTCGCGGCATATGCTGGGCTTCTTTGGCTGATCAACATCTTTGTCGGAGACCAGGCGACGCTGCCAATCTTGGGAGAGGTCACATGGCTGAACGACCTGCTCAGCGTGTCTTCGTTTTTGTTCATGATGGTGCTGTCGGTGTTTCTGATGGTCCCAGTTGCATCGGCCATCACCTCGATGTTTCTTGATGAGGTCGCCCAAGCAGTTGAGGATCAGCATTATCCCCGCTTACCCCCGGCCCAGCGCATTCCCTTCGGAGATGCGTTGATGGACACGCTCAGCTTTCTGGGGGTGCTGATCGTCGCCAACCTGCTGGCCTTGATCCTTTATGCGCTCTTCACACCGTTTGCCTTGTTTATCTTCTGGGGCATGAACGGGTTTCTACTTGGCCGCGAGTATTTCACGCTGGCCGCCATGCGGCGACTGGGTCGTGAGGGTGCGCGGAAGCTGCGCGCAAAACACGCAACGACCATTTGGATTGCAGGCATTCTGATGGCGGTCCCGCTGTCGGTGCCGCTGGTCAACCTGTTGATCCCGATCCTGGGCGCAGCGACCTTTACGCATATCTATCACGGGCTTTCGGATAACCGGCCCTGAACTATTCGCGTGGCTCCAACTGGTTCAGCCAATCGAAATCACGCACGCTGATCACGCCCGAGATAATGATGCCGGCAATGATCGCCCACAGCACCACCGAAATCCCGGTGGTGATCCATAGCTTTTTCTTCATGTGATGGATTTCCGGCGCACCCGCATGGGTGCCTGGAACAATATCCCCCAGATCGCCTTGTGTTTTGATGCGCACAGGCAAGACCATCAGCAGGGTCAGAAACCAAATGACCGCAAACAGGACCAGAGCAGCAGTGATCGTCATCGGCGTCAGACCTGTTCCAGCTCAACAAGGCAACCGTTGAAATCCTTTGGATGCAGGAACAATACCGGCTTGCCATGCGCACCGATCTTGGGCTCACCCGAGCCCAATACGCGCGCTCCGGTCTCTTTCAGATGATCGCGGGCTGCAATGATATCTTCGACCTCATAACAGACATGATGGATGCCGCCGGATGGGTTCTTCTCCAGAAAGCCGTTAATCGGGCTATTCTCGCCCAAGGGATACAGCAATTCGATCTTAGTGTTTGGCAGCTCGATGAACACCACGGTGACGCCATGATCCGGCTCATCCTGCGGCTCACCAACTTTGGCACCAAGTGCGTTGCGATACTGGGCCGAGGCGGCCTCGAGGTCGGGAACGGCAATGGCGACGTGGTTCAGGCGACCAATCATAAGGCTCTCCTTGCATCTGCATTGACGTGGTTATGGGGGCAGATGTTAAGAAGGACAAGTGCGCCAAATCGTCGTTAACCCGGTATTAGCCAGAAGTTCCTAGCTTGAGGCATCTGCTAATCAGGAGTTCTGCCATGGACGATTCGGGACCTTTCGCCTCTGCACCGCTTGCCACCAAGATGCGGCCGCTGCTGGGCCAAACCATCCTTGTGGTCGAAGACAGCCGCTATGCGTGTGACGCAATACGATTGATGTGTTTGCACAGCGGTGCACGTATCCGGCGTGCGGATTGCCTGAAATCAGCGCGGCGACATCTGCAGATTTACCGCCCTTCGGTTCTGATCGTCGATATGGGGTTGCCCGATGGCTCGGGGGCCGACTTGATTGCCGAACTGACCCACGCCACGCCCCGCATTGGTGTCATACTCGGATTGTCAGGGGACGATAACATGCAGGCCCTCGCCATGCGCGCCGGTGCCGATGGCTTTCTGGCCAAGCCCCTGACCTCGGTCGCCTATTTCCAGAAGTCTATTCTTGAACTTTTGCCCGAAGATCGTCGCCCCAGTGATATTTCTGCAGTGCGGGAGGATTTCGTTCAACCCGATCCATTGGCCTATCTGGACGACATGGCCCATATCGCCGACGTGCTGACCGGCCCCACCGATCAGCGCACATTGGACTATGCAGCGCAGTTTCTGCACAGCGTTGCCCGCGACGCAGAAGATATGGTTCTTGCTGATGCCGCACGAGATCTTGCTCGATCACGCGCGAAGGGCGCGCCGTTCACAGCCCAGACGGCGCTGGTGGCTGGGTTGGTGCAAGACCGACTGGAGCGGCAAGAGGCGATTTGACATGCTCACTGCGTATTTTATTACAGCGACGCTGTTGTGCGTCTGGATTTATCGCCAGACGCGCCTCACAGCCAAGAACATTCGCAATCGTCGGGATTCAACAAATCCATTGGATTAACTCGACTCCCTGCGGTGCTTCTTGAATTGGGTCTGCGCATCAAAATCCCAAATGCAAACCGCCCGCTCGTGGCGGGCGGCTGCTATCAGCCCTGTGGGATGATCCTAAGACCCAATTCCATCAACTGATCCGAGGTCGGATCGGATGGTGCGTCCATCATCAGGTCTTCGGCGCGCTGGTTCATCGGGAACATCATGACTTCGCGAATGTTGGCCTCATCGGCCAGCAACATCACAATCCGGTCGATCCCTGCGGCACACCCACCGTGTGGCGGCGCGCCATAGTGGAACGCATTGAACAGCGCACCAAAGCGGGATTTGACCTCATCCTCGCCATAGCCCGCCAGTTCAAAGGCTTTTAGCATGATCTCGGGCTTATGGTTCCGGATCGCGCCCGACACCAGTTCATACCCATTGCAGGCCAGATCGTACTGGTAACCGCGCACTTCCAAAGGATCGCCGTTCAGCGCATCCATACCGCCCTGCGGCATTGAGAACGGGTTGTGTTCAAAATCAATCGTGCCGGTTTCTTCGTCCTGCTCATAGATCGGGAAATCCACAATCCAGGCAAAGGCAAAGCGGTCCTTCTCGGTCAGGCCGAGTTCTTCGCCAATCACGTCACGAGCCTTGCCGGCGACTTTCTCGAAAGCCTTCGGCTTGCCACCCAGGAAAAACGCCGCATCACCGACGCCCAATCCCAATTGCTGACGGATCGCCTCGGTCCGCTCGGGGCCGATGTTCTTGGCCAACGGCCCTGCGGCCTCCATCCCTTCGCCCTGATCGCGCCAGAAGATATAGCCCATACCGGGCAGACCCTCTTTTTGCGCAAATGCATTCATGCGGTCGCAGAATTTGCGGCTGCCACCACTCGGCGCTGGGATGGCGCGGATTTCGGTGCCTTCCTGCTCCAACAGCTTCGCGAATATCGCGAAGCCAGAACCGCGGAAGTGGTCGGAGACCACCTGCATTTTGATAGGGTTACGCAGGTCAGGCTTGTCCGTGCCGTACCATAGTGCCGCGTCTTTATAGGAAATCTGCGGCCATTCCTGATCGACCTTGCGACCCCCACCGAACTCTTCGAAGACGCCAGTCAGAACGGGCTGGATGGTGTCGAACACGTCCTGCTGCTCGACAAAGGACATCTCGAGATCCAGCTGATAGAAATCAGTGGGCGAACGGTCCGCACGCGGGTCTTCATCCCTGAAACACGGTGCGATCTGGAAATACTTATCAAAGCCCGACACCATGATCAGCTGTTTGAACTGCTGCGGCGCCTGTGGCAGCGCATAGAACTTGCCCGGATGCAGGCGCGAAGGCACCAGAAAGTCGCGCGCGCCCTCGGGGGACGAGGCGGTAATGATTGGTGTCTGGTATTCGCGGAAACCTTGATCCCACATGCGGCGGCGCATCGAGGCGACAACGTCCGAGCGCAGCGTCATGTTCTGTTGCATCGCCTCGCGGCGCAGATCCAGATAGCGATAGCGTAGGCGGGTTTCCTCGGGGTATTCCTGATCACCGAAGACCATCAACGGCAGTTCGTCGGCTGCACCCAGAACTTCAAGCTCGCGCACATAGACCTCAATCTCGCCGGTCGGCAATTTCGGGTTCACCAGTTCTTCGTCACGCGCTTTGACCGTGCCATCGATGCGGATACACCACTCGGAACGGACCTTTTCCAGCTCGGCAAACGCCGCGCTATCGCCGTCGCACAGAACCTGAGTAACGCCGAAATGGTCGCGCAAGTCGATGAACAGCACGCCACCGTGATCTCGCACTCGATGCACCCAGCCAGACAGGCGGACGGTTTCACCGACATTGGCGGCGGTCAGAGCGGCGCAGGTGTGGCTGCGATAGGCGTGCATGGATCATATCCCTTCGGGCGAAGAATTCGTCGCGCCGATACACCCCGTCAGGCTTGGAAAGTCAAGGCAGGTAGCGCCGTCAAAACGGCCTTTGCACATTGCCCGAGTAGAAATAGACACCCAGACCGGCGGCAAAGATGATATTGCCCGCAATTGCGTGCAGAAGAACAGCATAAAAGAACGACCCACGTTTGCGATAGGCCCATGTGAACAAAAGGCCTCCGGCGAAGGTCATGATCGTGACGACCCAGCTCCAATACATCAGGTGAGCCAGCGAAAAGAGCCCGGCGTTCAACAGATAGGCCGCGCGCCCATTAGGCAGGATCGCGTGGTAGCGCCGGAAAAAGAGAGACCGGAACAGCAGCTCTTGCGGAAGGGCGGACAGCAACGGGTAGCCGATACAAATGAATATCAACATCTCCGGCCGGTGTAGCAGCATAGCAAAGGCTGCATTCGGTCGTGCCCACAGTACCAAAGCGGAACAAAAGGCAGCCATGAACAGTGTGAAGCCAATCACCTCAAGCCACGACCAGTTCCGCCACCCATATCGAAGCTCGGCCCATGAGAACCCCGTGGTGTCCTGCAATAAAAGGATACCGAGGCCGGTGAACCCGAACAGTGCAGGAAACATCCAGTTCGGTGGGAACAATACCGCGATCAAGACCGGGACAGCCACAAAGAAAAAGACAAACTCGATCCTGAGCCTTTGATGGGGTGCTGGGGTTTCCACCCACTCGGTCATTTTGCTCAAAGTGCTACAAGCTCCGCCCGGATCAGCCCCCGCAGGGAATTTCCACAATAGATATTTTGTGCGTTTTGCAGATCGGTCAAGGTTAGAACGGTTTCAGTAACTTCTTTGTTCTCAATCAATTCTTCACGCAGGATGCCCGGAAGCAACCCGGAATTCAGTGAGGGCGTCAGCTGTCCTCCATCGGACATGGTTAGAAACAGGTTCGTAATCGTACCTTCACACAGCTCATCCCGTTCGTTCAGAAACAGCAGCTCGTCAACACCCTGCGGGAGGTTCGCGCGCGCCGTATCGTAAATCGCCCGACGGGTCGTTTTATGACGCAACCATAAATCCGCTGAGGACAACCTCTGATCCGCCAATCCCACGCGCCACTCAGGCGGGTTGGCTGCCAATTCCCCGGTTGTCAGATCAAATTCACCATGCACGTCCAGCGTCAGGCGGCAGCGGATTGCTGTGTCGCCCGACACCTTATCCAAAACGCGATGCGCTGAGGCTCGGTCAAACGCAATACCGAGCGTCTCAGCCGTTCGGACCATGCGAGATAGATGGCGTTCGAGACGCACAAAACCCTGCCCCGGACGGAACGCCAGAGTTTCGATCAGGCGGAAATCAGGCTCAGCTGGTGGGCGAAGCGGGCTTTCCATAGCGCCTCCTCATATTCTGACGGAGCGGTGCTGTCCCAGACCAATCCACCGCCTACGTTCAGGGTCGCCGTGTCGCCTTCAACCATGAGGGTGCGGATGGCGACGTTGAACTCGGACCGTCCATCCGGTGCAGCCCAACCAATGGTGCCGCAATAGGCATCGCGAGGCCAGGGTTCCAGCTCAGACAGGATTTCCATGGCACGAATCTTCGGCGCACCCGTGATTGAACCGCAAGGAAACAAAGCCGCAAAGATGTCAGAAAGACCTACCCCGAGGTGCAGTTGCGCCTGCACCAGCGATACCATCTGGTGAACGGTCGCGTAACTTTCAACCTTGAATAGCTCGGGCACATTGACCGATCCGGCCAGGGCAACGCGGCTGATATCGTTGCGCAGCAGGTCGACGATCATCAGGTTCTCGGCACGGTTCTTCGCGTCCGAAGACAGGAATGCCCGGCGGCGCTCGTCCTCGACCGGATCCTCACTGCGTGGTTGGGTGCCCTTCATCGGACACGTCTCGATGCGCCCTTGGGTGTCGGTACAGAAGAACAACTCGGGTGAACGGCTAAGCAGATCGGGCAGCCCGTCTTGCTCGACCAAAGCGCCATGGCCGACAGGTTGACCAGCCGCAAGCGCCGCATACAATGCCGCGCTGTTTCCGGTGACATCAAGGTCGATGGGAAACGTCAGATTTGCCTGATAGATATCTCCAGCGCCAATCGCATCATGAATGTCGCGGAACGCTTGGGTATATCGCGCCTCGTCCCAGCGGGGCTGAAACGCGGTGACAGCACCCATCTCCTGAGGCAGGCCAACGCGGTCCGGTTCTGCGTACACACCAAAACATAACAGCGGCAATCGCCGACCCTTAGGCAAACGCCCCGTCAGGCGAGGCTCAAGCACATAGCCCAGCTCATAGCTTGCGTAGCCAGCAAGCCAAGCGCCATCTGCGCGCGCCTGATCAAGCGCCGCCAGAGCTTGGGGCACCTCCACCGCATCATCCGCGCGAATGACATGGGATGGACGCTCGAACCGGGTTCCACGCCCGGCTGGTCCTTGATCGAAACGAATACGCAAGTGCATCCTCATTTATCGTGCTGCGCGATATAGAGGATACGCCAGCAAACGAAAGGGGGGAAAGCGGCAATTTCGCCCCTGTTTCCGATACCTCTTGCACCTTTTCGCGCGGTCCCTATAACGCAGGACAATTTGGGCGCTGGGGCGGTGCCCTGACTCGCGGACAATCGAAGGAACAAGGCCATGCCGAGAAGAACCGACATCCAGTCGATCATGATCATCGGGGCGGGGCCCATTGTTATTGGTCAGGCGTGTGAGTTCGACTATTCCGGTGCTCAGGCCTGTAAAGCGCTGCGGGAAGAAGGCTACCGGGTCATTCTGGTGAACTCGAACCCCGCGACGATCATGACGGATCCTGGGCTGGCGGACGCGACTTATATCGAACCGATCACGCCCGAGGTTGTCGCCAAGATTATCGAGAAAGAACGCCCCGACGCCCTGCTGCCCACTATGGGCGGGCAGACCGGTCTGAACACCTCGCTCGCGCTGGAAGAGATGGGTGTGCTGGACAAATTCAATGTCGAGATGATCGGCGCCAAACGCGACGCCATTGAAATGGCGGAAGACCGCGCCCTGTTCCGCGAGGCGATGGACCGGCTGGGTATCGAAAACCCCAAGGCCGAGATCGTGACCGCCCCCAAAGATGACAGCGGCAAAAAGGACCTAGATGCCGGTGTCGCGCTGGCGCTGGACACGCTTGAAACGGTTGGCCTGCCTGCCATCATCCGTCCTGCCTTTACGCTGGGCGGCACCGGCGGTGGCGTGGCGTATAACCGCGAAGACTACATCCATATTTGCCGCTCGGGCATGGACGCCTCGCCCGTTGGCCAGATCCTGATCGACGAAAGCCTGCTGGGCTGGAAAGAATATGAGATGGAGGTGGTGCGCGACACCGCTGACAACGCCATCATTGTCTGTTCCATCGAAAACGTCGACCCGATGGGCGTGCACACCGGTGACTCGATCACTGTGGCCCCGGCGCTCACGCTGACCGACAAAGAATACCAGATCATGCGCAATCACTCGATTGCCGTGCTGCGCGAGATCGGGGTCGAGACCGGTGGGTCAAACGTTCAATGGGCGATCAACCCGGTTGATGGCCGCATGGTCGTGATCGAGATGAACCCGCGCGTGTCGCGGTCCTCGGCGTTAGCATCCAAGGCGACCGGCTTCCCGATTGCCAAGATCGCAGCCAAGCTGGCCGTTGGTTATACGCTGGACGAGCTGGACAACGATATCACAAAGGTCACGCCCGCCTCGTTCGAGCCGACCATTGACTATGTTGTTACCAAGATCCCGAAATTCGCCTTCGAAAAGTTCCCGGGTTCCGAGCCCTATCTGACCACCGCGATGAAATCGGTGGGTGAGGCTATGTCCATCGGCCGCACAATCCACGAATCGATGCAAAAGGCCCTGGCCTCGATGGAATCTGGCCTGACCGGTTTTGATGAGATTGAAATCCCCGGCCTTAACGTTGGCACCTGGGACGAGGCTGATGACAAAGCCGCTGTCATTAAGGCGATCAGCCAGCAGACGCCCGACCGCTTGCGCACCATCGCTCAGGCCATGCGTCACGGGTTGACGGATGATGAAATCTTCGGCGTCACCAAGTTCGACCCATGGTTCCTGGCCCGCATTCGCGAGATCATCGAGGCCGAGCGGGTGGTCCGCAAAGACGGCCTGCCCGTCACCGAAGACGGCATCCGCAAGCTCAAGATGCTGGGTTTCACCGACGCCCGTCTGGGCAACCTGACCGGCCGGGATGAGGCCAACGTCCGCCGCGCCCGCCGCAACCTAGGCGTCAACGCAGTATTCAAACGCATCGACACCTGTGCGGCTGAGTTCGAGGCGCAGACGCCCTATATGTACTCGACCTACGAGGCCCCGATGATGGGTGAGGTTGAGTGTGAGGCGCGCCCGAGCGACCGTAAAAAGGTTGTCATCCTCGGCGGCGGCCCGAACCGGATCGGTCAGGGCATCGAGTTCGACTATTGCTGCTGCCATGCCTGTTTCGCACTGACCGAGGCGGGATATGAGACCATTATGGTCAACTGTAACCCCGAGACAGTCTCGACCGACTATGACACCTCAGACCGTCTGTATTTTGAGCCGCTGACTTTTGAACATGTCATGGAAATCCTGACAAAAGAGCAGGAAAACGGCACGTTGCACGGTGTGATCGTGCAGTTCGGTGGTCAAACCCCGCTGAAACTGGCCAACGCGCTTGAGGCCGAAGGCATCCCGATCCTGGGCACCACGCCAGACGCGATTGATCTGGCCGAAGACCGCGAACGTTTCCAGGCACTGGTCAACGATCTGGGCTTGAAACAACCCAAAAACGGCATCGCCTCGACCGACGAGCAGGCGCTTGAGATCGCCGAAAGTATCGGCTTCCCGCTGGTCATCCGCCCGTCTTACGTACTGGGTGGTCGTGCGATGGAGATCGTGCGCGATATGGATCAGCTGCGGCGCTATATCAACGAAGCCGTGGTGGTATCCGGCGACAGCCCGGTTCTGCTGGACAGCTATCTGGCCGGTGCGGTCGAACTTGACGTAGACGCCCTGTGCGATGGCACCGACGTGCATGTCGCGGGCATCATGCAGCATATCGAAGAGGCGGGCGTGCACTCGGGCGACTCCGCCTGTTCGCTGCCACCCTATTCGCTGTCGAATGAGATCATCGAACAAATCAAGGATCAGGCGTTCAAACTTGCCAAAGCGTTGAACGTTGTGGGCCTGATGAATGTGCAGTTCGCAATTAAGGATGACGAGATTTACCTGATTGAGGTGAACCCCCGCGCCTCGCGTACTGTGCCGTTCGTGGCCAAGGCAACCGATAGCGCAATTGCATCGATTGCCGCACGCGTCATGGCTGGTGAGAAGCTTTCGAACTTCCCGCAACGCCCTGCCTACAAAGAAGGTCAGGACACCAAGATCGCCGATCAAATGACGCTGGCAGACCCGAACATGCCGTGGTTTTCGGTGAAAGAAGCCGTAATGCCCTTTGCCCGTTTCCCTGGCGTCGATACGATTTTGGGCCCCGAAATGCGTTCGACCGGAGAGGTTATGGGTTGGGATCGCGACTTCCCGCGCGCCTTCCTCAAGGCACAAATGGGTGCAGGTATGGTGCTGCCGTCCTCGGGCCGCGCCTTCATCTCGATCAAAGATGCAGATAAGGGTGAGGCCATGCTTGAAGCCGCAAAGGTTTTGGTCGAGCAAGGCTTTGCGCTGGTTGCGACACGCGGCACACAAAGCTGGCTGGAAGAGCAAGGCGTTGCGTGTGAGGTGGTCAACAAGGTCTACGAAGGCCGCCCGGATGTAGTGGACATGCTGAAAGACGGTCAGGTGCAACTGGTGATGAACACCACCGAAGGTGCGCAGGCCGTCGAAGATAGCAAGGCAATCCGCTCCATCGCGCTTTATGACAAGATCCCATATTTCACCACAGCCGCCGCCAGCAACGCCGCCGCGCTTGCGATCAAGGCGCAGGCTGAGGGAGATGTCGAAGTGAAATCGCTGCAGGGCTAATCCCGCACACCAAAAAGACCAGATTGACCCCGGCCTCGGCGGGGGTCTTTTTTCTTCCTCTTTGCGCCAGACACACTCATGATGCAGCAAAAGGGGGCGTGATGGATCTCTGTACAACTTACGGAACGAATGACCTGCCGCGTGCCATCCGTTTCTATGATGCGATCTTTGCGGTTCTCGGACAGCCGCGTCTGCCCGGATGGATCGACGGTTGGGCCGGATGGGGCAAAGACCCCGACAGCGGTACTGGATTTTGGGTTTGCGCCCCTTTCAACGGAGCACCCGCCAGTACCGGCAATGGCACGATGATTGCATTTCCCGCCAAAAGCGCTGATCAGGTCCGACGGTTCCATGCCATCGGTCTGCAAAACGGCGGCACGGATGAAGGTAAACCCGGCGTCAGGCCTCACTACCAACCCGATTTCTATGTGGCTTATCTGCGTGATCCTGATGGCAACAAGCTATCGTGCTTCTATTGCCATCATGATCCCGAGGCAGAGGTGGGCGGCTAAATCCGCCGCCCATCCTTATCCAATGGCAGCCAGACGACGCTTTTCATCACGGTTGAAAAACAACATGTAGAATACCGGCGCTGCGACCATGGTCAGAATGGTGGCGAACGCCAGACCGCCCATAATCGTGACCGCCATCGATACGAAGAACGCGTCGGTCAACAGCGGTGCCATCCCCAGAATTGTCGTGATCGCAGCCAACATCACCGGGCGCAGACGCGAGACCGAAGCCTCGACAATCGCGGGTCGCAGGGCTTTGCCGGTGGCACGGACCAGATCGATTTCCTCGACCAGAACAATGCCGTTCTTGATCAGCATGCCCGACAAGCTGAGCAACCCGAGCAATGCCGTGAAGGTAAACGGCAGCCCTGTCCCCAGCAGACCGATAACCACGCCGTTCACAGACATCGGGACTAGCAGCCAGATGATGACCGGTTGCCGGATTGCATTGAACAGCAACACCGAGATCAGAACCATGATCAGCAGGCTCAGTGGCAATTGCCGCCCCAGGCTTGCTTGAGCATCACCCGAATCCTCGAATTCTCCGCCCCATTCCATGCTGTAGCCGATGGGCAGTTCCATCTCTTCAATGGCGCTGCGCACCTCGGAATGGACCTGCGCTGCGGTCAGATCGGGCGGGATATCGGCCCCCACTGTGATCGTCAGCACCCGGTCGCGGCGATGGACCAACGTGTTGAGCGCCTTGTATTCAAAGCCATCCACCATTTGTTCAATCGGCACAAAACGTTCCGACTGATCCGAGTACACCACTTGATCGACAATCGAATAGTCTCCATCCGCCGGGCGACGCAGAATGATCGGAATCAGGCGGTCGCGTTCACGAAGAACCCCACCGGTGATCCCATCCGTCGAAAACTGCAGCGTTGCGGCAATATCCTCGCGCGACACACCCGCCGTCTGTGCACGTTCCGTTGCATAGATCGGCTGCACGGCCAGTTCCTGCTCACGCCAGTCGTGATGAACGTGTAGCGCATTTGGCGATGCGGCTGACATGCGTTGCACGGCCTCTTCGGCCAATTGACGCAGCACGGCAGGATCACTGCCCGAGAAACGGGCCTGGATCGGATCGCCTCCGCCCGGGCCAAAGATCAGGCGCTTGGTGCGGAACTCACCTTCTGGGAATTGGGCCGAGCCGAACGCTTCGAGATCGGCCTGCAAGGCAGGTATATCTTCCAGTGTTTCGGTGCGGATGATCATGTGGCCATAGCTGGGGTTCGGCTTTTCGGCCGCATAGGTCAACATGAACCGCGTGGCCCCCTGCCCCACAAACGTGGCGACCGAAACGACATCATCCCGGTCGGCCAGCCAATCCTCGAAGATGGCCATGTCTTCGGCGGTTCGGGCAATCGGCGTGCCTTGCGGCAGCTTGTAGTGCACGAAGAAAAGCGGCGTGTTCGAGTTGGGGAAAAACTGCTGCTTCATCAGCCCGAACCCTGCGAAGCACGCAACCGTGACGCCAATCAAGCCGGCGACCACCAGCCAGCGGAACCGCAGCGCCCAGTTCAGGATTGCCCCATAGACGCGGAACAGGATGCCACTGTAGGCGTCTACCTCACCCTCTTTGCCCTGCTTGAAGAAATAGTGCCCAAGCAATGGCGTCACCGTGATCGCCAGCACCCAACTGAGCAGCAGCGAGATGCCGATCACCGCAAACAGCGAGAACAGAAATTCCCCCGTTGCGTCGGGACTTAGGCCAATCCCGGCAAAGGCCATGATTCCTATGACGGTTGCCCCAAGCAGCGGAATTTGCGTTTTTGAGGCCACATCCTCTGCCGCATCGCGAGAGTTCTTGCCGCGCAGCATGGCGATCTGCATCCCTTCGGCCACAACAATGGCATTGTCGACCAACATCCCCATGGCGATAATCAGGGCACCCAGCGAAATCCGCTCCATCTCGATCGAGAACATCGACATGAAGAGCAGCGTGCCCACCACGGTCAGCAACAGCGTCGAACCCACGACAATAGCTGCGCGCCAACCCATGAAGATGCCCAGAACCGCAACCACGATACTGACCGACATGGCGAGGTTCAGCAGGAAAGCATTCGAGGCCTCATCGACAACAACATGCTGCTGATAGATCGGCAGGATTTCGACACCAAAGGGGATTTCGGAATCCAGCTCGGCCAGTTTCGCATCCGCGCGCTGACCGACTTCAACGATGTTTTCGGTGGCCAGCCCTGCGATACCCAAAGTGAAGGCCTCAGCGCCATTGTAGCGGATCATGATATCGGGATCATTCTGCCGCCCGCGATAGACATCAGACATATCAAACAGATTGATCACCTGCCCTTGTGATCCAACCGATAGCCCCGCGATGGCAGATACGCTGTCCGAACCTTCGGCCGTCAGGATCGTTGTCCGGTCACTTGCGGATCGCAACGAGCCCGAGGCGTTGACCGAGTCCGCGTTTGCGATGGCTTCATTGATCGCTTGTAAGGGCACGTTCTGATTGACCGAGATCGACAAATCGGGCTCGATGAAAATCGCTTCGTCCGGTAAGCCCTGCACTTCGACATCGGCAACACCACTGACCGTCAGTAATTCGCGGCGCAGGAACGTTGACAGCTCATGTTTCTCTGCGTCCGAGAACCCATCTGCGGTAACCGCATAGAACAGGCCAAACACGTCGCCAAACCCGTCGTTCACGTAGGGCGCACCGACGCCCGAAGGCAGACCGCGCGCCGCATCACGCACCTTGGCGCGCAGACGGGTCCAGATGTCGGGCAGTTCGCTGCCATCATAGGTAGATTTGATCTCAACCTCGATCAGCGACTGTCCTGGCTGGTTGACCGAAGTGATGACGTCCACCTCGCCCATCTGCTGAATGGCAGATTCCAGTGGCTCTGACACTTCCAGCGCAACCTGTTCTGCCGTGGCTCCTGGATATTGCGTGGCGATCACTGCTTGTTTGATGGTGAATGCCGGGTCTTCAAGTCGGCCCAGCGAAGAAAACCCCCAGATGCCGCCAAACAGGGCGATCAGGATGAACAGCCACGTATAGAGCGGTCGATCGATCGAAGCGCGTGAGATGCTCATAAACTCACCCTCAGTTCGAGAAGCCGACGAACCGGCGGACAGTCTGACCGTCAGTCAGCGCACCCCCACCGGCCACGACGATCTCTTCACCATCCGTCAGACCAGTGAGCACACGGACATCACCACTCTGAGTTGGCTCGATTGTCACGGGAACCCGGCGAATGGTGCCTTGGTCGGCGCCAACCGGTGAAAAGACCATCACACCCAACGCGCCGCTGGCATCTGCCACGACAGCTGTTGGGGGAATGATGATCCCGGTGCGTTCGTCTTGCACCTGGACTGTAACAGTTACTGAGGAACCTGGCAGAATTTGCAGCCCTTCTGGCGGTGTTAAACCGAATTGGATGCGGAAAGTCTGCCCTACGCTTGAGGATTCGGCGTCGAACTCTCGTATCTCAAGCGGAAAAATCTCGTCGCTGACTGGGAACTTGGCGGTGATTGTAATGTCGTCCTGCTGCCCGGACCGCTGAAACAGAATCTCAGGCACGTCAACCTCGATACGCAGTTCAGACATATCGTGGATCCGCACGATCGGAGTGCCTGCAGAAACTGTTGTAAACGCCTCAACCGCACGGCTTGAGACCAGCGCATCGAACGGGGCGGTCAATGTGGCATGATCCAACTCGTATTCTGCGTCACGGACGGCAATCGCGGCCAATTGCGCTGTCGTTTCAGCGTCGTCAACGGCCACTTGGCTCGCTGCTGTTCCACGCAGTCTTGATAGGCGCGCAAGGGTGCGATCTGCCTGATCCTTTTGCAGACGCGTCCTATCGCGCTGCAATTCGAACGGCTCCTGATCAAGGCGTGCGATTAGTTCGCCCTTCGGGATCACAAAGCCTTCGGTCACGGGCATTTCAATGATCTGGCCAGCCACTTGGAATGCCAGATCAACCGTCTGCCGCGCGGCGATCCGGCCAAAGAACTGTCGCGAAAATCCGGGGGATGTTTCGCTAACCTGCATCAGCTTCACAGGTTTAGCAGATTCTTGGGCAATGACGGGTGTGGCGAGCACAGCCAATGCAAGGCAAACAGAGGTCACGAGTTTCATTTCTTCAATCCCTCAGGAATTCCGGTTTTCAAAATATTGTCGCGGATTTTGCGCGCCAGACGGGCAAATTCTGCGGTTTCTTCGGTGTTGAGACCGGATGCGCTGCGAAATAGCTCTCCGGCCACTGCTACCAGCATATTGCGGGCCTCTTCGCCTTGTTCGGTCAGGACCAAAAGCCAGGCGCGGCGATCTTCGGGGTCCCGCTGACGGCTCAGATAGCCCGCCTGCTCCAGCGCATCCGCAGTCGCGGTGATCGTGGAAGGCACCGTCAGCATATCCGCCGCCAGCACGCCCATACGTTTGGGAGCATCCAGCTTGATCAGCATGTGGCATTCCTGATGGCTCAGGTCTGTTTCGATGCAATCAAAGCTTTCTTCCAGTTTCCAGTAAAGCGCATAGACCCCCATCATCGCCTGAATCTCAGGGCTGAGGCGGCCCAATCGGGTGCTTATTTCGTCTGACATGTGTCTCTTCTATGTGAGTCGCGGCGCAATATACTTCGAATTATGAACTATTCAAGTTTCGAAGCGGATAAGCGCGCATTCCCTTGGGTCAACACATCTTGATCAAACCCCGCAGGGGCTGCATTTTGTGCAGATCATGAATTCAGGACCCGCCATGTACACTCCTGCCATCACTGGTACCGGCGTCTATACGCCCGAAAACGTCATCACCAACGCCGAACTGGTCGTCGCATTCAACGCCTATGCGGATCGTATGAATGCTGAAAATGCACAGGCCATTGCAGCAGGTGAGGTGGAGCCGATGCAGCATTCGTCGGAAGATTTCATCGTTAAAGCGTCAGGAATCGAGAACCGGTATGTGATGGACAAGTCCGGAGTGCTGGACCCCGAAATCATGTACCCATCGCTTCGGCAGCGCAGTGATGATGAACCCGGGATCATGACCGAGATGGCAGTGGATGCATGCCGAAAAGCGCTCGATCAGGCAGGACGCAGCGCCGAGGACATTGATCTGGTGATCTGCGCCGCCTCAAACCACGAACGCGCCTACCCGGCGATAGCAATCGAAATTCAGCAGGCGCTGGGCATCAATGGCTTTGGCTTTGACATGAACGTAGCCTGTTCATCTGCCACATTTGGTATTCAAGCCGCGGCCGATATGGTGCGCTCGGGCTCGGTTCGAGCTGCGCTGGTGGTCAACCCCGAGATTTGCTCGGGCCATCTGGAATGGCGCGACCGGGATTGCCATTTCATATTTGGAGATGTTGCCACCGCGACGCTGGTCGAACGGCTGGACAATGCCACAGGTCCGCATTTCGAGATCCTCTCGACCCGCTGCGCCACTGCGTTTTCCAACAATATCCGCAACAACAATGGTTTTCTGCGACGTTCGCGCCCGGATGGTCTGGTGGATCGCCGTGACATGCAGTTCATGCAAAACGGGCGCAAAGTGTTTAAAGAAGTCCTGCCCATGGTCAGCAAACATATCAGCGACCATATGCAGGACGAGGGCGTCGACAGCGGCGATCTGAAACGCCTCTGGCTGCATCAGGCCAACAAAACAATGAATGATTTCATCGGCAAGAAGGTTTTGGGCCGCGAACCGGAGCCCGAAGAACAACCCAATATTCTGCAGGATTATGCCAATACGTCTTCGGCAGGCTCGATCATTGCCTTCTCGAAGCACTCCGATGATTTGGAGGACGGGGATATTGGTCTGATTTGCTCATTTGGCGCGGGCTATTCGGTTGGCTCTGTCATTGTGAAACGGCACCAATAGGCGCAGCCCATCCAGATCGTTGCTGAGTTCTGCTGAATCCTCAAGATATCTTCAGGTAACCTCAACCGCTTCTTCACCTTACATCGACACATCAAGGGTCGGGTGCCCAGCGCATCCGAGTGATGTAGTTATGGGAGCCCGCCGTTATGGGGAAGAACGTTCGAGTAGGTATGGCCGCTTTGGTTGCCGCGCCATTCATTGGGATCATGGCCGCAAATGCAGCGACCGCCCAGGTACAAACCTGCACCGTCAACATGGCGCGTGCGGCAGCCAATGAAGGCGATTTTGACGCGCTTTGCGGCTGCTCTAGGGTGACGCGCGGATTTGTGTCGCATCTGCAAAATCGCTCTGATTTTGCTTCGATCCTACAAAATACCGCAGCCCAATGCCCCGGGCTGACTCAGGTGCTGAGCGACCTGCCGACCGCATCTATCGCTGGTAGTAGTGGCGGGGAAGACCGCAGCAGTGATCCATCCTCAGGCTCATCTGGCGCAGGCAACAACGGAAGCTCGGGCGGCACCGGCGGCAGTTCCAGTGGCGGAAGCGGAAGCTCTGGCAATAATGGGGGGGGCTCCAGTGGCGGCGACAATCCCGGCGGCGGCGGTTCTGGCGGAGGTAGCGGTTCTGGCGGGGGTAGCGGCGGTGGCGACAATCCCGGCGGTGGTGGTTCTGGCGGCGGTAATGGTGGCGGCGACAAACCTGGAAAAGGTGGCGGCAAAGGTGGTCATGGTGGCGGTGACAAACCTGGCAAAGGCGGCCACGGCGGTGGTGACAAACCCGGAAAAGGTGGCGGTAAGGGCGGTGCCAAAGGCAATAACGGTGGTGGCAATGGCCCTGAAGGAGCTAGCCCCGGACGTGGCAAGAACGCCAATAATGACGAAAGCTAAGCAAAGGACTTGCCCGTCAGAAATACAAAAGGCGGCACACGGGGCCGCCTTTATTCTGCAATATTCACCCAGATCAATGCTGGGCTTCGCGCGGGACAATGCTCAACGCTAACTAACGCTTTCTTCTTCCAGATGCAGCTTCATCTCGATCAGCACCTGCTGCAGCATGCTGGTTTCTTTCAGCAACCGCTTCGCCTCATTCACGGTGATAATACCGTCTTCGATGGCTGATTGGTATTCCGTCATCAGCATGGCGAACCGTTGGCTTAATGCGATGACATCGGAATTCACGCCCCCCGTCCGGGGACTGTCCGAGTTTCGACCGTCATAGGACAATGTGATATTCTTCAGGTCCGCAAGCGCCGCAGTCACATGCGGATAGGCCGCGGCATTTTCCAACCGGGCAACGGCATCTACAGGCATGAACCTGTCAGCATGTTCCGCATTGTCAGAATAATACCTGCCTAACGTGGCTTTGGATTTACCGGTAACCTCGCATGCTGCTTCGATCCCAACATCCTTAACCAATGCCTCGGTATGCTTTTTCAGATAGGCCCCGATATCTGCCATTTTGCTACCCTTGTTACCTGCGCCCTCAGTCCCGTGTCTATCCATGCCGGGGGAAAGGGTAGGGAAATTTCCCATATCCGAGTCATAATTGAAATGCGATTAATTGACTATCCCTCAGATATGCAGGGATTTTGTGAGTGAGTGGCGGCCATTCGTGCCGGTAATGAGTAAATGTGGAGCATGATTTTAGCCCTACAATGTAAAGGCCGCATGTAGGCCGAAGACGCCGCTGTTGCGGATACGAGGCATCCATCCCCAAGAGCATCTGCTCGGCCTCGGCTGCCGTAACGGCGGCGTCAACTTTGCAGCCCATCAGATGGCTTGCCCAGCCGGATCAGTCGAATTAGACCCGCCGCATGGCAAAGCTCTATTTCAACTACTCGACGATGAACGCAGGCAAGTCGACCGTGCTGTTGCAGGCCTCGCACAATTACCGTGAACGCGGCATGGATACGTATCTTATGACCGCCGCAATAGACGGTCGGGCCGGTTCAGGACAGATTGCATCCCGAATCGGGATTTCGGAACAGGCAGATATGTTCCAACCCGACGACGATGTATTCGCCATGATCGAGCGCCGCCTGGAAAAAGGGCAGATTGCCTGTGTCTTCATCGATGAAGCCCAATTTCTTTCGGATGTTCAGGTCTGGCAACTGGCCCGCGCTGTGGACGATTTGGGAGTCCCAGTGCTGACATACGGATTGCGCGTGGATTTTCAGGGCAAGCTGTTCCCTGGATCAGCGGCCCTACTGGCCTTGGCTGACGAGATGCGCGAGGTGCGCACCATCTGCAAATGTGGGCGCAAGGCGACGATGGTGATTCGTCAGGATGAAAACGGCAAGGCAATCACAGAAGGCGCACAGGTCCAGATTGGCGGGAACGAGACCTATGTCTCGCTCTGCCGCAAGCATTGGCGCGAAGCGATGGGCGACTAAACCGGGTTTGGCAAGTCCTGCCCCGCAACAAACGCCGCCACGTTATCCAGCGCCATATGGCCCATATCAGTACGCACCTCTTCGGTCGCAGTGCCCAGATGGGGCAACAGCGTCACGTTCTCCATATCACGCAATACCTGAGGAACTTCGGGCTCGAACTCATAGACGTCCAGCCCCGCACCTGCGATCTGTCCTGCTTGCAAGGCTGAGATCAGAGCGGCTTCGTCCACCACTTCCCCACGTGCGACATTGACCAGTACGCCAGTGGGCTGCATGGCCTCCAGAACCTGCACGTTGATCAGATGCTGCGTTTCAGCACCACCGGGCACCGCTATGATCAGAAAGTCCACGGTTGAAGCCAATGCGGCAAGATCGGGAACGTAGTCGGCTGGAAAATCCACCTGCTTTGGGCTGCGGGATAGATATGCGACCCTCATCCCAAACCCGAAATGGCAACGCCGGGCAATGGCCTGCCCGATGCGGCCCATTCCGACGATCCCAACCTTTTTGCCGGTCACGTGATGCCCCAGCATTTGCGTCGGGTGCCAACCTTCCCATTGGCCCGACCTGACCAATCTTTCTCCCTCGCCAGTGCGGCGGGCAGTAGTCAGCAGCAGCGTCATAGCAATATCGGCGGTCGCGTCGGTGACTGCGCCCGGTGTGTTTGTCACCGCAATACCTGCCGCACGCGCCGCATCCACATCGATATGATTGTAACCAACACCGAAATTCGCCAGCAGCTTACAGCGCGGCTGTGGCACTTGGGCAAATACCTCTGCCGAGAACTGATCGCCCAGTGTCGGAACCACGACATCGAATTCAGTTAGCGCCCTTTCCATTTCATCTAGGGATAGGGGCGTTGTCGCCTCGCGGATTTCCACATCGAATTCCATTTGGGCGCGGGCTTTGACAGCCTCAGTCATCGGGCGGGTTATCAGAAGTTTCATCAGTGCATCCGCCCGCCAACGGGAACCTCACCATCAGGACCGATCAGAACAATTTCTCCGTCCTCGTCCGGCAGCCCCAACACAAGAACCTCGGACATGAATTTACCGATCTGTCGCGGGGGGAAGTTGACCACTGCCATCACCTGTTTTCCGACCAGTGTCGCGGGGTCGTAATGCTTGGTGATCTGGGCCGAGGTTTTGCGTTCGCCGATCTCAGCGCCAAAGTCGATCCACATCTTGATCGCGGGTTTGCGCGCTTCGGGGTATGGCTCGGCACGAATGACTTCGCCAACGCGAATGTCGACTTTGAGAAAATCGTCAAATGAAATCTCACTCACGAGACAGCTCCTTGGATCGGTTTGTCGCGGCTTTGACCGCGCGGTGCAACAGGTCGGGGAACCCTTCCTCTTCGTGCATCAGCACCTCAAGCGCAGCCTGCGTTGTGCCGTTTGGCGACGTCACGTTGACCCGCAATTGTGAGGGATCTTCGTCGGCGGTCATCGCCAGCGCCCCCGCCCCAGCCACCGTGGATTTGGCCAGTTTCATAGCCAATTCGGGCGGCAACCCGTGGGCCTCACCTGCTTGCGCCAACGTTTCGATGAGATGGAAGACATAGGCCGGGCCTGAACCGCTGACACCTGTCACGGCGTCCATCTGCGCCTCATCCTCCAACCGCACGGTTTCACCAATCGCAGACAGCAATTCCTCGGCCAGCGCGATATCTGCCTCAGATGTTTTGTGGTTCCCGACCAGCGCCGTTATCCCCTGCCGAACCGCCGCCGGGGTATTTGGCATTGCACGGATAATGGGCGTGTCTGATCCAAGTACGTTTTCAAAGGTTGCCAGCGAGGTTCCCGCAGCGACCGAAATGAATAGGCTGTCACCACCACCCAGCGCTTGAATTGCTGGCAAGGCGTCGCCCATCATCTGCGGTTTGACAGCCACCAGAACGACCGCAGGCGCTTCAGGCAGGGGCGTGTTGATATTCACGCCTTGCGCCTTCAGCCAGTCAGAGGGGTACGGGTCAATCACCCAAACCGACGCGGCGGGCAATCCATGGTCTAACCAGCCTGCAAGCATCGCAGACCCCATCTTGCCGCATCCCAGAAGCACCAACCCCTGTTCGGCGACGCGCGAGATATCCATGATTGCCCCTCCCCTATGGTTCGGGGCAAAGCTTTACGCGCGGCCGTAGGCCTCTGCAATGGCGACTTGCATCGCCTCTTCGGGGTCTCGGTTTCCCCAGGTCACCAGTTGGATCGCGGGGTAATAGCGCTCGGCGCTCAGTACCGCTGCGGTGATCATGGTATCGATCTGTTCCGGGCTGGCCGTCTGACCACCGGCCAGCACCAAACCATAGCGATAGACCATCAATTTCTGATTGGCCCAGTATGTAAACGCCCCAGCCCAACACTGGTCGTTCATCTTGTTCAGCAGCTCGTAAAGCACGGTTTCCCGCTCGGTCGGAGGCTCCATCTCGAACGAACACACCATACGCAGCGTTTCGTCGTAGTTCGACCAAGCCAATGTGATCGAATACGTGCGCCACTGGCCTTCAACGGCCATGGCGATCTGATCATCCCCGATCCGGTCAAAATCCCAGTCGTGATGTTCTGCAAGATGTTCAACAATGTCGATCGGATGAAGGTCTTCTTCGAGATACTGCTCGGAAAGGGCCATAATGCCACCTCACTAATCTCTAGCAATTCGGGGCTGGCAGCGCCCCAGCGCTAGTTGCCTGCTCTACAAGCCGGGCTTCCCCAGTCTGTCTGTACTAAATATGGTGCGACGCATGCTGGGTTCTGGCAACCCTAATTATTGGGGATAACAGCAATAAGTTGTGGACAGTTGGCAACGGCGATCAAAATATTGGCGTCTCGCGCAGCTTTGTCTTGATTAATTTCTGCAAGGCGGCATGATGCACAACACCGCACAATCCCCATCAGGATTGCGCGGCGAATTTTGTTTGCCCTAAATGTTGGAAATCAGCCGGACTTACTTGTCCAGCTTCGCCTCAAGCGCGGCGATACGCTGTTCCAGCGCAGCATTTTCTTCGCGTGCCTTCTGCGCCATCGCCCGAACAGCATCAAACTCTTCACGGGTGACAAAGTCGCGATCGGCCAGCCAGCGGTCCATCATCGACTTCATTGCATTTTCAGCTTCTTCCCGAGCCCCCTGGGCCACGCCCATGGCGTTGGTCATTAGTTGAGACATATCGTCCAGAATCTTGTTACGGGTTTGCATGGGCTTTCTCCGAATTCGCGATTGCCTTCTATATGGGTAAAGAATGGTCCGGGCTCAAGGTTGACTTGCCCCGCAAACCCCGGGCAATGAGACGCACATGCAGGCTGTTTTGAATTTCCCCGATCTGTCGCCCGAACTATTCTCGATATCTTTGTTCGGGATGGAGTTTGCGCTGCGCTGGTATGCGCTGGCCTATATCGCTGGCATTTTGATCGCTTGGCGCATGGCGTTGATGGCGCTGCGGCGGCCTGCGCTTTGGCTGGACGAGACACCCCCCATGCGCCCCGACCAGCTTGAAGATCTGGTCACCTGGATCATTCTTGGCGTCATATTGGGTGGTCGACTGGGCTTCGTCCTGTTCTACCAACCCGCCTATTACCTAACCCATCCGCTTGAGATCCTGATGGTCTGGCAAGGCGGCATGGCATTTCACGGCGGATTGCTGGGCGTGATTATTGCCACCTATCTCTATGGCAGACGCCACAATATCGAGATTCTCTCGCTGGCTGATCTTGTTGCCCACACCGTGCCGCCCGGGTTGTTACTGGGACGTTTAGCAAACTTCACCAATGCCGAGCTGTGGGGGCGGCCCAGCGAACTGCCATGGGCCGTGATTTTTCCCGGCGCGGCTGCACAGGATTGCCCCGACGTTGTGGCCGGGATGTGTGCCCGCCACCCGTCACAACTTTATGAAGCAGCGCTTGAGGGGCTGGTTCTTGGTGCGCTACTGATCTGGCTGGTTTACCGGCGCGGTGCGTTTCGGAAACCCGGTCTGATAATGGGTGTCTTCCTTGCAGGCTATGGCGCCTCGCGTTTCTTGGTCGAGTTCTTCCGGCAACCAGATGCACAGTTTGTGTCACCCGGGAATCCGCTTGGGTTGGCGTGGCATATCGGAGGATATGGGCTGACGATGGGGCAACTCTTGTCGCTGCCAATGATTGCGCTCGGCCTATGGTTTGCGTTGCAGGCGCGTCGCAGAACATGACGCTGAAGGATCATCTGCTCCGACGTATTCATCACGATGGCCCTATGACTATCGCCGACTATATGTCCGCGTGCCTGATGCATCCGGAGCACGGATACTACACGACGCGCGATCCGCTGGGAGCAGAAGGCGATTTCATCACTGCCCCCGAGATCAGCCAGATGTTCGGAGAGCTTGTCGGGCTTTGTTTGGCCCAAAGTTGGCTTGATCAGGGTCAGCCTGATCGAATCGTACTGGCCGAACTTGGGCCGGGCCGGGGTACCCTGATGGCGGATATCTTGCGCGCGACAAAAGCTGTCCTCGGATTTCACGACGCCGCCCGGATTGCGCTGCTCGAAGCCTCTCCGGTTCTGCGCAGAATGCAATCTGACACCCTGCAGGGCCATGAGCCTCAGTGGATCGACTCGATCACTGACCTTGCTGACCTGCCTCTGTTTCTCGTCGCAAATGAGTTCTTTGATGCCCTACCCATCCGTCAGTTCCTGCGCGATGGTGAAGGTTGGCGCGAGCGATTGATCGGAGTCGATGGCGCAAGCCTTGCCTTCGGTCTTGGAGCACAAGTCCCTCAGGCAGCATTGGACGACAGATTGCAGGATACGCAAGATGACGATCTGGTTGAGCTGTGTGCGGCTGCGGCCCCTATTCTCTGCAACATCGCTAGGCAAATATCTCGCAATGGCGGCGCTGCACTGATCATCGACTACGGAGATTGGCGATCATTAGGCGACACGCTGCAAGCCTTGCAAGCGCATGTATCCGTTGATCCGCTGGCTCAGCCCGGCCAAGCAGACCTGACCGCCCATGTGGACTTTGAGGCGCTCGCAAATGCGGCAAAGGTATCCGGCTGTGCTCATACCCGATTGACGCCACAAGGTGTGTTTCTCGAGCGGCTCGGCATTACTGCGCGTGCGCAGTCGCTCGCCGCCACGCTCAGTGGGACACAGCTTGAGACATTGATCGCCGCACATCGACGGTTGACGCATCCCGATGAAATGGGAAACCTGTTCAAAGTACTGGGCCTTTATCCGCAACTCGCCGCGCCTCCACCGGGACTGAAACCATGACCTTGGAAATCCTCACCTCAGACATGCTGTCCCCTGTGCGCCACGGGTTCTTCAGTCGTCGCGGGGGGGCGTCATCGGGTATCTTCGAAGGGCTAAACTGCGGAACAGGTTCGACTGATCTTGCCGAGGCTGTTGCGCTGAACCGCCGCCGCGTTGCTGACGCAATGGACGTCGCGCCCGAGGCCATGATTGGCGTACACCAGGTGCATTCTCCGGCTGTGATTACGGTTGATGGACCAATCATCGGCGACAAACCCAAGGCGGACGCGGTAGTGACATCGACCCCCGGTCTGGCGCTTACGATATTGACCGCCGATTGCCAGCCGGTTCTGTTCGCTGATCCTGACGCACATGTGATCGGCGCCGCGCATGCTGGCTGGCGCGGTGCTTTGAGCGGTGTCCTTGAGGCGACATTGGAGGCAATGGAGGCCCTGGGAGCGAAACGGCAGAATACGATTGCCGTCATCGGTCCAACCATTTCGCAAAGTGCATACGAGGTTGGTTCTGAATTTATAGACGAGTTCCTATCTGACGGACCCGAAAACGCACGTTTCTTTGCCAACGGCGAAGGCGACAGGATGCAATTCGACCTGCCCGCCTTTGGCCTGCACCGCCTGCGCGAGGCGGGTATCGGTGAGGCTGAATGGATCCGGCATTGCACATATTCTGACCCGGACAGGTTCTATTCCTACCGACGCTCAACCCACGCCAATGAAGCCGACTATGGCCGGTTGATTTCAGCGATCAGACTGTAAATCTGGCCTTAAATAAGGCAGGTTTGCCCAGTTTCCGCCACATTTCTTGTGTTTATCAGAGTCAGAATCGACTCAATTTTTCATCAATGCTCAGACGGTTAACCCAAATCAAGGGCCCGGAGCATTGAAGAAACCAACAAAGAGGTACCTGAAACCTTTAATTTGTCCTCAATTCATCCCGGATCAGCCTTATAGGCGCCTCAAATCAGCGTCACAGTGGCTTCATAAACGGGAACCGGGCGTATCGCCCAATCGATGCAGGACAAAGATATGAAACCGAAATCACGCTTTCTCAGCGCCGTTCTTGCGGCTCTTAAAGATCAGGTACCGGAAATGCCCTGGAAGCGGGTTTCAAGTCACTCTGTCAGAGTTGCGCGCCGTTTGGCGGCAAAACGCTGACCTACAAACCCCATGAGGCCATCTGCCGGTCTCGACGGGCATGCCACATACCGAATGATGCTCCGGTTCGGTGTGTGGGGTCGCACTCAGGAATGCGACCATGTTTCGGGGCGTGTGTGCAGGCAATTTCAGTCTGCAGTTTACGAGTTTGTCTGGGGGGTCAATAACTTGACCAAAACACTGGTGTATTCTGCTTCGGCGCCGTTCATTCGCGGTGACCAGCCCATGTTTGCCCATCTCATTACAGACAAAGAACAAGATCGTCTGGTGCATTTGCACGGGGGTTCAATCGCCCAGACGAGAATTAGAGGGGACGGAATATTATGACTATTCCAAATTCTCTGGCCCGCGCTGCCAGAAACGCGGTCGAGACATCAGCGCTGTTGCGCGATGCGCCTCGTCCGGCGACGAAACAAAAGGCGCAGTTAAGACGTTACGAAGTGTGCAGTCTGTTGAAAAACGGAGATGTTTCACAGACACGCCACATCGCGCCTGCCTTGCCGATGTTCGAAGATGCGTTCTGCGCCTTTACACGCGGCTCTCTGGTAGAAACACCGCAAGGTCCAATGGCGATCGAAGATCTGCTGCCCGGTGACGATGTTCTAAATCAGGACGGAGAATCCGAAACGGTTCTGTGGAAAGGGTCCGTTACCTTGATCCCAGGACGCGAGGATACGCGCGGTCGAACACGTCCACTGACGCGGATCATGGCCGACACATTTGGGATGCAAAAACCGATGTCCGGCGTCATCACCGGGCCTGCTGCGCGCCTGCTGGGGACACCCGCGCATATGCGCCACCTGAATGGCGGCCAGCCTATACTGACCCCGGTCAGCGAATTTCAGGATGGGATGAGCGTAATCGAAACGCTGCCCCCGACACCGGTTGAGCTGTTTCACATCTGCGTTGCACGCCATTCGGTGATTCGGGTCGATGGGCTGCAATTTGAGACCTATCATCCAGGCATCAACGCCGTTCGAATGATCAGTCACTCTTTGCGTTCGATCTATTTGAATCTATTCTCACATATCGAATCGCTAAATGACTTCGGCCCGTTGCTTTTGCCAAGAGCCGGAGATGGTGAGATTGACGCGATGACAGCGTGAACTGGTTAACAATTACTGCAGCTGTGGGGGCATTATGCAGATTTTACTGAGTTGGGTCGTATCCCTAGCCGTGGCAGCAATGCTGCCACCCTGTCCTGTGGATCAAGCAAGAGTAAGGTTCAGGCCGTCCGGTTCATCCGGTCTTCCAGCACGTCAAATGGTACGCCTGGCTCGTCTTTTGCGCCTCGGATAACAAGCGAAGTTTTGACACTGGCCACGTTTGGCGTGGTCAGCAACTCGCCTGTCAGAAATCGCTGAAAACTGCTGAGATCCGGTGCGACGCATTTCAGGATAAAATCAACCTCGCCGTTCAGCATGTGGCATTCCCGAACCAAAGGCCATTCGCGGCAACGGTCCTCAAATGCGCTGAGTTCGGATTCGGCCTGGCTTTCGAGGCCCACCATGGCAAAGACCTGCACCTCGAACCCAAGTTCACGGGCATTTACATCGGCATGATAGCCATGGATATAGCCCGAATCCTCAAGCGTTCGCACGCGCCGCAAGCAAGGCGGCGCTGAAATTCCTACGCGTTTGGCCAGTTCTACATTGGTCATTCGGCCATCGGCCTGCAGCTCTGCAAGAATCTTGCGGTCGATTTCATCCAACCGGGTCGTGACCATCGAATGCTCCTGAGTTTTTCAGTTGTTATATCAGTAGCCCCGATGGGCGCAATAATATTTCACAAACACGCAATTTTTGTCATCTGACATACACATTTGCTCGCTAAGGCCATCCACCAGTGCATCACGGGCTTGCAATAGGAAGGGGCTTTAAGCCACGCCCGGTGGTCGCTATATCGATCCGCACCGGACAACAGGTCCGCCGAGGCAAATTGAGTGGGGATACCATGGCCGAAACAAGACACACCAAGGTTCTGATCATCGGATCGGGACCCGCCGGATACACTGCGGGCGTTTATGCCAGCCGCGCCATGCTGGAACCAATTCTGGTACAGGGGATCGAACCGGGCGGTCAGTTGACCACCACCACCGAAGTCGAGAACTGGCCCGGAGATACCGAAGTTCAGGGCCCCGATCTGATGGTGCGGATGCAGGACCACGCCAAGGCGATGGGCTGCGAAGTGATTGGCGACATCATCAGCGATCTGGACGTTACCAAGCGCCCATTCACAGCAAAAGGCGACAGCGGCACGGTCTACACCGCAGATGCGGTCATTCTCGCCACAGGCGCGCGCGCCAAATGGCTGGGTCTGCCCTCGGAAGAGAAATTCAAAGGCTTCGGCGTATCAGCCTGCGCGACCTGTGATGGGTTCTTCTATCGCGGTCAGGAAATCGTGGTGATCGGCGGGGGCAACACTGCCGTCGAAGAGGCGCTGTTCCTGACCAACTTTGCCAGCAAGGTCACGCTGATCCACCGCCGTGATGAGCTGCGCGCAGAGAAGATCCTGCAGGACCGATTGCTCAAGCACGAAAAGATCGAGCCACTTTGGTTCCACGAACTGGATGAGGTCATTGGCACCGACGCTCCGTTGGGTGTCGAAGGTGTTAAGGTCAAGAATGTCAAAACGGGCGAAATTTCCGAGATTCCTTGTAAGGGCGTTTTCGTCGCGATTGGCCACGCCCCCGCAAATGAACTGGTCAAAGACACTCTGGAGACCCACATGGGCGGTTATGTCGTAACCAAACCGGGTACGACCGAAACCTCGGTTCCGGGCGTATTCGCAGCCGGCGACCTGACCGACCACGTTTATCGCCAAGCGGTAACCAGCGCTGGAATGGGCTGCATGGCCGCATTGGATGCGGAACGTTTCCTGGCGGAGAACGACTAGGATGATCACAGAATTCTCTGGCCCCGTCTGGAGAATTCTGTTTCGCCATCAATCGGGCGATCCATTGTCGCCCGCACGTGCACCGGAAGGCCGGTTCCATCATTCCGGCCAATTCGCGCTTTATGCCTCCCTAAGCGCAGAAGGCGCTGGGATCGCCATACAGCGCTATATCTCGACAAGTGACCAGCCGCGCGTGATACAACGGCTTCGGGTTTCCAAGGCGCAGATGTTAGATTTGCGTGGTCAGCAGGCTGCTTCGATCATTTGGCAGGGCCTTGTGAATACTGGCTCCCCTTCCCCAACTTGGCAGTTTTCAGATGAAGCACGCGCAAGCGGTACCGATGGGCTGCTATATAGTTCGCGTTCACGACCCGAACTCAGCCATCTTGTACTGTTCAACGCGCGCCCTGCATTAATTCAGCCAAAGGGTGCTCCTTGCGACTGGTTTCCTGAAAACTCAGCACCTCTGTCTTGACCGATACAAACCGCCGTATCAGGATCACTCCAAGCAACGCGAAGAACAGGTGAGCCTTTGGACAACGCTCTATGGCGCGGCGGATGGATGAGCCGGCTGAGGATCGCAAGTGGCCTCGTGCTGTTTGTCTTCGCGTTCTTTCATTTCATCAATATCGGCCTCGGACTGTTCCACACTGACCTGTTGCATGGAATGCAAGGAGGGCGCAAAGCAGTCAGCCGCCACGGCATCGGCAGCATGGTGATATACGGCGCATTTCTACTGCACATGGGATTGGCCCTGATCTCGATCGCACAGCGCCGTACACTCAGGATGCCATTCAGCGTTGCGCTGCAAGTGGTTCTTGGCCTATTGATTCCGCTGCAGTTGATCTCACATCTGGTCCATACCCGATACGCGCACGAAATTTTCGGAGTGAACGATGAAATGGGTTACATCATCATCCTGATGTGGCCAAGCAACGCGATCTGGTTCCAAAGCCTGCTCCTTTTGCTCGTTTGGGTGCACGGATGTATCGGGCTGCATATGTGGTTGAAGTTGACCACCTGGTGGCGCGCACTGGTCCCCTATCTGATTGGTGTCGCAGTGTTCGTCCCGGCCTTTGCCTTCGCGGGTCTCCTGACCGAAGGGCGGCGCATCTGGACCGATTTTGCCGACCCGGATCTGCGACAACAGTATATCGAATACTATAACTGGCCATCACAGGAAGAGTTTCAGGCACTATTCTCCGTCACAGACTACACTCGACTGGTGTTCTGGGCCGCGCTTGGCCTGACCGGACTGATCTATCTTGGTCGCAAGCTTTGGCGGCGACGGCATTCGGTTCGGATCAACTATGTGAACGGTCCCGAGGTCGTTTCTGAAAAAGGCATGACGCTGCTTGAAATGTCGCGTGCAAACGGCATCCCTCACACTGCATTGTGTGGTGGCAAAGGGCGCTGCACGACCTGCCGGGTTGTTGTTGAGGATGGCGCCGATCAACTTCCTCCGCCGACCGAGATTGAAGCGCGCAGTCTTAAAGCCGTCAACGCCCCGAATGGCACCCGTCTGGCCTGTCAGATGCGACCAACCGATCCTGTCACCGTGTTTCGCGTTTTTCGCCCAGACGGCGCGCGGGATCGCGCACATGCAAGCCAGGGCGAGGAACGACAACTGGCTGTTTTGTTTCTGGACATGCGTGGTTTTACGGCGCGCACGACGGGCCAATTGCCATATGACATCGTGTTTCTTCTGAACCGTTTCTTCGATGCCATCGTGCCTGCAATCAATGCACAAGGCGGAACGGTCGACAAATACATGGGCGATGGGCTGCTTGCGATGTTCGAAACGACCAATGCTGCAAGCTCGGCAAGCGCAGGATTGAGGGCCGCGGCTGAAATTGGGCGCGCGCTGCAGCGTTTCAATGAGCGACTGGCGACAGAGGAAAGCCAGCCCGTGCGTATCGGCATGGGCCTTCACCTTGGCGATCTGGTTCTGGGCGAAATCGGCGCAGCAAAAGATGCACCACGCACGATCATTGGGGACGCCGTAAATGTAGCCAGTCGTTTGGAGGCTGAAACCAAAGCTCTTGGCGTCGAGCTATTGGTTTCAGACAAGGTACTGCACGCTGCCGGTATGCAATGCGATCCCCGCGCTTTGCGAAATTTCAACTTGCGTGGTGTTTCCGCGCCCATTCCTGCACTGCCAGTTGAGCATGCCGCTGACCTTGAGTCGCACACATCGCCACTAGAACAGTTTGCTTGAAATGGCTCGGCATTTCTGCAAACAGCAGGATTTTTTTCTACGACCGGAAACAATGTTCAGAAAACTGTTCCATATCGCGAATAAACCGCGCATATCATCCTTTGTTTCTGTCCTTCTATGGACATCACATAGAAGTCGGGGCAAATGCCTCGACAACGCCCTTAAAACAAAAGCAAACAGAACGACGATACGAGCTCTTTCATGATGTTAAGTAATTTAGCCCCGATCCCTGAATTGTATGTCTCTTATGAATCTGCACAGAAGCTGAAGGTCGAAGCCGCAGATCTAACCAGCTGGGATCTGAGCCCCAGACAGATTTGCGACCTGGAACTGCTTATGAACGGCGGGTTCAATCCGCTCAAAGGGTTCCTGAGCGAGGCAGACTACGACAATGTTGTCGAAAATATGCGCCTGTCCGATGGTACGCTGTGGCCGATGCCGATTACGCTCGACGTCAGCGAAGAGTTCGCCGAGCAGATCGAATTGGGCCAGGACATTGCCCTGCGCGATCAGGAAGGTGTCATCCTTGGCACAATGACCGTAACCGACCGCTGGACACCAGACAAATCGCGTGAGGCCGAAAAAGTGTTTGGTGCCGATGATGACGCGCATCCAGCTGTGAACTATCTCCACAACGTTGCGGGCAAGGTCTATTTGGGCGGTCCGATCACCGGCATCCAACAGCCGGTACATTATGATTTCAAAGCCCGTCGCGATACGCCGAACGAACTGCGTGCCTTCTTCCGCAAACTGGGCTGGCGTCGCATTGTTGCTTTCCAAACTCGCAACCCGCTGCACCGTGCGCACCAGGAACTGACCTTCCGCGCGGCTAAAGAGGCACAAGCCAACTTGCTGATCCATCCGGTTGTCGGCATGACCAAACCCGGCGATGTGGATCATTTTACACGTGTACGCTGCTATGAGGCTGTATTGGATAAGTACCCAGCCTCAACCACATCCATGTCGCTGTTGAATCTGGCGATGCGTATGGCTGGCCCGCGCGAAGCGGTTTGGCATGGTTTGATCCGAGCCAACCATGGCTGCACCCATTTCATCGTTGGCCGTGACCACGCGGGCCCAGGCAAAAACTCGGCCGGCGAAGACTTCTATGGCCCTTATGATGCGCAGGACCTATTCCGTAAATTCCAGGATGAGATCGGTATCGAAATGGTCGATTTCAAACATATGGTCTATGTACAGGAGCGCGCCCAGTACGAGCCCAATGACGAGATTCTGGACAAAGAGAACGTCACCATCCTGAACATCTCGGGCACCGAATTGCGTCGCCGACTGGCCGAAGGTCTAGACATCCCCGAATGGTTCAGCTTTCCCGAAGTTGTCGCTGAGCTGCGCAAAACCAAGCCGCCACGCAGCCAGCAGGGCTTTACCGTGTTTTTCACCGGCTTCTCCGGTTCGGGTAAATCCACCATCGCCAACGCGCTTATGGTCAAGCTGATGGAGATGGGTGGTCGTCCGGTCACGCTGCTGGATGGTGACATTGTTCGTAAGAACCTGTCCTCGGAACTGGGCTTCTCGAAAGAGCACCGCGACTTGAACATCCGCCGCATCGGCTACGTGGCAAGCGAAATCACCAAGAATGGCGGCATCGCGATCTGCGCGCCGATCGCGCCTTACGCCACAACTCGGCGCGCCGTGCGGGAAGAGATCGAACAATTCGGTGCGTTCTGCGAAGTCCACGTGGCGACCAGCATCGAGGAATGCGAACGTCGTGACCGCAAGGGGCTGTACAAACTGGCGCGCGAAGGAAAAATCAAGGAGTTCACAGGGATTTCTGACCCTTATGACGTGCCAGCAGACCCCGAGCTGAGTGTTGAGACCGAGAATGTCGAGGTCGATCACTGCGCCCATCAGGTCCTGTTGAAACTGGAAAGCATGGGATTGATCGCTGCTGGTTAAAAATCCGCGAACTAAAAAATCAGCCTCCGATAATCGGAGGCTTTTTCTTTTGTACAATACACATCACATTGCCTGGTCCGGCAAAATCCGAATATAGGTTGTGCAGTCAAACTGTTCGGATGTGGTCACTGAATGGGGCAATCTCTGCCAACAATCGCCGGCTTCTGGTATGGTTCGGATCTGTCCTGGCTAGAGACGCTTTGCATCCAATCCTATCTCGACAACGGTCACGAATTCGTTCTCTACACTGCAGAACAGCTTAAGGGTGTCCCAACCGGCGTAGATATCCGCCCCGCCTCCGACATCCTCTGGCCTTCTCCGTTCGATCTGCTGAACAACGACCGACTGCGGGTCGCCGTGTTCTCAGATATCTTCCGACTACACCTGATGCAGAAAACCGATTTCATTTGGGTGGATCTGGATGCCTATTGCGTTAAGCCATTCGAATTCGACAGCGTATATGTATTTGGGTCCACTTCGTCCGGAACATTTCCAAACGGAGTTCTCCGACTGCCTGAGAACTCGTTGACGCTAACGCATATGCTGGAGTTCGTGGCGACCACGAACCCTACACAACCCTGGCGAAGGCCGCGCTTGCACCGCAAGAACCGCGAACGTGTCAAGAAAGGGGAAACCTGGGGTATTGAGTCACTACCTTGGGGGTGTTCCGGTCCCAAAGCGCTGAGTCATTTCCTTCGCGAAACGGGCGAAGATCACAACGCACAACACCCCGAAACGTTTTATCCGCTCGAACGGGGCGAGCTATGGAAATTGCACGATCCAAACGTCCCGATAGCAGAGATCGAAGGTGACCGGACCTATTCTGTTCATATCTATGGCCATCAGAAAAAGTGGCTGGCCAATTGCAATGCTGGCCTCCCGATACAGAGGTCTTATCTGGACACGATCTGTGGCAGGCATTCGATTGATCCAGCTTCGAGGCCGATCATCCCAATCGCGTGGATGACCCGATAATCCGGAATGGCAACCGATGCGCTAAGCCACGGAATCCGGCAGATCCACCTGCCCGCGCATCAGAACATAACCGCGCCCTGCGACCTTGATTCCGGTCATCGCGTTTGCAGGCCCGACCCGTGTCACTCGGGCCTGCCCCGGGCGGCCCATGTCATGTCCCTGCTCGGCTATGAACGTATCTTTATCCATCAGGTCATGGCTCCACAGATAGGCCGCCATCGCGCCCGTCGCCGACCCTGTGAACGGATCTTCAGGTGGGCTGGGTGGGGCCATCAACAGGCGCGAGAACGTATCGCCAGACGCCGTTGCACCTTTGAGCGTAACCAGAAACGGCTCAGCCATGTCCGAGCCAGAGAACCCTGCCCGCTCTGAAATCCGGTTCAAAGAAGTCACATTCAGCTGGGCCGCGCGCAACGCCGCATGATCGCGCAGGACCGTTATGCAGAATGGCAATCCAGTGGAAACAAACTGCGGTGGTGAGATTATCGCGTCTTCCGGCAAAGCGATGGAATCAGCAACCAAACCAGCAGGTACATGTTCGCCAAATTGCGGGGCGACCTGCGTCATTTCAATCTCATCACCACTCAGCCGGATCGGCACGATGCCCGCGCCGGTTTCGAGAGTCAGCGCATCGCCCTGAAACAGCCCGCGCGACCGCATTGCAGCGACAGTGGCGATGGTTGGGTGCCCCGCAAAAGGGATTTCCCGACTTGCCAGAAAGTACCGCACGCGAATATCGGCAACATCTGACGGTCCCGTGAACGTGCATTCAACCAGAGAGGTTTCGCGCACGTAAGACATGCAGACTTCATCTGATAGTTCTGCCCCTCCATGCACGACCGCACAGCCATTGCCCCCAAAGGCCCGGTCACTGAAGGCATCTACCCAGTCGAAATCATACCATCCCATCGCGCGCACTCCTGCTTAACCGACTGCGGCACGATCACCGCAGTCGAGGCAAATGTCACGTCATTTCAGCAGAGTGTTGTGCAGTATCAGTGTACGGCAACCGGCGATAAATCATGCTCGCGCGCCAACACAAAGGCCAGCTTACGGTCGGCGACCAACGCCAGTTGCTGGCCATCGGAATCGTGGACGGCATAGAGTTGATCCAGATCACCAACTTGCTCGCGCACATCGCTTGGCAAATCAGCCACATCGACGGCCTTTACATAAACGATCCGATTACCTTCTGTGTTGATTTCAATCGGTGTATTCATTGCTCTTACCCCTTCCTTATGTTGATTGTCTGAACCACGGTTTCAGGTACGGCGCGGGTCAGGTCCACGTGCAGCAGACCGTTTTCCATGATCGCCTCGCCCACCTCGACCCCGTCAGCCAGCACAAACATGCGCTGGAACTGGCGTGCCGCGATACCGCGGTGCAGGAATATGCGCCCCTCGCTGTCGTCGCGTTGACGGCCCCGGATCACCAGTTGGCGATCCTCGATGGTAATCGACAGGTCCTCTTCCGCGAACCCGGCCACCGCCAGGGTGATGCGATAGGAAAAATCCGAGGTCTGTTCGATGTTATAGGGCGGGTACCCTTCATTTCCGGCCTTTGCAGACCGTTCCAGAAGGCGTTCCAACTGCTCGAACCCCAAAAGATGCGGGTATGAGCCTAAGGTAAGTTTCGACACGTATTTTCGTCCTTCATTGTCAAAGCGACGTCGTCTGCGGCCCCGTTCTGGCAACCGCGTGATATAGAATATGGGAAGATACGGGGATGTCCACAAGGTCTGGCCGGATAAAGCCTGACACACTATCTTGTGTGCAAAGCACCACATGAGCTACTGAGTCGCCAATGAATGCGCCTACCGATCTTTCGATGAAAACCGATGAAGTCCTGCGGGTTGAGTTGGAGGTTTTTCGCCGCCAGCACCGCGATCTGGACGAGGCAATTGAGGCGCTTCAAGCCAAAGGAACTTCGGACCAACTGACGATCAAGAGGCTGAAAAAGCAGAAACTGCGGCTGAAAGACATCATCCGCCTGATCGAAGACCGCCTGACCCCCGATATCATCGCCTAAGGCGCCTGAACCGCATTGCCACATAGGCGGATTTGGCTATAGTGCGCGCTCTTTCCGAAGGCAGGGGCGCAACAGCTATGAGCGATGTGAAAGTAGGGATCATCATGGGCAGCCAGTCGGATTGGCCCACGATGAAAGAGGCCGCCGATATTCTGGACGAACTGGGCGTCGCCTATGAGGCGCGCATCGTCTCGGCCCATCGCACGCCGGACCGCCTTTGGGACTATGGTAAATCCGCTGTTTCGCGCGGCTTACACGTGATCATCGCGGGCGCAGGCGGCGCGGCACACTTGCCCGGTATGATGGCGTCAAAAACTCGCGTTCCGGTGATCGGCGTACCGGTGCAGACCCGCGCATTGTCGGGTGTGGATTCGCTTTATTCCATCGTGCAGATGCCCAAAGGCTTTCCCGTTGCGACCATGGCAATCGGATCGGCTGGCGGGGCCAATGCAGGGCTGATGGCCGCTGGCATTCTGGCGTTGCAGGATGCAGCATTGGCAGAGCGACTGGATGCTTGGCGTGAAGCTTTATCCGCCTCTATCCCTGAGGAACCTCAGGGATGAGCCGCATCGGGTTCATCGGTACGGGCCACATCGCTGCGCCGATTGCTCGGCTTATGGCCTCGAAAGGCCACGACATCTACGTTTCGGAACGCAATGTGCAGGTATCCTCGGCCCTCAAAGCCGAGCTTGGGGTCAGTGTCGGCACCCCCCAAGAGGTGATTGATGGGTCAGACATCGTGTTCCTTTGCCTGCGCCCGCAGATCGCTGAGGAGGTTCTTTCGCCGTTGAGCTTTCGTGCCGATCAGCAGATCGTTTCGGTAATGGCCGCCGTGTCTCAGGCACAGCTTGCCACACTCTGCGCGCCAGCATCTGATTTCGTGCAGACCATCCCGCTGGGGTTCCTGCAGAGCGGAGGTTGTCCCTTGGCCGCTTACGGCAATGACAACCTGATGGCTGATCTATTTGAGCCTGAAAACCCTGTGGTGAAAGTTGCAGATGAGACCGCGTTGAACGCTCATTTCGCCGTCTGTGCAATGGTTCCGGGCCTGCTAGATCTGATGGCGACCGGAGCTGAGTGGCTGGCGACGCAAACCGGCGACGATGATGGGGCGGAATTCTATACAACGCAGCTCATATCCGGCTTTCTGGCGACGATGCAGAAAGGCTCAGCCGGGCGGCTTGCCGAAGAGCGCGACGCGCTTGCAACGGATGGCACGCTGAGCCTGCAGATGACGCAAACCCTGCAATCGGGCAAAGCGCATGATGCATTGCGCGACGCGCTATCGGCCATTGGACAACGTTTGGAGAAGAAGTGATGAGTGAGATGCTCGCCCCCGGTGCAACCATTGGAATATTGGGCGGCGGTCAGCTGGGCCGGATGCTGTCCATAGCAGCGGCACGGCTGGGCTTTACCACACATATTTTTGAGCCCGGAGCGAACCCACCCGCCGGTCAGGTTGCGGATCGGGTCACCACGGCAGCCTATGATGATGCCGACGCGCTGGCAGCCTTCGCCGCTTCAGTCGATGTGATCACTTACGAATTCGAGAACATTCCGACCCACGCACTTGACCTGCTGGAAAGCCACCGCCCCATCCGCCCCGGGCGAGAGGCGCTGCGCGTAAGCCAGGACCGGCTGACTGAAAAGACCTTTCTGCAAGGTCTGGGCCTGAAAACCGCCCCCTTCGCTAATATCACCGATCTGGAAAGCCTGCAGGCCGCGATGGATGAAATCGGCACCCCTGCAATCCTGAAAACCCGACGCTTCGGCTATGACGGCAAAGGGCAGGCCCGGCTGCGTGCGCCCGAAGATGCCGAAACAGCTCTGGCCGATATGGCAGGTTCACCGTCGATTCTGGAGGGATTCGTGGACTTCAGCCACGAGGCCTCGGTCATCGCTGCGCGCGGTCTGGACGGTCAAGTCGCCTGTTTCGATCCCGGCGAAAACGTGCATCGTGATGGCATCCTTCATACGACTACCATTCCAGCTCGGTTGTCTCCGGCTCAGAGAACGGATGCCATTTTGCTGGCAGCCAACATTCTGAACGCGCTGGACTATGTCGGCGTAATGGGGGTTGAGCTGTTCGTGACGCCTGAGGGGCTGATCGTGAATGAAATCGCGCCGCGCGTTCACAACTCGGGCCATTGGACTCAGAATGGCTGCGCCGTGGATCAGTTTGAGCAACATATTCGCGCTGTATCGGGCTGGCCCTTGGGCGATGGCCAGCGACACTCGGATGTTGTGATGGAAAATCTGATAGGCCACGACATGGACCGCGTGCCCGAACTGGCGCGCGAAAGGGATGTTGCGCTGCATCTTTACGGTAAGGCCGAGGTCAAGGCGGGCCGTAAGATGGCGCATTTCAACCGGATCGTACGTAAGGGGTGATCGCGCTGACGCGCGATGCCTCCGACGGGGATATTTTTGGCCAGATGAAGCTGGGATCAGCTTAGAAACCGCGTTGCGATATCTCCAGACATATAGCTGACGCGCCCGCCCGAAAAGGTGGCAGCGACACGGTGTGTTGCGGCGTCAAGTATGACAAAGTCTGCGCGTTTCCCCGAACACAGATCTCCGCGATCTTCGAAGCCGAGCACCGATGCCGGGCCAGATGAGACCAGTGCCCACGCGTCTGCCATGTCCAGCAGGCCGGATTTGACCAACATCAAGGCCGCGCGACGCGGGCTTGGATAGTGATAATCTGATGCCAGAGCGTCACATAGACCCATCGCAATCAAGTCCAAAGCGCTCGCATTCCCCTTGTGCGAGCCGCCCCTGACGACATTGGGTGAACCAAGGATAATGTGATCCCCACCCGAGCGGGCGGCCTCGGCCGCATCAAGGCTTTCCGGAAATTCCGAGATCATGACACCACGATCACGCCACTCCGTACGATCCTGCGCTGTGGTGTCATCATGACTACCCAGACGAATGCCTTGATCTCTTAGCTTGGAGCATAATGCATCCAATGCAGCTGGTACTTCGCTGGCGCGTTTGTGCATGGATAGCAACATCTCAAAATGCGTCTCGGGGTTGCGCCCGGCCTTCAATGCTTGCCCAGTCAAGCGCGGAGGCTTGCGCCTTTGCGACAGCCGGTCATGCGGCAGGTGATCATTCAGAACCACGTAAGGCACTTGCCATTCTTCGATGCGCTCGGGCAGAGTTTCGTAGTCGTCCAGCATATGGGTTTCAAAACGCAGCTGCGGGATAAGATCGGTCGCGACATCATTCCGGACCGATGCGATGGCCTCGAAGACTTGCCCCGCAAATTCAGGTCCGCGCACACCACCTTCCCAGCTGAAAAACTGGGCCAGAACGGCGGTCGTTATGCCGTTCGCCGCCAGTTCTGCCTCGACCGACCGTATGCCCTCTGACATCTGTTTCATGGCCCCGCGACGGGGCGCGATATGGCGCTCGAACCCGTCTCCGTGCAAATCGATGATGCCCGGCAAGACGAGGTAACCCGACAGATCGATTTGCCGCCCTGCCCTATCGGGCTGAATGCGACCTTCGGCGATGGTCAGATCGGCGCGCGCCATCCCTTGACCAGGCAGCAGAACATCTGCGCCGGTTAGCGTAAGTTCCAATGAGTTCATTGAGTGCGCTCCGAGTCGGGTTCCGAGCAATCTTCACCCAGGCAAATCTGGTCGATGATATCCATCACTCCATCCAGCCACGTAATCTGGGGATCGAACTGTCCAAATTCGATGAAATGCAGTGTCTGGGCCATAACACGTGGGTTGTTCATCATAAAAGTATGCGTCACGGGCAAGATAATGTGATCCGCCATACCCTGAACCTTGGTGGTCTCTATCGAGACCTTACCATCATCAGGCCCATCGATCAGTGACGAGAAAAGCGGATTCAACGAATTCTCGCCCGCGATGACCCCCAGATCGAAATCAACAGGCGGCAAACGGCGCGGAATACCCTCGGGACCTGTACCCAATGCCAGTCCTGCGGGGCCGTTCAGAAAACCAAACACCTCCCAAGCGCCAAGCTCATCCACAAGTTGGCTGCCCTGGTTCGGGGGCCCAAGCATCACGACGCGCCCCAAGTTCTCGGGATCATGGTCCTGCAGCCAGTAGCGCAACAGGATGCCACCCATCGAATGGGCCACAACATTCACCGTTTCATCCCCGCAGGCTTCGAATGCGCTTGGTATGGTCTGGTTGGCCAATTCTGGTATCGGCAAATCGGTCGACGGATAGCCAGGCCTCACCACGGTATAGCCATGGGCATGAAAGAGCTGTTCCATAACCGTAAACGAAGCCTCGGTGCGCGCGAGCCCGTGCAGCAGCACGACGCACTTGGCGTGAGCTATTGCAGGCACGAGGCACAACAAAAAGGCTGCTACAAACTTCATACACGCCAAATAAGACGTTACCGGTGGTGAGGGAACCCCTAGCCGCGACTGCGGCGCGCGACTGCCAGCGCGATACCGCCCAATACAAAGCCAGCCCCAAGCATCAATCGCAGGTTGGCGGCCTCAGCCAACAGGACAACTCCGGCGGCGATTGCAATGACCGGCACGCTGAGTTGCACAATCGCAGCGATTGCGGGAGTGAGCTGTGGCAGGACCCGATACCATAGAGCATAGCCCAGACCGGACGTGACGGCCCCGGATAGGGTAGCTAACCCGTAGCCCAGCGCAGTCATTTGCCAGTTGCTGCCCAAAAGCAGCAGGGCCAACCCGGTGACAGGTAACGCTACCAAAAAGTTTGCAGCCGTTCCTGACAGCGCATCAGGTTCCGATCGCCCTGCGATGGAATAAATCGCCCACCCAACGCCCGCTGCAGTCATCAGGCTGGCTCCAACCGGATCAACCTGAACCGCTCCAGCGGGCCAAAGGACAAAGGCTAGACCACCCAACGCGATAGCTGCTCCCAATATTTGTCGTGTTGTGGGCGTCGCACCGGTCAAGGCACCAATCGCAAACATGGTGATCTGCACCACTCCAAACAGGATCAATGCGCCAAGGCCCGCGTCGAGAGTCAGATAAGCGACAGAAAACCCGATCATGTAGAGCGACAGCGACCCTGCCCCAACAACACGCCGACGATTAAACACTGGGATCGAGCTGCCCCGAAGCGCAACCAGTACCGCCAGCACCAACGCACCAGACAAAACCCGAATGACGGCAAATCCTGCTGGATCACTGGCACCGCTATCGATTGCGAGCCGATTTAGGATCGAGTTCGCCGCAAAGGCGCACATGGTCAGAGAGGTCAAAAGAAACAGGCGCATATCACCCGCATAGAGGTTTCGGCGTGGTTTGCACACTCACTTTTATGCGCATGGGTGGTCGACGAATATCTCTGCTACCCCTCAAACAAAACGGGGCCACCCGTAGGCGACCCCGCTTTTAAATTCTAAGGCTTAAGCAGCTTACATCATGCCGCCCATGCCGCCCATGTCGGGCATGCCGCCGGTAGCTGCCGCGCCTTCTTTGGCGGGCTTGTCGGCAACCATCGCTTCGGTGGTAACCAGCAAGCCAGCAACCGAGGCCGCATCTTCCAGAGCGGTACGGACAACTTTGGCCGGGTCGATCACACCGAACGAGAACATGTCGCCATATTCTTCGGTCTGTGCGTTGAAGCCGAAGGCTGCGTCGGACGATTCACGGACTTTGCCCGCAACAACCGCACCGTCGACACCTGCGTTTTCAGCGATCTGGCGCAGCGGCGCTTCGATGGCTTTACGAACGATGTTGATGCCCGCGTTCTGGTCAGGATTTGCACCTTCCAGAGCGTCCAGTGCTTTACCGGCCTGAACCAGAGCAACACCACCGCCCACAACAACGCCTTCCTGAACGGCAGCGCGTGTCGCGTTCAGAGCATCGTCCACACGGTCCTTACGCTCTTTCACTTCAACTTCGGTCATGCCGCCGACGCGGATAACAGCAACACCGCCTGCCAGTTTGGCAACGCGCTCTTGCAGCTTCTCACGGTCGTAATCCGACGAGGTTTCTTCGATCTGAGTACGGATCTGGGCAACACGTGCTTCGATCTCGGCTTTCTCGCCAGCACCGTCGACGATGGTGGTTTCGTCTTTGGTGATTTCGATTTTCTTGGCGGTGCCCAGCATGTCCATGGTGACGGACTCGAGCTTCATGCCCAGATCTTCGCTGATGACCTGACCGCCGGTCAGGATTGCGATGTCCTGCAGCATGGCTTTGCGGCGGTCGCCGAAGCCAGGTGCTTTGACTGCAGCAATTTTCAGGCCGCCGCGCAGTTTGTTGACAACCAGAGTCGCCAGCGCTTCGCCTTCAACGTCTTCCGCGATGATCAGCAGAGGCTTCTGCGACTGGATCACCTGCTCGAGCAGCGGAACCATCGGCTGCAGCGAGGACAGTTTCTTTTCGTGCAGCAGGATCATGCAGTCGTCGAGTTCTGCGATCATCTTGTCTGCGTTGGTAACGAAGTAAGGCGACAGGTAGCCACGGTCGAACTGCATACCTTCGACAACATCGGTCTCGGTTTCCAGACCTTTGTTTTCTTCGACGGTGATAACGCCTTCGTTGCCAACCTTCTGCATCGCGTCTGCGATCTGCTGACCGATTTCCGCTTCGCCGTTGGCCGAGATGGTGCCAACCTGAGCGACTTCGGCCGAGTCTTTGACTTCGCGCGAAGCCGACTTGATACCTTCAACAACCTTGGCAGTTGCCAGGTCGATGCCGCGCTTCAGGTCCATCGGGTTCAGGCCAGCAGCAACCTGCTTCAGACCTTCGCGAACGATGGCTTGTGCCAGAACAGTTGCAGTGGTGGTGCCGTCACCGGCTTCGTCATTGGTGCGGCTGGCGACTTCTTTCACCATCTGCGCGCCCATGTTTTCGAACTTGTCTTCCAGTTCGATTTCCTTGGCAACCGAAACACCGTCTTTGGTGATGCGCGGTGCGCCGAAGGATTTGTCCAGAACCACGTTACGGCCTTTGGGGCCCAGGGTCACTTTAACAGCATCGGCCAGAACATTTACACCGGCCAGCATGCGGTTACGGGCATCGGTGTCAAACTTGACGTCCTTTGCAGACATGTTGTCTCTCCTTGAGAAAATCTATTGAGATGAAGATCAGAGAAAGCGCGCGGGCTTACTCGATGATCCCCATGATGTCGCTTTCTTTCATCATCAGCAGCTCTTCGCCGTTGACCTGAACCTCGGTGCCCGACCATTTGCCGAACAGGATCTTGTCACCAGCTTTTACAGCCATCGCGATCAGTTCGCCGCTGTCCTTGCGCGCGCCTTCGCCGGTTGCGACGACTTCGCCTTCGCTGGGCTTTTCTTTTGCGCTATCAGGGATGATCAGGCCGCCTGCGGTTTTTTCTTCGCTTTCAACACGACGGACCAATACACGGTCATGAAGCGGTTTCAATGCCATCTTTGCAGCTCCTTGGGCTCAAAGTTTGTTTATCCTCCCCTCGCCGACTGGCGAGGCGTTAGCACTCATACTTGTCGAGTGATAACGACGCATAGCTAGGGGGTCACAAGAAGCGAGTCAACAAGCTGCCAGAATATTTTTCAGCGCATTAACTTCAGATTGTCCCGTTTACACTTTGCCTTTGCTGGCTAATCTGGCCGCAAATCATTTGATAGAGGTGAAATCGATGCGCCGGTGCAGGTTCAACGCAGTCAAATACCTGTTTCTGTTCATACTGTTAGCTGGATTCGGCGCTCCGGTGCAGGCACAAACTCTGACTCAGACCGTTGAATCATGGGAACGTCAGCTAGATGCCCGGATTGGGATACTTTTGTTTAGCATCGATGGCGAATGGGAGGTCTCGTACAAGGCAGATGAGCGGTTTCCAATGTCCAGCACATTCAAGCCGCTTTTGTGTGGTGCGATCTTAGCCAGCGTAGATGAAGGCGCCCAAAGCCTGTCAGATCACATTGCATATGAAGCAGCAGATTTGGTCGAATACTCGCCAGTCACCAGCAAACATGTTGATGCGGGAATGACGGTTGGCGATCTGTGCGATGCGACGATGACGATCAGCGATAACACAGCGGCCAATCTTTTGTTGCAACGTTTGGGCGGGCCCGCCGGGCTAACCGAGTTCATTCGCGCAACAGGCGACGGCATCACCCGGCTGGATCGCTGGGAGACGGAGCTGAATGAAGCCACACCAGGAGATCCACGCGATACAACGACCCCACGGGCAATATTGGCGACTCTGGATCACCTCTTGTTCGGCGAGGTCCTCTCACCCGCATCTTCAGCGCAACTGAGGCAATGGATGATCGAGGATCAGGTAGCCGATGGGCTTATCCGTGCGCACGTCCCGGACGGTTGGGAGATCGGTGACAAGACCGGTGCAGGAGGTCACGGCAGTCGCGCGATTGTCGCCTTTCTGCAATCACCCGAGCCGCGTACCTATCTGGCGGCTATCTACATGACCGAGAATGAAGCTCCATTTCCAGAACGCAACACGGTGCTTTCGGACATCGAAAGGGCGATGATTGATGAGATCAGTGCGCGAACAGAGTGATCCGGGACAACAATCAACGCATATCTTTAGTCGGCATCTTCCCAACTATATGCCCAGTGCTTTAAGCCCTCAATTCCGGAATCGGACAGCGCATAGACACCCTTTTCAACCTTCTCAAACCAGCCGTAGTGGTTGTCATACATCAAACGTGTCGCCGAACTGACGCCCGTTGCCTGCGCGACCTTTGCCCCCTTGACCGCGCCATGCTCAGCCAGATGGGCCGCGCATTTAAGCGCATCCTGTCGATAGGCTGTCACAATCCCGTGGCGCGTGGCACCCCCTGCGTTTGGGTCACCTTCCAGTCGTTCAAACTCACGCAGTAATCGCCTGGTTTTGACCTTGTCCTTTCGCGGCGAATAGGGTCCGGGGTCGCATTGAACCTCAACTGTCCCATCTTTCCGCACTGTAATAAGGCCCAGTCCCAGACGCCGGCACAGCGACAGGTTATCCTTCAGCGCCCGACGCGCGGTTCGACCTTTGGGTTTGCAAACTCCGATATAGACTTGATCGGTCACCTTCAGGCGTGTGATCGCCTGATGGAACAGAGCAAGACTGAATCGCAATTTGAGTTCAACGATCACGGGCTCTTCGCCATCGCGGATGGCCACGATATCTGCGGCCCCAACCTCTCCTTTTACGGTATAGCCTTGTCGTTCCAATAACGCTTTGATCGGCGGATAGAGGTCTTGTTCAAGCTTCATGCGGCCATGCTATGCAGTTTCACGCGGATTGCCAGACGCAGTGTCAAAACAAACTAAGTTGCAGGCCAAAAGAAGGCAGGGGTATGAATTGGGCGTCGACATAAATTGCGGAAGGAATCCCATGCGCCTGCTCAGCATTTGTATTTGTCTGCTGCTCCCACTCACCGCTTATGCAGCATGTGAGGGGCGCGACCTAAGGCTTGATTTGTCCGCTGAGGCACAGGCTGCGTTGGACAACACACTGCAGGACATTCCGTTTCCAGAGGGCAACCACTGGATCGCAACGAAGGGTGATACGGTCCTGCATCTGATCGGCACGCTGCACACCAACGATCCCCGCATGGGGCCGGTGGTTGACAGATTGACACCCGTACTAAGCAAAGCCGATGCCTTCTATTTCGAAGTGACGAAGACCGAGATGGAAGCATTCGAAAAAGACCTGTCAGATGACCTGAGCCCGGTGTTGATTACTTCAGGCCCCACTTTGATTGATCTGATGTCGGAACAGGACTGGGCTACGCTGTCGGCGACACTGGCCGAGCGCGGTATCCCCAGCTGGATGGCCGCGAAGATGCGCCCCTGGTTCCTAAGCATGATGCTGGGCATCCCGCCCTGTCTGATGGATACCCCAGATTTTGATCGCGGCATGGACACGCGCCTGACCGAGTTGGCCGAGGCACACGGTATCCCACAACACTCGCTCGAACGGATTGAAGACCTTATCGCGATGTTCGACAGCCACTCGCTAGAGGACCAAGTCGCCTCGCTGACCCGTATGTCCGGCGCCTTACAGGCGGGCAGTGATCAGATTGTGACGATGGCGAATGCCTATATCGAAGAACAACACGCCACGATTTTGGAGTTAGCCAAGATACAGGGGCTTGAGGCCTCTGGCTTGACGCCTGAGGAATTTGACGCCGAGTGGCGAAACTTCGAGGACCAGCTTCTCGTGCAGCGGAATGCAAATTGGATGGCACAGATTCTTGAGCTAAAGGATCAGACGACGGTCATTGCCGTCGGTGCCGGGCATCTAAGCAACGACTATGGATTGCTGAACCAATTACAACAGGCGGGATATCACTTGGAACGCGCTGAATTCTAGGGAGTCAGACCAAGGGTCGCAGCGGGTTTCCTTGCGGGTGACAACCGAGAGTGACCGCCCTATAAGGCGCGCAAATCCACATTCCTCAGGACACGCGACATGACAACGCTAGTATTCGGCCACAAATCTCCCGACACCGATTCCACCGGATCTCCGATCCTGTGGTCATGGTATCTGAACGAAGTGAAGGGTGAACAGGCCCAGCCCGTCTTGCTGGGCGAGCCCAACACCGAAGCGGCGTTCATGCTGGAACGCTGGGACCTGCCTAAACCGCGGATCATCGAAGACGTCGCCGAAGATGCGCCGGTTGTCATTGTCGACACCAACAATCCGGCAGAACTGCCTGCCAGCATCAACAGCGCCGACATCCGTGCCATCATCGACCACCATAAGCTGGTCGGTGGGCTTGAAACCAAAGGTCCCATCGATATCACCGTGCGGCCACTGGCTTGCACCGCCACTATCATGGTCGATCTAATGGGCGATGATGCCGCCAACATGCCCGACGCCATTAAAGGCGCGGCCCTGACCTGCATCCTGTCAGACACGCTGGAGTTCCGCTCGCCCACCACCACCGCGCATGACCGTGCGGTCGCTGAGAAACTGGCGGCAGAGCTTGGGTTGGATGTCTCGGCCTATGCCGCCGACATGTTTGCTGCGAAATCGGACGTGTCATCTTTCTCGGACGCCGAACTGATCCGTATGGACAGCAAGGAGTACGAAGTTGATGGCACCAAGTTCCGCGTGTCGGTTCTGGAAACCACAGCCCCCGGCGTTGTGCTGGATCGCAAGGACAGCCTTGCAACTTCGATGGTGGATGTCGCCAAAGAAGACAGCGTTGATCAAGTGCTTCTATTCGTCGTCGATATTCTGAACGAAGAGGCGACCCTGCTGGTTCCCAATGATCTGGTCAAAGGTGTTGCCGAGAAAAGCTTTGGCGCAACCGTGAACGGTGATGCAGTGGTGTTGCCCGGGATCATGAGCCGGAAGAAGCAGATTATTCCAAACCTCAAGGTCTAATCTCCGGACACAGACGGCGCCCAATTGGGCGCCTTTCTTTTTTGCGAGGCTCTGCCTCGCGCTCCGGGATATTTTTAGCCAGATGAACAAGGGTTTCTGATTTCATCTGTTGCGCCTTAGGCCACAGCTCTGGCCAATTCTGCCGCGCTCTGCCATAGGCTTTGGCATCTCGCATTCTATGCTGCACGAGGCGCGCCATGACCCAAATCGTTTCTTCACTCGCCGAAATCTCTGACAGGTACAAAGCGCTGTTCGTTGATTTGTGGGGATGCGTCCACAACGGGATCACCGCCTACCCCGAGGCGGTGGCGGCGCTGGAAGCTTATCGGCAAACTGGCGGTACAGTGGTACTGGTGACCAACTCACCCAAACCACGAGCCGGTGTTGCTGAACAACTTACACAATTCAATGTGCCTTCGGACGCGTATGACACGATCGCAACCAGCGGAGATTCAGCGCGTTCAGCCATGTATCGCGGCGCGGTGGGCGAGAAGGTCTATTTCATGGGTGATTGGCAGCGCGACGAGGGTTTTTTTGAGCCTCTGAAGTTGCTGGATCATCCAATCCAAATCGAACGCGTCCCACTGGAAGAGGCCGAAGGCATTGTTTGCTGCGGCCCATTCGACGCTATGGCGGACCCGGACGTAAACCGGCCAGATTTTCTATACGCCAAACAGAAAGGGCTAAAACTGCTCTGCGCCAATCCGGACATCGTTGTGGACCGAGGTGAAACGCGAGAGTGGTGCGCCGGAGCTTTGGCCCGGCTTTACACAGAGATGGGAGGCGAAAGCCTGTATTTCGGCAAGCCGCACCCACCGATCTATGATCTGGCGCGGAGAAGGCTACAGGCCATTGGGGTCGATGCGTCGGATACCGAGATACTGGCGATTGGTGACGGACCGCAGACAGACATCGCAGGCGGCATGGGGGAAGGCATAGACACCTTGTTCATCACAGGTGGTCTGGCCGCTGCCGAGACCAAAACCGCGCATCATCCGGATGAAGATGCATTGCGGGCCCATAACGACAAGGAACAGATCAATCCAACCTACTCGATTGGTCGATTGAGATAGCAAAAAAGGACTTGATTTTCTGCGACTGCGAAGTAATAAAGTTGCCGAAGAGCGGCAACTGATGGTCTTTTGTTGCTCACGCGATCTCTGACGAGGACAACATGTTGGACAACCTTCCGCGCGGAACGATTTGTATCGAAGACATCGAGATGGGTATGTCGCGGCACCTTCGCAAAGTGGTGACGGACGAAGACATCGAGATGTTTGCACAGGTCTCGACCGACCGGAATCCGGTTCATCTGGATGATGACTATGCCCGCGATACGATATTCGAGGGGCGTATCGCACATGGTATGCTGACCGCTGGCCTGATCTCTGCCGTGATAGGCGAGCAACTGCCCGGTCACGGTACGGTTTACATGGGCCAGTCTCTCAAATTCCTTGCCCCTGTGCGTCCGGGTGACATGGTTTACGCCGAGGTCAAGGTGATCGATATTGATTTCGCCAAGCGCCGGGTGAAGCTGGATTGCCACTGTGCAGTTGATGGAAAAAAGGTGCTTGTAGGCGAGGCCATGGTTCTGGCACCGAGCCGTAAATTCGACTGACCACTTTAGGTGACCCAATCAGATGCTTGAACCTATCGGGTAGTCCGGCTAGGCAAGCCTCATGCAGATCATCCGGGACTTTCAGTTTGTTGAGCCAGAAAACCGTGGTGCGAGTGTCGCCATCGGGAATTTTGACGGTGTCCACATCGGGCATCAAAAGGTCATTGAACTGGCACGCAATGCGGAAGCGAATGCTCCATTGGGAATTCTGACATTTGAGCCGCACCCACGAGAGTATTTTGCACCTGAGGCCCCGCCGTTTCGCCTGATGCGGGGGAATGCACGCGCGCATCGATTGGAAAAACTTGGTGTCCAAAAACTGTACGAGCTGCCGTTCAACGCGTCACTCGCCGGTATGACGCCAGAGGCATTTGCCAGAAACGTCATATTTGAAGGTCTTGGCCTGTCTCACGTCGTGGTTGGAGCAGATTTTTGCTTTGGCAAAGGGCGCAGTGGCAACCCTCAGGATTTGTGCCGCTTTGGCGAAGAAATGGGATTTGGTGTGACGATCGCACCTCTGATGGAACGGTCTGAGAATGTGGTTTCATCAACCGCGATCCGTACCGCATTATCCGAAGGTCGCCCACGCGATGCAGCGACAATGCTGGGGCATTGGCACCGAATCGAGGGCGAAGTCGTTGGTGGCGAACAGCGTGGACGTGATCTGGGGTTCCCTACGGCAAATATGTCGATAGGGGGGCTGCACCCTCCGAAATTCGGTGTCTACGCAGTGTTGGTCGATGTTCTGGATGGCCCGCACCAAGGCAGTTATCACGGCGCTGCATCGGTTGGTACGCGGCCTATGTTTCAAGGTGAGGTTCCCAATATCGAGACCTTTCTGTTCGATTTCTCAGGTGATCTGTATGGCGCGACTTTGTCCGTTGGTCTGGTCGATTACCTGCGCCCGGAAATGACATTCGATGGCCTCGAAGGACTGATCTCGCAGATGGAGGCCGATTGCGCGCGTGCCCGAAAGATCCTGGCCAAAACATGACAACGGACCCCATTGATCGCGCGGGCCTCGCGCCCAGATTCTGGGAACGAAAGCCATTGCGCAAGATGAACCAGAGCGAATGGGAAGCCTTGTGCGATGGTTGTGGAAAATGCTGCCTGAACAAGCTGGAAGACGAAGACACGGGCGAAGTCGCCCTGACATGCGTTGCCTGCCGTTTGCTGGACGATGAAACCTGTCGGTGCACGCAATATGATATCCGGCATCAATTCGTGCCCGAATGCATTGTGATGACACCAGACAACATCGACAGCCACGCTTATTGGCTGCCCCAGACCTGCGCCTATCGGTTGCTATGGGAAGGCAAACCGCTTTACGACTGGCATCCTTTGCTGTCTGGTACGCCGGACAGCGTCCATGCCGCAGGCGTATCAGTGCAGGGCCGCACCGTATCTGAGTTCGAAACACCCATGGAAGAATGGGAAGACTACATCATTGAGGAGCCGAGCTGATGCATTTTGCTTCTGACAATTCCGGACCCGTCCACCCCGAGGTTCTGGCCGCACTGACCGAGGCCAATCAGGGCTACCAGATGGCTTATGGCGCTGACACTTTGATGAACGAAGTCCGTGATCAAATCCGCGGGATCTTTGAGGCGCCCGGCGCGGCCGTCTATCTGGTGGCTACGGGAACTGCGGCAAATTCTCTAGCGCTGGCGACGCTGAGCAATCCGTGGGAAACTGTGTTCTGCTCACCCGTCGCGCATATCCACGAAGATGAGTGCAACGCGCCCGAATTCTACAGCGGCGCAAAGCTGACGCTGGTCCCAGGTGGCGACAAGATGACGCCCGAGGCTTTAACGGCCTCTATCGAAGGTGAGGAAACCCGCGGCGTGCATGGCCCTCAGCGCGGTCCTGTCTCAATCACTCAGGTCACCGAGCGGGGATCGGTCTATTCCTTGGCAGAACTGCAGGCCCTGTGCGGTGTCGCAAAGGCGAATGACCTGCCCGTGCATATGGACGGCGCGCGTTTCACCAACGCGCTGGTTGCTCTCAATTGCTCACCCGCAGAAATGACGTGGAAATCCGGTGTTGATGCGGTCAGCTTTGGCGGCACCAAAAACGGCCTTATGGGTGTTGAGGCAGTTGTTTTCTTTGACGAGATCAAAGCGTGGGAGTTTGAGCTACGGCGCAAGCGCGGCGCGCATTTATTCTCGAAGCATCGGTATCTATCGGCACAGATGGCTGCCTATCTGCAAGACGACCTGTGGCTAAAGTCGGCGCGTAAGGCGAATGCCAGTTGTGCGCGATTGGCGGATGGGTTGCGAGCGGTCGGAGCCGAGTTTCTGCATGAACCGCAAGCCAACATGATTTTCGCCAGTTTCCCCCGCAGCCAACACAAACGCCTGCACGAGGCAGGCGCAGTGTATCATCTGTGGGGCGACACGCTGGAAGGTGAAGACGACAGCGCGATGTTGGCCTGTCGCTTGGTTTGTGACTGGTCGATCGAAAGCCATCAGATCGATCAGTTCCTGAGCCTGCTTTGATCAGGTCCGCCTGCCCGGCTACTTCATTTCCCCCAGATGTCTGTCCAGATCGTCAAGTCGGTCCTGTCCCCAGAATCTTTGACCATCTGGGGTGATATAAAACGGCGCACCGAATACACCTCGATCCACGGCCTCTTCAAGATTGGCCGCATAAGTCTCTGCGCCTACCAACAGGCCACTATCGGCGAGATTTGCGCTGAACCCAGCCTGCTCTAGGCTCTCTCGGATTACACTATCGTCGGCGATGTCTTTTTCCTCAGCCCAGCAGGCCCGCAAGAAGGAATGGCACAGCTTGCCAATATCACCTGATCCATCCTGAATCGCTGCGATTACAGCATATGAAGAAGGCGCCATATTGGTTGGCCAATGCGCGGGTTGCAGATTCAGCGGCATCTCCAGATTGCGCGCTTGGCGCACAAGTTCTTGCGCACGATATTCCGTGCGAGAGATATGGCGGTCTTTGGGTGGCGTGCCTCCGGTACGCCCGAACAGGGCCATAATGTCCAACGGCTTGTAATTGATCGTTGCACCATGTTTTTCCGCAATCTCTTCCAGTCGTGTCCCTGCCAGATAGGAATAGGGTGAGAGTGTCGCAAAAAAGTAGTCAATCTGGGTCATGTTCACTTTCTCCGCCGGGTTATCTTTGCGGGACCGTAGACCCATGCTAAGCGGTGTCAACATCACGAATCTGTCACATTGCCACTGCTGCCCGGGGAAAATCAGCCGATGCCGACACTTCACGAACCCAAGCTTATCGCTGGGAACGCCAATCTTCCGCTTGCCGAAACCATTGCCCGCCGCATGAGCCTGCATCGCGGCGTAGACCAGGGGCTGGTCGATGCGCGGGTCGAACGGTTCAACGACGGAGAGATTTTCGTTGAGGTGTTCGAGAATGTTCGTGGTGAGGATATGTTTATTATCCAACCGACCTCAAACCCCGCGAACGACAATCTGATGGAACTGCTGATCATTGCAGATGCGCTGCGTCGGTCGTCAGCCGCCCGCATCACTGCTGTCATCCCCTATTTCGGCTACGCCCGTCAGGACCGACGCACCAAAGCCCGCACACCCATTAGTGCCAAGCTGGTCGCCAATATGCTGACCGGCGCAGGGATCGAGCGTATTCTGACCATGGATCTGCACGCGGCGCAGATTCAGGGCTTTTTCGATATGCCGGTGGATAACCTTTATGCCTCGCCGATCTTTGCCCTGGATGTGAAGAAGCAGTTCAAAGACCAAATGGACGACCTGATGGTGGTCTCGCCGGATGTCGGCGGTGTAGCCCGGGCCCGCGAGCTGGCCAAGCGCATCAACGCGCCGCTTTCGATCGTCGACAAGCGTCGCGAAAAAGCGGGCGAAGTGGCCGAGATGACCGTTATTGGTGACGTGAAAGATAAGATCTGCCTGATCGTTGACGACATTTGCGATACCGCCGGCACGCTGTGTAAAGCGGCTCAGGTGCTGATGGATAATGGCGCGAAGGAAGTGCACTCATATATCACCCACGGCGTCATGAGTGGCCCTGCGGTTGAGCGTGTGACTAATTCGGTGATGAAATCTCTGGTCCTGTCGGACACAATCCAGCCGACAGCCGAGATTAACAAGGCCGCAAACATCCGTATTGTGCCCACAGCTCCGATCTTCACGCAGGCGATCCTGAATATCTGGAATGGTACCAGTGTTTCATCTCTGTTCGAAGACAAAACTCTGACACCAATCTACGAGTCGCTCTACCACATGGATTGATCAACGAGGTTGTTGATCAATCCATCTACTGAACAAGATCATGGCGGCCCGACTATTCGGCGACCGTCATGATTTCGTCCAGCGGCTTTTTCATCTTGGCCACTTTTGGCACTTTCGCATCTTCGCTGGGATGGCCGACAGCCACGATCATGATTGGCTTCTCGTGATCTGGCCGATCCAAAAGTTTGTTCAAGAATTTCATAGGATTGGGCGTGTGGGTCAGTGAAACCAGCCCGGCGTGATGCAAGGCCGCTAGCAGGAAGCCTGTCGCTATTCCTGTGCTTTCTGGCACATAATAATTTTTAAACCGCACCCCATCATCAAAATGCCCCCAACGCTGAGCGAAAATCACAATCAGCCACGGCGCATCTTCCAGATGTGGCTTCTGTTCATTCGTTCCAATCGGTTCAAGCGCCTTCAACCATTCATCGCCTGCGCCGCCATCATAGAACTTGCGCTCTTCTTCTTCCGCTTCTTCGCGAATGCGGCGTTTCATCTCCGGGTTCGAGATCGCCACAAAGTGCCAGGGTTGATGATTTGCACCTGATGGGGCCGTTCCGGCTGCGCGGATGCACTCTTCGATCACAGTACGCGAAACGGGCCGGTTCGAGTAATCGCGGACGGTGTGACGACGCTTCATCTTGTCATAAAATGCCAGGGCTTCGGCCAGCATCTCTTGATCAGTCAGATCCAGTCGATCCGGTAAACTCAATGCTTCGTATTCAATGTGCTCACGTGCAAACACCGCCAAGGTCCTCCGAATTCATCGCGTGTGACAAACGCCCGAATTCCTTATGATACGGCTTACCGGCGGTTACAATCGCCTCTCTTAGGCTATGCGCTTCAGGAAATGTCCCAATCATCTTGGTGCGAGACCTCTCCGATCGCTGTCCAACTCACCCTAATCCGGGCGATGCGTGTGTCTGACCACGTTCGAAAAACAGCACTGAACCCTTCGTGCGATATATCCTCGGCCTTAACCTCGGCGCGCAGCGCAGAGGATGTATCCACATCCCACAACACCACACCGATCTGCACGATTGGCGCCGAGCGAAATGCTTCTTTGAACCGAATGGCGGTCCGCCGTTCTCGTGCGCCTTCTCCGGTCCACATATCTCCGCCATCGGCGAAATCCGAGAAGAGAACGGTTTCACCCTGATCGATACCAATGGGATGGGTCAGAAATTTCTTCATCTTGTCGTCTTTTCTTTCAATTCCGGCAGCTTACCTCGCGCCTTTGACGAAATCACGACAAAAAAACGGCCCCGCAATGCAGGGCCGTTTCAAATAGACAGACATGAACCCTTATAGGCTCATGTGTGTTCCAAGGGCTTCCATATCAGCCAGCAGCTTGGCGGCATCATCAACGACAGTCTGATCATCACCCGCCTTGGCTGCCTCGTGTGAGGCGCGGGCGTCAGCGATCATATCGTCCAGATGGGACCGTGTTACCTCGGCAACCGGGATTGCCTTTTCGGCCAGGACCGAAAGGCCATCACCATTGATCTGAGCAAACCCGCCGGTCACCAGATAATCGCTGGCACCTTCGGGTGACTCGACCTTCAGGATGCCCGGGCGCAGCGTGGTAATGGTGGGGGCATGATCGGGCATCGCCGTCATGTCCCCGTCCGCGCCGGGAATCTGGACCGCCGTCGCCGCGAGCGAAGCAAGGCTCCGCTCGGGGCTGACGAGGTCGAATTGCATCGTGTTAGCCATCAGGGATACTCCTTAGGCAGCTTCTGCGGCCATCTTCTCCGCTTTGGCGATCACTTCTTCGATGCCGCCAACCATCAGGAAGGCCGCTTCGGGCAGGTGATCGTATTCGCCAGCCACAACGGCTTTGAACGACGAGATGGTGACTTCCAGAGGAACCTGAACGCCCGGCGACCCGGTGAAGACTTCGGCCACGTCGAACGGCTGCGACAGGAAGCGCTCGATCTTACGGGCACGTGCCACGGTCAGTTTGTCCTCTTCCGACAGTTCGTCCATGCCGAGGATGGCGATGATGTCCTGCAGCGACTTGTAGCGCTGAAGGATCTGCTGAACGTCGGTCGCAACCTTGTAGTGCTCTTCACCAACGATGGCCGGGTCGAGCAGACGCGAGGTCGAGTCGAGCGGGTCAACAGCAGGGTAGATACCCTTTTCCGAGATCGCACGGTTAAGAACGGTGGTTGCGTCCAAGTGGGCAAACGAGGTTGCCGGCGCAGGGTCGGTAAGGTCGTCCGCAGGCACGTAGATCGCCTGCACCGAGGTAATCGAGCCCGACTTGGTCGAGGTGATGCGTTCCTGCAGGGCACCCATGTCGGTGGCCAGTGTCGGCTGGTAGCCCACCGCCGAAGGAATACGACCCAGCAGAGCCGAAACCTCGGAACCCGCCTGCGTAAAGCGGAAGATGTTGTCGACGAAGAACAGAACGTCGGTACCGGACTGGTCGCGGAACTGCTCAGCCAGCGTCAGACCGGTCAGAGCAACACGTGCACGCGCCCCGGGAGGTTCGTTCATCTGACCGTAAACCAGGGCAACCTGCGATTCCGACAGGTTGTCCGGCTTAATAACGTTCGATTCGATCATCTCGTGATACAGGTCGTTCCCTTCACGGGTCCGTTCACCAACACCCGCGAACACCGAGAAGCCCGAGTGCACTTTTGCGATGTTGTTGATCAGTTCCATGATCAGAACGGTTTTACCAACGCCAGCGCCACCGAACAGGCCGATCTTACCGCCTTTGGCGTAGGGGGCCAGCAGGTCAACAACCTTAATGCCGGTCACCAGAACTTCCGACTCGGTCGACTGTTCGTCGAAGGTCGGTGCTGGCTGGTGGATCGCGCGGGCCTCAGACGCCTCAACCGGACCTTTTTCGTCGATCGGCTCGCCGACCACGTTCAGGATGCGGCCCAGGGTGGCGTTGCCAACCGGAACCGAGATCGGTGCGCCGGTGTCGGTCACGGCTTCGCCACGAACCAGACCTTCGGTCGCGTCCATCGCGATGGTACGGACGGTGTTTTCACCCAGGTGCTGAGCAACTTCCAACACCAGGCGCTTGCCGTTATTGGTGGTTTCCAGCGCGTTCAGAATTTCAGGCAGCTGATCCTCGAAGTGCACGTCGACGACGGCCCCGATGATCTGTGTGACTTTGCCTTTTGCATTCGCCATGTTTCGTCTCCGGTATGTCTCTACAGCGCTTCGGCGCCGGAAATAATTTCAATCAGCTCGTTGGTGATCACGGCCTGACGCGAGCGGTTGAACTGGATCGTCAGCTTGTCGATCATTTCACCCGCGTTGCGTGTCGCGTTGTCCATTGCGGACATCCGTGCACCCTGTTCAGACGCTCCGTTTTCGAGCAGAGCCGAGAAGATCGCGGTGGCAACCCCCTTGGGCAGCAGATCGGCCAGAATGGCCTCTTCGCTGGGCTCATAGTCGAATACCGCACCGCTGTCGTCACCTGTCGCTTCGTCTTCGAACGATGCGGGGATGACCTGCTGTGCCGTCGGGATCTGGGTCACAACGTTGACGAACTTCGAGTAGAAGATCGTGGCAACATCGAACTCACCCCCGTCGAAACGAGACAGGACATCCTTGGCGATGTCTTGCGCGTTGGAATAGCCCAGACGCTTGACCTCGCTCAGGTCGATATGTCCAACGAACAGATCGGCAAAGTCGCGCTTGAGTGCGTCGCGACCCTTTTTACCAACGGTCAGAACCTTGACCGTCTTGCCTTTGCCGCGCAGCTCGTCCGCTTTGGCGCGGGCCAGCTTGGCGATGTTCGCGTTGAAGCCACCACACAGGCCGCGTTCAGCTGTCATGACAACCAGCAGATGGACATCATCACTGCCCGTACCCCGGAGCAGCTTGGGGGCGCTATCGCTGCCCCCAACCGAAGCCGCCAGCCCCGCCATCACGGCGTTGAAACGTTCAGCATAGGGGCGCGAGGCTTCGGCAGATTCCTGGGCGCGGCGCAGCTTTGCGGCCGCGACCATCTGCATGGCCTTGGTGATCTTGCGGGTCGATTTGACCGACTCGATCCTGTTTTTAAGGTCCTTCAGACTAGGCATCGGAACCCCCTATCAAGCGAAGGTCGCGGCGTATTCGTCGATCGCTGCCTTGAGTTTGTCTGCGGCTTCACCTTTGATTTTCGGATCTTCGTCGGTGATCCACTTCAGCAGGTCAGCGTGCTTGCCGCGCAGGTGTGACAGCAGGCCAGCCTCATAGCGGCCAACGTCAGATACTTCGATTTTGTCGAGGTAACCGTTGGTGCCTGCGAAGATGACGCAGACGATTTCCGCGTTGGTCAGCGGCGAGTACTGCGGCTGTTTCATCAGCTCGGTCAGACGCGCACCACGGTTCAGCAGCTGCTGAGTTGCGGCGTCGAGGTCCGAACCAAACTGCGCAAAGGCCGCCATTTCGCGGTACTGCGCCAGTTCCAGTTTAACCGGACCAGCAACCGACTTCATCGCATCGGTCTGAGCCGAAGAGCCCACACGCGAAACCGACAGACCGGTGTTCACAGCAGGACGGATACCTTGGTAGAACAGTTCGGTTTCCAGGAAAATCTGGCCGTCGGTGATCGAAATCACGTTGGTCGGAATAAACGCCGAAACGTCACCACCCTGAGTTTCGATAACCGGCAGAGCCGTCAGCGAGCCTGCACCGAAATCTTCGTTCAGCTTCGCCGAACGTTCCAGCAGACGGGAGTGAAGATAGAAAACGTCGCCAGGATAGGCTTCACGTCCGGGCGGGCGACGCAGCAGCAGCGACATCTGGCGATAGGACACAGCCTGCTTCGACAGGTCATCATAGATGATCAGCGCGTGGCGGCCGTTGTCACGGAAGTATTCAGCCATCGCGGTTGCGGCGTAAGGTGCCAGGAACTGCATCGGTGCCGGATCGGACGCGGTTGCGGCCACAACAATCGAGTATTCAATCGCGCCGGACTCTTCCAGCTTCTTCACCAGCTGTGCAACGGTCGAGCGCTTCTGACCAACCGCAACGTACACGCAGTACAGTTTCTTCGACTCGTCGTCGCCTGCTGCGTCGTTGTAAACTTTCTGGTTCAGGATGGTGTCCAGAGCAACGGCGGTTTTGCCGGTCTGACGGTCACCAATGATCAGTTCCCGCTGGCCACGACCGATCGGGATCATCGCGTCAACCGATTTCAGGCCGGTTGCCATCGGCTCGTGCACCGATTTGCGCGGGATGATGCCCGGTGCCTTAACGTCTGCAACGCCACGCTTCGACGCATTGATCGGGCCTTTGCCGTCCAACGGGTTGCCCAGACCGTCAACAACACGGCCCAGCAGTTCGTCACCGATCGGAACGTCCACGATCGAGTTGGTGCGCTTAACAGTGTCACCTTCTTTGATGTCACGGTCAGAACCGAAGATAACGACACCAACGTTGTCGCTTTCCAAGTTCAGGGCCATGCCCATGATGCCACCGGGGAATTCGACCATTTCACCCGCTTGCACGTTGTCCAGGCCGTATACACGGGCAATCCCGTCACCGACGCTCAGCACGCGGCCGATCTCGGCCACTTCGGCTTCCTGACCAAAATTCTTGATCTGGTCCTTCAGGATTGCAGAAATCTCTGCAGCTTGGATTCCCATTTATCCGACCTCTTTCATTGCATTCTGTAGGGAGTTCAGCTTCGAACGGATCGAGCTATCGATCATTTTCGAGCCCACTTTAACGACAAGACCGCCGATGAGGCTTTCATCAACGGTCGCATTGATTGTCACGGTCTTGCCCACACGCTCGGACAGCGTCTTGGACAGTTTATCCATTTGGGTCTTGGTCAGCGCTTTGGCCGAAGCGACATCGGCGGTCACTTCGCCACGTTCGTCAGCCAGCATGTCGCGCAAGACCTGTACCAATTGAGGTACAACAAACAGGCGCCGCTTCTGCGCCATCAGACCCAGCGTGTTGCGCAGGATGGCGTGCAGGCCCATCTTGTCGGCAACCGCGGTGATTGCACCCTCTTGTTCGGCGCGCGAAACCAGAGGCGAAGCGATCAGGTCGCGCAGTTCGGCGCTTTCGCCCAATGCTGCTGCCAAATCGTTGATTCCGGTTTCCAGACCTGCGAGGTCATTATTCTCTTTCGCGATCTCGAAGATCGCTGTGGCATAGCGCTCGGCAATGCCTGTGGAAATCGAAGCTGGTTCGGACACGTCCACCCTTCCGATATTTGAGGCCCCGAATTTCGCGTGCGGCAGCACCCCGGGGGCGTGAAGAAACCCCGTCCTTGAAGGGCGGGGATCAAAATCACCGGGGATGTAGCAGAGGTGTTCCAACCAAGCAATACGCTATAGCGGTATTAGATTTATCCACAAATCTTTATTTTTCATACACTTAACCCAAGTGCGACTGTTTGGACCGGTCGGGGCAGTTGAAAAATGTTACGAATATGCAGGTTTTAGCGATTCCTGTGACTTTTTTCGCGCATTTTTTCCGTTCGAAATGCACTGGATTGTCACGCAGGCTTCAACAAGCCATCCAATGCCTTAATCGGGCGTTTCGCAGCGTCCTTGGTCACGCTTCCGCTGGGCGGGCGAATGAGTTTGCTGGCCTCCACCATCAGCACGCCCCCGGCCATGACAGTCGGAATACGCTGTCCAGTTTTTTCGATCAGGCTGCCCGATTTCAGCCAGAACCGTCGGAATGAGGGTGGCAGGTAAAGCGCCGAACAATGGTTTTCCGGAACGAAGTGATGGGCGCGCAACTGCTTCTCTAACTGTGTTGTAGAGTATGGCTGGCCAAACCCAAATGGCGTGCGATCCGATCGTGACCAAAGCCCCGCCCGGTTCGGGACGATGAATAGGGCTCGCCCCCCCGGCCCCAACACACGCCAGCATTCTTCCAGTAGTTGACTGGGGCGGTTTGAGGTTTCCAAACCATGCATGACCACCAGCTTGTCGACATGGCCGGTTTCGATTGGCCATTTTGTCTCTTCGGTCAAAACCGAGACGTTGGGCATTCCGGCGGGCCAAGGCATTACCCCTTGGGGCCCCGGCATCAAGCCGATCACACGGCGGGCGTCCTTGAGATAAGGGCGTAACAACGGCACGGCGAAACCAAAACCGACCACGGTCTGCCCCTTGGCTTCTGGCCAGAGTTCCACCAACCGTCCACGGATCGCCGCCTGGGCCGCACGACCCAAAGTGCTGCGATAATAAAAATTCCTCAGATCCTGCACATCAAGATGCATTGCGGACACCCGGTCAATCGGCTTAGCTGGGCGCAGTCTAGCAATGAAAGGGCAAAAGGCCATGCCTCTTGAGATCGTAACCATCCCCTGCCTCAGCGATAATTACGCCTTTCTCGCCCATGATCCGTCCAGTGGTGAAACCGCATTGGTCGATGCACCAGAGGCAGCTCCGATTCTGGCTGCGCTAAAAGCACACGGCTGGAGTCTAAGTCACGTTCTGCTGACCCACCATCATTGGGACCATGTTGATGGCCTGGCGGACATTTTGGAGGCGCATCCCGCGCGGGTAATCGGTGCAAAAGCGGATGAACACCGCCTGCCAAAGCTCGATCAGGCGGTGGTCGAGGGGGACACCTTTTATATAGGCAGCGAGCCGGTCGAAGTGCTGGAAGTCCCAGGCCATACCATCGGTCACATCGCATTTTATATGCCGCAATCAAACGCTGTCTTCACAGCAGACAGCCTGATGGCGCTTGGATGTGGGCGGCTGTTCGAGGGCGAACCGGCCCAAATGTGGGCCTCTCTCAGCAAATTGGCTGCCTTGCCAGACGAAACAATTGTATGTTCAGGTCACGAATATACACAATCTAACGCCAAATTCGCCCTGACAATCGACCCCGACAACCCTGACTTGCAGGATCGCGTGGCCGACATCAACCGCGCCCGCGCTGCTGGCGAACCCACTGTGCCTTCACTTTTGGGGCTGGAAAAGGCGACAAACCCATTTCTGCGGGCCACTGATCCGGCGATTCAGGCCAGATTGGGTATGGAAAATTCTGACCCAGTGTCAGTTTTTGCCGAAATCCGTGCCCGAAAAGACAGCTTTTGACCGGTTTCAACCCCATTTCACGGCCACGGTCACAACAAATGTGACTGTCAAGTGAAAGAAAACCCTTGAAGCCGGGCCACGATCTACCAAACTCTAATAGTATGAGGACATGGTTGGGATGGGGATCCGGCCTGCAGCCTGCCCCCTTCCGGCCCAATACAGAGGAGCACCCGCGTGCCTTCATTCTCGAGCACACTGGAACAAGCCATCCACGCGGCCCTTGCGGCGGCGAATGAACGGCGACATGAATTTGCAACGCTAGAACATCTGCTGCTGGCGCTGCTGGAAGAACCCGATGCGGTGCGCGTCATGAAAGCGTGCAGCGTCGATCTAGATGAGCTGCGCAGCACATTGGTCGAATTCATCGACGAAGACCTTTCTAATCTGGTCACCGATATCGATGGTTCTGAAGCTGTGCCTACAGCCGCCTTCCAACGTGTCATTCAGCGCGCCGCGATCCATGTTCAAAGTTCCGGCCGCACCGAAGTGACCGGGGCCAATGTTCTGGTCGCGATCTTTGCAGAACGCGAAAGTAACGCAGCCTACTTCCTGCAGGAACAAGATATGACGCGCTATGACGCGGTGAACTTCATCGCACATGGTGTCGCAAAAGACCCAGCCTATGGTGAAAACCGGCCTGTGACAGGTGCAGATGAAGCCGAAGAAGAGGCGCAGACGACATCCGGTGATGCAGAGCAGAAAGAAAGCGCACTTGGTAAATATTGCGTAGACCTGAACGCCAAATCGCGGGCCGGGGATGTTGATCCCTTGATCGGACGCTCGGACGAGGTCGAACGCTGCATTCAGGTGCTGTGCCGCAGGCGCAAAAACAACCCATTGCTGGTGGGTGACCCCGGTGTTGGTAAAACCGCCATTGCTGAAGGTCTTGCTCATAAGATTGTGGCCGGTGAGGCCCCCGACGTGTTGTCGGAAACCACCATCTACTCGCTGGATATGGGCGCGCTCCTTGCAGGAACCCGTTATCGCGGCGATTTCGAAGAGCGTCTGAAAGCCGTCGTTACCGAGTTGGAAGAGCATCCCGATGCGGTTCTCTTCATTGACGAAATTCACACGGTGATCGGTGCGGGGGCGACGTCAGGAGGTGCAATGGATGCGTCGAACCTGCTGAAGCCTGCGTTGCAGGGCGGCAAGCTGCGCACTATGGGTTCGACCACGTATAAAGAATTCCGCCAGCATTTCGAGAAAGACCGCGCGCTGAGCCGCCGGTTCCAGAAAATCGACGTGAACGAGCCTTCGGTCGAGGACAGCGTCAAAATCCTGCGCGGTCTCAAGCCGTATTTCGAAGAGCATCACTCGATCAAATACACCGCGGACGCCATCAAAACGGCGGTCGAGTTGTCGGCGCGCTATATCAACGACCGCAAACTGCCCGACAAGGCCATCGACGTGATCGATGAGGCTGGGGCAGCGCAGCATTTGTTGGCCGAAAGCAAACGCCGCAAAACTATCGGCGTGAAAGAAATCGAAGCCGTGGTCGCCAAGATCGCGCGCATTCCACCCAAAAACGTCACCAAGGACGATGCCGAGGTTCTGAAAGATCTCGAAACCTCGCTGAAAAGGGTGGTGTTTGGTCAGGATGTAGCCATCGAAGCGCTGTCGAGTGCCATCAAATTGGCCCGTGCCGGTCTGCGTGAGCCTGAAAAACCCATTGGCAACTATCTGTTCGCCGGTCCGACCGGTGTGGGTAAAACCGAGGTGGCAAAACAGCTGGCGGATACGCTGGGTGTTGAACTGCTGCGCTTTGACATGTCGGAATACATGGAGAAACACGCCGTCAGCCGCCTGATTGGTGCCCCCCCAGGCTATGTCGGGTTTGATCAGGGCGGTCTGCTGACTGATGGCGTCGACCAGCATCCGCATTGTGTGCTGCTGCTTGATGAGATCGAAAAGGCGCACCCGGATGTGTTCAACATACTGTTGCAAGTGATGGACCATGGTGAGTTAACCGACCATAACGGACGCACTGTGAACTTCCGCAACGTAGTGCTGATCATGACCTCGAATGCAGGGGCTCAGGAACAGGCCAAGGCCGCGATCGGCTTTGCCCGCGACCGCCGCGAAGGCGAAGACACTGCCGCGATCGAGCGAATGTTCACGCCGGAATTCCGCAACCGTCTGGACGCCGTGATCTCATTTGCACCGCTGCCGAAAGAGGTCATTCTGCAGGTGGTTGAAAAGTTCGTCCTGCAGCTTGAGGCTCAGTTGCTGGATCGTGGCGTGACCATCGATCTGACACCCCGCGCCGCCGAATGGCTGGCCGACAAAGGGTATGATGACAAAATGGGTGCGCGCCCACTGGGCCGCGTCATTCAGGAGCACATCAAAAAGCCGTTGGCTGAGGAACTTCTGTTCGGAAAACTGGCCAAAGGCGGCGTGGTCCGTGTCTCGGTCAAGAAGGGTGAGCTGAACCTGGAAATCCTAGGGCCCGATCAACCACGCATACCGGGCGACAAACCACCGTTGCTAACTGCGGATTGATGCGGTCAGTGTATTTCGGAATGCTATTGCTCGCTGCCTCTCCGGCAGCGAGCGAATTTCTTCTAGAATTGCCCGTAGACTGCAAATTGGGTGAGACCTGCCACATCCAGAACTACGTCGATCACACTCCGACCGGCGAGTACCGTGATTTTCGCTGCGGCCCACTAACTTATGACGGTCACAAGGGTACGGATTTCGGTCTGCCTACGCTTGCGGAAATGGAGAACGGGGTTGATGTTCTTGCCGCGGCGCCAGGCGTTGTCCGCGCGGTTCGAGATGGGGTTCTCGATAAGAAATTCGACCCGAATGCCCCAAACGATATTGAGAACCGCGAATGTGGCAATGGGGTCGTAATTGCGCATGACGATGGCTGGGAAACACAGTACTGTCACTTGATGCGCGGTACTGTCGAGGTTGCACCTGATGACTTTGTAAGTTCAGGCACGGTTCTGGGCAAGATCGGGTTAAGCGGGAAAACTCAGTTTCCGCATCTGCATCTGTCGGTCCGTAAAGATGGCCGTACTGTCGATCCTTTTGTTCCAAACGGCAGTGATGGTTGCGAAACGACAGGTCCTACTCTTTGGGCGAATCCGCTTGAATATGTTTCATCTGGCCTTCTCTCGGTTGGGTTCTCGCAAGACATTCCATCATATGAGGCAGTGCTGGCTGGAACTGCTGCGGTGACCAATTTGCCTAAATCCGCCGGCGCGATTGTGTTATTCGGCCACGCCTTTGGTGGCCGCGCTGGGGATGTCATGCGGCTTGAAGTTTTCGGGCCAGATGGAGAGTTCCTTTCTCAAGATGTGGAGTTGGAGAAAACGCAGGCGCAACTCTTTCGCGCAACCGGGCGGCGATTATCGGGCGCACATTGGACTCCCGGTGAATATCGAGGCGCGGTAACGTTGATCCGCGACGGAAACGAGATAAGCCAAAAGACAGTGTCAGTTAACGTTCGTTGAGCTTTAACGCTCTGTCAATTTCAACTCGATCCGACGGTTTTGGGCGCGCGCCTCAGGCGTGTCTTCCGGATTGACGGGCTGGAACTCACCAAACCCGTTGGCGGCCAGTCGATCTGGCGGAATGCCTAGCGCATCGACCATGTAGCGTACCACTGAAAGGGCACGACCTTGGCTTAGCTCCCAATTGTCACGGTACCGACCGCTGCCTGTAAACGGCACGTTGTCGGTATGCCCATCCACGCGGATAACCCAGTTCAAGCCCTCGGGGATTTCTGCGGCAACGCTGCGCAGGATATTGGCCACCTTCGCGACCTCCTGTTGACCCTCGGCTGACAAGTTTGCAGACCCAGTTGCAAACAATACCTCAGATGAGAACACAAAACGGTCGCCTTCGATACGTACACCATCCTGATCGCCCAGAACATCCCGAAGCCGTCCGAAGAATTCCGAGCGATAGCGCTGTAGATCTTCGGCTTGTGCAGTCAGCTCCTGATTTTGGCCCGCCAATGCCTCGGCTTCGGCTTCCAGCCGAATACGCTCAGCCTCTTCCAGCAGTCGGCGGCGGCGCTCTTCCGAGGCCGCCCGGGCCAAAGCTGCGTTCAGATCCTGACCCAATGTCTGAATTTGAATTTCGGCAGACGCATTCCGTTCTTCGTAGTCATCCAAAAGCGCCTGAAGCGATCCCAATTGGTTTCGCAAGGCCGCCATCTGCTGATTGAGCAGCGCAGTCTGGCGTTGCGCTTCGGTCGAGACCTCCTGTTCGGACGCAAGCGCATTCTCCGCAATAGCCAGCAGCGCTGCGCGCTCTTCGGCAAGCGATCTTTGTTCGTCAGCATTTGCTTGCGCTTGTGTTTGCGCCTCGAGAGCGGTCTGCAATTGAGCCCGCAACTCATCTGCGTTGATCTCACCAAACTGTCGCTCAAGCTCGGCCTTTGCAGCCTGCGCTGCGGCCAGCAAGGTCAGAGTTTCTTCAGCCTCTTGTCGCTGCGCTTCTAACGCCAAGGTCATCGCGGTCAGTTCAGCATCTGCATCTTGCAAGCGATTCCGCAACGCTTCAGCAGCCGCTGCTTCAGCCAAGCGGGCTGCTTCCTCCTCGGTCAGTTGCTGCTCTAATTCGGAGATTTGAGCAGCCTGAGCACCTTCGGTCGCCTCAAGGTCAGCAACCAAAGCCTCAAGCGCCTCACGCCGCGCAGCGGCGAGACGGGCGGCCTCGGCCTGGGCGTCGATTTCCTGCCGGCTTTGTACAAGTGCCAAGTTTAATGCATCTTGTTCGTTCAGCAACTCATCGCGCTGCGTCTCAAGCGTAGCAATATCCCCTTGCGCGCGTTCCTGATCCGCCAACAGTTCTGCAACCTGTGCTTCAAAATTGGTTATGCGGGTCTGCGCCTGCGCAAGATCACCCTCGACCTGGTTCAGGGTCGCATTCAGGTTTCCCAGTCGCGCTTGGAGTCGGCTGTTCTCTCGTTCTTCCAGCCCCAAAGCCCCTGCTAGGGCTGCGATTTCATCGGACAGCGCGGTCAGTTCATCTTCCTGGCCCGAGATGGTCTCGCGCAGCACGAACTGAACGATCATGAAGATGGTCAGCACAAAGGTCAGCACCATCAGCAAACCCGTCATTGCATCCACGAAACCAGGCCAGACCGAGCCCGAGAACCGTTGACCGGTGCGACGAGAGAGAGCCATCCTTTACTCTCCTTCCGGGGGCGTTCGCACCGCGCCCCGCGGGAGGGTCAGAGCTTTGACCAGCAGTTCAAAATCTTTACGTAGCTCATTCATGCTGTCCTGACGGCCTGCCGAAATTTCTTCAAGGATACGCAGCAACTGCACGTCCATCGATCGCAAGCGCATTCGGCTTTCCGCATCAATCCCCTCGCCCGCGCCATGTTCGCGCATGTGATCCAGCAAAGCGTCTTGGCCGAGCGCGACGCGCTCCAACGCAGCGGTCACGCCTTCGGTCTGGGCCTGACGCTGGTTCATTTCCCCTATCACATCGACCAATTGACCCAGCTTGGTTGAGACGCTGATCCGATCAACCTCTTGCGCCGCGAACATATCCTGAAGCGCATCCATTTGTTCAGACATCGCGTCCAGAACCGGCGTAAGCACGGCCAGTTCCGCACCGCCTTCATCGCCCGCAGCAAAGCCGACTCGCGTGATCGAAGACAGCCATTCCTCTAGTTCGCGGTAGAACCTGTTCTGGCCATGGCCCGCGAACAGCTCCAGCAAGCCGACGATCAGCGAACCCGCCAGCCCCAGCAAAGACGAACCAAACGCAACGCCCATGCCCTGCAGCTGAGATTCCAGCCCTGTCATCAAGCGGTTAAAGACCGCGAGGCCTTCCTCACCCTCTTGCGGGTTCAGGCTGCGAATTGTGTCGACAATGGCAGGAACGGTGGTGGCCAAGCCAAAGAATGTTCCCAAAAGACCAAGGTAAATCAGAACATTGGTGATGTAGCGTGTGATTTCGCGTTCTTCTTCAACCCGTTCGGCGACAGAATCCAGAATGGACCGGGTGGAACTGGAGCTTATCTGCGAGCGCGCGCCACGTTCCCGCAACAATGAGGCGAGCGGTGCCAGCAGTTGCGGAGGGCGCGCATCATCCCGCTCGACCCCGCCGATGAAAGCTTCGATCCAGCGGACTGAACCAATCAACTGCGTGACCTGCAGGAAACAGGCCGCAACGCCGATGACAAAGACCAGCAGGATAAATCCGTTCAGGTACAGGTTAGCCTGAATAACCGGCAGCACGTATGGCAACGCCATAAACACGCCAAGCCCTGAAAGCCCTATTGCGATCAGCATCATCAAGATTTGACGGATCGGTTGTGAGAAATGTGGTCTCACGACCTGTTGTGCCTGCGCCATGCGCGTGGCTCCTGGTATTGTCTGCTCTGGGCTGAACCTATCGAAGTTCCACCCTAGACGCCAAGAGTTTATGCGCTGATTGTGCGCACCCGTTGCGACAACCACTCAAGGTCCGGGTCGTGCAACCCAATCTCGGTCAAATGCGACGCCGTGTTGTAGAGATATTCGGTGTTTGACCCGCGCCCGCCAACCGCGTTTGCGATGATCTGAGCCTGCTCTTCCAATGGTAACCCACCACAGTACTGAACGTGGTGCGCATCAATCACGTATGTCACTGCGTTCACAATCGTCCCGCAATCCAGATGCACATCCAGCATCCGCTCAAGATAAGCGGACGAGATTAATTCGCGCTCACGCAGCTCGGCCAGCGTGCGGTCTTCGTGCCCCGCTTCGACGGCCAAAGCCAATCCGGTGCAGCGCGCGTCGGGCTGTTCGTCCAGTGCTAGAACCAGACCGGGCTCCTCTTCTGTGCCGCGATGGTGAATCGAGCGCATGCAAAAGGACCGCGCATATCCATTCAGCGTGGCACGTTCGCTGCGGGCCACCGGAAAGCCGGGGTTCCACAGCAGAGATCCATATCCGAATACCCACATCGTCATTGCACTGGTCCTTGCCTGTTTGGCCCTATAAACATCAAATCTGAGGCAGGAAAAAGGGCCATTCATCATGCGCCGACTGACACGCGTACTTGTATTTGTCGCCCTTGCTTGGAGCGCCTACTGGTTTGTCGCCGGTTACGGGCTGCGCAACGCCCTAACCGGTTGGTTTGATCGGCAGCAGGAATTGGGCTGGCAGGCCGAATTCTCGGGTGTCACGACCGCCGGTTATCCGCTTCAGCACATTACGCGCTTGAACAACCCGGCCTTGGCCGATCCCGTTAACGGAACAGCTTGGAGTGCTGACTGGATCGAGTTCCAAAGCCCCGCAATCTGGCCCGGTCGCCAAATGCTGCGATTTGCCAGCACGCCGCAGCGGCTGTCTTACTTCGACCAGACCACGACTGTTCAGGCCGAAGAATTGCAAGCCGAACTGCATTTGCAACCCGGTGTCGCCCTGGTTCTTGAGAAAATGGCGTTGACCTCTGAACGTTGGCTGCTGATCACCGAAGGCGACCCGCAAGCTGGCGGTCAGACGCTAAGCCTCGTGATGGAGCAATCTGGCGCCCCTGAAAGCTATGGGATCGCGGCCAAGATCGACGGGTTCACACCCGGAGATGACCTGCGACGCCTGATGCGCTCAGCCTCAACTCTGCCGCAGTCCTTCGAAACGCTTGAAATGGATATGTTTGTCACCTTCGACAAACCTTGGGATCGCACCGCGCTTGAACAGCGCCGCCCACAGCCCGTTGAAATCGATCTGCGGTTGGCGGAGGTGAAATGGGGCGAGTTGCGCCTATTCGCGACCGGAAAACTGGATGTTGACGAACAGGGCATTCCAACCGGTGAAATCGCCATGAAAGCCGAAAACTGGCGCGACATGATCGCAATGGCCAACGCCGCAGGTGCGCTGCCCGATCAGGCGGTTGATCCGGTGACCCGCGCTTTGGGGTTCATGGCGGGATTGGGCGGCAACCCAAATGCGTTGGATCTACAACTGAATTTCCGCGACGGGTTCGTCGCCTTGGGGCCACTGCCGCTAGGGCCTGCGCCCCGTCTGGTTCTGCGCTAACGACAATAGGTACCGCTGCGATAGCGCGCCGTATCAAGGTGGAAATGATCCCGATGATAGCGATCTGAATTTGGCCCGAGCACCGTACCAAACGGCCCACACGCACCGCGCCAGACTTTGGTCAATTGCTTCTTGGACGGATTCTTGCGCCAGCCATTCAAGACGGTCACGACCTCGCCATCGGCCATCTTGAAGCCTGAGATATCAATGGCACGCCCCTTGCCATGTTCGGAAATCCGCGCCCCTTTACGATTGTTCCGTGTCCGACAGGCGTAATGTGCTGCGACCTGCAGCTCAACCAACGGGCCGCGTCGTTTGAACGTGGGTTTGACAGTTTTATCGACCCATTTGTTCAACGCCTGCGCCGTGCCGCAATCCATCGTTGACGGGCGGCTCAGCTTGACACCCGAGACCGAAGTGATCTGAACCGCATCCTTGATCCCACAGGCTTTGATATTGCCCTTCACGCGCCCGACGGCTTTACCCTGAATGTCAATGTCACCACAGACCGAGCCCTTGCGAAGCTTTCGTTTCTTGAGAAAGACACGCTGCTCCAACTCTTCCGGGCGCACAAACGGCCTGATTGAATTCTCAGGTCCTAGCAATGGAAGAGCAGCAGGTCGAGCTGCGGCCGCTGTTACTTGCGGTGACGCGGGCCTTAAGACTGGACGGATATAGGGTGTGACAACCGCTGCGACCACTTCGGTATTTGCAGGGCGTGTCAACGGCACCAGCGAAGATTCGGGCGCCGCAGCGTTTGCAGTCGTCGCCACCAATACGGCGAAACCTACCAAAATGCAGCTGCCCAAGCCTCTCATGCCTATGTCTTTCCCCGCCCAAAATTTGGCGCATCCGTGTCCTGCCCAGCATCGATAATGCCTCGGCGGATTGCCCGTGTGCGCGTAAAATAGTCGAACAATTGCTCTCCGTCACCTGTCCGGATAGCGCGTTGAAGTGCAAAGAGTTCTTCTGTGAATCGTCCGAGAATCTCCAGCGTGGCGTCTTTGTTGGTCAAGAACACATCACGCCACATGGTCGGGTCCGAGGCTGCAATCCTTGTAAAGTCTCGAAAACCCGCAGCCGAGTATTTGATCACCTCGGTATCCGTGACCCGCCGAAGATCATCCGCGACCCCAACCATTGTGTAGGCAATCAAGTGCGGCGCATGCGATGTAACCGCCAGCACCAGATCGTGGTGATCGGCGTCCATCTCATCAACATTTGCGCCCATACCCTCCCAGAAATCACACAGACGGGCCACCGCATCCGGGTCTGACCCTTCAACCGGCACGATCAGGTTCCAACGATTGTCAAATAGTTCGGCAAACCCGGATTCCGGGCCCGAATGTTCGGTCCCTGCCAAAGGGTGGGCCGGGATGAAATGCACACCTTCGGGTATATGGGGCAAGACCGCCTGTATCACATGGCGCTTGACCGAACCCACATCGCTGACCGTAGCTCCGGGTTTCAGCACAGGCGCGATATCAGCGGCCACGGCCCCCATCGCCCCAACGGGTATACAGAGAACAACCAGATCGGCACCTTCGACTGCCTCGCGCGCGCTGTCGCAGACTTTGTCGCAAAGACCAATCTTGCGCGCGGTGTCCCGTGTTGCCTCGGACCTCGCATAGCCGGTCACCTCACCCGCTAGGCCCGCACGTTTGATCGCCCAGAACATGGATGATGCGATCAGGCCAAGCCCGATCAGCGCGACGCGGTCATAAATCTGGCTCATGCTGCGCCCTCTTTGAATTCTGTGATCGCTTTGACGACAAGGCGGCATGCCTCCTCGTCTCCAACAGTGATCCGCAGCGCATTTGGTAGGTTGTAACCTGCAACTCGACGCACGATCAGTCCTTGGGATTTCAGATAGTCGTCACAAGCCTCGGCTTCGGCCTGATCGCCAAAACGCGCGAGGATGAAGTTGGTATAGGATGGATCAGAAGACACGCCGATTTTCGACAGCTCATCCGCCAGCCACCTGCGCAATCGCGCGTTTTCAGAGTGACAGAATGTCAAATATTCCTCATCCTTGATTGCAGCCTCAGCAGCGGCCAATGCCGTCAGGGAAAGGTTGAATGGCTGGCGCACTCGGTTCAGCACATCAATGATCGCTTGCGGCGCATACCCCCAGCCGACACGCATCCCGCCCAGCCCGTAAATTTTCGAGAATGTGCGCGTCATGATCACATTCTCAAACCGGTCCACCAAAGATGCACCACCATCAAAATCTGCGACAAATTCGGCGTAAGCGCCGTCAATCACCATTAGGCAGGTCTGCGGTAGCGCCTCGGCCAAACGCGTCAGTTCCGCTGGGCCGATCATGGTCGAAGTTGGGTTACCCGGATTGGTCACGAACACAATCCGCGTCTTGTCGTTGACCACTGCAAGAATGTTGTCCACATCGACGCACCGGTCCTTTTCCGGCACCATCACAGGCGTCGCACCCGCCATCCGCGCAATGATCGGGTACATGGAGAACCCGTGCTCGGTATAGATTACTTCATCCCCCGGCCCTGCATAAGCCTGAGCGATGAACTGCAACACCTCGTCACTGCCAACTCCGCAAATAATCCGCGCAGGGTCTAGCTGATGACGCGTGCCAATGGCCGCGCGCAGGCTGGCGTGGTCAGTGCTGGGATAACGATTCAGGGTCGCAGCACTGTCGCGGACAGCTTCAATCGCCTTGGGGCTAGGACCAAACGGATTTTCGTTAGAACTTAACTTGATCACGCGCGACACCCCGGCCACATGCGACTGACCGCCCTGATACAGCGCGATGTCCATAATGCCAGGTTGTGGGGTGATCTTGTTCATAAGAGGCTCCGTATTCTGGAGCCCCTCATACCCGTCTCATTGCGTTGAGAAAAGCAGCAATTCCGTCACGCCGCCTTGAAGCGAGCCGTCGCCGGGTCAGCGTTGTAGAATGGCGCGAATTCCTCGGTGCGATGGGACAGTTCGTTGACGCTGTCGATGATGAAGCGAACGGTCTCCTCGCTCATCAGGTACGAGAAATTCAGCCGTACCCAACCGGGTTTCTTCATCTCTTCGCCTGCTGACAAGGACGCGTGCAGCTCTTCCGATGTTGTGCGGTCTATCCCAAGCAGGCGATGCGCATACGGTCCGGCGCAGGCACAGCCGCCACGCGCCTGAATGCCATAGATGTCGCTGAGCATTCGCGTAAACAGCTGTTGATGCACCGGCTTCCCCTGCCGATCACGCACAAGAAACGAATAGATCGGCAGGCGGTGAGTGTTCTCGGCGCCCAGCAATGTCAGATGAGGATTGCCTGACCAACCGTCCAAAGCCATCTTGTTGTAAAGCGCCTCGCGCTTTGCGATCTCATCTGTACCAACGGCGTCTTTCACGATGAAGGCAAGGGCTGCGCGAATATCTCCGATGACATTCGGGGTTCCCGCCTCCTCCCGCGTTGCCAGATCAGCACTGTAGTCATGCCGCCAGGGTGAAACAAAGCTGACCGTTCCACCACCCGGCCAACTGGGGCAGGTCCGCTGAACGGCGTCCTGATTTACCACCAGAACGCCGGATGCCCCCGGCCCTCCCGGAAATTTGTGCGGAGAAACGACAATTGCATCTTTGCGGGCATCCTCTGGCCCCATATCCATCGGCAGATAAGGACCGGCGCCTGCGTAATCCCAAACCGCCAATGCGCCATGCTCTTTCAGCAGCCGAGTGACCGGATCTGGATCGGTGATAATACCAGTAACGTTTGACGCCGCTGAAAATGATCCAATCAACAGGTCTGAGCTCGCACGCTCGACCAACGCAGTCTCAAGCATCCGCATGTCGGGCCCACCCTCAGCAGCTTCGGGAATTTCAATCACCTTTGCCTTGCTCTCCCGCCACGGCAGAATGTTCGAATGATGCTCATATGGTCCGATCAAAACGACCGGCTGATCAGCCTCTTGCACTCCCAGCAGACTGACCAGCCGGTTAAGACCCGCAGTGGCGCCAGACCCGGCAAATATCACCGCGTCCCCTTCCCCGGCGCCGACAATCCGAGCGATCTCGGCCCGCGCCTCGCGGCGCAGACGGGTCATGTAGGATCCGCAATAGGAGGCTTCGGTGTGACTGTTGGCATAAAACGGCAACACATGTGCAGCCACAAAATCCTCGACTTGCCGCAACGCGCGGCCCGAGGCGACGTAATCCGCATAAACAAGCGGTACGTCCTTGTGAAGACCCGGGATGAGCACCCCCTCACCGATCAGCCCATCACGCAGAGTATTTCCGTGAGCGGCAGTTTGTATTTCTGCGCGAAAGTTGGACAAGATCATAACACAAGCTCCATATTGCTAAACTCAATGTGATTGCTCAACGACGTAAAAACTTCCCCTATTTTTGCCTTTTGAAACGCAATTTTGTGTCATATGCTTCGATATGGAGAAAAAATTAGATCAGATCGACACTCGTCTGCTGAAAGAACTGCAAAAGGACGCCACACTATCACAGCGGGAATTGGCGGATCGAGTCGGCCTGTCCCAAAACGCCTGCTGGCGCCGCTTGAAAGCCCTGAACGACCAAGGTGTCCTGCAAGGTTCAACCGCGCGGATCGCAAGGGAAAAACTGGGATTGAATTTGGTGGTCTTCGTCATGCTGCGTACGCGCCACCATTCGGCCGAATGGCTGCAGGCGTTCCGCAGACATGTGCTGACCATACCCGAAGTGGTCGACTTTCACAGAATTGGCGGTGACTACGACTATCAGTTGAAGGTCGTCACCCAAGACATGACTTCTTATGACAAGGTGTACCAGCGCCTCATCGAGAAAGTTGAATTGGACAGCGTCACATCTTATTTTGCGATGGAGGCCATCGCCGAAGGCCGCCCTCTACCCCTCTGATCCGTGCCTTCATCTGGCCAAAAATATCTCGGGGGCGGTGCGCAGCGCCGGGGGCAGAGCCCCCTAAAACAAAAAAAGACCGCGCTGAACGCGCGGCCCTTCGAATTCGGTACTTCGGCGAAGATTAGTTCTTCGCGTAGAATTCAACAACCAGGTTCGGTTCCATCATGACCGGGTAAGGCACATCGCTCAGGCCCGGCGCGCGGACGAAGGTCGCGGTCATTTTCGAATGATCTGCGTCGATGTAATCAGGCACGTCACGCTCAGCCAATGCAGCGGCTTCCAGAACGATGGCCAGTTGCTTGGACTTGTCGCGCACTTCGATCACGTCACCTTCTTTGACGCGGTAGCTGGGGATATTGACCCGCTTGCCGTTCACTTTGACGTGGCCGTGGTTCACGAACTGACGTGCGGCAAACACGGTCGGAACGAACTTGGCGCGGTAGACAACGGCGTCCAGACGGCGCTCCAGCAGACCAATCAGGTTTTCACCGGTGTCGCCTTTGACACGCTCAGCTTCAGCGTAGATGCGGCGGAACTGCTTCTCGGTCAGGTCGCCATAGTAACCTTTCAGCTTCTGCTTGGCACGCAGCTGCAGACCGAAGTCCGACAGTTTGCCCTTACGGCGCTGGCCGTGCTGGCCGGGGCCGTATTCGCGACGGTTGACCGGGGATTTCGGACGACCCCAGATGTTTTCGCCCATCCGGCGGTCGATTTTGTACTTGGCAGACGTGCGTTTGGTCACGGCTGATCTCCTTCGTTTGATCGAGGCCCTATCGGCCACTATGAAGGGCGTTGTCCTCTTGAGGTTTCCCTCATGACAGGCATCCCCTTGCGGGGGCCACCAACACCAATAAAGCCGCGCTTATATCTGTGCATTGCCCAGAGTCAACACGTCACAGCGCTGAGCTATGACATTTCTGTCCAGGCTTGGAAGAATTCTGACAAGTGCCTTTATTCAGCGGCCCAACCGGCGGCACTTGTTATGCTTACCGGCACAGTATTTGCACCCGCACTTGCCGCAGGGAAGGCGACAACGTTGCTGTCGTAACCGCTGTCAATCTCGACCGGTTCAATCTGTGATGCGGCAGCGCTGACCCAGAACTCCTGTCCCGGCTCGGGGCACCCATTGTCGAACACCAGCACCAGCGACGCTTCACCATCTGCGCGCACCAGTTCCGCACCAAAAGATTGGGCACCGTTTGACAGCTCTATCCTCGCACATTCGTTGATTGAGTTCGGGGCCACGACACTTGATCTAGCCGCTAGCATAGACACAAGCCCGCCGCCATCAGCACGCTGAGACAAACACTCGGCATTCGCAGCCAACTGAATCGCACGCCCCCGCCAGGACCAAGAGCTTCCAACAACCAAATGGGCCAGAGGCGCTGCCTCAAGCCCGTCGACTTCAGTCTGAGACCAAAATACTGCTACTTGACCGTTATTACCGGTTCTCATTTATCCGCCCGCACTTTTACTCATATAACAAGTAACTTTGATTGTGTATCAACGAAAAAATGGGCGGAAAAGAGACGGAAATGCAGCAATCACGTAAATGTTGCTAAAGAACAGCCCCAAATTGATACTTTATTCATGCGCCTTGCTGAAGCGCGGTTCACAATCTTGGGATCCAAACCGTAGTTTCATCGCTTTAGAGCTTGCAAAGTCAATTGGCTTTTTTTGAATAGATGGTGATGCGAACCATCAAAAAAGTGCCTTTGTTGTGTCGGAATGCCCTTATCTTGCTGCCGGCATCACCCACATACGCATGCGGAAACAGCCATAACATTCAGAAATGCTAGGCCAGAAAAGCAGCGGCCTTGGCGACAATTTTGTTGAGTTTAACACTGTTTTGACGAACCAGCACAATTGCAAGCCCGATATCTGTCTGACTTTATTGCGAAGTCTATTTTTTGTTGTGCCTGACATTACCAGCACATTTGCGTTGGTCTCGCCCCCTAAATGAAGCACCAACCAATTAGAACCCACTCGCAGACGGATGACCGTGTAATAACAGTGAAAAAACCAGTGAAACGTGGTAAGCGGCTGCCAGATGGCCCATACCACAAGGTCATTCCCGCCCACCGAACAGATCACTTGCCACAAAAAAAGACCGCTCAATAGAGCGGTCTAGGTCGAAAACCTGTAGGATTTGTCGTTAGAGGTCGGAGACCCGGTAGAACTCGGCACCAGCAACCTCTGGATCCCACATCGGTCTAAGACCTCTGGATGCCAACTCATTGCGTAGACGGTCTGGATCACGAACCCAGAAACCATCGATCTGAGACAGTTTGCGATATCGGGCTTTGAAAACGCGCAAGCTTTCTTGATCGACCAGATCGTGCATTTTCCCCATGTGACGTACTTGGCCGCACGACTTGAGTGCTGAGTGACCATCTGGATCACTTGCCCGCAACAGAAACCGAACGGTTTTTGTAGGGACAAGAATCTCACGTGACGCCTCCGAGATTGTTAGTCCCGGTTGGCCGGCCTTCACTCCAAGTTTTTTCGCGACTTCTTCGAGGTTCACCAACACTGACTGGAACTTGAGGCCAATCGGTAAAAGTTCGATTTTGTTCAGACGACCATCAAGCAGTAGAGCCAAAACATCCATGGATGGTACTTTTAAAGCTCCTGCCGTATCGCCAATGTTTAGCATGCCCTCGCTTGGCTCCGCGACCGAACTGCCGAACTGCCGCATTGCGTCGATGAGTTCATTCAGGCTGTCTGCGTCCACACCTTTGTGCCGACCACTGGTGTCACCATCGTCCTTGATAACCGGGCTGAGGATGCCGCTTTTCACCAGCAAGGAGGCTTGCGCCCGTGTGCAACCAATGAATTGCGGAATCTTGGCAACGGGAACCGCCTGCGCCAATTTTTTAAATAGAGCTTCGGCTTGCTCGGCTGGAATGGTAGGCCTCACATCTTCCTTTTCGCTGGAATACGGCAAAAGGCCAGATTTTCGAAGCGCGTGGGTGGTCGTCTTTAAATGGAGGCCGTACTGAGCCGACAACGACGCGACCGTATGTCGCCTCGGTCGGTCCACAGTCTTCCCAAACAATTTCGATCCCGCCGGCACGTAAAACCTGTCGAGAATGAACTCACGAAAGACATCCTGGATTGGTCCTACTGGTTTATCGTTCTTTCTGAACTGAGCCCACTCGTAAAGTTTCCCAAAGATTCCCTTGGGCCCGACCTGAGAAATATTTTTTACCGGGCGACTACAGATGATTTCGAGCCCCTCAACGATGCCCTTTTCTCCGCGGGATGTGAACTCAAAACCGGTTTGACCGGCAGCATCCCAATCATCTTCTGAGAGCTTTGACAGTGTAACTTGTGCGCCAAACTCGATACAGGCGCCCAGCATCTCGGTGGCACGGCAAGCCAAATCGATCTGCTGCGAGTCCATCCAATGATAGCTATCACACCTTTCAAATCGTGCCTCAGCATAGAGTTGCAGCGCAGACGGGTCTCGTTGTTGAGAAACCTGCAAATATTCCTCCAACGCACTCCGATTGCTGGCGATATCAGCGTATTCTCCAGCGGCTTCCCAAAATTTAGCGACACGTTCCCTTGCCAAGGGCAACCTGTGGACGGCGCAGGTCCGGATAGGAGCAAACAACCAGTTGATCCGAAAGGCTCCGGCACGAACACCGTCCAGTTCATCATCAATGTCCAACAACAGGCAAGTTGGACAAAACTGAATGCAATTCATATCCAAAAACTCACGATGGAACCGTTCATTTTTGAAGCGATAAAGGCGGTGGGAAACATTTTCGAATGCCCCCAAGGCGAGTAACTCCATCGAGGTTCCTGTCACCTCAGCTAGTCGTTCCAGCGCACTCCGCTTTCCTGAGATCAAATCGCTCTGCGACACACCGATGAGTTTCAAAAAATCCGTTGCTCCCAGGCCGCAATGAAGCAATCCAAAACGGTTGACCCACGACACAACACTTTCTCCTGCCGCTAACGGCAGATTGGGACGCATCGCCATTGAGTTACTTCCGCCCAGCCTGAAGATTCTGCCGAGCTGTTCGCGCGGCCTCGAAAGCCGCAGCTCCAGCATCAAGTTCGATGGAAGCCCAATTGGGAGACACAAAGACATTTCGCTCCCAATCGCAGCCCTCCTGCATACCCCATGCTTCGGCAAAGTGCATTGTGGTCAAGTTGGATGCACATTCCTCTACAGCGCACTCAATTGCGTTCAGGATAGTTTCAACTGCTCTTCCAAATCGGTATCGACTCGCGTGAATCAAACGCCCTGCGAGAAGTTTGTCTCTTTCAAATCGAAGACCGATCTCATTGGTGAACGCTTCAATCAGATGCAGCAAATTGACGTCATCCAAGCCCGGTGCCAGTGGAGCCGGTACGACTTTCGTGAACCTGCGATTAACCTGCGGGTCGTAGCTTGTGATTTCTGCGAGACGCTCCGTCCCGCTAAGGATCGGAATGACAGCAGAGTCATTTTGCATCAGAGTCTTTAACATTTTGAGCATGTCGTCGATCTCTCGTGCTGAACCAGAAAGAAACATATCCTGCGCCTCATCGAACCAAAGGACCACGATGTCGAGAAGAGCCAGCCGATGACGTGCAATGCGCCAGATCTCCCACGCGGTGGTACTTGCTGCTACCCGATCCAACCCGGTCGCGGACAAAACGGCACGACCCAGGCTTTTAAGTGTCGCAGGGCTGGGCACTTGAATTCTCAGATAGCGCGGCCAGTCTTCGCCTTGTTTGGCTTGAAGCGCGGGGTGCCGTGATAACACACGATTGACAGCAGTAGTTTTCCCGCTGCCCGCAGCTTCGATGATCGTGATGCCACGAGTTTCAAGGTCGCCTGTGAAACGCTTCGCCCGCGGCAAATAATTGCCATGTTCATCACGCATCAAAAGGCGATTGAGGTGTCGTAGAACCTGCTTGTCGCGGTCTGTTTCTACGTGGTGTTTCCTTAATTCCATCAGGATCGTGTATTTCTCATTTTGGCTGAAATCCGCCATCATTCATCGCCTTTCTTGATTGTCCAGGTTGGGTTCGGTGCCGGTTCTTCCGTACGCGGCGGCACAGCAGTTTTAGGATGCTGAAGATCATCTGGTTCAGCGGGAGAAATGATTTCTCCGTAGCCAGAAGAAGCCTCATTTAGTGAAATTGATGAAGATGAGACGTTGAACCCGACAAAGAGGGAGTCTTCGAGGTTCTTGACCCGTTCAGGGGACCAGTTTTGCGAAATCAGACCGAATTCCAGCGAGCGCTGTTGGTTCATCATATTGATCGCATCGATTGCTTCGAAGACCACACGATCTCGCCATTTGAGCGCCTTTTGGTCTTTCGTGCGGAGGCTGCGTCGCGCCTCCATCCAAACTTGCGCATGTACGCCAGAAAACCCGGAGTGGCTTGCTTGGACCGTCTCCCAGATGTCACCAAGCCGAACTTCGATGGAACCAATATCGTCTGGTAGCCACCGCACTTCGACTTCAGTGTTACCATACCGAGTGAACCAAGCGGCAAGTCCCTCAAAATGGTAGCGAACACCAAGTACGGTGACACCATTCTTACTGACTTTGCGGGTGTGCCCGGGCGACTTCGCTCTCGTTCACGTAGACAACGATTTTAAGCATCGTTCACCAGCCTTTCGCCACACAAGCAGCGCAACGTTCGCGATCATCCGTTCGGTCGACCTGACCGTAATAGCCACAAACTGAGCAGGTCATTCGATCCCGAACAGGCTTTTCCCGAACACCAAAAAGCGTCTTCCGTTCAGGGTGGCGTTTGCTCGCAACATCATGCGCGCACCAACAGCACAGGGTCGTGTACCAGCCGTCCAACAGCTGGGTGTCGGCAGAATTACCGCATCGCTCACAGGTACGGTTTGCTCGTGCAATTGTGGCGGTGATCATCGACTGGATGTGTCGATCATCACACCTGTGGTAGATGCGGAGCTCGCCGAGTTTTTCTTCTATCTGGACGACAAAGGGGTAGGTGGCATCTTTAAGATCGCAGTATTCTTTGACATGTGTGAAGAGCGCCGTGACCAAGCCGGACCAGCCTTCGGGTGTGCGGCCGAGGCCCTCCTCGACCGATTGCTTGATGTGGTTGAAATCAATTGCGTTCGTAATGTCGTCCGACATGACGGACACCTCCTGAGGATGGTAGGAGGCGTCGGAATCGAACCGACTCGTGCACTCTAATCTGGAGCAATTACAAGGATATAAGCCTCGCCCGCATACCAATGCTGCCTCCCACGGATTTCGCGTGGGCTATCGACCTCAGGCCGATATTCGATGGCAGTGGATGCGTGAGTTCGTCATGACCTGAAGCTGAACCAGTTCGTGTCACTATGTCAAGACGGAGTGTGCTGCACTTCGAGTTTCACCGCGTAGTACCGGGAACCTTCTCGCTAAACGAGTGCCAAATAGGTTGCCCGCATCGCAGAATTGTAAGCACTGTTGGCATGGCCCGCCTAAGGCTTCCTGTAACCACATATACGGAAGTCAGCGACGGTCGTTACCGAGTTCAAATTGACTGATGCCGCGCGAAGCTCCAATTACAGCAATGCGCAGAAAGCGGACTTTGCAAAGTTTCGCCAAGGCACCAAAACGGACGCTTATCGCAATCTCGTATGTAGCAGGATAATTTCCCAAAAATGATCGTTAGTCTTCTGTGCCGCTGACCCAAGCCACCTTCAAGTTTGGATCGAAGAGCAACGGCTTCACCTCTACTTGCCTAGTTCTAAGCCAGGCAGGCTCAAATTCTCTGTTGTCCGCCAAAGCATCAAGGCTTGTATCGTGCGTAGTCGAAGTCCATATACACGAGGCTTACGTTTTTCTTTTTCGACCTGCTGTCTCCCCAATTCGGCGTTCAGTCTTTCGATTCAGACCGACCACGCCGAGTCGCCGCAATGATGCGGGCGGCACGTATTAGGAGACTTCCACCATGGCAAATGGCACAGTAAAATGGTTCAACTCAACCAAAGGTTTTGGCTTTATCGAGCCTGAAGATGGCAAGCGCGACGTGTTCGTGCATATCTCAGCAGTTGAACGTTCCGGCCTTAGCGAATTGAAAGACGGCCAAAAGGTTACTTTTGACGTCGAGGCTGGCCGTGACGGACGCGAAAGCGCCGCCAATCTGGCACTCGCCTGACCTTTTACGGGCACCCCATAAGGGTGCCCGTTTGAACAATGGGCGACAATAAGCCGTCGGAGACCAAGTAAGTTGCAACCTAAAGACTGGACGCGGGTGCTCGCGCAATACCGTGTGCCCGATGCGAAGCGCAGTGTTTTTGAACTTGCGATCACTGTTTTCCCCTTATTCGCGCTATGGGCCCTAGCGTGGTTTGCGTTGTCATTTAGCGTCTGGATCGCAATATTGCTGGCCATCCTGAATGCCGCATTTCTGGTCCGTATCTTCATCATCATGCATGATTGTGGTCATGGATCTTTCTTTAGAAGCCGCAGCGCATGCAATTGGACTGGCCGGGTTCTGGGTGTTCTTACCGTTACACCTTATGACGTTTGGCGGCAAAGCCATGCGATTCACCATGCCTCAACCGGTAACCTTGATCGGCGTGGTATGGGTGACATCCCTACATTGACCATTGAGGAATACCTGAAACGGAATTGGTTCGGGCGTGCCGCGTATCGTCTGACCCGGAACCCCGTCTTCCTGTTCGGTGTTGCGCCGATCTATACGTTCTTTATTCAATACCGCTTACCTGTTGGCTTCATGCGGTCGGGCTGGCTGTATTGGGCAAGTGCGATGGGAACAAACGCCGCAATTGCAGGGTTCTTGGCTCTGATTTTATGGGCCGGAGGCTTTGAGGTGGTGGCGTGTGTTTTCCTGCCAACCGTGATTGTCGCATCATCGATTGGTATTTGGCTTTTCTACATTCAACACCAGTTCGAACACACGACCTGGGACCGGGAAGAGGGCTGGAACCTTCAGAACGCCGCGTTCTATGGCAGTTCTCACTATGCCTTGCCTGGCATCTTGCGGTGGTTCTCTGGCAACATTGGTGTGCACCATGTTCACCACCTCGCCAGCCGCATACCGTTCTATCGGCTAAACGAAGTTTTGCGTGACCATTCTGAGTTGGAAAACTGCCAGCGTATTACTCTATATCAGAGCCTTCATTGTGCGCGATTGCATCTTTGGGATGAAAAAAGTCAGCGCCTGATGACCTTTTCAGAGGCTTTGTCATACGCCAATCCCAAAAAGAGCTTAGTGTAGTCTGGCGCGGACCAAATAGGCTTCAATAGTATCACCGCCGAGGGCGCGGATAGCCTCTAGTCGGTGAAGACCTTCAATCAGCACGAACCTTTTGTTGTCAGCGCGTATCTGGATCGGGGTCTTCTGGCCATTCTTCAGGATATCTTCGGCCAGCGTCAGAACTTTTTGCTGATCAAGCGTTTTCGCCCGTTTCACAGGTACATAGATCAGGTCGAGCGGATATGGTCTTTTCTCCAACATAAGCTACGTGAGCAACCTTTCGTGCATTTGTTCCGGTTCGAAGTTCGCTACAGGAGCTGGGGCTGGAACGTACGTCATAGAACCGAACGAACAGCGTCGCGCAGTTCCTGATGCATAATCCAAGTTGCTGGCTCGTCGTCACTTTCGATGTGAGAAAATGCCAGGACCTGAGCGGCGCCATCATTCTGTACCGATCCGCCTTCGGGAAGTTCGAGCTCTAGATACTCCGCAATCAATAGACCGATTTTCTTAAAGACCTTGATTGAGGCCTCGCGCGATTTGTAACCGGCCGCCTGAGACAAGTGACCAATGGTCAGACCGTCCTTGCCTGCAATTGTAAGTGCTTTGAGCAATGTGACCTGCGCGGGGGTGAGCCTGATCTGGCGTAATGCCTCTGCATATTCTCTTTCACTGGGAACGAAGGTGCCGGAGTTTCCCTCCAAACGGCGTTGACCGCTACGCTTCCTGTCTCGTTCTTCGAGAATTTCTTTTAAGGCTTCAATGGCCAATGCTGGTGTTTCTCCAACTGCGTCGGCAATCATTGCCTGCGTTTTAGCCGGCGGCTTGGGAAATGCCCGTGCAACACTATTGCCGCTCAGAACGCCAGCCTTAATCAAGTACTTTCCAAATTCTTCCTCAATCACTCCTGATACGTCAGCGTTCCGCGACTTACGAACACTGCGGTCCTGAAACGCTCTTTGTTCCAGACCATGAGCTGACATCTTTGAACTGGGAAGAGTTACTTGAGGGGCATTTTTACGCATCAGAGAAACACCACGGTAATTATCGCTGCAACGCACACTGCTGACGCAATAGATAACTTAATCCCATAGGACCGGCGACGCGCCTTTTCGGCTTTGAGACTTTTACCCAGGTTTTCGTCAATCGAGTTATAGTTCACGGCTTAGTCCTTCCGGATTT